>NC_012522.1:7304723-7913450 GCF_000010805.1 Rhodococcus opacus B4 | reverse complement strand
CGCGGCGCTGCTCCCGGCGCTCCGCGCCGGGAGACGGGGCGAGTCGCTTCGCTCCCCGCCAGGGAGCCGCTGCGCGGCTCGCAGTGGGTCGATTCCCGTTGCCGTCGATCGAGTCGCTTCGCTCCTCTGAGTTTCCGAGATTGGGTTTTCACCTGCGCTTTTAATCGCACCGTTCAATCCGGTCCCCCACACCCCAACGAGGCTGGGGAGGCGGGATGGTGCGCCCGACCCGCCACCCACTCGCCTTCCCGCGCCGCTCCATGTCATGCCCACAAGCATACCACCTTACCCCGAGCAATCCAAAACAGAATAGAATCAACAAACACTCAAAAATATTGATCTACAACACTTTTCGAAACTTACAATCTGGTATTTGTGCACAACACGCCATAAATCGTTACTTTCCAATCGATTACCGAAACACGTTGCCAATCAACATCTTTCAAATCCGCCTCCAAAACGGACGAAACGGGCACCCGCGCGCCGCCGACGCCGGCACTCCGTCGCCGGCACCCCCACATCACAAACCGGGGACATGTCATCACACCAGGTCACAGCACCATTACGCCCAAGGGTGCCAATGTCGCATCGATCCCACCCATAACCACCCACACACCCCCCAGAATGAACAGCAGAGAATTCAGCAGTACTTGCGTCGCTCGCGGCGACGCCTGGGAGGGAGCGCGTCATGGTGTTCGAGAGATTCTCCGATCAAGCCCGTCAAGTGGTCGTCCTCGCCGCCGGCGCCGCCCGCACCCACCACCAGAACTGGCGTCGGCACCGAACACCTGCTGGTCGGGATCCTCGACGCCGGCGGCCCCGGAGCGTCAGCGCTGACCTCATGGGGCGTCAGCGCGCCGGCACTCGAGAGCAAGCTCCAGGGCGCCAGCGCACCGGCGGCATCCGCCCCGGCCGCCGGGCACATCCCATTCACCCCGAAGACGAAGAAGGTCCTCGAAGCCAGCCTGCGCCAGACCGCCCTGCTCGGGCACGAGGAAATCGGCACCGACCACCTCCTCCTGGCCCTACTCGACGACCCCGCCTCCACCGGCGCTGAAAATCCTCACCCACCCTTGTAACCCTGCCCATCGGCGAAATGCGTGAGCACCTCAGACACGAACTCGCCCAGCAGCCCACCCCCGGTCCCGCCCACCGCATCCCCATCCGGCTCAGCGACGACGAATACACCCGCGCCCACACCGCCGCCCACACCGCCGGCCAGAACCTCGAAACCTGATCCACAACCGCATCACCGACGCCCTCAAACAACCCGAATAGCAGGTTCAGTCGGGGGTGAAGAACAGCTCCATCGACATGACGAAACACGCCACCAACGGACCGAACGCGCACACCAACGGGCAGGGCGAAGTCCACACTCGGATCGGCCGCGGCGATGCGGCCCGCGACGGCGACGACCTACGGGGTCACCTGTTCCCCGGTGACGAGGAAAACCACCCGGCGCCCGACGGTAACGGCATGGTCACCGAAGCGCTCGTAGAAACGCCCCAACAAGGTCACATCGACCGCGGCCGGGACGGTGCCGGTCCAGGCCGGATCCTCGATCAGGGTGAGCAGCCGACGATGCAGGTCGTCGAGCTCGTCGTCGCGTCTGCCGATCTCGACGGCCAGATCAGGATCGTGCGTGCGCAGGACCCGTTCGGCGAGGCCGGCCAACTCGGTCGCCACCCGCCCCATCTGGGAGAGCAATTCCTCCGCCTCACCGGAGGCGACGTGCTCGGGATGGCGGCGGCGGACACTCTCGGCCACATGCTGCACCAGCCCGCCCATCCGACTCAGATCCGTCACCAGGTGCACACCGGTGACAACCTGACGCAGATCCCGTGCCACCGGTCCCTGCAACGCCAGCAGCGCCATCGCCAGGTCCTCGCACGGACCACGTATGAGGTTGCCCCTCGGGAGTGGACACCGGATTTCATGCGGCGACTGACAGCGTAGACGAGGCGATGAGTCGTTGTTCGAATTCCACTGGGGTGAGGTATCCGAGGGCGGAGTGACGGCGACGTCGATTGAAGTACGAGAGCCACTCGAACAGGTCCAGCCGTGCCTGCGACTTCGACGTCCAACTCCGTCCGTGCAACCACTCCCTCTTGAGTCCTTGGAAGAACGACTCGGCGAGAGCATTATCGTAACTCGAGCCGACCCGTCCTCGACTTTGCTGAATCCCATGACGGCGGCATACATCGACGAAAGCTGCTGCGGTGTACTGCGTTCCGCGGTCGCTGTGGAAGATGACGCCACCGACGTCACCGCCGCGGGTGCGCACCGCCATCTCGATCGCGTCCGTGACGAGATCGGTGCGCATGTGGTCGGCGATGGACCAGCCCACCACCCGGCGTGAGCAGATGTCGATCACCGTGGCCATTATGTGGAATCAGGATTGTCAAGTTCATCAGGGTTCTCCGTGTCGGACTTGCACGATCGGCAGCAGGGTCACGGTCGGGGACGTACCGATCTCTCGTGGGGTGGGCCCGGCGGGTGTAGGGAGGTCGGTGAGGCGCTCGAGCAGCGCCGCGACGGCGGTGTGTCCGTCATCGACGGCGGCGCGTTCGTCGTCGGTGAGCGGGATGCTGGTGAGCATGCGTTGTAGGTTGCCGCTGGCCTCGAGTAGCTGGGCTTTGCTGGAGTCTTTCGGCGTGTAGAAGTCGCAGCGTGCGCAGGCCATCCGGTGCTGGCACTGCTCGAAAAAGGTGTAGCTGCACCAGCCGTGGCCGAGGTCGTAGTGCTGCCAGGGTTGGCCGGTGGCGGCGCCGCCGGAGGTGACGGCGTCGCGGTCGACGAGCACTTCGATGGTGCGTACGTTGCGGGCGAAGTAGCCGGCTTCGTTGTAGGCCTTGGACAGCGTGTTCGGGGTGATTTTCGCGTAGTGCTGGGTGGTGTTCGGGGTGCGGTGGCCGAGCCAGGCCTGCAGCTCGAACAGTGTCATCGGTTCCTTGGCGTTGTAGAGCTGGGTCGCGATCGTGGAGCGGGCCCGGTGACTGGTGATGTTGCCGCGGACGTCGCTGCTCGGAACACCGGCCTTGGCGCAGAGCGCGGGAATGATCGTGCGGTTGATGTAGTTCTTTGCGACCGGGTGCGCGCGGAAGGCGAAGAGCATGTCCACCTGTTCGCTGGTCTTGCGGTCGAGTGTCTTCGGCTGAGGCGGGCGCAGGGCTTGCCAGGCCTCGAGCGCCTGTCCCAGAAGGGGATCGACGGGTTTCGTGAACGCGGTGCCGGTCTTGTGGACGGGGACCTCCAGCAGGCAGACGGCGTCCTCAGCGAGCACGTCGGGTGAGTCGGCAGCAATGGGCTGACCGTCGTGTTGCCAACGCACGCAGCCAACTCGCAGCCGCGATAGCTCGTCGCTGCGCAGTCCGCCGAAGAGCCAGGTCAGTGTGATCGCCCGGATCAGCTCCATTGGGTAGTAGGTGTGGGCGGAATTGCCGGGCAGGTCACTCGAGTCGAGATTGAGCCCGGCCCAGAGCAGCTTCGCCCACACATCGTCGGCAATGACACGCGGGTTGGTGCCGATCAGTGCGGACACGCTGCGGGGCAGTGCGAGTGCCCGGGCCGGGTCGAAGCGACGATCGATCCATTCCCACTCCTGGCAGTCGCGGAAGAAGGTGCGGGTGGCCATGAGAATGTGGGCTTTGGTGCGTGGGGAGATCGGGTCTCCGGTGCGGGCGCGGAGGTGGTCGCGGCGTTGGACGTAGTCGCCGACGGTCATGCGGTCCACGGCCGCGACCCAGGCGGCGCTGGTCTGGCGGGTCCATTGCCCGGGTTCGGTGATCTCGGGATGTTCGGCGGCGAGCCACCGCCCGGCCTTGGCCAGGATGGTGCGGATGGTCCTGCGGACCCGCGGGGTGAGCGTGGAGGTGTCGTGCCAACGGGCGACCCAGTTGGCCCAGCTGTCGGTGGTGCCTTCGATGACGGCGTAGGGGTTGTCTCCGGTGCGCACCGGCGGGTCGCAGTGTCCGAGTGCGGCGACGGCACGTTGGAGCGCGTAGAGCATCTCGCCTTGGTGATCGTTGGTGGCTGGGTGCACGCGCAGCCGGTCGAATGCCGCGGTATCCAGATCCTCGAGCCTGGAACTGCGGTTGATCAGCAGGGCCTGGCTGAGCCCCCCGCGCAGTCGGTGTTTGCCGATAAAGACGCCGCGGTACCCCCACTGGTCCAGGACCGCGCTGGCCTGGCGCATCGACTCCTCGATCGCCTCGGCGCCGAAGACGAGGCGGGCCAGGTGCAGCCGGTTGAATGTGCCCAATAGTTGGAAGGCGTCGAAGCTGCCGAGCAGATAGGCCAGAGCGACGAGGAAGGGACGCACGGTGGTCTCGGTAGGCAGTTCCCTGGCCGCGACGAAGGCCTCGGCGCTCGAACCACACAGCTGCGCCCAGTCCTCGCTCGTCCACGCCCAGTAGGACCGGCCGGTGTCCGCGCAGTTCTGCAAGATGATAGCGGCCGCGTGCGCCCCGGCCCGCCGAAACCGGGCGTCATCGCCATGATGCAACCCGGCCCGCGCGGTGTCGAGCGGCTCGACGAGCCGCACCAGCGCCGTCCAGTGGGTCGCGGTCCGGCGTGGGATTCCCCGCGCTCTATTGCGGCGCAACGCCTTCGGGCTCAAATCGCGCAGTGCTCGGCGCTCCGCATCGGTCAGCTCCTCCCGGCGATCGTAGCGTTCGAGGGACACCGGAAACGTCGACGCCGGCCACGTGGCATCCGCCTCGCCGACGGCACGAACCGCGGCGGTCACGCCGGACCCGTCCCGTCGGGTGCGGTGAGCATGCTGATGCGCTGCGCATGCAGGTGCGTCATTGCACGATTCAGCTTCTCCGCAAGATCCCGACCCGACAGGTGAATATAGGTCAGCGTCGACTCGGTGGAACGGTGCCCGGCGAAGGTTGCGATCGCATGCAGCTCCCAGCCCATTCGCGCCAGGTCGGTCAGACACAGGTGTCGGGTGGTATGCGTAGAGAACTGCGGAACATCAGCAGCCAACGCGACTCGCCGCACCACCTTCGACCAGCTCCACAAGCTCAGCGGCTCACCGAAATTGCGCCGTGACTCGGACAAGAACAGCGGCCCCCGGGCGCGGCTGATCCCGGCCCGGTGGGCGAGGTAGCCCGACAGCAGCACCCCGGTCGCCGCAGAGTACGGCACCACCCGCCCTCGACGGGTCTTGGTCGTCTCCGGCCGCACCCGCAGCATGCGGTGCGCGGGATCGAGATCGTCGGTACGGAGCGAGCACAGCTCTTCACGGCGCAGCGCCGAGTCGTAGGCCAGCGCCAGCATCAGCCGGTTACGGATCGGCTCGAGCCGGAAAACGTCGAGCAGCTGCAACCACTCGGCCTCGCCGGGGATCCACGGCAACTTGACCATCCGCGGGACGAGCGGCCGGGGCTGCCCACCGAAGTGCCGGCCCGGCGTGTAACGCCCGCGACCGACCGGGTTGGACTCGCGGACCCCCTCCTCGACCAGGAAGTCGTAGAACAACCGCACCGGAACCAGTCGCTGCTGCAGCGTCGCGTTCGCCAGACCCGAACCCGAGTCCAACGCGACAACATTGGTACCGCGCCGACTCGGTCGAGTCCGCAAGTCCCTTACAAACAAGGCGATTTGGGCCCGGGTCGCGACAACCGGATCGACGCCTTCACGCTCGCAGACGAGCAGGTACTCGGCCAGGCCGCGAGCGTACGCATCGATCGTGCGAGGCGCCCGCCCCAGATCGGTCCAGATCTGCAACCACTCGGCCGCCCGCTCGTGCCGGCACAGGACCGGCCACTTCTCTTCCAAGATCATCGACACAGTCAACAGGGCCCCTCAGCTCGTGGTGACACCGCGGGACGAACAACCGACCCCCGGCGTGATTCCACGTAACTAATAAGAACAACCACGAGGATCCCACGGGGATGTAGGTGATGTCCCCACACCATTTGGTATCGACAGCCGTAGCGGTGAAGTCTCGCATCACCAGATCCGGCACCGACGGAGCCGACTTGTCCGCGATGGTCGTGCGCTTGCTGCGGCGCAGGTGCCGGCCGACCACGTGGTGGATTCGCATCAGCCGGGTCACCCGTTTGCGGTTGATCTTGCGTCCGCGGGAGCGGAGTTCGGCGTGAACGCGCGGGGCGCCGTAGGCGCTGCGGTGCTCGGCATGGATGGCGCGGATCTCGGCGACTGTCGCAGCCTCCTCCGCCGCGTGCTCGGCGCGAGCATCCTCGGTGGCCAGGTGCCTGTAGTAACCGGAGCGGGAGGTTCCCAGCACCCGGCACAGCCGCTGCACGCCGAACTCGGCGCGATGGTCGGAGATGAAGTCCCAGCGGCGGGTCTTCACTTCACCTCTTTCGCGAAATACGCGGCTGCCCGGCGCAGGATGTCGCGTTCGAGCTGCCATTCCTTCTCGGCACCGCGTAACCGGGCGTTCTCTGCCCGCAGCCGCGCGAGCTCGTCCGCTTGGGTTTCCCCACCGGCGGTGCTGCGGGCCTCCTGGCGTCCATTGCGGGCGGTGTCCTTGCGGACCCACGTCCGTAGCGTTTCGCCACTGATGCCCAGGTCCGCGGCGACCGCCGCGTATGTGCGCTGGCCGTCGGCCGCGCGGTACAGCGCGATCGCGTCTTTCCGGAATTCCTCCGTGTACAGAGACTGGCGTCCCACTTCGACATCCCTCCTGGCTCTACTAGAACCATTGTCATCCCTGTAGGAGCGGGGCCTTGTCAACGCCCCGTTTCGAAGGTTTCGGGCTATGAATGGGCAGCGCCGGATCGGGCGGGGTGTCCAGACACAGCGCCCGCAGCGGCAGCGAGGACGAATGGTCTTGATACCGGACCGATCCTGCGCCAGAATCGCGAGGGTCCGAATACTCTCGGGCCTCCTCGATGCATCAAGTCGTTGTTATGTGGTTGTGGTGCAACGTCTCCAACGTTGGTGGGGTGGGCAGGGCCGAGGCAGTACTCGGCTGCCGGTCATCCCTTCGCCCGGCGGTGCGGGCATGGAGCGGTGCGCTGCAACATGCGGGATCAATCAGGGTGACGACCACGCTCACGGGGAGGGGTCAGACAATGGAGCGACCTCGCGCATGTTGCGTCCGAGCTGCTCATGCTGCCGTCTGCCCGTGGGACAGTGCGCGGATGTGCCCATCCCGCAGCCCGTAGTAGACGAGCGTGAGCAGTTTGCGGGCCGCGGCGACCTTGGCGATATTCCGGCCGCGGCGGGCTTCGATGCGTTTGCGGTCGGCCGAGATCTTGGACGTGTCCGGGTGTCGTTGGATGGCCTCGACCGCAGCCCAGCGGACCAGCTTGGAGCCCTGCTTTGTGATGTGACCGCGGTGCACCACCGTGTCTGATTCGCGGTGTTTGGGGGTCAGACCGGCCCATGAGCACAGGTGAGCGGGATCGGCGAACCGGTGCACGTCTCCGATCTCGGCGACAAAGACCGCGGCCAAGGTGGGTCCGACGCCGGGCAGTGCCTGGATTGCCGTATAGCCGCGATGGTGGTGCAGTTCGCCGGCGATCCCAGCGGTGAACCTCGCCTCGTGAGCATCTAGGACATCGATGAGTTCGAGTAAAGAGGTCACCCGCTGGGCATACGCGTCCCCGAGCGGCACCCGCGCCAGCTTCGCGCGTCCGGTGACACCGAACAGGTCCGACACCGGGATCAAGACTCCCGCCTTCGCGAGCACGGCGTGCACCTGGGCCTTCAGCCCCGAGCGCAGAGCCACGACCTTCGCCCGATAGCGCACCAGTTCACGTAGCTCCCGTGTGGCAGGCGGGGCAATCCAGGCCTCGGGTAACCGATGCATCCGCAGCAGATCCGCCAGATCGCCGGCGTCACGGACATCGTTCTTGACCCGCCGATACCGAAATCCCTTCACACCCAGCGGATGCGCGAGATGCACACTCGCGCCGGCCGCCTCTAAGGCATCAACAGCCCAGTACCACCCGTATGTGGCCTCGAGCACCACCTCCGGGTTCGGACCCGCCTTCTCGATCTGCAGCGCCAGCGCCACCGGGTCGTTGACGATTCGCACTACCGCCAGTTGCTCACCGGTGTCCGTCTGACGGACAATCACCGATCGCTGCCTGTGCAGATCGATCCCGACAATCTGTTTTCCTTCATACTCGTCCATAGGGGCCTCCTACGCCGTGATGGAACTTGAGACCCCCAGCATTCGCCAGGAACCACCTGGAGCGGGAGGCCCCGCCCCTACATGGCATCAGGGGTGTCCACTCCAAGGGTGCAGCCTCACGTAACTCCTCGATCTGTTCGTTGAGGTCGAACACCCGCAGTGCCGAGATCTCCTCGGGCAAACCGGCGGTGTCGCGGACGTTCAGCAGCCGGTGGTGCAAGGCCGCGTCATCGGCCCGCAGCGCCTCCCGGACCGGGTTCAGATGTGCTCGCTCGGTGCCCAGGACCTGACTGACAACGGAGTCCCAGATCGGGTAGAGCCGGGGGCGTTTGCGGGCGATCAGCTTGGTTGCCTTCGTTCGGCCGATCCCCGGCAACGCCCACAGGGCCGTTTCCAGGTCCCAGGCAGGCCACCCCGGGGTCAGCGAGTCCGGTTCGTCAAACCCGGTCCCGATCCGGGCCTACCGCCCGGAGAAGGGCGTTCAGCGCCTCCGCATCGGTGTCGAGGATGACCCGTGCCGCGGCCGGTGGGATCTGCACGGACAGGAACACCCGCCGCAACCAGGTCGTCCGCGGTGAACCGGTCCGCCTCCCCGGCCCGATTACCGGTGCTGGACCAGGAGTCGAAGTGCGCGCCGACGTAGGCGTCGTCGCCCAGGTACGGGCGGTCGTAGTACTTCGTCAGCGCCGCGATTGCCGCAGTATCCGAGTCGGTCGCGAGAGTGGTCGGCAGCCGCAATGTCATACCCCGCACCCTCTCACCCCCAGGCGACCGCGACCGGGAACCGAGACGAAGGGGTCGCTACGCGCCGAACCCGGAATCAGGGGCGGTGTCGGCCGCGGCGCGGCCGCCGGCCGTCTCCTGAGTTGGCTCATTTCGTTAGTGCGTGAGTCCGGGTCCGGTGATCTTGTCGATGAGGTCGCGGGTGTCGGGGTCGAGTTCGGGTGGGAATGTGTGTCGGGTGCCGTTGATCGCGATGGTGGCCGAGCGGAGAGGTCGGAGTCGTTTGAGGACGTTGCCGATCGCTAGTCCGCTGCGGTGTTGGGCCAGGTAGGACACCGCCAGGGCGGCGAACACGATGGTCAGGTGCGCTTCGATCGCGTCGCGGGTGCGGTGGAAGATCGGCCTGGCTCTCAGGTCAGTTTTCGACATGCGGAACGACTGCTCGACGTGCCAGAGGTCGTGATACTTGCCGATCACCTCGCCGGGTTCCATCAGGGTGGCGGGGATGTTGGTGACATAGCCTTTCTTAGGTCGAGTTCGACCTAAGAAAGGTTAGGACGATGTCGGGGTTATGCCGACATGGGTCGCATCGTTGCTGGTAGTGGCCTCGTCACCGGTGGATTGTTCGGCATAATCACAGGCCTTGCAGCCAAGCCAGAAGTGAGTCCGGTGGCGTGTAGTCACCCGCCACGACGTCCGGTTGACGTGTCCGTTCGAGAGCGCGTCGTTTGATGTCCATGTCGGCGTGTAGGTAGATGCTGGTGGTCGCGGTGGATTCGTGGCCGAGCCAGAGTGCGATGACCGCGGTGTCGATGCCGGCGGCGAGGAACCGCATCGCCGCGGTGTGTCGGAGGGTGTGGACGGTGACGTGGGTGCCGGCGAGTTCTGGACAGGCGCGTGCTGCCCGGCGCACGTGGGTGCGCAGCCGTTGCCCGATCGCGTCGACGGACAGTGGTTCGCCTCGCGGGTTGGGGAACAACGCGTGACCCGGATGCGTGTGTCGTTCGTGCAGATAGGTTTTCAACAACGCGGCGGTGGCGGTTGTCAGGGGTGTGGCGCGGTGCTTGCGTCCCTTTCCGGTGCAGGCAACATGCGCGGCGGTGCCGAGATGAACACTGTCGACGGTCAAGGAGATCAGTTCGCTGACGCGCAGCCCGGTGTGGGCAGCGAGCGTGAACATCGCCTGGTCCCGTCGTCCGGTCCAGGTCGTGGTGTCGATCCCGTCGAGCAGTGCTTTGACCTGCGTGGCGGTGAGGTAGCTCAACTGCGGTCGCGGGTGAGCCAGAGTGCGATGACCGCGGTGTCGATGCCGGCGGCGAGGAACCGCATCGCCGCGGTGTGTCGGAGGGTGTGGACGGTGACGTGGGTGCCGGCGAGTTCTGGACAGGCGCGTGCTGCCCGGCGCACGTGGGTGCGCAGCCGTTGCCCGATCGCGTCGACGGACAGTGGTTCGCCTCGCGGGTTGGGGAACAACGCGTGACCCGGATGCGTGTGTCGTTCGTGCAGATAGGTTTTCAACAACGCGGCGGTGGCGGTTGTCAGGGGTGTGGCGCGGTGCTTGCGTCCCTTTCCGGTGCAGGCAACATGCGCGGCGGTGCCGAGATGAACACTGTCGACGGTCAAGGAGATCAGTTCGCTGACGCGCAGCCCGGTGTGGGCAGCGAGCGTGAACATCGCCTGGTCCCGTCGTCCGGTCCAGGTCGTGGTGTCGATCCCGTCGAGCAGTGCTTTGACCTGCGTGGCGGTGAGGTAGCTCAACTGCGGTCGCGGGTGTTTCTTGACGGGGATCGCCTGAACTGCCGCGATGGTCTCGAGGTGCTCGGGCATGGTCGCGCACTCGAAGGCCAGCACCGCCTTGATCGCGGCCAACCGCAAATTGCGGGTGGCGATACTGTTGCCCCGTTCGTTCTCGAGGTGGTCGAGGAACGCGGTGACGCACCGGTGGTCGATATGTGCCAATTCGAGTGCGTGGGGCGGGATCTGCGTGCGTTCGGCGACGAACGTGAGCAGCAGTGCCCAACTGTCACGGTAGGTCCGGATCGTGGCCGGGCTCAGCGCCCGCTGGGTGAGCGCGTAAGTGGTGAAGTACCGCTGCAGAATCGGGGCGAGACGGTGGTTCATCACCACTCCTGGCCGTGGTCGAGGCGCCCGGCGGCGATCGCCGCGACTTCCGGGGCGGCCTGCAGATACCAATAGGTGTCGACCGGGTTGCAATGCCCGAGCCAGAAGGACAATACGGCGAACGTGTGCCCGGGATCGCGTCCTGTCCGGTAGGCCTCGACCATCGTCAGGGTGGCGAAACTGTGGCGCAGATCGTGCAGGCGTGGACGGGCGCCGGCACGATGGTCCAGTCCGACACGGCGGACCAGCTGGCCGAAGCCACCGCAGACGGTGGAGTAGGAGACCGCGGTGCCTGTGCCGGTGACGAACAGCGGCCGATCGGTGCCGGTGCCCAGATCGCGTCGAGGCGGGTCGTGGAGGTAGGCCCGTAACGCCTCGGTGGTGCTGTTATCGAGGCAGACGATGCGTTCGCGACCGAGCTTCGCGTGCCGGATCATCAGGGTGTTCTGCTCGGTGTCGAGGTCGCCGACATTCAGGTGCAGCGTCTCACCGATGCGCATTCCGGTGACGAAGAGCAGCCCGATGAGGGTGCGCATGGTGGCGGCACGCAAGGGTGTGAACATCGCATCGGTGGCGTCCATGAGGTCGACGACCTCGCAGGTCGAATACAGATACGGGGTGGCTCGGCGAGACGAGGTCGGTGTCTGCCGGGAGGCCGGCACGACAACGGGTAGGCCGGATCCGGCGAGGTAGAGCGCGAAGCCCCGCACGATCGACAAGCGAGCCGACACCCAGGAAGGTGCTGCCTGATCAGGGAGGTTCGCCCAGGTCAGCGCATCGGCGTTGCTGAACAGCAGACCGTCGTCGCGGCTGTCGGGCAGCGAGGCGACGAACTGCGGGAGCAATCGTTCTATCTTGCGGCTCGGTTGGAATCCTCGTGCGATGCGGAAGTCGAGGTACTCGTCGATGAGGACAGTCCAGGTGGGCATCACTGCCCCCTGACCGGCCACGGGCGGGCAAGGGGACGCATCGACGCGAGGTCGAACGACGAGTACGCCATGGTGACCTGCCGGGTGGCGTGACCGAGCAGCTCACCGACCTCCTCGAACGTGCCGCCACCGACGAGCACGGCGCGAGCAGCACTGTGCCGCAACCGGTGTGCGTGCACCATCCCCAGACCCGCCGTGCGGGCATTGCGCTCGACCACCTGCGTCACCGCCCCGCGGGTCATCGGCACCGGCGCCCCGTAGTTCGTGAGGAATACTTCACGGTGAGGGGTCGGAGTGGGACGCCGCTGCAGGTACTCCACCAAAGCAGAGCCGACATCGCCGGGAATGGGCAACTCGAGGACGTTCCCTCCTTTGACCCGCACCCTGACTTTCGCATGCGCCCAGTCGATGTCGTCGAGGCGAAGTCCGCCGACTTCGCCGGCACGGAATCCGAGCCGGGACATCAGGACCAGCAGTGCGTAATCGCGGGTTCCGCCCAGAGTGTGCCGATCGGGTGCCGCTAACAGGCGTACCAGTTCGTCCGGGTGTAGCGCCTTGGGGATCTTGCCGGACCGATGAGTGATCACCGGGCCGACTGCGCCGGTCAGATCCGAGCTCATCTGTCCGGACATCCACGCAAACCGCAGAAAGATTCGCAGCGCAGTTGCCTTGAGTTTCAGTGATTGTGGAGCGTAACGTTCGCCCAGATCTGTGACATACGAACGGACCTGTGGCCCCGACAACTGTTCGAGGTCGACCGCAGCTGCCGACTGCGCGACAGTGTTCAGGAACGCTCGTGCGTGTCGGGTGTAGCACTGGCGGGTCATCTCGGATGCGTTCTTACCCGTGATCAGGTAACGGTCGAAGTCCTTGATCGCGTCGTCGATCATGATCCAGCGAGTGCCATCGTCGGTGGTGGACATGGCTGTGTTTCCTTCCCTTCGACACCAGGGAACACCAGCATTACGCCTGACTCGGCATTCGGTGATTATGCCGAACAATCCACCGGTGACGAGGCCACTACCAGCAACGATGCGACCCATGTCGGCATAACCCCGACATCGTCCTAACCTTTCAACCCGATCAGCGACCGGGCCCGCTCGATCGATGCGGTGTCGAGGCTGCGTCCCTTGCCGGTGGTCTTGACGAACCGGGTCGATTTCGGGGCTTTCGCCCCGTCGACGACCTCGCGGGCTCGGGTTTCCTGGGCGTTCAAGGTCTGGTTGTCGCGGACCGCGCGGCGTTTCGAGTACTGCCAGACCGCCCGCCACGACTTCGGGTGCCTGGCCGGATCCCAGACCGGTTCGGTGCGGTGACGGATGTTGTTGACGGTGCTCTTCGCATGCCGCGGCGTGACGGTGTCGATGACTTGTCCGTCGACGAAAACGTCTCCTTTCCAATGGAAATGGTTCGACAGATCGATGGGTGCTTTGGTGACGCGGGAGCCGACGATGAACTTCAGGCCGGCGTCGTCGAGGTCCTTCAAGTTACCGGCGGAGAGCATCCCGGCGTCGGCGGCGACGACCATCTCGACCCCGGTGATGTCGTGGCGGGTCTGGAACTGCCGGATGATCGGGACGATGGTGTGGGTTTCGGCCTTGTTCCCCTCGAAACATCCGACTTCCAAGGGGAATCCGGTCCGGTCGACGAGCAGACCGACCACGATCTGCGGATCGACGCGGCGTTCTTTCGAGTAGCCGACCTTGCGGAGCTCGTCTTCCTTCTCCGCCTCGAAATACAAGGTCGTGACGTCGTAGAGGATCAGGGACAGGCCACCTGTTTCGGCGGCATGCTCGAAACATTTCGTCGCGATCTGGTCCCGGTAGTCGCGGTCGACGATCCACCGCAGGTGCCGCTTGATCGTGGCGTAGCTCGCCGGGGCCTTCCCGAGGTCACGAACCACCCTGGCGGCGTCGAGTTTCGAGCCGGGCTCGACGATTCGGGCGATCACTAGATCCCGGAACACCTCGTCGCCGAGCACTCCGAAACCGAGCTGGTCGTAGAGACTTTCGAGGATCTGCCGCAGTACCACCGACCCCGTCGACGCGGTCCGCCCCGGCGCATCGACGACCGGCCGGTCATCCGCGGCTGGCAACAACACGCCCTGGCCCGCCGCCAGGACGCTCGCCGCCGGTGTTTGCGGGGTGACGCCCAGGTCGAGGGCCTGTTGATCGGGCTCGATCCACGCTCGGGCCCGCTCGAGAAGCATCCCGAGCTCGACATCGGTGTGCGCTGACCCGATGTGCTTGACGATCTCCTGCCGGCCGTTGACATAGCGGGCGACCTGCACCGCTGTGGCCCCGGACTTCGTCCGGACCCGCCTGATGAACGTCACCCGACGAGGGTAGACCGGCGCCGTTAGTGCGTGAAACCGCCGCCGTAGACACGAGAAGTGCCAGGTCAAGAGATTGGAACGTCATTCCTCACCGAGAAGTGAGCCAAGACAGGTTCGACGAACCCAATCTCGTGTCGGCGGCAGGGGTTGGTCCCGGTCCTCGGACTCGCCGAACAGGCCGGCCTGTCGGAGCTGATCGACGCCCATGTCGACCTCACCTCCACGAGGGTGGCCTCGGGTGCGGCGAACCCGGTCGGGAAACTGGCCTCGATCATCGGCGGGATGTGTACCGGAGCGGATGTCATCGACGACATGACCCTGCTCCGGGCAGGCGGGATGCCCGCCCTGTTCGACCAGGTCTACGCACCCGTCGACCCTGGGGATCTTCCTGCGCGAGTTCACCTACGGACACAGCCTGCAGTTCGGGGCGGTGCTGCGCCGGCATCTGATCGCCCTCGCCGCCCGCACCCCGCCGCTGCCCGGCATCGAGGACCGGGCGTTCCTCGACATCGACTCGTTGCTGCGCCCGGTCTTCGGGCACCAGAAACAGGGAGCGTCCTACGGGCACGCGGAGATCGCCGGCCGCGCTCTGCTCCGCAAGGGGCTGTCGCCGCTGGTCACGACCTTGTCCACGGGGCAGGCGGCGCCGGTGGTCGCGGAGATGCGGCTGCGGGCCGGCAAGACCGGATCCGGCCGCGGCGCCGCCTCCCAACTGCGCTCGGCAATCAGCACCGCCCGCGCCTGCGGTGCGACGGGCAAGATCATGGTCCGCTGTGATTCGGCGTTCGGAAACAAGGCCGTCATCGGTGCCGAGGTCACCGCCGGCATCGAGTTCTCCCTGGTGATGACCCGCAATCCGCGCATCACCCGGGCCATCGCCTCCATCGATGACGGCGACTGGATACCGGTGCACTACCCCGGTGCGGTCACCGACCCCAACACCGGGGAGCTGATCTCCGACGCCGAGGTCGCCGAGGTCGAGTACACCGCGTTCTCCGGACGCCACCGGGTCACCGCCCGCCTCATTGTGCGCCGGGTCAAGGACGCCAACTACCCGGATGCATTGTTCCCGGTGTGGCGTTACGACCCGTTCTTTACCAATTCCGACCTGCTGACCGTCGACGCCGACATCACCCACCGCAAACACGCGATCGTGGAAACGGTGTTCGCGGACCTGATCGACGTACCACTCGCGCACGTACCCTCCGGTCGTTTCGGCGCGAACAGCGCCTGGGTGCTCTGCGCCGCGATCGCCCACAACCTGCTGCGCGCCACCGGCACCCTCGCCGGCGGCCGCCACGCCGTGGCCCGCGGGGCCACGGTGCGCCGGCACCTGGTCAACGTACCGGCCCGATTCGCCCGACCTGCACGCAAAACCGTGCTCCACCTTCCAGCTCACTGGCCGCGACAAGACGACTGGACAACCTTCTGGGACAGCATCATCGACTACGAACCTCCGCAAGCGGCCTGACCCCGACACCCCGGCTACACGGCCCCGACCCAGGAATACCGAACGTGGATAAGCTGACAACCCGGTCAGCAGATCAGCCACGCCCCGAAAACCGTCGCCCATCGGCATCACCAAATAGATCGACCCGAAATCACCGAGATCACCGATCCACGGATTGAGGCTTAGAGTGCGAGAAGGGGCTGCGCCACCTTCGATTGACATCTGACCTGCGATGGATCTGCCCTCACAACGGTTGAGCAGGAATGCACCACGCATGGGCACACGAATGGCCGACTCAATCCTGACAGCACTTGACAGCAAGCTATCGTCATCGTGGGCGCTGACGCCGCAAAGACCGTCATTCCGAAACTGGCGAAGCGGGTCTCATCGCTCCAGAGGCAACTCCTCGACATTGCCAACGAAGTCGCTGCCGTGTCAGACGCGCCCTTTTCATCGGGTCCTGATCTCGATGCCCGGAATAGTGGGCAGGACTACCGCATACATCATCACCGAAGTATCCGGCAAAGAGTTCGTCTCCGCCGGGCACCTCGCGTCCTCCACCAGCCTCGCGCCCGTCACCCGACCGTCGAGATCATCCATCCGCAGAGAGCTCCGGTCACGACGCGGCAACAAGAAACTCAAACGCGTGCTCTGTCTTTCAGCGTTCGCAGCACAGCAAGGCCGCGAATATCGCGACTACGACGAGCGCAAACGAGCACGGGGCAAAAGCTATAACCTAGCCCCCCGTCCCGCACTCACCCGCCGGCGATGCGACGTTTTCTTCGCCATGCTTCGAGACGGCACCCCCTGCCAAGCATCCGACGAACCACCGCACCTGCTTAAGGGCGGCATAGTGGCACTACATGATGTCCCCGCTGGTCCTCGACCTTTCCGCGGACCTATCGCCGTCTCGGTGACCTGCCGGGTGCTGGGATGTCCCGGCAATCCATCTACAAATGGAGCACCACTCCCGTCTCGCAGTGGGACTGGGACGACGCCCACGTGATCAACGCCGCACTCGACATCCACGCCGACGAGCCGGCATTCGGTTGCCGGTTCATCACCGACGAGCTACCCGAGTACGGCATCACCACTGGTGAGAACCGTCCAGCGTCGGTGCTCGCAGCAGCGGATCTTCTCGGTGTTCGCCAAGAACGCGGTCTCAATCGCAAGGCCGGCCCGCCCGTCCACGACGACCGACGGCCCGCAAGTTCATTGTCGATCTACCAGATCGGCTGCGGCTCGCCGACATCACTGAGCTTCGACCGACGGCGGTAAGCTCTACCTCTGCGAGATCAAGTACTGCTTCTCCAACCGGATCGTCGGATACTCGATCGCCAAACGCATGACCGCGGGATTGGCCTGCTCCGCGTTAGGCCACGCCATCGCACTACGCAACCCGGTCGGCACGATTGTGCATTCGGATCGCGTTAACCGGTTCCGATCCCACGTGTTCGTGGACGCGTTGTTCAAAAAATGGGTTACACGTTTCCATGCAGCAGGTCAGCGCGTGCCTGCACCGAAAAAGTCCGACGTGGAGACCCAGGAACGGGACGTCGGCTGGCGTTGGGGAGTCGGGATTTGACATGAGTCTCCTCACATGACGCCAAGTTCGTCAATGGCGAATGCTGCACAGGCCCGTGCACGTTTGCATACGCGCGACGCCGGCTGACCTCGTTCTGAATGCACGATCGCGGAGGTCATGCTAGGCGGCACGCGATGAGCGACTTGGTGAGGCCATCGAACGTGCGCGGATCCCAGCTCACCAGTCGAGTCCACCGCTCCAGTCGATAGGTCACGGTGTTCGCGTGTAGGTGCATCCCCTTGGCCGTCCTGGCAACGGACATGTCCGACGACGCATACGCGAGCACCGCTTCCGCGAGATGAGGGTGTGCTCGGGCGGTCTCGACTGCGCCGGCAATCAGCGGTTCGATCAGATTCTCGTTCACTGCGACGCACGAGTACGGCCACACGTCTGCGAACCGGGCAACCGGACGAGCCTTTGACGTTGCCGCGATGGCGAAGCGGGCGTCGCACAGACTCATCATGGCTCCGACTAGCCCGCCGCGGATCATGCCGACTCCGACCTGCCCGTCCGCCAGGTTGCCCGTTGCGATCCCCACGATGTTCGGCAGGGAAGTGCCCTGCGCGACGAGATGTACGTCCAGGTCGTTGTAGGCGTACGCGATCCGCGCGCCGCTTCGCGTCATCTCGTCCTCGAGCTCTCTCGACAGTGCCGACTGGTCTCCGACACGTCGCCACAATAGAGCTATGAACTCGCCCTGCGGATCGAAGTCGAGAGCGTCGGCGATGCGCTCCGTCTCGGCGTCGAGTTGGCGGCCTTCGAGCAGCTCGACAAAGCGCTGCGACAGCGTGATCCGGTGGCCCTGCTGCGCTCGGGTGATGTCCCCGTGCGCGGCGGACAGCGCGGCCCCGATGACATGCAGGGACTCCATCATCAGGGCGGCGACGCTGGGAAGGACGGGTAGTGCGTCGCCCGCGAGATCGCACAACGTGCGCCATAGTTCGCGGTCCCCCACGTGATAGGAACCGAGCAGCACCTCGATCGGAATCCCTTGGCGCGCCCGGTGGTGGGCAAGTGTCACCACAAGCTCTAGATCCGTGGCGTCGGGCGGCCGACGCTCGGCGATCTCCTTGATCCGGCGCCTGTGCAGCTCGGCGACATCGGCCAGGTGTTCGTCGCGCGGGACCATTGCGTACTCCGGCAGATCCGCGCGCACCCGGCCCGTGACACCAGATGCTAGTTCCGGTAGCGAGGCCAGCGCCCGATCGCACAGCCGTCGCACGCTTGCCCACTCGTCCAAGAGGAATCCCTGCCTTAGTTTGTAGTTATCACTGAGAAGAGTACCCAGTCTCAGTCAGATCTTGCGCTTACCACCGAAGACAAAACCCGCTGACCGACACCATAATTGGTGCCTACTTACAACAATCTTGCATCTGGGTCGGCGGGGTCAAACGGCGTCGACCCAGTGACGTGTCCCTCTGGAGTGCGTGTGACTTCTACAGGTGGCCGGGCCGTCCGGCTCGAAGACAGATACCAGCTTGTTGACGGAGCGGTACTCCTGTCCGGGCTGCAGGCACTGGTCCGGATCCCCATGGAACAATGCCGACTGGATCGCCGAAACGGGCCGAACACGGCAACATTCATCTCGGGCTGTGAGGGTTCGCCGTTGGCCGGGTACGACCGCGAGCTCACCCGGCAGCGAAAGCTACTCGATGAGCACAACATTGTGTTCAAGCCGAGTGTCAACGAGGAACTCGGTGCCACCGCCGTATAGGGCTCCCAGCTGGCCTCGACAATGGAAGGCATGCCCTACGATGGCGTCGTCGGGATCTGGTACGGCAAGGCTCCAGGCCTGGACTGCCACCGATGCCCTGCGGCACGCCAATCGCGGCGGCTCCGCCGCACACGAGGGCGTACTGGTTCTCGTCGACGACGACTCGATCGCCAAGTTCTCCACCGTGCCCAGTTCGTCGGAAATGGCGATGGCCGAGATAGGGATGACCGTACTCTCGCCGGCCGATGCGCAAGATATTCTCGACTTGGGTCTTCACGGAATCGCGTTGTCACGGTATGCGGGCTGTGGACAGGGCTGAAGGTGGCGACGAATGTCGCGGACGGCGCCAGCACAGCCACCGTTCGCTCCGGCAGTGTCAATCCAGCATTCCTCGACCGGACAATCGACGGCGAAGATCCTTCGCACATAGTCTCGGCCAACTTCATGCAACCCACCCTCTCCGACCTGGAAAAGACGCTCGTGACGACGCGCGTCGAGCTGGCCCGTCGCTATGCCCACGCCAATGAACTCAACAAGGTCGTCGGCGATCCTTCGCCCGGGGTCGGAATCGTGGCGGCCGGAGCGACCTACCTGGATATTCGACAGGCACTGACCATGCTCGGCATCACCGAGGAAACACTGGCCTCGTCCGGGGTGCGCCTGCTGAAACTCGGTATGGTCTCGCCGCTCGAACCGAAGTCATCCACGAGTTCGCCGCTGGCCTCGATGAGCTCGTCGAGGAGAAGCGCGCCTTCATCGAGCTCGGAATCAAGGACCTGTTGTACGGCGCAACGAACGCCCCGGTGGTCCTCGGCCGGCGGCCGCCGGACGGAGACGTCCTGTTCCGGTCGAATGCCGACGTCTCCCCACGGTCATGGCCAAGGCCGTCGGCCCACGGATCCTCGAGCACCTGATGTCCCCTCCGCGCGCGTCTGGCTTGATCCCCGCGGGTCCAGGCGACCTAGGATCAACCTCCTGCCGTTGGCGGACCGCACGCCCTACTTCTGCTCCGGATGCCCGCACAATCGCTCGACCGAGACACCGGATAGCTCGCTCGTCGGTGCCGGGATCGGTTGCTAGAGTCTCGCGACATTTATGGACGAGGACCGGGTCGGCAACATCGTGGGCCTGACCCAGATGGGCGGTGAGGGCGCGGCGTGGATCGAATTGGCTCCCTTCGTTTCCCATGATCACATGCTCCAGAACCTCGGCGACGGCACCTACCATCACTCCGGATCTCTCGCCGTTCGCGCCTGCGTCGCGGCCGGCTCGAACGTCACCTATAAGTTGCTCCACAACGGCGCGGTTGCGATGACCAGCGGCCAACAGGCAGTCGGCAAGATGGCAATTCCCGAGATCGTCGCCGAACTCCTCGCCGAAGGCGTCGCCAGGATCGTCATCACCACAGAAGTTCCGAAGAGGTACAAGAGGATCTCCGCCTTCCGCGCGGTGTCGACGTGCGCCATCGCGACCGACTGGTCGAAACCTAGACCGAGCTGTCCCAGGTCAAGGGGGTGACCATGCTCATCCATGACCAGGAGCTGACGGCGCATATCACGGCTATTCCCATGATCATGGCATTCCCAGACGGCAGTGTTCGTCTACTCATAGGCCGGAGTGCTACCAAAAGCCGCACTCCACAAGCTCGTCTTCAACGGCAAAGAATTCATCTGGACCCGGCCGAGACTCAAGCTCGCAACTCGCACGGAGTTCAGGTCAGGTCTGTCCGAGCACTGTTCACAGTGCCACGAACTCACAAGTCGCATATCTGGGTAGAGTGCCGAACGTATCGTTTCTCGATTGGCTGCTCGAGAAGGACACCTTCCCGAAAACAACGAGCCGGCGACAAAGCAGTCGCGCTCCCGGTTCGACTCCTCACGTCGTTCGGGTCGATGCGGGCGACGTATCCGCAAGACCAGGTTATTCATCGTCGAAGAACGGTCGCACATTGCGTGCGGCCATGATCTCGTCGTTGCTCGTGCCAGCAGCCACCATCGGCCATACCAGGCTCTCGGCTGAAACGACAAAATCGATGACAACCGGCCGATCGTTGATAGCCCGGGCTTGGGCGACCACATCGGCAACGTCCTCTTCACGCTCGCAGCGCAACGCTACACATCCGTGTGCCTCAGCGAGTTTGACGAAGTCCGGTATCCGCTGAGTGTGCGCGGACAGATCCACGCTGGCGTATTTCTCCTTATAGAACAGGGTTTGGAGTTGCCGAACCATACCGAGTTTTCCGTTGTTGATAAGGGCAATCTTGACCGGAACTCTCTCGATTGCTGCTGTCGCTAGCTCCTGATACGTCATCTGGAAGCAGCCGTCACCGTCGATAGCCCACACCTCGCGTTCTGGGGCCCCAATCTTCACACCCAACGCAGCTGGGATCGCAAAGCCCATCGTGCCGAGCCCTCCCGAATTGACCCAGGTTCGGGGATTCTCGTACTGGATGAAATGCGCCGCCCACATCTGATGTTGGCCGACACCCGAAACGAAAACGGCGTCGGTGCCCGCGGCACGTCCTACCGCCTCGATGACGTACTCCGGTGACAGCATCCCATCGGAGGGACGGCTGTAGTTTAGAGGATACCGCGCACGAATATTGTCAAGATACGATCGCCAGTTGGCGAGATCAGCAAGTGGGCGCGAATCCTTCTTTACCAGTTCGATCAGCGCGGAAACTGCTCTCTTGCAGTCGCCAACGATAGGTACGTCGGCATAGCGGTTCTTGCTGATCTCCGCGGGATCGATGTCCACATGGATGATCTTTGCGTTCGGTGCAAACGAATCGATCCGTCCGGTAACTCGGTCATCAAACCGCGCCCCGAGCGCGATGATCAGATCGCATTTCTGCAACGCAGCTACGGCAGCGACCGTCCCGTGCATGCCGGGCATACCGTAGTGAAGTTCGTGACTATCGGGGAACGCTCCGCGTGCCATGAGGGTAGTGACGACCGGGATGCCGATTAGCTGTGCAAGCTCCATCAACTCGGCGGAGGCGTCCGCCTTGATCACTCCACCGCCTACGTAAAGAACGGGCGCGACTGCCTCGACAATCAGATTCGTGGCTGCTCCTAGTTGCTTTGTGTGAGGCTTCGGGACCTTTCGATATCCGGGTAGTGCGACCTCTTGCTGCCACGAGAATGCTGTAGTTGCCTGCAGGATGTCCTTCGGGATGTCGACTAGCACTGCGCCCGGCCGGCCCGATGACGCGATATGGAATGCTTCAGCGAGGATCCGGGGGATGTCATCGACGGACGTCACGAGGAAATTGTGCTTTGTGATCGGCATCGTCACTCCGCAAATGTCGACTTCCTGGAATGCGTCTGTTCCAATCAATCCGCGACCGACCTGGCCGGTGATCGCAACAACGGGCACGGAGTCCATCTGCGCATCTGCCAGGGGAGTGATCAGGTTCGTTGCCCCAGGCCCGGAAGTGGCCATGCACACGCCGACTCTGCCTGTGGCCTGCGCGTAGCCCGTGGCGGCATGGCCGGCGCCCTGTTCGTGCCGCACGAGGACGTGACGCACACGCGTTGACTCGTACAGGGGGTCGTACACGGGCAATATCGCGCCCCCAGGCATCCCGAACACACACTCGACGTCGAGTTCCTCAAGCGCACGGACGACAGCCTGGGCGCCAGTCATACTCTCCGGGGAACGCACCCGGCGAGGTTGTAATGCCGCGGTGACTTGCACTGAATCACTCGATAGCAGTGCCAGGCGTCGTTGCTCCGACTGGCTACTGACTGTCTCTACACTCACGGCATGTCGTCCTCGCACTAATGGGCAGGAGAGCACTTCCCGCCTAGGAATCTTGGTCTCAACGTGTATTCAATCGACCCGCACGTCAATCGACGACGCGCGATCGGGGTTGGGGGGAAAGCTACTCAGCTTTCCCGCACAGAACTCACGAAGCCTGTTTCGAGTCGCGAAATCGATTCCCCCGCACGACCGGGACTCGAGAATGCGCGCGAGACGCAGGTAGAAATTGTCGGGGGTGATCCCAAATTGAGGCAGGATCTCCTCGTCTCCTCCTCCGAACGGAGCCCAGGCGATCACGTACCCCAACATCGCCTGCTGATCCTCCGTGAGAGGCTTTAGATAGCCTGATGCTCGCCGGTCGATCATGCAATGTCCTTGCCGGCAAAGCCTGCTTCCAAACGTGTCTTCACTGCCCCGAGGTAGCGGGCGGCGTCGGCGCCGTCGACGATGCGGTGGTCGTAGGAGAGTGAGAGGTACGCCATCGACCGGACTTCGATCTGGAGTGATCCGCCGTCGCCGCGGGTGGGGACGAGGCGTTCGACGACGGCTCCGATTCCCAGGATGGCGGATTGGGGTTGGTTGATGATCGGGGTGTCGAACAGTGCCCCGCGGCTGCCGGTGTTGGTGATGGTGAACGTGCCGCCGGACAGGTCATCGGGGCGGATCGTATTGTTACGCACACTGTCTGCGGAGTCGGCGATCCGCCGGGCGAGGTCGGGGATCCGCAGCGCACCTGCATCGCGGATGACGGGCACCATCAAACCTCTGTCGCTGTCGACGGCCATCCCGAGGTGCACCGCCGAGTGGTAGGTCACCTCAGTGCAGTCGGCATCGAGCGAGGAGTTGATCACCGGGTGCTCGTCGAGCGCCTCGACGGCGGCGACGACGAAGAACGGCAGGAACGATAGCTTCACCCCGGTGCGGCGATGGAAGCTGTCTTTCTCCTGTGCCCGCAGCCGCGCGATGGCGGTGACGTCGACCTCGACGACGGTGGTCAATTGCGCTGACGTCTGGAGGGATTCGACCATCCGCCTGGCGATGGTGCGGCGAATCCGGGGCAGCTTCTCCACCCGGTCGCCACCGGCTGTCGGCGCAACGGTCGATGAAGGACCCGGCGTCGGGACGGGGTCCAGTGCCGGGGTCGGCGTGGCCACGGGGGCCGGAGCCGGTGTGGCCGCGGCGGCGCCTTCCTCCGCACCGAGCACAGCCACCACCGCACCAACCTCGACGAGCGCGTCTTCCTGCGCGACGATCTCGAGAAGAATGCCGGCGGCGGGGGACGGAATCTCGGTGTCGACTTTGTCGGTGGCCACCTCGAGCAACGGTTCATCGTGCTCGATGCGGTCACCGGGGGCTTTGAGCCAGCGGGTGATGGTCGCCTCGGTGACATTCTCGCCGAGTGACGGCAATACCATCGTGGCGCCGTTGTGGGTTGTGGTCATGTTAAGTCTTTCGGGGTCAGTCGACGAGGTTGAGGGCGGCGCGGACGATGCTGTCGGTGTCGATTCCGTGGTAGCGGTAGACGTCGTCGAGGGAGCCGACCTGCCCGAACTTGCTGACGCCGAGCGCGGCCCCGGGGACGTGGTTGATGCCGGTCAGGAATGCGAGGGTGTGCGGGTGCCCGTCGAGGACGGTCACCATCGGTGCCGCCCGGTCGGCGGGGAACACCTGGTCGAGGATCCAGGACGGGCCGTCGGCCAATCCCCGGCGGGCTTGCACCGCCTCGAACAACAGGCCGGGGCTGGTGACACACACGACGTCCGCGGCGATGCCCTGCTCGGCCAACCGGTCCGCGGCGGTGAGGGTTTCGGTGATCACCGCGCCCATGCCGACCAGCGTGACCGCCGGGGTGTCGGTGCGGCGGAGGATGTACGCGCCGGCGACCACCTGACGGCGGCGACGCTCGCGGGCCGCCGGATCGGTGGGGACCGCGGCCAAAGTCTGATCGACCGGGCGGGTCGACAGCCGCAGATACGACGACGACCCGTCCGGCCGGCCCAGCCGGGAGATGCTGTCCAGCAGCGTCCACTCGACGTCGATCGCGAACGCGGGTTCGTAGCTGACGCACCCGGGTTGCTCGAGGCCGATCGACGGGGTCTTGATCGACTGATGCGCACCGCCCTCGGCGGCCAGCGTGACCCCGGAGGGGGTGCCGACCAGGATCGACTGCCCGCCCGCGTAGATGCCGTACGACCAGGGTTCCAGCGCCCGTTCGACGAACGGGTCGTACATCACCCCGATCGGGAACAGCGGTTGCCCCCACCGGCTCCAGGTGGCGCCGAGTTCACCCATCAACCCGACCAGGTTGGTTTCGGCGATGCCGAGTTCCATGTGCTGCCCGGTGGGCTTTTCCCGCCAGTGCATGATCGTCTCGGCGTCGTCGTCGAACCAGTTGCGGCGCTCGTTCGGCGACCACACCCCCACCTTGTTCAGCCAGCCGGCCAGGTTGGTGGTCGAGGAGACGTCGGGGCTGACCGTCACCACTCGCTTCGCCGCCTCGGGGGCCTGGCGGGACAGGTCGAGCAGTGCCCGACCCAGGGCGGCCTGGGTGGTGGACGTCCCCGACGGGGTGCGACCGATGTCGGCCGGCACCGCGGGCGGGGTGCCGAATTCGACCTTCTCCCGCCGCAACCTGTCCGCGGTCGCCGCACACACCCGGCCCGCCGCACTGTCGGCCTCGAACCGGGCCCACGGGTCCTCGGGGTCCATGCCCAACTCCGCGGCCAGCTGCTCGTACTGCTCCACCGTCAGCAACGACGAATGATTCTGCGGATGCCCCTGGGTGGGCAGGCCGCGGCCCTTGATGGTGTAGGCGATGATCACCGTCGGGCGGGTGTCGTCGATCTGCCCGTAGGCGGCGCGCAGGGCGTCGAGGTCGTGGCCACCGAGGTTGCGGATCGCCCGGAGCAGGGTCTCGTCGTCCAGCTCGGCGATCAGCGACGCGATCGCCGCGGCGTCGGGGCCGTCGCCGGGCAACCGGTCCCGGACCTGCGCGGCGTCACAGCGCAGCAGCCGCTGGTATTCGGGGTTGGGCATGTCCAGGATCCGGGTCCGCAGCGCCGGCCCACCGGTCCGGGTGAACAGCGACTCGAGCAGGGTCCCGAACTTCACGGTCAGCACCTGCCACCCGGCGGCGGAAAACATCGCTTCGAGGCGGCCGGCGGCGATGTTGGGGACCACCCGGTCCAGGGACTGCCGGTTCAGGTCGACGATCCACACGATTTCGCCGAGTTCGGCGACGGAGTGATCGAGGATCGCCTCCCACACCGCACCCTCGTCCAGCTCGGCGTCCCCGACGAGCGAGTACTGCCGGCCGGTGCCGGCGCCGCCGATGTGGGTGTCGACGAAGCGGCGGGCGATGGCACCCCAGATCGGGGCGGTCGCCCCGATCCCGACCGATCCGGTCGAGTAGTCCACCGGGTCAGGGTCTTTCGACCGGCTGGGGTAGGACTGCAGGCCACCGAACTCCCGCAACGTCGTCAGATACTTCTCGTCCAGCTCCCCGAGCAGGTAGTTGATGCCGTGCAGCACCGGAGAGGCGTGCGGTTTGACCGACACCCGGTCACCGTGCCGGAGTTGCTCGAACCACAGCGACGTCATGATCGACACCATCGACGCGCACGACGCCTGATGACCACCGACCTTGAGCCCCGTCGGATTCGGGCGAACCCGGTTGGCGTGGTGAATCATCGCCGTCGACAGCCACAACACACGCTGCTCGATCTCGCGGAGGGTATCCCTCTCGATCGACCCGCCGGAGGAAAGGACAGACCCTTTAGTCCTGTGCTCGACCACCAGTGCGTTGTTCATCAGACTCTCCTTGTGAAATCGTGCTCGAGTTCAGTGATAGCTGGCCTCGGACTGGACGTCGACATAGTGATTGGTGCCACATGCCGTCCAGCAGGCGTAAGGGTGCTGCGGTCAACCTGGCTCACAGCCGCCGACTGTATTCGTGGGTGCGTAGACGATGATCAATCTGCCGCAGGGCATTTCCTGACCTAGCCGGGTCAGCATCAGTTCAAGAGACTGCCCGATTGCCCTGACCAGGATCTACGGGTGTACCGATAACCCAAGACCTAGTGGGTGTTCCGGCTTCGTCCGATCGATCAGATCGTGATGCGACAAACCTCTCGTACGACCACTGGATCAGCTTGTATCCGAGAGTACGAGCCGAATATAACGCCGCGGGTAATCCCCGCACCAACCTCATCCCGCCATCAGTGACTTCGCTCTAGAGGCCGGGAGAAACACATTCGTGGCGCAAGTAAAATGACAATCGATTCGACCGAATCAAACGAGTCCGCCACGTCACCATTTGGATCGCGCTCACACTGATAACAGATCAGTGCCGGTCATCGACTTCGTGACGACCCCTTTTGCGGCGTCAAGGGCTTGCGTGATATCGGCAAGGAGGTCCTCGACATGTTCGAGACCAACTGAAATCCGGACGACGCCTGCGCCGGGGCGCGCGCTCGGTTCGACAGGTCGATGCGTCAACGACGCCGGATGCTGAACCAGCGTGTCTACACCGCCGAGTGATACCGCATGGGTGAGTAGCTTGCACGCGTGAGTAAAGGCCGCGGCCGCCTCGTATCCCCCTGCGAGTTCAAATGCGACAATCGCGCCCGGACCATCCATCTGACGGCCGAGCAATCCCATCGGGTCTTGTCCAGGCAAGCCCGGATAAATCACCTTCGCCAGCGCAGGGTGTTCCACAACACGAGATGCGATCTCGCGGGCCGTAGCCTGCTGGGCATAGATACGGACCGGAAGAGTCCTTAGCCCACGGTGCAGGAGATACCCTGCCATCGGATGCAGCAATGCTCCCGTGATCACCCGGACTTGACGGAGGCGAGCAACCCACTCCTCTGTTGCAGCGATGACACCGCCCATTACATCACCGTGTCCACCAAGATATTTCGTTGCACTATGGAGAACCATTGCGGCCCCGTGGTCCGCAGGACGTTGAAGAACAGGGGTAGCGAAGGTGTTATCCACCAGAATGGGGATGTCTCTAGCTGCAGCCACCAGTGCGGAGATATCAATAAGTTCGAGTGTGGGGTTCGCTGGCGACTCAGCGACGATCAGTCCAGTCTCGGACGTGATAGCAGCGGCGACACCGTCTATGTCAGTCCATGTCACCTTCGAGCCCAGCAGCCCGGTCGACAGTAGATGGTCAGTTCCACCGTATGCCGGCCGCAGCCCAATAATATGTGGTTTTCCGGCCGACACAGTGGCGATGATGGCTGCTGCCAATGCCGCCATGCCGGAGGAGAAGGAGACCGCGCCGTCTGTTCCTTCCAAGGCTGCCAACGACTCTTCGAATCGCGCGATTCCGGGGTTCCACAAGCGCTGGTACACGGAAGACTGGCCCTCCCGCGGGGCGCCTCCGCCCGTCAGATGTTCATAGGAGTCCCCGCCACCTTCGATGTCAGACAGCGGGTTTGTCGTCGAGAAGTCGATAGATGGAACGTGAAGTCCTGCTTCGATCAGGCCATCCATACCTCCATGAACGGCGATCGTCTCAAGCCGAGCGGAACGTGAAGAAGTCATGATTCGAATAATAGGGATCCTGCCATGATAGTAGGCCAATCATGCAGCACCTACTATTCTTCTGTCGAAGATCGCAGATCCTGCACATGAAGGGGTAGACGTGACCACCGAATCGAAGAACACCGAACTCGACCGCATTGACCGGGCTCTCCTACGAGCCCTATCTGTGAACGCGCGCGCATCCGGCGCTACCCTCGCTCAAGAGTTGGCCGTCTCCGAATCGACGTTGTCGTTGAGACTGCGCCGACTCCAGTCGCTGCAGATCATCAGAGGCTTCCGGGTCGATATCGACCTCGCAGCGCTGGGCACGTCATTGCAAGCGCTCGTAGCCGTCCGCCTCGCAACTCACAACCGACAGCGTGTCGTAGCCTTCCAGGAATCCGCGCTGCACATTCCCGGCGTGCTCGGTATCTTCCACATCACCGGCGCAGACGACTTCCTCCTCCACGTCGTGGCGAAGAACGCACAAGAGCTACGCGACGTCGTCATTCAAAATCTCATCGAACAGAACGTGGTCGCACGTGCAGAATCCAGTCTGATCTTCGATTATGCGGAGGCTGACGGGTGGAAAAAGCTCCTTGACTAGAGCGCCACCGACTCTGAACACTCGACTGCTAGTACCGAGCTGTTGTAAATCGCACTGCGCTCGCTTCGGTTTCCGGCAGCTCATCAACTCGAGCTCGATGCCCTTCTCCGCCACGGGATGCCTGCCGTCGAGGGCAGCGACCACGTGGGCAGTCGCGGCCGGGTGACCTCGGCGACCGTCATTTCCCGGCCCGGTTCGCGCGACAGCGACGTCACCCCGACGTCGCGGATGCCGCCCGTGATGATGGCGTCATATGCGGTGCGCGCCGAATGGCAGTTGAGTGCGAACCAGCGCAACGCCACGCCGCGCTGGGACACGCACACCGATGGCCGCACTCTTCCGCTCCGGCAGCCACTGACCGCTCTCCAGTGCGGGGGGCAGCTGCACGCCCGACCGGCCCTCGACACGGTCGCACTCGAGGCCGAGGTCGGTACACACCGAGACCAGCGCCTCATCGAAGCCGCGAACGTAGCGCACGACGTCCACGATCAACTGTCCGGGCCGGCGCCAAGGTAATCTGTCCGCCCCGGTCGACCTTGATGACCGGCGTATCGTCGGTCCCCCGGTTCGGTGCGGCGGCCCGCGGCGTACACCCGAAGTTGGGCAACAGGGTGCTGTCGCCAACGTTCTCAGCACGGTTGGCAGCCAGTTCACGTTGCCGCGCCCAAGCGTCGAGAAACTCGGTCGGCCCGAGGTTCTCGACGGTCATCGGGTACGTGCTGAAACGGGCGGATCGGATCGCTCTGCTCACCGCTAGTGACACAAGCCCTGTGTCACCCGAGGATTCGAAGGCACACGCCACACCGACCGCGATACTGGCAGCCGCGCCGCCCTACGTTGCGGACACCGCGATTGCTTGTCCGACGTACAACCCGAGCTCAGCGGCGGGCCAACGTATGCGTGATGTGAATCTTGCAATCTGGCCAAGTTTTTCACATTCAGCGTCGAATGATCTGCGCCGTATATGACAGATTCTGTAGATCCTCCCATGCAGGGCATCGCAGGGTGACGCCGCTCATACTGTATGCCCAAGCGGTGCCGGCGCGTTGCTCGCAACCGATATCGCTTCACTGAACTGGGATGCGTTTCCTTCACAGAGTTGTCGACCAACCCCTCCCCGGCACCACATCGCCGCTGTCTGGTGGAGAGTTTATGTTCGCTCGTTGATGCAAGCCCCAGGTGGCGCCGCTCTCCCCTATCGCTTTTGAATCCCGAGTCGAAAGAATCCTCATGAGTCAGTCAGTATCGCAGAACGACTCGTCATCGGAGTCGCATGCAGCCAACGGGTCATCCGCTGCGCGATCGCGCCGCGAAGGAGATGACGCCTATCGCAAGGGTCTGACCCCACGCCACATCCGAATGATCGCAATCGGGGGCGCGATCGGAACGGGCTTATTTCTCGGAGCCGGAGGCAGAATTGCGACTGCTGGGCCAGCCCTCGTGGTCGCCTACGCCGTGACCGGACTATTCGCATTCTTCATGCTCCGCGCAATGGGCGAGCTCGTCCTACATCGTCCGACATCCGGCTCGTTCGTCTCTTACGCACGCGAGATGTATGGGGACAAACTCGCCTTCGTCGCCGGCTGGATGTACTGGATCCAATGGGCACTGGCGTCAATTGTCGATGTGACAGCGGCAGCTATCTACGTCCATTATTGGAGCTTCTTCACCAGCGTGCCGCAGTGGCTTCTCGCCTTCGCTGCCCTCACGATTGTGCTTACTATCAACCTTCTTTCGGTGAAGTTCTTTGGAGAACTCGAATTCTGGTTCGCCATCATCAAGGTCGGCGCCTTGGTCACCTTCCTTCTCGTGGGAAGTATGGTCCTCGCTTTCCAGTACCCGATATCGGGCGCACGCCCCGGGCTCCATCTCATCGCCGACCACGGGGGTTGGCTACCCAACGGGATGCTCCCACTCGTCCTTGTCGTCGTGGGCGTAACGTTCGCCTACTCCGGTATTGAACTGGTGGGTATCGCAGCAGGTGAGACGAAGGATCCAGTCGCGGTCATGCCGAAGGCGGTCAACAGCATCCTCTGGCGGATCGCGGTCTTCTACGTCGGGTCTGTGTTGCTACTTGTGCTCTTGCTCCCTAACAACATGTACAGCGCGTCCGAAAGCCCCTTTGTCACTTTCTTCGATCGGATCGGGATACCTTCCGCCGGCAATGTGATGAACTTCGTGGTGCTTACTGCCGCCCTTTCAAGCCTCAATGCCGGCCTCTACTCCACAGGCCGCATACTCCGGTCGATGGCAATGAAAGGTGCAGCACCACGATTTACCGCCAAGATGAGTCAGGCGGGCGTTCCGATTGGTGGCGTCATCCTGACCGCATTCGTGACACTGATCGGTGTTGGACTCAATTACATCGTACCCAGCGAGGCATTTGAGATTGCGATAAACGTCTCAGCGCTCGGGGTTCTTTCGACATGGTCCGTAATTTGCCTTTGCCAGATCAAACTTCACAGCCGCGCCCGACGCGGAGAAGTAGCTCGCCCCGCGTTCAAGGCTCCAGGTTCCCCCTATACGTCATATGCGACGCTCGGCTTCCTTGCTTGCATCCTCGGGCTGATGGCAATCGACTACCCAATTGGCACATATACCGTGTCTTCGCTGGTCATCATTGTTCCGGCTCTGACTCTTGGGTGGTACGCGATTAAGAGAAGTGGGCGTTCAGAATCTGCAGAGAGTCTGTGATTCCAAACGGGTGTCATTCTCCGCTAAACCCACCGCTAAGTATCTTGTGAGCCACCCGAAAGTTCTGCTCGATATACACGCCCACAGACTGATTGGCTACGGTCGACTCGCACCTCGACGTTCCCGCCCTCGGGATTCTCGTCGATATCCTTCCCTGTCACCCGTACCCAGATCCAGCCCTACAACGTCACCGGCCGGTGGACCGCCGCGGCCGCAGGCCTCGGAGTCGCGGCTCTCCACCCTCGACGTCGGCGATTCCGGTCCACGGCTCGTTCGGATCCCCCGCCCGACGACGTCGCTGCCCTGCGGAAGTACTGGATGATCGTGCCTGAGAACGACAGCGCCTAGCACAAGTGAGAACCGTGGTGGACCTGGTCTGGTCTGTTGCGGCGGCTCACAGAGGATTGTTTACGAGGAGCTGTAAACGATGCAGTCTGGGGGTCATACCCATCTGCGGCATCGCCGAATACACGCGGTCACGGTTATCGGAATCGCCGGCAATGCTGGCGGCCGCTCGTTGTGCACCAAATTGGACTCGTTCTACGCCGATTGCTCGGTGTGGCTGGGCCCCTCGGCCCGTGAGTACGTCGCCGCGCCCAGCGACTGGCCTGCGGCGGCCCCCGGCTCCGACACCAACCCTGTCTGCGGTCTGGTCGACACCCGTTGCAGCGGTATAGGTCCTGGAGTTCGAGTCGATTTCGGCGATCTCCACTCTGCCACACAGACACCGACAGGACTCCTGGGCCGGAGAACTTGCGACGTATAATTTCGTCGCAGACCACTCAGAAGTCTCGCGGGATCATTCAAGCGCAGGTTCACCCCCTCTGACCGCAAGAGCGCTCTCGCAGAGAATGGGCGGGCGTCACTCCCCGCCCGCGTGAACTTCAAGTAAGGTGCAGGGCCTTGGACGGCGCGACCCCGCCGTCGACAGACAATTCGACACCTTAGGAGTCACACCGTCGGCCTTAATGGCGATGATGCGGAACTGGGAGGACGCTGTAGTGGCGGGATGAGGATCCGCGGTAACGGTGGCTAGAGTTGAACCATGTTCTCTGCCGATGACCTCAGACTTTTTCTGGAGGTCGCGCGCCGTGGTCGGTTGACCGAGGCCGCCAAGTACCTGCAGATCAATCACACGACCGTCAGTCGTCACATCACCCGTCTCGAGCGTGCTGTCGAGAACCGCTTGTTCGATCGCACGTCGGAAGGATGGACACTCACCGACGCCGGGCTGCGACTGTTGGCCCATGCCGAGACCATCGAATCAGCAATGCGGGTGGCGCAGGAAGACTGTCTGTCGCGGGACTCCTCGCTGACCGGTCATGTCCGGGTGATCGCCCCCGACGGATTCGGGGCATATCTGTTGCTACCCGGCCTTGTAGGGCTCCAGCGTCAGCATCCTGATCTCACGATGGAGATCGTGACCGCGAACCGGCACGCATCCCTAACTCCCCGCGAGTTCGATCTGGCCGTCACTATTGAGCGGCCGCAAGCCCGCGCGGTGACTGTTCAGAAACTCGCCAATTACACGCTCGGTTTCTATGCATCAAGTGACTATCTCGCTTCGCATCCTCCGGTGGAGCAGATCGAGGATCTCTACAAGCACGTCTTGATCTGGTATGTCGATACCGCTCTGGACCACACCACGTTCAATTTGCTGTACGAAGTGCTGCCGAATGCGAAAGCACGGATCCAGACGAATAACATCGCTGGTTTCATCCAGGCCGCGGAAGCGGATCTCGGCATTGCGTTGCTCCCGTCGTTCATTGCCGACTGCAATCCCCGACTGCAACGCCTGACGGCAATCACCTCGAAGATCGAGAGAAGCTATTGGATGTCCATCCCGCGCGACCTCGTGCGCCTAGCGCGGGTTCGCGTTATGGCTGAGCACATCGAGCAACTTGTCGCGGACCATCCCAGCGGGCTGTTCACAGCCCACTAGATCAGCCGCCGACTCACAGCGGTCTCCACGCTGAACGATCGGACCGCGGCGTTCCGCTTCCTGCCCCAGGTCCTGGACCTGCTCGCCGTGTCCACCGCACCATCGATTTCGAGGGTGTCGAATCTTGAGGCGCCGGCTCCGTGGGACACCAGCACGGAGTTGTCGAAACTGCTTTACTCGGGGTGACCCCGCAACGATGTGCCCGAGATTTGGCAGCAGGCACCGAGCGAGCCCAGGGGGTGTTCATAGGGGCCGAGGGCTCGGTCCTAACCCCCGAATTCGGGGTGGCCCTCGAACCGCAGCGGCTGCGCGATCGGCACCGTGCTACGTGATAGTCGCCCGTTCCTCCTCCACGGACAGTGGAGACGTACACGACCCGATCAGCCCAGGCTGTTCAGCGCGGCCGCCAATGCACGGGCGGTCTCGGGCCGGTAGGTGTAGTGGAAGTTGCGCCCCTCTTTGCGGACCTGCACGAGCCCGGCGGTCCTCAGCGTTTTGACGTGATAGGAGACGGTCGAGGCGGAGACATGGGATTCGTCGACCAGGTCGGTGCAGGCCATCTCGTCGACGGCGGCGATGCGCCGGAGGAGATCCAACCGCACGGGGTCCGCGAGTGCTTTGAGGATGTCCACCTGCTCGTCGAGAGTTGGTGCGGCGTGAAGCACGGGCACTCCTAATCCTTCGATATTTCTACGAATGGCCAACATTCCAACTATAGCTGGCGATGCCCTTCGCGCCTCCGTGACGAACAGAAACTGGCCCTGACCTGCGTTCTGCAGAATTGCACAGCCTTGCTCCACATTGGCCATTGCCGTTCGTTCACCTGCAGCTGAGACTTGAGCCACACCGAAGAGGAGTCGGGCCCTACATCACAGCAGACCCTTCACCGCTTCGGACCCCAACTCCCTGGCCGCACCCCGCGGCTACCCAAGTACATACCCCCACATCCCTCTTGGTCCCGACTCCGTGCGGCGACCCCCTCCCGAGAGGAGACCCCGACCATGAGCTCACCGACAGCGCCGTCGGGTGAAAAGAAGCCCAACTCGCCGCGCATGGTCGCACTGGGAAGTTTCGTCGGGACCACGATCGAGTGGTACGACTTCTTCCTGTACGGCACGGCCGCGGCCCTGGTGTTCAGCCCCCTCTTCTTCCCCGACGTCAGCCCCGCGATCGGACTCATCGCAGCCTTCGGCACCTACGCGGTCGGCTTCCTCGCCCGCCCCATCGGGGGCGTCGTCGCCGGCCACATCGGTGACCGGGTGGGCCGCAAGGCGATGCTGGTGGCGTCGCTGCTCATCATGGGAGCGAGCACCACTCTCATCGGCGTCCTTCCCACCCACGCCTCGATCGGTATTTGGGCGCCGATCCTGCTGCTCGTTCTCCGTCTCGCACAGGGATTCGGCGTCGGCGGCGAGTGGGGCGGCGCAGCACTGATGTCCGTGGAGTCCGCACCCGCGAACCGACGCGGTTTCTACGGGAGCTTCACCCAGATCGGTGTTTCGGCCGGCATGCTGCTTGCCGTCGGAGCGTTCAGCATCGCTCGCACCGTCCTCGACGAGGAAACATTCCTCGCCTGGGGATGGCGGATCCCCTTCCTCATCAGTGGACTGCTGGTCTTCGTCGGCCTACTGATCCGTATCGGCCTGTCCGAACCGGAGAAGTTCGCCGAAATGAAGAAGAACGACACCATCGCCGAAAGGCCTGTGGTTGAGTTGTTCCGCAACGAACGACGTGCGGTGTATCTGACGACCGGAATGCGATTGTCGCAGAACGCGATCTACTACCTCTACACCGTGTTCGGCATCGCCTACATCGCCCGCAGTCTGGGCTCGGCCACCAGCATCGGATTGAATTCGGTCCTGATTGCCTCGGCCATCGGACTTGTTTCCGTACCGATGTGGGCCGCGCTGTCCGACAAGTTCGGCCGCCGCCCGCTGTACCTGTTCGGTGCCGTCACCAGTGCACTGTTCATCGGCCCGTTCTTCCTCCTCGCCGACACAGGGAACCCAGTGCTGATCACCCTTGCAATGGTGATCGGATTGAACTTCTTCCACGACGCAATGTACGGTCCACAAGCGGCCTTCTTCTCTGAAATGTTCTCCACCGGAGTGCGATACAGCGGAGCATCAGTCGGATATCAAATCGGTTCGGTGTTCGCCGGCGGCTTCTCACCTCTGATCGCGACAACACTGCTCGCAGTCGGAAACGGAAGCCCGTGGCTGGTCGTCGGGTACTTCACCGTCCTCAGCGTCATCACCGCGGTTTGCGCGTACCTCGCACCGGAGACCAACAAGAAGGACATCGATCTCGACCCCCGCTCAGCACCGCAAAACCCTGCCGCAGTAGACAACCACGACTCCCCCGCCCCCTTGAAGGCCTAGCGGAGGCGTCCTTCGACGCCCGCGCACTCGCCAAATGAAACGAAAGGCAATGCCTCATGACCAGCACCTCCTCGGCCACCACCATCAACGGTGTCGACAAGCAGGCCCTTCACGCAACGATCGACGCGGTCCGCGAGACCCCCGCACTCGCCCAGGTGACGTTCTCGCTCGGATCCGAGTGGCTCGACGGCTGCCATCAGCGTTCGACCACGGGCGAGCTGCACCAGAACGGCGGGCTGGTGAGCAGCCGGGAGGCCTCGTACGTCCTCGAGTCCGATGAGCCGGCGGCTTTGCTGGGCACGGACAAGGCTGCCAGCCCCGCCGAGTATGTGCTCCAGGCGCTCGCCGGCTGCTACGCGGTCACCTACGCCACCAACGCGGCCGTGCGGGGCATCGAACTGTCCTCGCTGCGGCTGGAGATGCAGACAGATTTCGATCTCCAGGGCTTCCTCAACCTCGATGACTCTGTGCGTCCCGGTGCCCAGGAGATCCGAATCGACGTGCACGCCGAGTCGCCGAACGCCTCGACCGAGCAGTTGCAAGAGCTGACCGACGCCGTGCAGAAGCGTTCGCCGATTCGGGATACCCTCGCCAACCCGGTGCAGGTCGTCACCACCCTGGTCAAGTAGCCATGTTTCCCCTGACCGTCGACCATCTGCTGTGGCGGATGAGCAATATTCATCCGCAGTCGGAGGTCGTGAGCATCGCAGGAGAGGCCGGCGGGGCGGCGACCACGCGGTGGTCCTTCCCGGAGGTGGCATCGAGGGCACGGCGACTGGCCGCGGGTGCGCAAGCGGGTTTGGGCATCGGATCGGGAGAGACCGTCGCTGTTTTTGCGTTCAACACTCTCGAGCACTTCGAGGTATTACTGGGTGTTCCCCTCCTCGGCGCCGCGGTCAACAGCCTCAACGCACGTCTGAGCGCCGAGGTGTTGATCGACCAGGCGTTGTCTCCCCGACCGGCCGCCGTGGTGGTCGACGGGGAGATGATGGACCACCCAGTCCTCGGCGATAGCGCCAGAGCCGTCCTGGCCGCGTTGCGCGAATCCGACGTGGCGTTGATCGTGGTCGGTGACCATGACTGGTCCGAGTACTCGGATTCATTCGTCCGGTACGAGGACCTGGTCGAGCTGGGTGGAAAGGCAACGGTCCCAGCGGCCGTCAGCGATGAAGACATCACTGCGTACCTGTTCCACACCAGTGGCACCACTGGGCGTCCCAAGAGCTATCCGGTCAGCCATCGCGCGGTCATGCTGCACACCCTCAGCCAGGCCACCACGGAAGCGTCGGGACTGAGCAGAGACGATCGGGTCCTTCCCCTCGCACCGTTCTTCCACGTGAACGGTTGGGGGCTTCCGCTCACCTGCGCTCTCACTGGGGCGTCGTTGATCCTGTGCGGAGGCGACTTGGCGGCGGATCGAGTGGCGACAATTATCAGCGACGAATCCGTCACCATCGCCGCCGCGGTCCCGACGATCTGGCACGACGTATGCGCGGCAGTCTCGGCCGGCCGTGCACCCCGCCCAGGCAGTCTCCGCGAGGTCTTCAGTGGTGGGAGCGCGGTCCCACAGCCGGTCGTGCGCGCGGTGGCGACGGTTCTCGGTGCCACTGTCGGTACGGCGTGGGGCATGACCGAGACCATGGCGTGCAGCACCTACGAACGCACCGACCCCACGACCTCCGCCGGTGTGCCCATTCCGCTGGTGGAACTACGTATCGATGAAGATGGGTTCGATCAGGATGGCTCCGGCCCTTCCATGGGTCGGCTGCAGGTGCGCGGGCCGTTCGTCGTCGGTGTTCGGGACGGCAGTACGGATTGGTTCGACACCGGAGATATCGCGTCGATCGACGAACGGGGTCGACTCAGCCTGCACGACCGGGAGAAAGATCTGATCAAGTCCGGTGGTGAGTGGATTGCGACAGCGGAACTCGAGCAGTACCTGTGCACCCATCCGGCCGTGTCGTCGGCCGCCATCGTGGCGATGGCGCATCCGCGATGGATCGAGCGACCACTCGCTTACATCGTGGTCGCCGACGACGCCACCGGGGACATCGACGTCGCGCTTCGCGCGCACGTCGGTGAGCGATTCCCCCGATGGTGGATTCCCGACCACTTCATCGTCGTCGACGCACTCCCCCGAACGGCAGTGGGAAAGGTCGACAAGGCACGTCTGCGGACGCAATCAGCTTCCGAAATACAAACGCAAAGCGAGGCAATAGCATGACCACATCCACCGACGATCTCGTCCGCACCGAGCACCGCGGAGAGGTGGCCTGGCTGACCATCAACCGGCCGAAAAAGCTCAACGCACTGTCGGTCGAACTGATGCAAGAGCTGGCGCAGGCCTTGACCGCCGCGGAAGCCGACCCGGCGATCAAGGTCGTCGTTCTGCAGGGTGGGGAGAAGGCGTTCAGTGTCGGCTACGACATCGCCCAGGAAGTGGAGATGGGTGTCTCGACCGCCGAGCAGTGGCATGCCGGCCTGACCAACAACATCGGGCTGTCGATGCAGGTGTGGCGCCTGAAGAAACCGGTCATCGCCGCCGTCTCCGGATGGTGCCTGGCCGGTGGCTGCGAACTGGCGATGGCCTGCGATCTGATCATCGCCGCCGACGACGCCCAGTTCGGTGAGCCGGAGATCCGGTTCGGGTCCGGACCTGTGACGCTGTTGATGCCGTTCCTGCTGGGGCAGAAGGCCACCAACGAACTGCTCTACACCGGAGACATCATCGACGCCGAACGAGCCGCGACGCTCGGGATGGTCAACCGTGTGGTCGCCAAGACCGACCTCGAAGCAACCGTCGACGTCCTCGCTCGCAAGATTGCGCTCACTCCCCTGTCGATCCTTCGGTACACCAAGCGTGCCATCACCCGCGCGTACGACGCGATGGGGCTGACCAGTGCGGTCGAGTCGAATCTCGATATCGCCGCGGTGCTGAATTCGGCCGAGACCCCCGAGCGCGCCGAGTTCACCGAGCTCGTCGCGTCCAAGGGACTCGGGGCCGCGCTGGCGTGGCGGGACGAGCGGTACGGCGCCGTCGAGCAGTAACCATTCGGTACCGGTTGCGTGAGAACCCTTCTCCCGCAACCGGTGTCCGAAGTCTGATCTCGCCGGCACGCCTTTCCGGCCGAGGGGCCGGCGGGTTTGGAGATGACACCCGCCTTATAGTTTGATGATTCTACGAATATAAATCTTTAGGAGATGATCGTGACCGAACTGATGGAGCGCCAGTCCGTTGCCGACCCGACCACCGACGCGGTGGAGCCGGGAACGCTGCCCCCACTCGGCGTGGTTCCCAAGAGCATGCACGCGCAGGTCGTGCGCCCGGAGCGGTACGGCGATCCCGCCACGGCGTTCGTGCACGAGGTCGTCGACACCCCGCACCTCGGTACCGGTGAAGTACTGATCGCCGTGATGGCAGCCGGGGTCAACTACAACAACGTCTGGGCGGCCCGCGGCTACCCGGTCGATCAGGTCGCCACTCGGCAGCGCCGGGGCGAGAGCGAGGACTTCCACATCGGCGGCTCGGACGCCTCCGGCATCGTCTACGCCGTCGGTGAGGGTGTCAGCGGCATCCAGATCGGCGACGAGGTCGTCATCCATCCGGGCGTCTGGGACCAGAACGACCCGTGGATCAGCGCCGGCCGCGACCAGATGATCGCCCCGAGCGCGAAGATCTGGGGATACGACACCAACTACGGCTCGTTCGGCCAGTTCGCCCGAGTGCAGGCGCATCAGGTTCTCCCCAAGGCTGCGCATCTGAGTTGGGCCGAAGCCGCCGCACCCACCCTTGTGGGAACGACCGCGTACCGGATGCTGCACGGCTGGAAGGGCAACACCGTCACCGAGGGCGATCTGGTACTGGTGTGGGGCGGATCCGGTGGTCTGGGAACCCAGGCTTGCCAGCTCGTGCGCGAGGCGGGCGGCCGGGCCGTGGCCGTGGTCTCCGACGACGACCGCGGCGCCTACGCAATGAAGTACGGGGCCATCGGCTACATCAACCGGCGCGAGTTCGATCACTGGGGCGTCCCGCCGCTCGTCGACGACACCGAAGGCCAGAAGAAGTGGACCGCCGGTGCCCGTGCGTTCGGCAAGAAGCTCTGGGAGATCGCCGGCAGCCGAGAAGACCCGGCGATCGTGTTCGAGCACCCCGGTGCCTCCACCATCCCCACCAGCATCTTCGTGTGCCAGCCCGGCGGCATGGTCGCCATCTGCGCCGGCACCACCGGATTCGACGCCATGGTCGACCTGCGGTACCACTGGACCCGCCAGAAGCGACTGCAGGGCTCGCACGGCACCAACGACGAACAGGCCATCGCCTACAACCAGCTCGTCGTCGACGGGAAGATCGACCCGGTCGTCGGCCGAGTCCTCCCCATGGCCGACATTCCGCTCTCCCACGCCCAGATGGGCCGCGGCGAAGAGGTCTTCGGCAACACCGTCCACCTCATCGGCGCCACCACCCCGGACGAGGGTCGACGGCCCTGACCACCCGCAACGGCATAGCAGAACCACAAGCAAAGGTGCACAACATGTCCCGAGCATGGAGAGTCCGCCAGTACGGAGAACCCGCCTCCGTCCTGCGGCTGGAAGACACAACCGAACCGACCCCCGGGCACGGGCAGGTCCGGCTTCGCGTGGCCGCCACCTCGTGCAACTTCGCCGACGTTCTGCTGTGCCGGGGCGAGTATCAGCAGAAGCCGGTCCCGCCGTTCACTCCGGGCCTCGAAGTGTGCGGGTGGGTCGACGACATCGGCGGTGGAGTCGATCCGCGGTTGCTTGCCTCGCGGATCGTCGGGCAGCCGATTCTTCCGCACGGCGGCTTCGCCGAGGTCGCCCTGATGAACGCCGACGAGGCCTACGTCGTTCCCCGCAACATCGACGACACCACCGCGGCCACCTTGCATCTGACCTACCTGACGGCGTGGCTCGGTTTGCACCGGCGGGCCGCGATCAAGGCCGGCGACACTGTCGTGGTCACCGCCGCCGCCGGCGGTGTCGGCTCGGCGGCCGTGCAGGTCGCCCGGGCGGCGGGCGCGACCGTGATCGCGATCGTGTCCGACGAGGGCAAAGCCGTCACCGTCTCCGGTCTCGGAGCGGACGTAGTCGTCGTCCGCTCCCGCGGGGACGTGATCGAGCAGGTCAAGGCCGCCGCACCGGACGGCGCCGACATCGTTTTCGACTCGGTCGGCGGCCAGGCGTACGAGCAGGCAACGAAATACATTGCCTTCGAAGGACGCATCGTGGTCATCGGATTCGCCAGCGGCTACATCCCCAGGCCGCACCTCAACCACGCCTTCGTGAAGAACTACACCATCGCCGGCCTGCACTGGTCGTTGTACCGCACACATCGCCCGGATCTCGTGCACATCGCCCAGGCAGCGATCTTCGAGATGGCCGCTGCCGGCCTGATCGACCCGCTGATCACCGCCCGTGCCGGTCTCGACGATGTGCCCGATGCCCTCGAGGAACTCGCCCACGGACGTACCCAGGGAAAGACGGTCATCACCGTCTGACGTCGTCCATCACCGACACACTAGAAACAGGAGTGCGGAAGAAATGACCGCCATTGCAGAGAAGGCCACCTCGTTCGAGGACCAGGGGGGAGATTACGAACATCTCCGCGTCGAACGCCGGGGCCCGGTTGCGCTGATCACGCTCGACCGTCCGAAGGCCCTCAACGCCCTGTGCAACGCCCTCACCGAGGAGCTGACCGCCGCCCTCGATGCCACCGAAGCCGACGACAGCATCGGCGCCGTCGTCCTGACCGGCAGCGCCAAGGCCTTCGCCGCCGGCGCCGACATCAAGGAGATGCAGCCCAAGTCCTTCACCGACGTCTACCTCGAAGACTTCATCACGGCCAGCTGGGAACGCGCCTCCACCACCCGCAAGCCCATCATCGCCGCGGTCGCCGGCTACGCCCTCGGCGGCGGCGCCGAACTCGCGATGAGCTGCGACTTCATCATCGCTGCCGAGACCGCCAAGTTCGGTCAGCCAGAGATCACCCTCGGGATTCTGCCCGGCGCCGGCGGCACCCAGCGTCTGGCCCGCGCGGTCGGCAAGTCCAAGGCGATGGACATGGTCCTGACCGGTCGCACAATCGACGCCGAGGAGGCGGAGCGCATCGGGCTGGTCGCTCGGGTCGTTCCGGCCAGCAACGTGGTCGATGAAGCGGTCAAGGCAGCGGCGAAGATCGCCGGGTTCTCCCGGCCCGCGGTGCTGATGGCCAAGGAGTCGGTCGACCGCGCGTTCGAGACGACCCTGTCGGAGGGGCTGCGCTTCGAGCGGCGGATGTTCCATGCTTCCTTCGCCACCGAAGACAAGGCCGAGGGGATGTCGGCGTTCCTCGACAAGCGCACCCCGATGTTCACCCATCGCTGAAAGCGAGAGAATCCATGTCTGCACCCATTTCTCTTCCGCGGATCATGCGGATCGGCGGCGGCGCCGTCGCCGAGATCGGCGAGGTGGTCAACGGCCTCGGGCTGACCCGCCCGTTGGTGGTCACCGATTCCTTCCTCGTCGGCACCGGCGCGGCGGAACAGATGATCAAGAACCTCGAGGCCGCCGGTCTGTCGCCGCGCCTGTTCGACGGTACAGTCCCGGATCCGACCACCGTTTCCCTCGACGCGGGCGTCGCCGCGATCGCCGAGCACGACTGCGATTCGGTGATCGGGTTCGGCGGCGGCAGTCCGATGGACACCGCCAAGGCCCTCGGGATGCTCGGCCGCCAGGGCGGGCAGATGCGCGACTACAAGGCTCCCCGCAACAATGTGGGACCGGCCCTGCCGGTCATCGCGGTCCCCACCACCGCCGGAAGCGGGTCCGAGGCCACCCAGTTCACGGTCATCACCGACAGCGTCAGCGACGAGAAGATGCTCTGCCCGGGCCTGGCGTTTCTGCCGGTCGCCGCGGTCATCGACTACGAGTTGACCGTGTCGATGCCGCCGCGGCTGACCGCCGACACCGGCGTCGATGCGCTGACCCACGCGATCGAGGCGTACGTCAGCAAGAAGGCGAACCCGTTCTCGGACAGTCTCGCCCTGACCGCGATCGGCACCATCGGCCGCGTCCTGCGCCGCGCCTACACCGACGGCGGTGACGCCGAAGCCCGTGAGCAGATGATGCTCGCCGCCACCCAGGCCGGCATCGCGTTCTCCAACTCCTCCGTTGCCCTCGTGCACGGGATGAGCCGCCCGATCGGCGCCCACTTCCACGTCGCCCACGGCTTGTCGAACGCCATGCTGTTCCCCGCGGTGACGGCATTCTCGGTCGGTGCCGCGCAGTCGCGGTACGCCGACTGCGCCCGCGCCCTCGGGGTCGCCGCCGTCGGCGAGGACGACACGCCCGCCGCGAACAACCTCGTCGACGCACTGCGCGAGCTGTGCCGCGACGTGGCCGTGCCCACCCCCAAGGCGTACGGGATCGAAAAGGACCGGTGGAACGAGCTGATCCCGCTGATGGCCGCGCAGGCCCTGGCCTCCGGGTCACCGAACAACAACCCGCTCGTCCCGACCGACGCCGAGATCCGCGACCTCTACGCCCAGATCTACGGCTGAAAACCCCTCCAGGAGAAACCTTCACATGACTGCCACCCTTCCCACCCCGGCGACCGACACCACTGGCTCTCGGCCGGTCGATATCGACCACTACATCGCCGGTCGTGTCGATGCCCGCGGCGCCGCCACCCGCGCCGACGTCTACAACCCCGCCACCGGGCAGGTGACCGGCAAGGTCGCGATGGCCACACCCGCGGACGTTCACACCGCGGTCACTGCCGCCGCCGATGCCTTTCCGACCTGGTCGGCCACCCCCGCGCACATCCGGGCCCGCGTGATGTTCCGGTTCCGCGACCTCGTCGAACAGCACTCGGATCGGCTGGCGGCGATCATCACCGCAGAGCACGGCAAGGTGCACTCCGACGCCAAGGGTGAGGTCACCCGCGGCCTCGAGGTCGTCGAATTCGCTTGCGGCATCCCGCAGCAACTCAAGGGTGAGTTCTCCGAGAACGTCGGCCGCGCCGTCGACGGAGTCACCTTCCGCCAGCCCCTCGGCGTCGTCGCGGGCATCTCGCCGTTCAACTTCCCCGCCATGGTCCCGATGTGGATGTTCCCCGTCGCTTTGGCGTGTGGGAACACGTTCGTGATGAAGCCGTCCGAGAAGGACCCCACCCTCAGCGTCGAACTCGCGAAGTTGCTGACCGAGGCGGGTCTGCCGGACGGGGTGTTCAACGTCGTGCACGGCGACAAGGTCGCGGTCGACGCGTTGCTGACCCACGATCAGGTGGAGGCGATCAGCTTCGTCGGGTCCACTCCGATCGCGGAGTACATCCACAGCACCGCTGCCGCGCAGGGCAAGCGCGTGCAGGCCCTCGGCGGGGCGAAGAACCACATGGTGATCATGCCCGACGCCGATCTCGACCAGGCCGTGTCCGCGCTGATGGGTGCCGCCTACGGCTCGGCAGGGGAACGCTGCATGGCCATCTCCGTGGCCGTGCCGGTCGGGGAGGAGACCGCGAACGCCCTGCGTGAGCGGTTGATCGCCGCTCTTGCCGACCTGAAGGTCGGCCCCGGTACCGCCGCCGAGGTGGAGATGGGCCCGTTGGTGACCGGTGCGCACCGCGACAAGGTCGCCTCTTACATCGACCTCGGCGTCGAGGAGGGCGCCGAACTCGTCGTCGACGGACGCGAGCGGATCCCCGCCAACGCCGGCGACGGGTTCTTCCTCGGCGGCACCCTCTTCGACCACGTCACCCCGACAATGCGGATCTACCTCGAGGAGATCTTCGGACCGGTCCTGTCCATCGTGCGCGCCGAATCGTTCGAGAAGGCCCTCCAGTTGGTCAACGATCATGAATTCGGTAACGGCACCGCCATCTTCACCGCCGACGGCAACACCGCCCGCACCTACCTCGCCCAGGTCAAGGCCGGCATGGTCGGCATCAACGTCCCGATCCCCGTGCCGATGGCCTTCCACTCCTTCGGCGGCTGGAAACGCTCCCTGTTCGGTGACCACCACATTCACGGACCCGAAGGCGTGCGGTTCTACACCCGCAACAAGACCGCCACCACCCGCTGGCCCAACGACACCCAGACCCGCACCGACTTCTCCATGCCCACCCATGAGTGAGGTCCGATTCGGGCGGTGCGGATACACCCTTACCCATGATCGCCCGGCTGTTGTGGCCGAACCGCGCACCATCGCTCTCGGTGGCAGTGACGAGATCAGGTATCTCCGCCAGGGGCCGATCGGCCGGATCGTGCTCAATCGCCCGAAGGCATTGAACGCGCTGACCACATCGATGATCGACCAACTCCACCGTGCTATCGACGAATGGGAGAAGGATCCGGGCACCGCTGTGGTACTGGAGAGTTCGAGTGCGAAGGCGTTTTGCGCCGGTGGGGACATCCGCCAGATCCGTCAGAACACTGTCGCCGGTGCATACGGCGACAGTGACGACTTCTTTGCCTCCGAGTACCGCCTCAATGCCCGGATCGCGGAACTCACAACCCCCTTGGTCTCGCTGATCGACGGGATCTGCATGGGCGGCGGAATGGGATTGTCCGTGCATGGTGCGTTCCGTGTCGTCAGTGACAAGGCGGTGCTGGCGATGCCCGAAACCGCGATTGGGTTCTTCCCGGATGTCGGCGGTAGCTATTTCCTGTCCCGCCTTCCAGGTGCGCTCGGGATGTACCTCGGGTTGACGGGCTACCGTCTCGATGCTGGTGATGCCATGCACACCGGGCTGGCCACGCATCGGGTTGCCGACGTGGCCCTCGTGGTGTCGGCGCTGGAGAAAAACCCGCAAACGCCGATCGATGAGGTGCTGCGCTCACTGCCTCCCGCAGCCCCGACTACCACCAGCCGGTTGGCTGAACACCGATGCGAGATCGATTGGTGCTTTGGCGCACCGAGCGTGTCCGAGATCTACTCCCGCCTGCGTGATCATCACAGCTCATGGTCACGGGAAATTCTCGCGGTACTCGATTCGGCGTCCCCGCAGAGCTTGGAGGTGACGTTCGCGGTGTTGACGGCGGGCAAACAACGGAACCTGCTGCGCTGTTTGAAGATGGAGCTGGATGTCGCCACCCATCTCGCCCGTACGTCCGACTTCGTCGAAGGCGTCCGCGCGGGTTTGGTCGACAAGGATCGATCCCCCGTTTGGGGAAAGTCGCTGTTCGGGGGGTTCGACGCCGGTGGGTCGAGCGTATGGCACCGGCTGCCGTAGCCTGCTGGGACGCCGCGGGATGCTTGCTCTGGGGGATGTGGCGATGTCCCCCAGAGTGATCCACGTGGTTACCGCTGGTGCGGGTCTCGTCCTGGCCGGCGTTCTGACGCTGGTCCTCGTCCGAGTGGAGGATCCCACCGCGGGACATGGCCAGCCCTCGGCCTCACTCTGCGCACGGTGGCCTTGATGTGCGGCGCTCCCCTGCTCGCCGGTGGGGTGTTGTGCTGTGTGTGGGCGCGCCCGTTGTCCTGCTACGTCGACGACGACATTCCGCGATCATGACTCTCCAACTTCGCGCGAACCGCGACACCGAATGTGGTTGTCCCAACATATTTTCGATCATTTGTTGGGCATCTTCGGTGTCGAGAACTTGGGCGTTGACCCAGCGACCGCCGGTGTGATCTGATTCTCACATCCAATACTTCGATAGATTTAGGAGTATCAAAATGATTCCTGCGCCTCCGCCCAGCACCCCTCCGGACAACCCTCGACCCACATTGTCGTGGACCAAACGCGTCATCTGCGCGGTCCTCGTGATCACGCCGGTCGTACTCGCCCTGTCCGTTCCGCTGTACCAGCGCACCGAGCCCACCCTCGGCGGTTTGCCGTTCTTCTACTGGTTCCAGATGACGATGGCGGTCGCCGCCGCCTGCGGATGCGGCGCCACCTACTTCATCGCCTTCCGCAACGAGACCGAAACCGGTGACACACAATGAACTTCAACGGTGTCACCTTCGGTGTGTTCATGGTCCTGTTCGTGTTGGTGACCGGAATGGGCTTTGTGGCCAGTCGATGGCGCCGCGCAAAGAACGAGCATCAACTCGATGAGTGGGCCCTCGGCGGCCGCGGCTTCGGCGGATTCATCACCTGGTTCCTGCTGGGTGGCGACCTGTACTCCGCCTACACCTTGATCGCTGTACCCGCGGCGATCTTCAGTATCGGCGCCTTCGGCTTCTACGCGATACCCAACGCGGTAGTCCTCTACTCGCTGGGATTCCTGTTCCTGCCCCGCCTGGTTCGGCTGGCCCACGAGAAGGGTTATGTGACGCTGACCGACTTCGTCAACGACCGCTTCAAATCACCAGCCCTCGGCCTGGCGATCACCCTCACCGGACTGCTTGCCACCCTGCCCTACCTCGCGCTGCAGCTCGTCGGCCTCGAGGTCGTCTTCGCCTCCATGGGTATCCAGGCCGGCCCGAACGCCAGCTGGATCGTCCGCGACCTGCCGCTGTTCATCGCATTCGGTGTTCTCGCGGCCTACACCTACTCCTCGGGTATCCGCGCACCGGCACTGATCGCGTTCCTCAAAGACGGGCTGACCTACATCGTGGTCATCGTCGCCGTCATCGTCATCCCGATCAAACTCGGCGGCTTCGGACAGATCTTCGCCGACGCCGGCGCCGCGATCGCCGAGCGCACCAACTCCCCCGACCCGGAAGCGGCGGCGATCAGCGTCAACGCCAGCGTCTACATGACCCTCGCGCTCGGATCCGGGATGGCGTTCTTCCTGTACCCGCATGCCATCACCGGTGTCTTCGCCGCCCGCGGCGCCCGCACGGTGCGCCGGAATATGTCCGTCCTTCCGATCTACACCTTGCTTCTGGGCTTCGTGGCGTTGCTGGGCATGATGGCCCTGGCGGCCGGAATCGAACCCCTCAACGGCAATCCGCAGTTCGCCGTGCCGCAGTTGCTGCAAGAGATGTTCCCCTCGTGGTTCGTCGGGGTCGCCTACGCCGCGATCGCGATGAGCGCCCTGGTGCCTGCGGCGATCATGGCGATCGGCGCCGGGAACCTGGTCAGCCGGAACATCATCCGCCAGTTCTCCCGCTCCGAGACCACCAGCCGCCGGGAAACCGAGATCTCCAAGGTGGTGTCCGTGCTGGTCAAGCTCGGGGCGCTGGTGTTCGTCCTGACCCTCGACAGCCAGTTCGCCCTCAATTTCCAGTTGCTCGGCGGTATCTGGATTCTGCAGACCATCCCCACGGTGCTGCTCGGCCTGTTCACCGAACGCTTCGCCGACAAGCGGGCACTGCTGGCAGGGTGGGCAGTCGGTATCGCCTACGGCACGATCGCCGCCTACAACGTCTCATCACCCAAGGCCAGTCACTTCGGCGGCTCGACGGCGGCCCCGTTCTTTCTGTCCTCGCCGATGTACATCGCCATCTCCGCGCTGATCCTGAACCTCGTCGTGACGCTCGTCTGGAGCGGTATCACCTCGACACTGCGCCGTACCCGGCAGATCAGCACCACCGCACCGGTATCACCCGAATCGACCGCACCCGGCACGAACGCCGGTGCCGTCGCTAACGCCCCCGCCGCCCACTGACCTTCAGGAGTGCCGATTTCCATGACTGCCACCATCAACCGGACCGACGACGGTCCAGTCCGGATTCTCACCGTCGCAAACCCCGCCAAGCGCAACGCATTCAGCGGCGATATGGCCCCACAACTGCGGAAGTTACTGCTCGAGGCCGATCAGACCACGTCCGTCCGGGCCATAGTGATCACCGGTGACGCCAACACCTTCTCGTCCGGACACGATCTGCAGGAAGTCCTGCACAACCCGGAGACAGCAGGTGACCCCGAGGCCAATGCCGCCTTCACACTGCCCGCCGAGCTCGGCACCCCGGTCATCGCGGCCGTGAACGGCGCAGCCTACGCCGCCGGCTTCATTCTGGCACTCAATTGCGACATCCGGATCGCCGGCCACAACGCGAAATTCTGCGCCGTTGGCGCCCGCATCGGCCTGGTCCCCGTCGGCGGGCAGTTGAGTCGCCTGCTGGACATCGTGAGCTACCCGGTCGCGTTCAAGATGCTGGCCACCGCCGCACCGGTCGCCGCCGACGCCGCCCGCGAATCCGGATTCGTCAGCGAAGTATGCGACCCGGCCGACACCCTCGACCGCGCACTCGCGCTCGCACATCAGATCGCGGAGGTCTCACCCGCCGTGGTGCGGGCGATCAAGACCGGCCTCCGGGTGACCCTGCACGACGGACTCGACGCCGGCACCGCACTCGAACCGCTGCTCGCCGCGGTGGTCCGCGATCTGCCCGACGGAGACGAAGGTGTGCAGTCCTTCCTGCAGAAGCGGCCACCGCAGTACCCGGATGCACCCGCCGACCTGCAGGACAGACTCGACAAGGTGGGAGCGGACCGATGACCCAACGAATCCGCGAAGACGCCGTCCGCGACCTTGCCGTCCGCTACGGCGTCGCCGCCAACGCGGTCACCTTCGCCACCAACGGCGTCGACGCCGGCCGGATCGCAGTAGCAATCGGCCGTCCCGTCGCCGTGAAACTGGTCGCCGACAACGTCGTCCACAAGAGCAAAGCCGGTGGAGTCCTCCTCGGAGTGGCGCCGGAGGACACCCACCGCCGCACCGACGAGCTCCTCGAGAAGCAGCGTGCCATGGGTGCCACGGTCCGCGGCGTCACCGTCGAGGCCATGGTGGACTCCGGTCTCGAAGCCGTGGTCGGCGGTCTCGACGCACCCGGCTTCGGCCCGGTGGTGATGTTCGGCCACGGTGGTGTCGACATCGAAACACTCGACGATGTGGTGTTCGCCCTGGCCCCGATCGATGCCGTCGAGGCCCGGCGGATGGTGTCGAGCACCCGACTCGGACGGGTCATCGAGAAGCGGTTCCCGCAGCGCCTCGACGACGTCGTCGAGATGCTCGTCGCCGTCGGCGGGTCGTCCGGCCTGCTGCTCAACGAGGACATCACCGAGGTCGACTTCAACCCGGTCGTCGTCACCTCCGATCGCATCGTCGCCGTCGACGCCCGAGCAACCGCACTCGATGTCACCGAATGCCATGTTCGTCCGGTCCCCGATCCAGCTGCCAGTTACGAGGCCTTGCGGCCCGCCATCTACCCGCGATCTGTGGCCATCGTCGGTGCCTCCGCCGACGAACGGAAAATGGGATTCCGAGCGGTGCGCAGCCTCGTCGACTTCGGCTACACCGGCCAGATCGTGCCGATCAGCGGCAAGAACACCAGCATCTACGGTGTGTCGACCGTGCCCGATATCGATGCGCTTCCCGAGAACATCGATCGCGCGGTCCTCGCGCTACCGGCCGCAGCGGTACCCGACACGTTGCGTGCGCTCGCCGAACGCGGCACCCGCACCGCGCACATCCTCACCGCCGACACCCCGCGGTTCGACGACATCCTGAGCACGAACGACTTACGGGTACTCGGCCCCAACTGCATCGGCCATTACACGCCGTACGAGCGGATGACCATGATCGGCACCGACGCCTCCAGCACGACTGAGGGGCACCTGGCGGTAGTGTCGCAATCCGGCACCTACGCCGGTGACATCCTGCGGCGCGGGACCGAGCTCGGACTGCAGTTCAGTTTCGTCAGCTCGGTCGGCAATTGCGACGACGTGAGCCCCGCCGAACTGCTCGCCTTCTGCCAAGCCGATCCGCGGACGCACGCTGCCGCGTTCTACCTCGAGGACGATCGGTGGGCCGGTGAATTCTTCCGGCTCGCCCGGACGATGACCAAGCCCGTCGTCCTCCTCAAGGGGGGCCGCACCGCCGCCGGCGGAGCCGCCGCCGCATCGCACACCGGTGCCCTCGCCAGCGATCCGCAGCTCCTCGAAGATGCCGCCCGCCAAGCAGGAGTGCTTCTCGTCGACGACCTCGACCAACTGCTCGACGTCCTCACCGCCCTGCAATTCGTTCCCGCGCTCGACGGGGACAATCTTGCCCTGATCGGCAGCGGCGGCGGTGTCGCCGTGGTCGGCTCCGACCGTGCCGACCGGTGGAATCTGCAGATGGCACCGTTCGCCGAATCCACCCGCGAACGCCTCGCATCGTTCGAGGCCCCGGGAACCAGCCTGTCGAATCCGATCGACATCCCGATCTGGTCCCTGTTCGACGAGACCGGCAGCTTCACCGGCTCCATCGTCTCCACTGTGGCAGCCGACGACTCGATCGACGCGATCTGTGCGTTTCTCGACCTCGGCACCGTGTTCGACATGCAGGCCGTCGAGCCCGGAAACAAGCTGGTCCGGTCGCTGACCGAGGACCTCGTCAACGCCGACCGTGGTGGTATCCCGCTCGCGCTGGTGCTGCGGAGCGGATTCGACGAGAACCAGGACGAGTTGGTTCGACAGCTCCGGCCCGTGGCGGCCGCCGCCGGTGTCGCCCTGTTCGATTCCGTGGACCGGGCGATCGACGCTCTCGGTGGTGTCCGGTGGCTGACCCACCGCAGTAAGAACCCCGGAGGCGAGCTGTAGTGAGCCCATACGACGCCGAGCTCCAACCAGCGCCCGAGCACACATCGGCCGCTGCGCCAGCGCAACGCCCCGCAACCGCGCTCACACTGATCGCCATCAGCACATTCCTGTCGATGAGCGTGTGGTTCTCGGCGTCGTTCGTGGTCCCACAACTCGTGGCGGTCTGGAACTTGTCCACCGCAGCATCGTCATTGCTGACCATCGCCGTCCAGTTCGGCTTCGTCATCGGCGCGGTCACCGCCGCCGCCACCGGCCTGGCCGACGCCGTACCCGGCCGCATCCTGATCTTCGGCGGCGCCGTCGGCGCCGCCCTCGCCAACCTCGGCCTACTCTTCGCCGATGGCCTCGCCGCCGCCATACCTCTGCGGCTACTCACCGGCATCTTCCTCGCCGCGGTATATCCGCCGGCATTGAAAGAGGTCTCCACCTGGTTCCGAACCGGGCGCGGCACCGCACTCGGAGTCATGATCGGTGCGCTCACACTCGGGTCGGCACTGCCGCACCTGGTCAACTCGTTCGGAGACGTGCAGTGGCAGCACGTCATCACCGCCACCACCATCATGACTGCGGCGGGTGGCGGCCTGATCCTGCTACTGCGCACCTCCGGCCCGTACCCGTTTCCCCGGCAGCCGTTCAGCATCACCGCTGCCATCACCAGCCTCCGGAACAAACACGTCGCTCTCGCAAACATCGGCTACATGGGCCACATGTGGGAGCTCTACGCCATGTGGGCTTGGGTCGGGACATTCCTCGCCACCCTTCCTGCCATCGCCACCCGCCCCCACCCCGACGCGACCGCGTCCGCGCTCTCATTCGCCTGCATCGGTGCCGGCGCAATCGGGTGCTTCGTCGGAGGCCGCCTCAGCGACCGGTACGGTCGGGCACAATCGGCACTGATCTGCCTGATCTGCTCGGGAACCGCAGCGATCGCGCTGAGCATCCTCGACACCGCGCCACTACCGATCGTGCTCGCGCTCTGCGTATTCTGGGGATTCTGGGTCATCGCCGACTCGGCGCAATTCTCAGCGCTGGTGACCGAACACGCCGATCCGGTCTACGTCGGCGGAGCAGTGTCCATCCAACTCGCACTCGGCTACCTCACGACCACCCTCACCCTGTGGCTGGTCCCGGTCCTGGTCGAACACCTGTCCTGGTCTGCAGCACTGCTGGCCCTTGCGCTGGGACCCGTCATCGGGGCAGCCGCGATGGCTCTCCTGATTCGTGCAGACCACGACATCACCACGCCGCCGAACCACTGAGCAGACAGAGAACGACCAGTGAACTCCGAGCCCCCTTGCCCCGATAAGGTCGCCCGCATCGCGCGCATCCTCGCCGATCCGATGCGACTACACCTGCTGACGATCATCGCCCGGGCAGGGGAGATTTCGTGTACGCACCTCGTAGACGACGCAGACGTCGGTCCATCCACCGTCTCCTACCACGTAAAGATGCTCACCGAAGCAGGACTGGTGACCGTGACCATCGACGGCCGGCACCGCTACGTACGTTTCGAACGAGAAACCCTGTGCCGCTTCATCGAAATCATCACCCCTCGATCGACCATGACTCACCCAACCAGCGCCGATGAACCCGACGAGTAGGCGCTCAGCAGACGAGGAATCACGAGCCCCCTCGCCAGCACAAGGACATCCATGACCGACCCACATCCTCTGCCGCTGCTCACTCCCATGCAGTTGCTCGACATCAATACCCGACTCGGACTCGAGCACCGAAAACTAAGCAAGGCGATCGACTCCGCGCTCCGCCCACATGGGCTGACGCATGCCAAGTTCGAGATCCTCAACGCCCTGGTATCGGCGACGACCCCGATGACGCTTCTCCCCCTCGCTGCCCAATTACAGCGCCATTGGACGACGACAAGCTCTACCGTCGACCGCCTCGAAGCCCAAGGACTGACAATTCGGCACACGAATCCCGACAACCGACGTCAATCGCTGTTGGAGCCCACCGCCGCCGGCCGATCGACACACTGCGCCGCTCAACAATCCCTGCACACTCTGATCGAATCGACCCAACTAGTCCGCTCACACTGCGATGCACCGACCGAATGCACCGCCACCTCTTTACCCACGTCGATCACGCGCGGCCTATTCAACGGGTGTTCCGGGTCGATAGACTTTGCGTGATAACCACGCGTCGAGCCGGGTCTCTCCCCCAGTCGTTCATCGCGACCGGACTACTGGCACACGGAAGGCATCCCCGCTATCCATACACAGCATGGTTCATGATCAGACCAGCTACTTACATGTGGTAGCCAACGAACGCCGGGGAGCGCGCCCCGCGGCAAATCCCACCCAGGCACATCAACAGTGCCAGCCGCGAAACGACCGCCGCAGCACTCTCGAGGCGATGCTCCAACTCGCGCCCATTGCCGACGCCGACGACCACCGGCGAGATTCTTATGCATCCGTCCGGAGCGTCAATGTCACAACGCTATTCTGTTTTCATGACTTCGGCGTCGCACGAGAACGACCCTGGTAGGGACCGGCTGTCCATGACGGCGCTCGGTGCTCGTATCAGGACGGAACGCCAACTCCGACGACTGTCATTGGAGGACCTGGCCCGGTCAAGCGAGGTGAGCCGCAGCATGCTGTCGGCGATCGAACTCGGTGCCAAAGTTCCTACCGTCCTGGTCCTCGATCGAATCGCCGTCGCGCTCGGCGTCAGCGTCTCACGATTGCTCGACGAGGAACGTGAAGGTCGTGCGATTCACCTTCCTGTCGCTGCACAGCGGGTGGTGTCGGACGCCGCGGGTTGGCGACGCAAAATAACGTCACCCGTCGTACACGGCCTGGACTTCGAGACAGGCCGACTCGAGTTCGACCCGCTGGTAGATGCGGGAGAGTTCGCTCCGCACCACAAGGGGTGGATCGAGCACATCACCGTTGAGCGTGGCCAACTCGAGATCACCCTCGCAGGCCAGGCATACCTGCTTGGCGAGGGCGACGCGCTCTATTTCGAATCGGATGTCATTCACGCATTCAGGAACCCGGGCCGGTCCAAGACCGTGGCATTCATCGTCATGTCCGGTGGCCGACGACCGCTCTGACGCCCCTTCCCGATCCCCGCCACCCTCGTCACGCACAGTTCTCGCATGACCAGTGTGCTTAGAGACAATGCGCGCGCCCACTCTGCCCGACGGCAGAGTGACATGGCCAGCCAGCGACGGTTTGCACAACCGTCTGATCCTGCGCGTTTAAGGCCGCTTCGGTGCGACGCACCGCGCAACTACGACGCAATCCGCTCGACCTCCAGACAGGCTGCACACCGATTGGTTTCATAATTTCTCTCCCAGTCGACTCGGCCTATAACGCCGAACCTCGCGTCCTGAGATCGCAAATGCCCTCTTGCACAAAAAATCCGAGGATGACCTCGCGTAATTGCGGTCTTGACGTCGGCTCCACTAAAGAGGAATATCTTCCCCATCGTTCGATCCCAGGCTCCGCCAGCGACACTCGATACGGAAGGGTTGCGAAGCACCCAACGGCGACACCGCATCCCTAGTCGGCACGATGTGGCGCGCAAGATACGAAACCGCGGTCTCAACGCGCTCCTCGACCCACTCAGAGGTCCTGATCCGCGCCGACCGTCGGGCACCGCATCCTCTAACGTTTCGCCATTTCCGGTCGCCATTCGAGATCGCTCCGACCCGGCTTCAGCTCGTACCGTCACAACGCCCGCACTTTCGCCACCCGATCGTGCCCGTCGATCACGGAACACTGCGATCCGCAGACTATTTGACATACACAACCGGATCCACCGCGTCCGGCCTGCGCGGTCAGAAAGTTTTTGTGACTCAAAGGCCTTGACTTCCATTCCTCTAAAGAGGAATATTTCCCACATGCCAGACTGTGGCTGCCGTCACACGCACCACGCCGAGAGTTAAGAAGGCGTTTCCTATGACCGTTCGACCCGGACCCCACAACCTCAGCGATCATGGTCCCCAACATGAAACCGAGTTGAAGAGAGTTCTCGGGATGCCCTCCCTGGTCTTCTTCGGATTGGCCTACATGGTGCCACTGACCGTATGGACCACGTACGGAGTGGTAACGACATCCACCGAGGGACATCTCCCAGCGGCTTACATCGTGACAACGCTCGCGATGCTGTTGACCGCATACAGCTACGGCCGCATGGTCGTGGCGCATCCCCGAGCAGGCTCCGCCTACGCCTACGCGAAGAGCGCATTCGGCAAGGCAGTCGGATTCATCGTCGGTTGGGTGCTTCTGCTGGACTACATCTTCCTGCCGATGATCTGCTACCTCGTCATCGGCCTGTACATGCACGACTACTTCCCCAGCATTCCGATGTGGATGTGGATAGTGGGATCCGTCCTGCTCACAACGCTGCTCAATATCATCGGCATCCGTGTGATCGCAGGAGTCAATTTCATCTTCATCGCGGCACAGTTCGTCTTCATTGCCGTCTTCGTCGTCTTGTCGGTTCGCAAGCTGGGCGAGAGCGGCGTGCACTCTTTCACCACCCCATTTCTCTCCTCCGGGATGAATGTCGCCGCAGTCTTCGGCGGCGCCGCCATCCTGGCCCTCTCATTTCTCGGCTTCGACGCAGTCTCCACACTCTCAGAGGAAACGAAGAACCCGACCGTTCGGATTCCGCGCGCCATTCTGCTGTGCACGGTTCTCGGCGGTGCGCTGTACATTCTCGAGTCCTACATCGGACACCTCATCTTCCCGGATTACACCCTGTTCAGCAGTGTCGATGTCGCAACCGTGGATGTGATGAAGCATGTCGGTGGAGACCTTCTCAATAGTTTCTTCACTGCCGCCTATGTCGCCGGCTGTTTCGCCTCTGCATTGGCAAGTCAGGCAAGCGTGTCCAGGATCCTGTTTGCGATGGGGCGTGACGGCGTACTGCCAAAACCGATCTTCGGACATCTGCATCCCCGCTTCCGTACTCCCGTTGTCCCGAACATCATTGTCGGTGCGCTGGGCCTGTCCGCGCTGTTCATCAGCCTCGAGAAGGCGTCGTCGATGATCAGCTTCGGCGCCCTGGCGGCCTTCACCTTCGTGAATCTTGCCGTCATCAAGCACTATGTAATCGACAAGGGCAAACGATCGCCGGGAGACCTGCTCCGATACGCCCTCGTACCCGGTCTCGGCGTCGCCTTCAACGCCTACCTGTGGACCAGCCTGAGCGGCCCGACCTTTGCAATCGGACTGACCTGGCTCGCTGTGGGAGTTGCCTATCTTCTCACGCTCACGCGGGGATTCTCCCGGCCGGTCCCCGATCTGTCGATGGACAAGGCTGATCACGAAGGAAACGGCGACATCGAGGTAGCGGCCCAGGCCGCGCGCTGACACACTCCACCAGATCTCGTCCACTCTGATAATCGAAAGCAAACCAGGGGGATACACCTCCCCCACAAAGCATCTGGAAAAAATCCGCTCGAAAGGGACAGTAATGACCATCTCCCCGCTCAACGATCTCAATCCAGGACTGGATGCCGATTCGTCGGTTGATCTGCAAGAGCTCGCCCAACAGCACCTCATCATGCACTTCACCGGCGCTGGCGCCTACAACGAGGCGCCCCCGCGAGTCATGGTGTCAGGTGATGGATGCTGGTTGACCGATTCCACCGGCAAGCGCTACCTCGATGCACTCGCCGGCCTGTTCTGTGTAAACGTCGGATACGGGTACGGAGCGGAGATCGGTCACGCTGTACAACAGCAGATGGCCACACTGCCCTATTTCTCGAACTGGGGGTACGCGCAGCCCCCGTCGATCCTCCTAGCCGCAAAGATCGCGGAACTCGCCCCCGCCGGCCTGGACCGCGTCTTCCTCACTTCCGGTGGCTCCGAATCGAACGAGGCCGCTGTCAAGCTTATTCGCCAGTACCACCAGGCCCGGGGAGAGCATTCCCGGATGAAGTTCATTGCCAGGCGTGTGTCGTACCACGGAACCTCGTACGCGGCGCTCTCCCTCAACGGCATGACAAACTTCAAAAAGGTCTTCGAGCCGCTCATGCACGGAACCCGACACATCTCCAACACCAAACGCTACAAGCGTCCCTTCGGCGAAACCGAGGAACAGTTCACTGCTTTGCTGCTGCAGGAACTGGAAGCACTCATCGTCCAAGAAGGCCCCGATACCGTCGCCGGCATCTTCCTCGAACCCCTCCAGAACGCGGGCGGCTCGCTCACCCCTCCGGAAGGCTATTGCGCTGGCGTACGCGAGATCTGCGACCGCCACGGCATCCTGCTTGTGGCCGACGAGGTGATCTGCGGATTCGGCCGCCTCGGCGAGTGGTTCGGGTCCACCCGTTACGGAATGGAACCAGATATCATTACCTTCGCGAAGGGCGTGTCCTCGGGCCACGTTCCTCTGGGTGGGATGATCACGACGAGCGCAGTGATCGATACCGTTCTGTCAGGTCCGCAGGGCATGTATCTCCACGGCTTGACCTTCGGAGGCCACCCGGCGGCGTGCGCGGCGGGACTAGCCAACATCGCCATCATGGAGCGCGAAGACATCCTCGGACATGTCCGCCGCACCGAACCGTACTTCCGGGCACGTTTGTCCGAGCTGCTCGAACACCCGCTCGTCGGCGACCTTCGCGGCGACGGATTTCATTACTCGCTGGAATTGGTAACCGACAAGAACGCAAGGGCCTGGCGCAGCACGATTTCATCGAATGACTTCGTCGCTCAACACCTCAACCCCGCGCTGGTCGATGCCGGCATCCTCTGCCGAGCAGCAGTCGACCACGAAGGAACACCCCTGATCCAGTTCTCGCCGCCGCTGGTCTTCGATACCGACGACATCAACTTCCTCGTCGACCACGTTCGCACCGTACTCGACGCGATGAGCAACATCGACGGGCTCACCGCTTGATGCTCGTCGTAGCTCCACCACACCTGCACGAAAGGTACAAAAGATGACCACCGAAGTTCCCTCACGGACCCGCATTCCGGTGCACCCCGACGCCGCGGAGTTCCTCGGCCGCGATCACCAGCTCTTCATCAACGGCGAATGGACTACACCGCGAGATGGGGGCATGTCCGTCAGCCTCGACCCCGGCTCAGGTGAGCAGATCGCGACGTTTGCAGTAGGCGGGAAACAGGACGCCCATAGGGCGGTTGCAGCCGCCGTGGCAGCCTTCGAACCAGACGCACCGTGGCGAGTGATGAGCGCGGCGAGCAGGGCACGATTACTGTTCGCACTCGCCGATCTGATGGAAGAGCACCAAGAGGAGCTCGCGCATATCGAGGCGCTAGACAGTGGCAAACCACTAGCGGTGGCGCGTGACTTCGACGTCGCATACGCGATCCGCCACGTACGCTACTTTGCCGGCTGGACCAACAAGATCGAGGGCGCCACAATCCCTGTCGACGTACCAGATATGATGTGCCGCACCGAACGTACACCGGTCGGTGTCGCAGCCCTCATCGTCCCGTGGAACTACCCCATATTGATCGCCTGCTGGAAACTTGCGCCCGCACTGGCCGCCGGATGCACCACCGTCCTCAAACCGGCAGAGCAGACCTCACTGTCCGTACTACGTCTAGCCGAACTGATCTCCGACGCCGGGTTCCCTCCAGGGGTTGTAAACATCCTTCCTGGATCCGGGTCGGAACTCGGGCCCGTCCTGGTCGAACATCCAGAGGTCGAAAAGATTTCGTTTACTGGGTCGACGCGGGTAGGCGAAGAAATCGCCCGCCGTGCCGCGACAGGCATCAAGCGCGTCACCCTCGAACTCGGAGGCAAGAGCGCCAACATCATCTTCGCCGATGCCAACCTCGATCACGCAATCGAAGGCGCCGCGGCCGCGATCTTCTCCAATACCGGGCAAATGTGCAGCGCTGGGTCACGGTTGTACGTCGAACGTCCGATCCTGGACACCGTGCTCGCCCGCCTCAAGGAACATACCAAGACCATCGTCGTCGGTCACCAACTCGATGAGGACACCCAGATGGGGCCGCTCATCTCGAAGAGCCAAATGACGACGGTGTGCAACTACCTGGATCGCGCAGCGTCCGATGGCGCACGCACCGTCGTCGGCGGGAACCCTCACACTGACCACGACGGAATCTTTCTCGAACCAACCGTACTCACCGACGTCAACGACGACGATGCCATCGTCCGCGAGGAAGTTTTCGGACCGGTCCTCGTCGTACTCCCCTTCGACGAACTCGACGAGGTCGCACGGCGCGCAAATGACAGCGAGTATGGTCTCGCCGCAGGAATCTGGACGCGCGACATTGCCAAGGCGAATCGACTGTCGAATCTCCTTCGAGTCGGAAGCGTCTACATCAACACCTACGGCCAAAGCGATGCAGCAGCACCCTTCGGCGGCTTCAAGAAGTCCGGCTACGGACGAGATATGGGCCGCCAAAACCTCGAATACTTCCTCGAGACCAGGACCGTGTGGACAGACCTACGCCTCTAAAACTCCCCGCGCAGGACGTGTGTGCCAGGCCCGCTCAAATTCTGGACCACGCGACACTCACGTCCCGTCCGCACCACGTGGCCAATCCAAAGGGAATCAATGACTTTCGAGTAGAAGGTCGCGAGGATGAGAGGAGCAGTTATAACGACTGAACGTCGGCGGAATCTTCGGTCCATCCGGACGAGAACGCAGCAGAATAGAATCCGCCAACGACCTGCTCCAGTCCGCACTTGTCGAGTTACGTAGCGCGTGCTCATGTGGATGAAGCGACTTGTGGTGCATGATGCGACCCGCGTGGTAGATGAGTTTTCTCTGCGTTTGGTGCCGGATGCGTTGTGGGAGATCGTCGAACCGCTGGATCCCTCGGTTCGCCGCACGGCCACAGGCGGCGGCGTCCCGGTGGACGACCGCGCAATGTGGCACCGCGCCGCCCCCATCGGGGCGTCCTCCGGCGACGTCGACCGGCATAGGCTGTTGTCGTCCAGCGACGATGTTGCTGCGCAACAACGGAGACCGACGATATCGGGGTTTCGCGAAAACCGGTGCGTCGAAGATTTCGGACTTGGGGGGGTCAGGTCGTGCTGGCGGAGCGCAGAATCGATCGCCTTGCTCAGTTTTCGGTGTTCGAGTCCCGGCCGAGCGTTGATGTCGAGCAAGTGCGTCGGAGTCAGCAGCGGGCTGCGCCCAGCAGAGTGGCACCTCTCTGTGGCAAGTCGCCGAATCGGTTCGGGTCCAGCTCAACCGTCGATCGCCTGGAAATGCAGGGATTGGGAACTCGACGCACGAATCCCGCGAAATCGTCGCCAGTCACTCGTGGTGACTACAAAACACGCGGTCGAACAACACATAGAGCCGCCCCGATATCTCTTCGCGCACTCATAGAGTCGACACAGCTGCACCCCTTCAAGCGGCAACTCAAGCGGCAACTCGATCTAGAGATCGCAGTACCGGGCGCTGTTGGCCGCCTGAGTTGGCAGTATCGAGGGCCCCTGATAATTCCGGACCCGAGAGCATGAACTTGAGCGATCGCGTTCTGAGCACGACACCTCGGGCGGAAATCCGCACCTTGCGCCCGTCGCCATCGCCGACCCGCCACCGCGCCGCGTAATCCCAACGGCGCCAGCAGCACGATCGCTTGGCCGCGGCGGCCGACAATGGTGTCCCGATCATAACTGTCGAGCAGTCGGGTCACCACCTCGTCCAGACCTCGAGACACCGACGCCACCCTCCGACCTGCCACGGCTGCCTAAAGGTCGCGCAGTTCGTCTTGGAACGATCGATTGCTGGATGGCTCGTGTTGTGCGCTCGCCGCCATGACTAACCATCTCGCATCGGCTCGTGCGACGGTGATATTCGTAAGGATTCGTTGGATCGACTCGGTGGCATGGCGTGTAAACAGACTGGCACACGCGATCACAGCATGAAGGATCAGCAGCGGCATTTGGAAGACCTCCTAGGTCTGCTGCGACGTGGCTTAGCACCGGATACCTTATGAACGGAGGTTCTGATTGCGCATCCTGAATCAAGCTGACCGTCAGAAGAGTTCTGGTACAAGCCACTAACTGCCGCCGAGTCGCCTCCGATAACCGAGTCAGTCGAGTAAGTTCACAGCGCTACCCCTCAATCGCACCAATGCCGAGGCATCAGCACCGCGCTGCCGAACACCGTGGCCTGGGTATCAGCTCCTCGGTGGATGTCATCCATCTCAGAAGGACACTCGATCAAGCAGTCCCAACTTGCTCGCTGACAAGGGATCAGCCAATCGACCGCGCGAGCGGATACCAGGCGTCGAGTCTGTATGTGGTCTGCGCGTCGCATATTCCCATCGCCACGGTGTCCCGGAGCCGGTCGAAGAACTGTGACATAGACAGGCCGAACCGAACGAACACCTCTTCTGTCGGCGGGCCTCCATATGGACCCCATACTTCGGCGAACCGCACGATCTCGTTAACCTCATCGCGCGAGTACTGGCGCGATGAGGTGGGCGCAGCTTTTTGCAATCTCCGCCTGCGTTCACGCCGATAGCGCTGTACCTGGGCGAACACACGGTCGTCCCGGTGGTCCGTTCCTGTGTCGCGAGGGACCGAGACCACTGAGAGTCCAGGGGAAGAGACGTTCATTGCTGAGTCCTAGATGATGGTCGGCAGCGCTGTGCACGCCGACAATGTGCTGGGTCGATGTCAATGAGTGCGGGCGGTCGGCGCGCTGTCCAATTCCTTGATCCGCCAGACAAGACTGTCGAGAGCCGCCTTGGGGAGCACACCGGACTGCGAGTACACCAGCGCGCCCTTGTGGAAGGCCACGACGGTCGGGATGGAGGTTATTCGTGCCACCGCAGCCAGTTGTTGCTCGGCCTCCGTGTCGACTTTGCCAAATACGACATTGTCGTGCCTGTCGGATGCGCCTTCGAACGTCGGATAGTGCCCCGTGGAGTGGTGGACTTCGGATCGGCTCGCGGCATGCGCGGTGATCAACGAGTCGCGGTGAATACTAGGCTGTTCCACTCGAGCCGGTCAACGACAACGCCGGCTCGGTAGCGTGTCCCTTCGCGGCGATCACCGCACGGAGCTCGTCCATGCTCACGTCGGAGACGTAGCGGCGGGTCACTTGCCACTCGTCGTGCTGCTCGATCACCACCGCGGTTGCCAACCGCAAGAACGCGGCCGGATTCGGGAAGATCTCCACGACATCGGCTCGACGCTTGATTTCCTTGTTCAACCGCTCAATTGGATTGTTGGACCAGATTTTTTGCCAATGCGCCTTCGGAAACGCGGTGAAGGCCAGCACATCGTGTTTGGCTGCTTCCATCAACGCCGCAACCTTCGGGAACGACCCGGCGAAGGTATCGGTGACTTGGTCCCACTGCGCGGCGACCTCCACCGGATCGGTGTGCGCGAAGATCGTCTTGACCGCCGCCATCACCGGCGGCACATGCTTGGCCGCCACTGCCGATCGGATGTTGCGCATGAAATGAACCCGACACCTCTGCCACGATGATCCCGCGAACTGCTGCATCACAGCAGCTTTGAGACCGCTGTGCGCATCAGAGATCACCAGATGCACCCCCGACAGACCACGGTCTTTGAGGCTGGTGAGGAACTCGCGCCAGAACTCGTAGGATTCACTGTCGCCGACCGCGGTGCCCAGGACCTCGCGGGTGCCGTCGATGGACACCCCGGTCGCGACCACCAGCGCCTGGGACACCACGTGCGCACCGACCCGGACCTTGCAGAAGGTGGCGTCGAGGAACACGTACGGAAAACTCGTGTGCGTCAGCGTGCGCTCTCGGAACCGGGCTATCTCGCCGTCCAGACCGGCACAGATCCGCGACACCTCCGATTTCGAGATCCCTGACCCGACTCCCAACGCGCCGACCAGGTCATCGACGCTGCGAGTCGATACGCCGTGCACATACGCCTCCATCACCACCGCATACAGGGCTTTGTCGATCCGCCGACGCCGTTCCAGCAAGGACGGAAAGAACGACCCGGACCGTAGCTTGGGGATCTTGACCTCGACATCGCCGCTGGTCGTGGAGACGGTCTTGGTGCGGTGGCCGTTGCGATGGGTGGTGCGGGTAGCGGTGCGTTCGTAGCGGCCGGCGCCGAGCTTCTCGGTGGCTTCGGCTTCGATCAAGGCCTGCAGGCCGGTGCGGATCAGTTCGGCGAACACGCTGGCGCTGTCGGCGCCGGTGAGTGCGTCGAGTTGGGCGAGCAGTGCAGAATGGTCGTGGGTCATCGCGTGGATACTTTCTGTGAGTCACTTTGGTCGGTAACTCGTTGATCACTACGCGATGGCCCACCTTCGGCGAGGGAGCGACACGCCGCGGACCTGGCCGGACGCCCTCAGCCGATTCCCACCACTCCCTGGGACTTACCCGAACGTCGGCGCGAACGCTCGACACGGTCCGCACCACGAGGCCCAGAAATCAATCAGGACGATATCATTCGACGCAATGGTGTCGTCGAAGTTGGATTGGGTCAATGCCACGGTCGGCACGTGATGTCCTCTCTATCGGGCTCATCCACCATTACCTCGGAGGGCGGCACTTCTCGCTTCAAGGCACTTACCGTTAGTGGTCTATGGTCCGAGCGAGTGGTCTTGTGGTCAGAGCGAATCACTCGCGCGATCTGTTCTCTATATATGGTGGAAGATATTGCGGTAAAAGATCAATGATGTATTTTGCAGACCCCTGCGCATATTTGCAGAGCTAGGGCGAGTCAATCGCCCTAGCATCGCCAGTGTCGAAGGTTGACACTGTCCGACTACCCCGACAGTGCAGCACGGGTCGGCACCAGGCGACTTCGAGCGGTGGAAGTTCCCGAATCCGTTGCAGCGCGGGTCAGCGCAGATCCGGTGATGGGTGCGAGATTCTTGGGGCAGCAGCATTCACGACGACTTCGGGGTTTGCCGAGGGCGATGTCGTCGTCTCCGAACACTGGGCGCAGAGCGACCTCGCCAACACCGATTGACCGGCGACTCAAACAAGACGTGATTGACCACGTGATTGTCGTCGGCCTTGGCGAGCACCTGCGCCGAGTCGACCGCATGCTTCGCGGTGGAGCTGGGGTACCACGTGACCCCTCGTGACCGAAGCAACGGCCGACGCTTCCACCGAGCGGGTGCACGCCACGCACACGGTGTGGAGTACACCCCCAGGGAGTCGTCGACGACCCTGCGGAGACAATCTGAGTAGGCGCCGCGCCGACTGCTCGTGGGTAGGCGCACGTCCATGCAAACCCACCGTCACCAATCAGCCCGTTGTACTGCATGCCGGAATTGCATTCCATTTCTGGATGGTGACGGACCCTCCACAGCAGTTTAATCGGCATCAGTTTTCCACCCTGTTCCGCGGCGCGGAACCGAAAGTTGACACCGGATGCTCGGGAACGTTCACTGGCAGCACACCCCGGTGCGCGGCCGATTCCGCACAGTGGGTAATCCCCTACAACAGTGAGGAATACGATGGAAACGAAGCAAACGGTCAATGGCGTTGATCTGCAGGCGCTAAACGAGACGATCGAGGCGGTCCGCGGTGACCGCGCGCTCGGCAAGGTGTCCTTCGCCGTAAACGGAGAGTGGCAGGGCGGTTTTCGGGTGAACTCCCAGACCGGCGGCCTCACCCAGGCAGGTCAGGTCGACAACTCTCGGCTGGGCAAGTTCACCATGTCCAGCGACGAGCCGGCTCCGCTGCTCGGCACCGACACCGCTGTGTCCCCGGCTGAGTACGTGCTGCAGGCACTCGCCGGGTGCTACACGGTGACGCTCGCGGCCAACGCCGCGTCGCGGGGTATCGAGCTCGAGAGCTACAAGCTCGAGCTGGAGGCCGACTTCGACCTGGCCTCGTTCCTCGGTGTTGCCCCCGAAGAGGCTCCCGGCGCACGGGAGATCCGCGTGAAGGTCGACCTCTCCGCGCCGGGCGCCACTCGGGAAGAGCTGCAGGACCTTGTCGACACCGTGCAGAAGCGCTCGCCCATCCGGGACACGCTGGTCCGCCCGGTCGATGTGGTGACGACGCTGGCATGAAGCGACCGGGTGGTCCCGCTCTACGCTGAGAGCGGCACCACCGCGTCCCTGCCTCCGCCTGCGAGTAGTACTCCCCCGGCCCTGCCGGACCCTTCCATGCGGCGGACAGTGAGGTTTCGTGGCTGTTCGTGGTGGATCGAGTAGGAGAAATACTGGGAACGGAGAGCAACATGGCGGAGGAATCATCCGGAGGGATCCGCAGTGTGGAACGAGCTGCGACGCTGATTCAGGCGATCGCCGACGCTGGGAAGTCAGGCAGCCGGTTGACCGACCTTGCTCTGGTGACCGGATTGTCGAAGACCACGGTTCACCGACTGCTCGGAACCTTGACGAAGCTGGGATGGGTCGAACTAGACGAATCCCGGTCCGCGTACGTTCTGGGTTTGCCGCTGGTCGGTATCGGGATGGCGGCGTCGGATCGGCATGGTTTCACCAGCCTGGCTGCGCCCCATCTAAACCGGCTCGCGGAGCTGACCAGTGACACGGTGTATCTGACGGTGAAGGCTGGCTCGCAGGCGGTCTGCGTTGACCGTGTAGTCGGAACGTATCCGATCAGGGCGATCACCACCCAGATCGGCGATCGCCGGATGCTCGGCTCATGCGCCGGCAGCTTGGCGCTACTTGCCTGGGCCGAGGACGACGAGGTCGACCGCCTGCTCACCTCGATTCCCGGCACCCAACTGTCCGGTAGCGTGCTGCCGGATCCGGCAGCACTGCCGGCGCTGATCCAGCGAGCACGGACAGCCGGATTCGCGCAGGCTCCCACCACGCTGGTGCCCGGGGCCGAGGGGATCGGAGTTCCGATCGTCGGTGCCTCGGGGACGGCGATCGCCGCGTTCAGCGTCGAAGCGGTCTCCGCGCGGTTGTCTGAACCCCGCAGGACCCACGTGGTCGAGTGGATGAAGCGTGAGGCCGTGGCCTTCGCACAACGGCTGCAGCAGCTCGACGGTGCCTCGAACGAGGGCACCGTCCGCAAGCTTTTGCAGCCCGGCACCGCGTGATCGATTTCGACCTTCTACCAAGGAGATTTTCGAATGCCTACACCGAACAACCATCGTCACTCCCCGCTCGGTACAAACCTGGCACCGGAGATGGGAGCCGCACTGGCCGCCTACAACGCAGCCGTCTTCACCGGACCCGGTGAAATCCCCAGGAAATACAGAGAACTCATCGGTATCGCTGTTGCGTTGACGACGCAGTGTGAAGCCTGCATTCGATTCCACACCGAGGATGCGGTCGCGCTCGGCGCATCCGAGCAGGAGCTCGCCGAGGTCACCTACCTCGCGGCCGCGATGCGCGCCGGTGGCGCCGTCGTGCACGGCATGAAGGCGTTGTCCGTCGCCGCACGCGCCGCGAAGCCGCTGGCCTCGACCGGGGCCTAGCGATAGCCGCGGCCAGCTCTGCCAGGTCGTGTTCGGAAGAAAGAGGCCCGGACACGGCTTGAAAGATCTGGCCTCCCCAAAGCGAGTGCGAAATCCCCACCGCCAGCGGCACGGTGGCCGCGAATACCTGGTCCGCGGTCGCATTTCGCACTGCCACTCATCGAATTAGAAGGGACCCTCTTGGCCACCCAGAGTCTTACTCAGCACACCTTCGACGAGGTCGTGGCGGGCCATGACCTCGTTCTCGTCGACTTCTGGGCGTCGTGGTGCGGTCCGTGCCGTGCGTTCGCCCCCACCTTCGAAGCCTCCTCGGACAAGCACACGGATGTGGTGTTCGCCAAGGTCGACACCGAGGCCGAGCAGGGTCTTGCCGCGGCGGCGAACATCCGCTCGATCCCGACCGTGATGGCGTTCCGGGAAGGACTCCTGGTCTTTAGTCAGGCTGGCGTACTCCCGCCCGAGGCGCTCGACGAACTGGTGACCAAGGTCAAGGGCCTCGACATGGACGAGATTCGCCGGAAGGTCGCCGAACAGACAACCGCACAGAAGTAACCCCCTGAACAGTAAACCTGCGCCCCTGAACGCCTCCCCCGGTCCGCCGGCGGGAGGCGTTCGTGGCCTCGGACGACCCCGCCCTCGGATTGTCGATCGCCGAACTCGTTCTCGCGCCGTTCGAACCCCCGAGGATGAGATACGGGCGAGACTGCTGCACATCTGGCAAGTCATGCAGGAATCCGCCGAGTCGGGGAGGCGCCGAACAGGGCACCTGCCGGGCTGCGGGTGCCGAGGCGAGCCCGTGCAATGTTCGACCGACTCAACGCGCAGCCGGCAACAAGCAAGGCTTCTGGCGCGGTGGAATGGACGGTCTTCTACGTATTCTCGGTCAACGAGGAGCCCGGCCGAGTGGTGACGGCACCGACCAACGGTGCCGCCGGAAGCATTCCAGCAGTCCTGAACTACTACACGACTTTCTGCGCCAATTCGGCCCGGACGGCGTCGTCGAGTTGGCCGCGCGCCCAGGCCCGCACTCCGTAGTTCAAGCAGGAATATCCGACCAGCTCGGCGATAGAGCGGATCATCGCCTGGGCGGCAACCCAGAACGGGCGCCGTCTCAAGCTCCGCTATCTCGGCGTCCGCAAGAACGATGCCTGGCTCCGCACCCGCTGTGTCTCACTGAACCTGCGCACCCTCGTCAACAGCAGCCTCCCTCGTCAGAACGGGGTGTGGGCCCTGGCCTGACCGGCCAGGGTCCCACCGTTCAGCCCTTTGCCAATGTCGATGCTCGCCAACCACACTGGAATCGGTGGGAAGAACGACCATGTTGTCGACCGCATAGGTCTGACTCTGTCGTGCAGACGGCCTTGTCGGCGTACTTCCCGCCCCACTGCAGGCCCTGTTCGTGGCCTCCTAGGCCGATCGCTTCTCTGCATGGGGTCCACGCCCTGGCCGCGAGTCGCGGACCTACATTGCTTTCCGCAGGCCACTGGGCTGCTCCACAGCGATACGCTGATGCTGGCGGTCAAAGAGGTGGTGGCTGCATGACCAAGGTGTGATCCCGCTGCAGAACGTCCCCGTAGCGGCCGGCGCCCTGGCAGATCATGCTCATTGAAGCCGATCGACAGGTTCTGATGGGTGGTCAACGCCTTACTCTCGACATTGCGGCCGCCCCAGGCTACAAAAGCTTCCTCAAACACCGTACCCACTATGTCGGAGCGATTGGCGGGACGTCCGACGAATCTTCTACCGCAGCTTGACATCATAGCTATATCCTGTGCCAAACCGTTCCTGCTATCCGCGTCTGTCCGCCTCGGCCTCCGCAACCGATATCGCACGCCGGCGAAGTGCTGCAGGTTTGGTCACCTCCGGGAAGCGAGCGCCTCCCCGGTGCCCACCCCGAGCATGATCCGCCCCGGATACAGACACCCCATCGTCGCGAACGCCTGCGCCACCACCGCCGGGTTGTACCGGAACGTCGGCGTCATCACCGACGTCCCCAACTGCAACCGCTCCGTCCGCTCCCCGACCGCCGTCATCCACGCCAACGAGAACGGCGCATGACCACCCTCGTGCCGCCACGGCTGGAAATGATCCGACACCGTCGCCGAATCCATACCGTGCGCCTCCGCCAGAACACCCAGCTCCACCAACTCCCGCGGACCGAACTGCTCCGCCGACGCCTTGTAACCCAACTTCATCATCACGCCTCTACCCATGCTTTGAGCGGTTCCAGAACCTCACCCGCGAAACGTCTGAGGGTGTCTGCGGCGGCGAAGTCGTGGAACCGGAGTACGAATAGTTCCACTCCGCGTTCGTGTTCCCGCTGAAACTGCTCGACCAGCTGCGCGGTAGTGCCGACGAGGGCGGCTCCCCACGCAGGTATCGGCATCCGCCGCGCAGTCAGTGCTGCCACGTGTTCGACGTCCGATTCGTCCGCTGCCATTCCGACGGCGTACTGGGCGGAGATACGAGCTCGACCTTTCAGCTCGGACAGTTCATCGAGTCTGTTCCGCGCTCCCCCGACGCAGTTCCACCAATCGGCGTACCGGGCGACCAGCGGCATGGTCAGCGTCGGGCCACCACCACCGATGTGAATGGGAATCCGGCCGTGCACGGGCCGTGGAAGTCCGAACGCGCTGTGCAGCTGGAACTGCCGACCCTCGTAGTCGAAGGGCTCACCGGTGAACATCAGTTCCAGGATCTCGAGAGTCTCCCCCAACGCTTCCGAGCGCTCACGTTTGGATCCGAGTGGAAATCCGAACGCGGTCAATTCAGCCTCGACTGAGCCCCAGCCCAGTCCCAGATCGAGCCGCCCCCCACTGATCTGGTCCAAGGTGGCCGCCATTTTCGCGAGCAGCGCGGGATGCCGGAACGGATTGCATCCGACGAGGTGGCCGAGTCGTATCCGCGACGTCACAGCCGCGACTGCCGTCAGCAGAGTCCAGCTTTCGAACATGTCGCACGGAGGAGCCCCCGGCGCGTAGAGGTGGTCCATCAGCCAGAAGGAATCGAACCCGCACTCTTCCACCACCGTCGCGGTCGCGAGTACGGAGGTCACATCCATCTTGAACTGGGGAACGTAGACGCCGAACTGCAGGTCACCCATCCGGTGGCGTACGTCGGCCGTCACGGCTGCCCGGGTAGCAGTCGCAGGAACAACGCTTCGGCGTCGGCCAGCAGTTCGTCGCCGTCGAGGAGGCGCCCCGTGATCCACGTCTTGCGACCGTCGATCCGATCGATGGATGCTTCGACTCGCAACTTCCTGTGGATGGGAGTGATCTTCCGATAGTTCACCTTCAGGAACGCCGTCCGCGATCCCGGCTGTCCCTTGATACTCACGAAGATCCCGAGCAGATCGTCGAACAGTAGCGGGATGGTGCCGCCGTGGACGGCACCGTTTCCGCCCAATTGGGCGTCGGTGAACTCGACGACAGCGACCATGTCCCGGTCGCGAAGTTCCTGGACCGTGTACGGGATCAGCACCGGATGTCCCCGGCCGGTCAGATCGGGCCGGCGCGGGTAGCGTTCGAGTTCGGGCACCCGGAACTCGGTCAGCCGCTCCGTCGCATCGCGGAACTCCCGGTTCAACTGCGCCATGAGTTCGACCGAAGGCGCTGCTGCACACAGTGCGGATTGCAGTTCACGGAACGTCTCGACGAGCTCACCGAACTCGCGGCTCCCCGGCATTTCCTCCGCCACGTCTCGCGCCCACTCGCCCGGTTGATAGGGGGACGTCGTCACGTATTGTTCGCTCGGCACAGTCGATTTGGGCACTGTGACTCCTTCGTCTCGCTCCTGATCGTGGGAAGCGGACACCCGCGCGCTCCACCGGAACGCGCATGTCCGCTCGATTTTCGTGCCGGAACAGCCGGTCTATCGGCTGATCAGCCGTTCGCTCATCATCGCGATGTCGCGCTCGAAGTCGTCGAAGCTACGGCTGGATGGCTCGATCGTGATCCAGGTGACGCCGGCGTCCGCGTAGGCACTCAGCCGCGGTGCGAGGGCGTCGCAGAATGCGGTCGAATCGCCGGACTGCTGCAGTTCCTTCTCGAAGGGCACGAACGAGACGTCGATGGACGATTTACCGGCTTCGGCCCGCTTCTTGTTTTGCGCGGAGATCATCTCGCGGAGGCTGCCGATGTCTTCGAGCGGCGGAGTTCTCGTGATCTCCGCCATTTGCGCGGACTGCGCCATCGGCATCCATCCGTCCGCCGATTCGACGACGCGACGTCGGGCTGCCTTGCTGTTGCCCCCGATCCAGATCGGTGGTCCCCCCGGCTGCGCCGGCAGCGGGAGCGAGAGGTGGTCGCTGCATCCGAACTCCGGACCGTCGTGATCTTCGCCAACCCAGGTGGAGCGCATCGCGGCGATCGCCTCGTCGAGCAACTTCCCGCGCCGGGCGAAATCTGCTCCGAGCGCGTTGAACTCGGTCTCGAGATAGCCCGCGGCCATGCCGAGGGTGAGCCGTCCACCCGACAGTAGGTCGAGGCTCGCTGCCGATTTGGCCCCGAGGTAGGGGCTGCGATACGCGGCCACCATCACGTAGGTGATGAGTCGGATCCGTGTCGTTGCCTCCGCGGCCATACTCAATGCAACGAACGGGTCGAAGGCGTGGTGACCCCCGTTGGCCAGCCACTTCTTGTCCGGGTACGGGTGCTCACTCATCGCGAAGCCGTCGAACCCCACATCCTCGACGAGCTTGGCCACCTGCCCGAGACTGCCGTCACCGATCCACTGCGGGTAGTGCTTCACCGCACGCATCGGGAACATCAGATTGAATTTCAGATCCATGTCCCTGGGTTCCCCTTCACTTCAGCAGTTCACGAGCTATGACCACCCGTTGGACCTCGGTGGCGCCCTCGCCCAGCCGCTTCACGCGAAGGTCGCGAAACCACCGCTCGAGTGGCAGTTCGTCGGAGAGCCCGAGAGCGCCGTGGATCTGGATGCACCGGTCGATCACCTTGTACGCCACCTCGGTGCCGTACATCTTGGACACGGAGGCGTCGGTGCGCACGTCTTTGCCGAGATCAGCATTCCACGCCGCCTGGTACATCAGGAGTCGGGCGGCCCGCAGCTCGACTTCGCAGTCGACGAGCATCCACTGGACACCCTGCTTGTCGGCGAGTGTGCCGCCGAACACCTGCCGGTCCTTTGCCCACCGGCACGCCATGTCGAGGGCCGTCTGCGCGATGCCGATGGGTCCGGCGGCGTAGATGATCCGGCCGTGCACCAGAAAGTCGGAGGCGAGGGCGAACCCTCTGCCCTCCTCACCGATCAGGTTCTCGACGGGGACGCGCACGTCGTCGAAATGCAGCTCGTACGGCGCGAACGACGCCATCACCCCGATACGGTGAAACGACATCCCCGGACTGTCCTTCTCCACGATGAAACAGGAGATGCCGCTCCGGCCTTCCCCGGTCCGGGCGTAGACGACGCCCCAGTCCGCCTTCTCGGCGTGACTGGTCCACATCTTGCTCCCGTTCAGCACGTAGTGGTCGCCGTTGCGGACGGCCTTGAGCTTGATCGCCCGTGCGGGATCCGATCCCCCGGACGCCTCACTGATCGACGTATAGGACTTGGTTGCCGTGCCGTCGATGATCGGTTGTGCGTACCTGCGGAATTGCTCTTCCGTCGCCGTGTACATCACGTTCGGCGGATTGCCACCGAACGCACCCAACGCCGGGAAGAACGCACCCATACGGCATTTCGCGGCCTCCTCGGCCACGACGACTTGCCCCAGGACGCTGAGGCCGGCACCACCGAACTCCTCCGGCGTCTGCATAGCCCACAACCCGAGCGACCGCGCCTTCTCCTGCAACGGAATCAGTCGTTCGCGGGGCAGCCCCGCCGCGTCGTGCGGCAGGGTCGCTTCGAGGGGATGCACCTCCGACTCCATGAATCTGCGCACGGTGTCCCGCAGCATGCGGAACTCTTCGGGCAGTTCCCAGGCGCCGGTGACGGAGGACTGTTCGACAGTGGTCATCGGCCGTTCCTAGACTTTCTGGCCGAAACGTCGCACCCGGGCGTTGGCGAGCTGCGGCTCGTGGTTCGCGTCGTACTGGGCGATCCACTCCTCGGGAAGCTTGCCCCAGGCCTCGTTGATCTTCAAGCGCTGGCCGGGGTTCAAGATTTCCGCTGCGACGACGTCACCGACGAAGATCGAGCTCTCCTGGACGTCGAGAGTGCCGGCGATGCGGGCCTCGACGTAGCTGTGTGCGTCGAGCAGGATCGGGGCCCCGGTGACTCCGGTCTTGGTGCGCAGCTTCGAGAGCTTGTCCCCGTCCCGGCCCGAACTGCCGCCAAGCGTCATCAGAATCTCGAGGGACTTCGCCAGCTGATCGTCCTCGGCGCTGAGCATGTGCATGACGAAGATGCCGGAGTTCGACACCATGTCGTGCGTCTTGTTGAACTTGGTCAGGCTGATGGTGGCGCGGGGAGCCTCGGGGATGATGCTCGCAGAGCCCGCCGACAGCGACATCAGGCCGTTGCCGAAGCCACCGTCGACGGTGGTGACAGCAACCGGAAAGGGGCGCAATCCGGCAAGTACTTTGTTGGCGGCGTCGGTGTCGACACTCATGGTGTGTTCCTTCATCTCGGGTGTGTTGGTCGGTGATCGCCGAACCAGCGATGGAGCCCCTGGGCTCAGTCGATGGTCCACGTGTTGTGGCCGTTGAGGGTGGCCTGCAGATCTGCACCCCCGGTGGATTTCGCCGCCGTCACCTGGTTCCGGACTGCGTCGTCGTAGGTGGGGCGTGTCACCGAACGGATGATGCCGGTGACGGTGTAATTCAGACTCTGATCCGACAGACGCGAGAGCGCGTAGGCATACTCGGGGTCGTCGGTGTGGGCGTCGTGGATCACGATGTCGTGTGGTGCGACATCACCGGCGTTCGCCACCTGCAATCCGAAGCCTTTTCGTACGACGCACAGTTCTCCGTCGTCGCCGAACGTGATCGGCTCACCGTGCCGCAGCGGGATCAGTCGTTTTGCCGCTTCTTCCTTGCGGAGGGCGTCGAACGATCCGTCGTTGAAGATGGGGCAGTCCTGCAGGATCTCGACGAACGCCGTCCCGCGGTGGCGGGCGGCGGCCATCAGCACCTCGGTGAGGCCGGCACGGTCTGAATCGAGGGCCCGGGCGACGAAGGTGGCTTCGGCGCCGACGGTGAGGGACATGGTGTTGAACGGCGCGTCGACCGATCCCATCGGTGTGGACTTGGTGACCTTGCCGACTTCCGAGGTCGGTGAGTACTGCCCCTTGGTGAGGCCGTAGATCCTGTTGTTGAACATGAGGACTCGCATGTTCACGTTGCGGCGAAGGGCGTGGATCAGATGGTTTCCGCCGATCGACATCGCGTCGCCGTCACCGGTGACCACCCAGATCGACAGGTCGGGACGGGTGACCGACAGGCCGGTCGCGAGGGTCGGTGCCCGGCCGTGGATGGAGTGCACCCCGTAGGTCTCCAAGTAGTACGGGAAGCGGGAGGAGCAGCCGATGCCCGAGATGAACGCGATATTCTCCCGCTTGAGTCCCAATTGCGGAAGCATGCTCTTGACGGTTGCCAGGATCACGTAATCGCCACAACCGGGGCACCAGCGCACCTCCTGGGTGGACGCGAAGTCCTTCGCCTTCATCGGCACCTCCGACTTCGGGACGGTGTCGAGGGCGCTGAGCCCCAGTTCGAATCCACGAAGATCGGACGGGATGACACTGGTCATGGGAGAGCTCCAATCGAAGAACTGTGGGTCGCAGAGCTAGCGCGTGACCACGGCCGCGCGGGCGGCCGGGGTCTTGGCCGATTCGGACGCGGCGAGGGTGCCGCCGAATTCCTGGAGGAACGCTTCGTGCAGTTCGTCCGCCCGGAACGCCATCCCCGACACCTTGGTGACGGGCTGGATGTCGGCGTCGAACCGGGCGCGCAGCAACATCGACAATTGGCCGAGGTTCATCTCGGGGACCAGGACACGCCGGTACCCGGTCAACACCTCGGCGAGGTTCGCCGGCATCGGATTCAGGTGCCGCAGGTGCGCACGAGCGATCTTGTTGCCCCCATGGCGCATTCGCCGAACAGCTTCACCGATAGGGCCGTAGGACGAGCCCCAGCCGATGACCAGCACGTCGGCGTCGGCGTCGGGATCGTCCACGATCAGATCGGGAACCTCGATGCCGGCGATCTTCGCCGCCCGAATCCGGGTCATCAGTTCGTGGTTGACGTCGGTGTACGAGATGTCGCCGCTGCCGTTTTCCTTCTCGAGTCCGCCGATCCGGTGCTCGAGACCGGCGCTACCGGGAACGGCCCAGTCGCGGGCGAGCGTCTGCGGGTCACGGGCGTAGGGCAGGTAGCCGCCGTCGGCGCCACCACCGTGCCCGGTGACGGCGAACGCCGGATCGATCGGAGGTAGCGCACCGACGTCCGGGATACTCCACGGTTCCGAGCCGTTCGCGATGGCACCGTCGGACAGTACGAGAACGGGAGTGCGGTAGGTGACGGCGATCTGCGCGGCCTCGAGGGCGGCATCGAAGCAGTCGGCGGGCGACTGCGGCGCAATCACCGCCACCGGGGATTCCCCGTTGCGGCCGTACAGGGCCTGCAGGAGGTCGGACTGTTCAGTTTTCGTCGGCAGCCCGGTCGAGGGTCCACCTCGTTGCACGTCGACGATGACCAACGGCAGTTCCGTCATGACGGCCAGCCCGATCGCTTCGGACTTGAGGGCGAGTCCGGGACCCGACGTGCTCGTCACGCCCAGGGCACCGCCGTAGGACGCACCGAGCGCCGCGCCGATGCCGGAGATCTCGTCCTCGGCCTGGAATGTGACGACGCCGAAGTGCTTGTGCTTGCTGAGCTCGTGCAGAATGTCCGAGGCCGGCGTGATCGGATACGTACCAAGGAAGACGTCCATGCCGGACGTCCGGCCTGCTGCCAGCAACCCGTAGGCCAGGGCGGTGTTGCCCGTGACCTGCCGGTAGGTTCCGGTGGGCAGCGTCGCCGGCGCCACCTCGAAGCTCGTGGCGAACGATTCGGTGGTCTCGCCGTAGTTCCACCCGGCCCGCAGGGCCAGGACGTTGGCCTTCGCGATGTCCGGTTTCTTGGCGAACTTGCTGGCCAGAAACTCTTCGATGGCGGCGAGGGGCCGTCCGTACATCCAGGACAGAACTCCGAGTGCGAACATGTTCTTCGACCGCTCGGCGTCCTTCTTGCCCAGCCCGACCGATTCCACCGCACCCAATGTGAGGGTGGCCATGGCGATCTCGTGGATCTGGTAGTCCTCGAACTCGGCGGTCTCGAGGGGGTCGCCGTCGTACCCGACCTTCGACAGGTTCCGCTTGGTGAACTCGTCGCTGTTGACGATCAGTGTGCCACCGCGAGGCAGATCACCGATGTTCGCCTTCAGCGCGGCCGGGTTCATCGCGACGAGGACGTCCGGGCGGTCACCCGCCGTGAGGATGTCGTACTCGGCGATCTGGATCTGAAAGCTCGAGACACCGGGAAGTGTTCCCTGGGGTGCCCTGATCTCGGCCGGAAAGTTCGGCTGCGTGGCGAGATCGTTCCCGAAAGCGGCTGCCTCTGCCGTGAACTGGTCGCCCGCCAGTTGCATGCCGTCGCCGGAGTCGCCGGCGATCCGGATGACGACCTGTTCGAGTTTGGTGACCGGTCCGGTCGCCGATTGCGTCGTGGATTCCATCTGACTACCAATTTCCCTTCGCCGATTCCGAGGCCAGAGCCCGTATCGACTGGTCGAGGTACCCGAGCAAGCTCGCGGTGAAGATGTCGTTGTCGTCGCCGGCCACCATGTGGCCGGCGTCCCTGACGTCGACGACGTGGGCGTGCGGGATCAGTTCGCGCATCTCCGCGACGCCCTCGTCGGATACGACGTCGGACTCCTTGCCGCGCACCAGCAGGACGGGACAGGTGATGTTGCGTGCCGCCCGGCGCGAACGTTCGTAGATGACTGCGCTGACCGGCGTATCGGGGTGGGAGCCCGCATCGTCGTTGAACATGACGCGGGGATCCCAGTGCCAGTGCCAGCGACCGTCGCGCAGCCGGAGGTTCTTCTTCAGGCCTTCGAGGTTGCCGGAGGGCCGGCGGCGCGGGTTGTACGCGGAGACCGCCGCGGAGGCTTCCTGGAGGGAGCCGAAGCCGTCGGGTGCGCTCGTCATGAACTGCCGGACCCGCTGTCCGCCCGCCACCTCGACACGTACCGCGATGTCGACGAGCACCAGAGCCTGTGCGAGCTCGGAATCCTCACCGATCGCGATCAACGACACCTTGCCGCCGAGAGAGGCGCCCACCAGAGCCACCGGAAGGTCACCGTGTTCATTTCTGACATGTTGGATAATTAGACGGACGTCTTCGGTCATGATCGACATGCCGTAGTTTCCGGATTCGTCCCACTCGCTGTCGCCGTGGCCGCGGAGGTCGACGGCGTACGCGATCCAGCCGGCCGCCGCCAGGCGTTCACCGGTTCGACGCCACGAGTGCCTCGTCTGGCCGCCGCCGTGCAACAGTAGGACTACGCCAGCGTATTTGCCGCTTGCACCGGACCTTTTCCACCGGTCTGCCGAGAGTCGAAGCCCCGCCCCCTCGATACTCAGCGTTTCCGGAACATCCGAAGGCTCTACGTCGAGCTCCATCCGAACCGCCTTTCTCGTGGGCTGCACCGCGTGGGGCCACACCGGGAGTTTGTCTCGGCGGCCCGGGCGAGGACTCTGGGTACCCACTCGCCCGGGCTGCCGTTCCCTTACTTTATCTGACAGTTGTGTTCATTTCTAGTCTTTCGGGACCGGAACTTCGATCACGACTGCGCCGGCCTGACCGCCACCCGCACACATCGCCGCGACGCCGTAACCGCCACCCCGCCGACGCAGCTCGTTCATCAGCGTGACGACCATCCGCGCGCCCGAGGCGGCCACCGGGTGACCCAGGCTGCATCCGCTTCCGGCGGTGTTCACTATCGATTCGTCGATCCCGAGTTTCTTGCACGCCGCAACGGGAACCGACGCGAAGGCCTCGTTGATCTCCCACAGGGCCACATCGGCGATCGAGATTCCGGCCCGGTCCAGCACCTTGGGGATCACGTCCAGCACCGCAAGTCCGGTGCGCGCCGGGTCGACTGCCGTCGCCGCCCAGGACTTCACGGTGGCGAGGGGTGTGAGTCCGGCCTCGGCCACGAGGTCGCTGCCCACGATCGCCACCGCAGCGGCAGCATCATTTATGCCGCTGGCGTTACCCGCGGTGATGGAGAAGTCCTCGATCTCGGGATGAAGGACCTTCAGGCTCGCCAGCTTCTCCGCGGTCGAACCGCGGCGCGGATGTTCATCGGTGGAGAATTCCACCACCGAACCATCCGGCTGGAGCGCCTGCACTGGGACGATCTCGTCCGCGAAGGCACCGGAATCGATTGCGGCGAGCGCCCGTTCGTGGGACCTGAGTGCCCAGGCATCCATTTCCTCGCGGGTGATACCGACCTCGCGTGCCGTGTTCCATCCCACCGTGATCGACATGTCCATGTTGGGTGCCTCGGCGGAGTCCGGGTGTGTCGGCGGCATCCACTTGTCGGTGAACTCGTCGACGGTCCCGGGAGTGCGGAACTTCTGCAGCGGGCCGGTGGAGGTCGACTGGGTGCCGCCGGCGATCACCGCGCGTTCCGCTCCCGCGATCACGGAAGCGGCGGCGTGGCCGATCGCGGTGAGGCTGCCTGCGCAGTGCCTGTTCACGGCCTGTCCGGGCACCTGGAGCATCCCGGCGACCACCGCCGCGTGCCGGGCGATGTCGCCGCCGCCGTAGTTGGACTCGGCGAGGATGACGTCGTCGATCTGCGACACCTCGAGCCCGGAGCGCTTCTGCACTTCTTCGAGTACGACGCGGGCGAGTTCCATGGCGGTGGTGTCGCGCAGAGTGCCCTTGAACGCCGTAGCGATGGGTGTACGGGCACCGGCGACGATGACGGCTTCGATCTTTCCTGATTCTGACACTGTCCAGTCCTTCGATAGTGGGATGCGCGGGGTCAGCCGAGCGTGAAGGGGTCACGGGTGTCGCCGGTCAGCTCGACCCACACCGCCTTGGTTTCGGTGAAGTCCTTGACGGCGTCGATACCGTTCTCGCGGCCGATGCCGCTGGCCCCCATGCCGCCGAAGGGCACGCTCGGGGCGACGGCACGATACGCGTTGATCCAGATCGTGCCGGCACGCAGCTTGCCTGCCACCCGATGCGCCCGGTGAACGTCCTTGGTCCACACCGAACCCGCGAGACCGAACTCCGTGCCGTTCGCAGCCGCGACTGCGTCGTCCTCGTCGGTGAACGTGGAGACGACCAGGACGGGTCCGAACACTTCCTCGGCCACGGCGCGCATGTCCGGTGTGACATCGGTCAGGACGGTGGGCTTGACGAAGTAGCCGCCGAGTTCCTCCACTGCTTCTGCACCGTAGGCGATGGTCGCTCCCTGCTCGCGCGCCGACTCGAAGTGCGACAGCACCTTCCGGAACTGCGGCTCGTTGGAGACCGGCCCCATCTCGGTGGCGGGATCCCGCGGGTCCCCGAGGACGATGGTCGATGCCCGGGCCACGATCTTCGACACCAGTTCCTCGGCGACACTCTCGTGTACGAGCAGACGCGACCCGGCGAGGCAGGTCTGTCCCGTCGCAGCGAAGATCCCCGAAATCACGCCATTGGCAGCGGCATCCAGGTCGGCGTCGGGGAACACCACCTGAGCCGACTTGCCGCCGAGCTCGAGCGTGAACCGGGTCATGTTCTCCAGAGCGGCCTGACCGACTTTGATGCCCGTACCGGTGGAACCGGTGAAGGCCACCTTGTCGACGCCGGGATGCGATGCGAGAGCGGCGCCGGTCTCGGGACCCCATCCGGTGACCACGTTGATGACCCCGGGTGGGAAACCCGCTTCCTCGAAAAGCCGCGCGAAGGCGAGCGTCGACGCGGGTGTGTGGTCACTCGGCTTGACGACGAACGTGCATCCCGCTGCCAGTCCCGCGGCGAGCTTCCAGGTGAGCAGCAGCAGGGGCGAGTTCCACGGCGTGATCGCACCGACGACGCCGACCGGTTCGTGCTTCGTGTACACGAGGTAGTTGGGCTTGTCCGTCGGAATGACACCGCCCTCGAGCTTGTCTGCCATGCCCGCGTAATAGTAGTAGTACTCGGGCAGGCCCTTCATCTGTCCGGCCATCTCCCGCAACAGCTTTCCACCGTCGCGAACCTCGAGCTCGGCGAGGTTGTCAGCCTCCCGGGCGATGACGTCGCCGAGCTTCCAGATGAGCTTGCCGCGGGCCGTCGCGGTCATCCGGCCCCACGGACCGTTCAGTGCCTCCCCCGCGGCACGAACCGCACGGTCGACGTCCGACACTCCACCGTCGGGCACCGTGGCCCAGGGCCTTCCGGTGAACGGGTCGAGGCTGTCGTACGTTCTGCCCGACTCGGCTTCCACCTCGGCGCCGCCGATCAGCAGCGGAAACCGGATCACTTGTTCTGTAACGACGCTGCTGCTCACAGCACACTCCTTGTTCGGTGGGGCAGGTTCAGCGGAATCGCGGCTTGCGCTTGTTGGTGCGGGAGTCGACGTCGTCCCTGCCGTTGTTTCCGATCTGGGTATAGGACAGGCCGTTGCGCAGTGCCATCGACGGCATCATGTCGAGGGATTCCCAGATGGCACGAACCGTGCCCTGGATTGCCTCGGGGCGCCGCCCTGCGATCTCGGTTGCGAGTTCGTGGGCGCGATCCCACAACTGCCCGGGTTCGGTCACCTCTGTCACGATTCCGGCCCGCAGAGCGGTGTGCGCCGTGATGCGTTCGTCGCTGCCGAGCAGCGCCCACCGCATAACCTCCCCGAAGGGGATTCCGCGCGCCAGCATGCCGATCGGCTCGAGGGCAGAGACCCTGCCACCGTTTGCATGTGGGTCGAAGAAGGTCGCGTCCTCCGAACAGATCACGATGTCGGACTCGTTGACGAAGTACATCGCGCCGCCAGCAGCCATGCCGTTCACCGCGCAGACAACCGGCTTCCACACCTTGTGCTGCCGGGGGCCCAGCAGCACTCCGGGGTCTTCCTGGTTCCACTGGTTCAGGTGGGTCCACCAGGGCGGTGCACTGACATCGACTCCGGTGCAGAAGGCCCGCTCCCCCTTGGCGCGGACCACCGCGACATGGATGTCGTCGTCGTCCCGCACCCGTGCCCACACAGCGGCCATTTCCCGGGTCATGGCCTCGTTGAAGCAGTTCAGTTGGTCCGGGCGGTTCAGGGTGATGGTGGCAATATGGTCCGCGATCTCGAATTCGATGGTGTCGAACACGGTTTCGGTCACGATCGGCTCCACTCGTGTATGTTCCGAAGGCCTCGGTTGCGAACTGTCTTCGGAGGCGAACCGCTTCCGTAGTTCCGGTTTGACGATTTTTCCCATCGCGTTGCGCGGCAGCACGTCGAGCACCTCGACCTGCTCCGGGAACTTACGGATGTTCAGACCGACCTCGTGAAGGAAGTCCCGCAGGTCCTCCAGGGCCGGCGGTCGGCCGGGATTCGCCGGCACCACCACGGCACACACCCGCTCGCCGCTGTTCGGGTCCGGTACCCCGATCACCGCGACGTCCGCGACAGCTGGGTGGCCGATGACGGCTTCCTCGACTTCACGCGCCGAGATGTTCTCCATCTTGCGGACGATGACGTCCTTGATGCGGCCGGTGACCGCGAGGCAACCGTCGGCGTCCACATAGCCCAGGTCGCCGGTGCGGAAGAATCCGTTCCGGTCGAGCGTTCCCTCGTCCAGTGCACTGTCCACGTAGCCCTTGAACAGCTGCGGTCCGCGCACCCGGATCTCCCCGATCTCACCGGTCGCCGCGTCTGTCTCGTCGGTGCGAACGATCCGGAGCGCACCCCCACCCGCGGGGAAGCCTTCGAAGACCGCGTGCTGTTCATCCGTGTCGTCCGGAGTACCCCAGGTGATGTAGGGGCATTCGGTCATACCGTAGCCCGAGATGACACCGACCCCGCCGAGTGCGGTCTTCGCCGCGGCGTGCTGCGCACGTGGTCGCGGTGAACCACCCGCAAGGGTGGCCCGTGCGTGGGGAAACAGCGGCACCGCACCCCGTTCACTGGAGAGGCGAAGGTACTCGTTCGTGAACGGGAGACCAGAACCCACCAGGGTGACGTTCTGCTCGATCAGCAGATTCGCCGTCTCCTCGGGGACGAAGGTCGCGCTCACGATGAGAGCGTGTCCGACGATCACCGCGTGCAGCAGGTGTGCGATGCCCCCGATGTGGGCGACCGGCGCCAGCGCAGCACAGCGATCCTCCGGACGGGCCCGGACGTTGGTGACGAAAGTCGCCGCTGCCGCGAGGAGGCCTCCGTCGGTGTGCTTGACGCCCTTGGGCGCTGCGGTGGTACCGGAGGTGTAGAAGATCCACGACACGTCGTCCGGGTCCGCGGGATGCGCCGGTGGTGGTAAGACCGCCGGGTCGCCGAGTTCCCATTCCCCGTCGACGACGAGTACCTGCAGGCCGCGGGCACTTCCGGCCGCGACTCGCGCCGCCATGTCCGCGTAGTCGTAACCGCGGAACATCCGGGGCACGATCAGGAGGCGCGAACCGACCTGCTCGCTGATGAACGCGATCTCCGGGTCACGCAACATCGTGACGAGTGGGTTCTGCACCGCACCGAGCCGCGACAGGGCCATGGCCAGAGCCATGGTCTCGACCGTGTTCGGCAGTTGCCAGGACACCACGTCCCCGGCCCGAATCCCCTTCGTGTAGAGCGTCGCCGCGATTCCTTCGGCCAACCGCCGGAATGCGTCGAAGGAGAAGGAACGCCGCGTTTCGTCGACCGCGAACTCGGCGGACGGGGTGATGGCGGCTCTCGCCGCCAGCGTTTCCCAGATCGATTCCACCTGTACTCGGCTCGCGTCGACCACGCTCTGGGCGCTGACCATGGCCTTCTCCCTACTCCGCCGAGACCCGGAGGTCGTCGGCGATGACGCGCTTGAGAATTTTGCCTGCGGGACCGAGAGGGAAGTCGCCGCGGTAGACGAAGCGCCTGGGCTGCTTGTACCCGGCCAGCTCCGCCCGGCACAGCGCCGTCAGCTCGGCAGTGAGGGCGTCCTCGTCCACGTCATCGCGTGGGACGATCACCGCGACCGGTGTCTCGCCCCACTCCGGGTCGGGAATTCCCACCACGGCAACCATCTCGACCTGTGTGTGGTGTCCGATGACCCGCTCGATCTCCGCCGGGTACACGTTGAATCCGCCCGAGATGATCATGTCGGTCTTGCGCCCGGTGATGTGCAGATAGCGCTCCTCGTCGAGGTAGCCGAGATCGCCGGACCAGAGACCGGTGGAGCGGAACGCCTCGGCCGTCTGCTCCGGGCGGTTCCAGTACCCGACCGCGTTCGCTTCACTCACGATCACGATCTCGCCGATTTCACCTGCAGGGAGTTCGTTGCCGTCGGCGTCCACGATGCGGATGGAACACATCGGTGTCTCCTGCCCACACGAGGTGAGGATCGAGGTCTTGCCCGCCACCATGTCCCGGTGATCCTGGGGCGTCAGGATCGTCGCCTGCCCACCGCATTCGGTCAGACCGTATCGCTGCTGCATGTCGCAGCCGAGCATGTCCATGGCCTTCTTGGCCAACCCCGGAGGGACGGGCGCCGAACCGTAACTGATTCGGCGCAGGCTGGATATGTCCCGTGCGGGTCCCTCCTCCAGGATCCGCAGGGTCCGCTGCAGCATCGTCGGGATGAAGGTGGTGAACGTGACTCCGCTGCGCTCGATCTCGTCGATGACGGCCTGAGGGTCGAACCGACGGTGGATCACCATCGTCTGCCCCAGGTAAGTCCAGGACAGGGTGCGCACCATCCCACCTGCGGTGAAGAAGGGGGTGGTGGCGAGAAAGACGTCCGAACGATCGCCTTCGGTGACGAGAGTGGTGTCCACGACCTGGGCGAGCATCCCGCGGTGCGTGTTCACAACCCCTTTCGAGCGGCCCGTCGTTCCGCTCGTGTAGAGAATGAACTGGATGTCGTCCGGCGTGAGATCCGCCGGAGTCGGGTCGGTGGATCGGGCACCGCGCAGGGCCGTCTCGTACTCGGCGCCGGCAACGCTGCCCCCGATCTCGAGAACGGGAGCCAGGTCGTTCAGTTCCGCGCCGAACCGCTCCACCTGGTCCGTGTGGACGATCGCGCCGCGAGCTCCCGAGTCGTCGCGGACGTGCGCGAGTTCGTCGGGAGCAAGGCGGATGTTCACCGGCACCGCGACGAGTCCGGACTTGGCGAGAGCATAGGTGATCTCCGGCCATTCGATGCAGTTGCGGGCGATGACGAGGACACGGTCGCCCTTCGCCAAACCTTGGTCGAGGAGATGGTTCGCCAACCGCCGGGCCCGTTCGTCGACCGTCGTCCACGTGTGGGTTCGATCGCCCTCGACGACGGCCGGCTTGTTCGGGTATCGCCGTGCGTTGTTCCGTGGGATGTCGCCTACTAGCACTGTTCCTCGCAAATTGATTCTGGAAGGCGGCGCCTTCGATGTGGTCGGAAGGCGGCGCCTTCGATGTGGCCGGAAGGCGGCGCCTTCGACGGTGGGGTGCGTTGTCGGTCAGATGAGGAAAGCGAGTGTGTCCACGGGGCCGCCCGCGCTGATGAGGTGGACCGTCTTCCCTGCCAGCTTCAGTCCGCCCGGAGTGCGGCGCACACGGTGGATCACCCGGCCGGCCCAGACCCGCTGGGAGTAGCGGTACTCGAAGAGCGCGAAATTCGATCCGACGGTCACGGTGTCCTCGTCGGTGTCCAGCACCTCGGAGTTGCTGAGCAGTCGGCGCATCACCGACGGCGGGGTCTGCGAATGCCGGTTTCCGGTATTGAGCTGCGCCACCCGGCTCTTGATGCGGCGGCGGTTGTCGTAGATGTACGACAACCGGGTCTTCGGGTCGTCGTCGGGATGCATGGGGACCCAGTAGAGCGCGTCGTCGTCCCACAGGAGTTCCCACTCGGAGTACCGGGCCTCGTCCGCGAGGCGCGCCTCGAGGTTGAGGAACGCCGCGATGTCGGCGTCGGGCGCGGGCAGCGGGAGGGGTGCACTCTGCAGGGCGGGGGCCGCCGAATTCTCCACGGTGGTCATGCTCAGATCTCCTGTCCGACGACGCTCGCCCACTGGCGGTAGAAACCGCGCTGCGGGGTCTCGGCGCTCTTGTCGCTGTTGACGATTCCGGTTTCGTCTGTCACATCGGTCTCCAGACCGCGGGACAGTCTCAGCCACTCGGGGTCCCGGGCGGCGAGGCCTGCCTGATTGCGCATGCCGATCTCACCGTCGTCGGCGATCAAGAATCCGGCCGGGCCCATCGCACCCTCCGAGCGGCGCAGCGTCCGCTCGTTCATGCGGTCCTGCCCGGGGAACAGCGCTGCCGTCGTGTAGGCCACCGTCTCGTCGGGTCCGATCGGTTCTACGTACATGATGTTCATCTCGGCGAGGAACAGGTTGGGCCAGATCAGGGTGTGCGGCGGGCCCACCACGAGTGAGTCGTGGGTCTTCTCGGGACCGTGGGCCGCCTCCAGCGCCGCGACGTACTCGGGCAGCTTCTCGCGGGGTGTGCGCCCGTACCAGACGAATTCCTCGTCCAGCTTGCGGTACTCCGCCGAGTAGTCGATCTCCGAGTGCCCGCCGCCCATGTCGCGGACCACGACGTCGACCTTCGACGGAATGTGCGACACCTTGGCCGGCCGGATCGCGTCGTAGACCGATGCGTGGGTGAACAGCGCGTGGTAGCCATCGACATTGTTCTCCACCACCATCTTCCAGTTCGCGTGGTGGAGATGCTTCATCCAGTTCGACCGGAGGTCGATGGTGCCCGTCGGTGACAGGTTGAGCAGTCGGTCGATCGCTTTGGTCGCGTTGCCGAGATGTTCCTGCAGTGAGATACCGTCCGCTGCGAGCGACGCGAAGAGGAAGCCGCCGTAACTGTCCACGCGCGGGGCCTCGGCCATGCCCAGTTCCGAGCGCACCTTCTGGAACGCCTCGCCGTATCCGTTCCGCATCGGAACCGCGGTGAGCGATCCGTCGTTGCTGAAAGTCCACCCGTGGTACGGGCATCGGAAGGAGTTGGCGTTGCCCATCTCCGCGTTGCACAGCTTGTTCGCGCGGTGCGAACAGCGGTTGAGCAGGACCCGGACCTTGCCGTCCTTGCCGTGGACCACGACCACCGGGTCGTGGCCGATGCGGCGGGTGAGGTAGTCACCCGGCTCGCTGACCTCGCTCTCGTGCGCTACGTAGACCCATCCTTTCCGGAAGATGGTGTCCATCTCGCGCTGGAAGATCTCGGGCGAGGTGTAGACCGAACCGTGCACGCGATCGTTCTGCACGATGCGCGCGACGTCGAAGTCGTCGGGCACCGTGGTCGGCGTCGATTCCATGGTGGTCATGAGTGGGCCTCCGTCTCGATTGGGGCTGTGGTCCGGGCGGTCGGCTCAGCCGAACTCGTTGTATTGCTGTATGTCTCGGTGATGCACGCGGCGGGAATCCATACGCCGCCCAGTTGCCGAAAGGCGACGTCGACGGTGTCGCCGATGCGGGGCGGGCGAGCCGTCGGGTGAAGCGTGGTCATGATCAGACGGTGCCCGGCGAACAGCTCGACGTCGAGGATCGCGTAGGGCTCGGCCGTCCGCACCAGTCCCGGCTCGAAGCGGTGCATGGTCGTGGCGGAATGGACGACTCCGGTCGGTTCGACCACCCGCCAGTCGCTCTCGCTCGACCCGCAGCCGTCGCAGACGTACTGCTCTAGGTCGAGTGGAATTCCGCAGCGGGCACAAAAGGGCAGGGCGAGTTCGCCGCGGGCGCTCGCCTCGTAGAGGGGCGCGAGCGGGTCGGCTGCCACATCCGGCACGAGGCCGGGATCGAGCAGCCAGTCGGTGCATTCCGTCGTCGTGGTCATGCAGCTCTCTCCAGGATCATGGCGGCATGGTGATCGACCCGGCCACCGATTCCTCCGACGAGAGCAGTACGGGCATCGGGCACCTGGCGCTCGCCTCCCTCGCCACGCAGTTGGATCATCGCCTCCGCGAGGGGCGTCATGCCCTGAAGGTAGAAGCCGGACAACTGGCCGCCACCGGTGTTGACGGGAAGTGCGCCACCCCGGCTCGTTCCGCCGCCTCGTACGAACTCGCCCGCCGGTATTCCGCCGGCGAGCCCGTATTCCTCGAGGAGGAGGAGCGTGACCACCGAGAACGGGTCGTAGAGCTGGGCGATGTCCAGGTCCGTCCGGGACATTCCCGCCTGGCCGAGCGCGTCGTCCACTGCACGCGCACCACCCCCGAACCACGACTCTCCCCCGGCACGACGACGCCGGACCGGGTGATCGCGACCGGTCCCCCGGACGACGAGGCGAACGGGGTTACCGATGCCCGGATCCGCACTGAGGACGATGGCGACCGCACCGTTCACGGGCCGGGCACAGTCGAGGCGACGCAGCGGATCGGCGATCATCGGGCTGGCCAGGTACCCCTCGTCGTCCAGCGGCTTCGTCACCACCGCATCGGGATTGCCCAGTGCCCACGCCCGCGTGGTCGTGGCGACAGCAGACAGGTCGGTGGCCGTGCCTCCGGTGAGGTGCATCCATCTCCGGGTGAGCAATGCGTAGGTGGGTACCGAACCCAGCAGTCCCGATGCCCGTTCGAGTCCCCGTGTCCCGGTGTTTCCCCCGCTGTGGGCGTATGTCGACCCGGCGCCCTTGCCTTCCACCAGCGGGGCGTCGGCGAAGACACAGACCACGGTCCGGGCCGCGCCGGCGTCGATGGCGGCCTCTGCCCGCTGGATCATCGCGATCGTGGTGGCGCCCTTGATCTCGACGTGCTCGAGAAGTCGAAGATCCGAGAATCCGCCCTTGGCCGCGAACGTCACTCCGAGGCGGTCGGGCCGTACACCCTGTGAGGACCCGACGAGAAGTCCGTCGACGTCGGCGTGCATGATTCCGGCGTCGGCCAGAGCCTCCCGGGTCGCCTGGCAGGCGAGTTGGAGCGGGGTGTCACCGGGCTTCAGCGACATCGTGGTCATGCCCAGACCGACCAGGTCGACCGTCACGACACGTCCCTGGTGAGGGGGCGAACCGTCCCCACCGGCCCCAGCGAGCGGTCGCGGTGCTCGTCGCGGTAATTGCCGACGCGCATCCACTCCTCACGGTCCTCGGGGGTCGCGAGGCACAGGCTCGCGAGCTCGAGCGGTGAGAGGAAGATGTGATCTCCCGTCTCGGCGTCCTCGACCAGCAATCTGGGACCGTTCCCGGTCGTGTCCAGCGACACGCGGACCACGGCGAACTCGTTGGCCAGCTGCGCCAGCTCCCGTCGCTCGATCGCGCGGGTCTCCTCATGTACCGACATTGCCCTCAGCTCTTCTCGTGACCCGCCCGCGACGGACTTCGCAGGCGGTCCGGTGTGTGCTTCGCGTCCGGGGAGGCTTGCCCAAACGACTGAACACCTCTCATAGTCATATCGTATGTGAGTGTCAGAAACAATGGTCGATATCCGAAGACCGCAATCCTGGATCTTCAGGAATTCCCAGTTCACGGCTATTGAAATACCCCAACCCAAACGTGCACACTGTGCATAATAAGGTCAAAAGAAGACACAACCGTCAGATCGATGTCCGGCCGTGGCGCCGCCGTCGAATCCAGGAAGGCCTGTACATGAGCGAGACAACGATGACCGTCCCGGCCGTCGCCACCGACAACTACCGAAGCATCTGGGGCTTCCTTCGCGAGCTCGACTTCCGTCAGGGATTCGTGGATGTCGACGGCGTGCGGACACGGTTCGCCGAGACAGGCTCTCCCGACAAGCCGCACGCGATCCTGCTCCACGGAACCGGCGGCCACTGGGAGACGTTCGCCCCGAATCTCGCCGCACTGAGCGAGCAGTACCACTGCGTCGCCATCGACATGGTGGGCAACGGATTCTCCGAGAAGCCCGACCACGATTACGAAATTGCGGTCTACGTGCGGCAGATACTCGCCGTGATGGATCACTTCGGGATGTCGAAGGCGCACTTCATCGGCATGTCACTCGGGGCATGGGTCTCCGCCGCCGTTGCCGTGCAGCGTCCCGACCGCGTTCACAAGCTGATCCTGATGTCGCCGGCCGGGCTGATCGCCACGGCGTCCAACATGGCCCGGATCCGCGCCGAGCGCACTGCCGCGGTCGAGAACCCTACGTGGGAGTCGATCCACAAGGTCTTCGAGCACCTCATCGCCGACGAGGACAACCGTCTTCCCGACCTCGTCGCCCTGCGTCAGGCCATCTACCGGCGCGACGACACCCGCGACACGATCGACCACTTGCTGATCCTGCAGGACGCGACGGCGAGGGATCGCAACCTCATTCCCGAGGAGCAGTGGAAGGCCATCACGGCACCGACCATGATCGTCGCGTCCGGAAAGGACCACGGCGAGTACCAGAACACGGCGCGCACCGTCGCCAGGCTGATCCCCGACTCCGAGGTCTTCGAGATGCCCGAGGTACGCCACTGGCCACACTTCGAGGACCCGGCGAGCTTCAATCCGGCCGCACTCGCCTTCCTCGGCAAGTGAGCAACCACCATGCCTGAATCCGACACATTGGGCGCGGAGGCGATCGCCGACACCGCGCGCCGCCTCTACGAGGCCGAGAAGACGCGGGTGCCCATTCGCCAACTCTCCCTGCAGTATCCGGGGATGACGATCGACGACGCCTACGCGGTTCAGCGGGCGCTCGTCGACCTGAAGACGGCCGACGGACGCAGCGTCAGAGGCCGGAAGATCGGCCTCACCTCCAAGGTCATGCAACGTGCGGTCTCGATCACCGAACCCGATTACGGCGCGATCTTCGACGACATGTTCTTCGACGACGGTGGAACTGTGCCGGCCGGACGATTCATCCGGCCCCGCATCGAGGTGGAACTCGCCTTCATTCTCGGCGAGGATCTGAAGGGCCCCGGGGTGACGCTGTACGACGTCCTGAGCGCGAGTGAGTACGTCACCCCCGCTCTCGAGATCCTCGACGCCCGCGTACAGATGAGCGATCCGGAGACCGGCCATCTCCGCACCATCGTCGACACCATCGCGGACAACGCCGCGGACGCGGGAATCGTGCTCGGTGGCCGGGTGGTGAAGCCCATGGATGTCGACCTGAGATGGGTGAGCGCTCTGTTGCTGCGCAACGGCTCCATCGAGGAGTCGGGCGTCGCCGCTGCCGTGCTCAACCACCCCGGCAACGGGGTGGCGTGGCTTGCGAACCGGCTCGCACCGCACGGCGTGCCCCTGCGGGCCGGCGAGGTGATCCTGGCCGGTTCGTTCACCACCCCGATCTTCGCCGAGCCCGGCGACACGTTCGTCGCCGACTACGGGCCGCTGGGAACGGTTTCCTGTTCGTTTGCGAGGGAAGTCGGCTGATGCAGAACCGATGGGCAGAATCATTGCGCGCCGACCGCCCGAAGATCGGCATGTGGATCGCATCCGGCAACGCGTACAGCGCGGAGATCTGCGCCGGCGCAGGGCTCGACTGGCTCATGCTCGACCTGGAGCACGTTCCCAACGACATTCGTTCGACACTCGCGCAGCTGCAGACGCTCGCGGCGTACCCGGTCGAGGTCCTCGTCCGGCCGGCATCCGGCGATCCCGTGGCGATCAAGCAGCTCCTCGACATCGGGGCAACCAACGTGATCGTGCCGATGGTGGAATCGGCAGAGGATGCACGCGCACTCGTGGCGGCTACGCGCTATCCCCCGCTGGGCATCCGCGGCGTGGGCAGCGCCCTTGCCCGCGCATCACGGTGGAACAGAATTTCTGACTATCTGCCTACCGCAGACGAGAGCCTCACCCTCACCGTCCAGGTCGAGTCGACGGAGGGTCTCGACTGCCTGGAGGAGATTCTCGCCGTCGACGGAATCGACGCGGTCTTCATCGGCCCCGCAGATCTCGCAGCCTCGATGGGTTACCTCGGGAAGCCGGAGAGCCCCGAGGTCGTCGAAGTGATCGAAAAGGCAATTTCCGTCATCGCATCGTCCGGCAAGGCCGCCGGCGTCAACGCCTTCAACGAGACCATCGCCCGCCGGTACATGTCGGCCGGCGCTCGCTTCATCCTCGTTGGTGCCGACGTGACCGTCCTGGCCCGGGGCAGCGAGGCCCTGGCCCGACGGTATTCGGCCGATCCTGATCAAACGGCCTGAAACTCTTTAATCTGACACTGTTGTCACTTATACTCGAGTGGTCGAGTGCGGATCTTCGCGATCCGCCGCTATGGAAGGTCTCCTATGGATTTGGACTTCACACAGGAACAGGTGGAGTTCCGCGACCAGGTACGTACGTGGCTGGTCGAGAACAAGCCCCGTGATCCGCGCCCGCGGGACGACGCCGGTATTCGCGAATACGACATGGCCTGGCAGAAGACCCAGTGGGAAGGTGGATGGGCCGGAATCGCCTGGCCGAAAGAGTATGGGGGCGGCGGCCTGACCCTCCTCCAGCAGTTGATCTGGTACGAGGAGTACGCGGCCCAGGGACTGCCCGGAATCGATGCGAGCTTCGTCGGTCTCAACCACGCCGGCCCCACCCTGATCACCCGCGCCACCGAGGAACAGAAGGCATTCCACCTGCCGAGGATCCTGCAGGGTGATGCCGTGTGGTGCCAGGGGTTCTCGGAGCCGGAGGCCGGCTCCGACCTGGCTTCCCTCAAGACCAGGGCCGTCATCGACGGCGATCATCTCGTGGTGACCGGTCAGAAGATCTGGACCAGTTTCGCCAAGTGCGCGGACTACCAGGAACTGTTGGTACGCACCGATAATGCGGGGTCGAAGCACCAGGGCATCACCTGGGTGATCTGCGACATGCACACACCGGGCATCGACGTCCGTCCCATCGAGACGATCGAGGGCGGTGCCGAATTCTGTGAGGTTTTCTACGACGACGTCCGGATCCCCGTCAGCAATGTCGTCGGCGAAATCGGTTCCGGTTGGAGTGTCGCGATGTCGACGTTGTCGTTCGAGCGCGGAACCGCCTTCACCGCCAACCAGGTTCGCCTGGCGGGGGTCGTCGAGGACCTCATCGAGTTTTCCCGCGACCACGTCGGACCGGACGGTCGGCGACCGGCCATCGCGGACGACGAGATCTCCCGGCGGCTGGCGCGCGCCCGATCTTCCGTCGCGTCACTGCGGGCGATGACCTACGTGGGGATCTGCCAGAACATGCAATCCGACACACCCGGACCGCGCGGGTCGATGCTCAAGCTCCACTACGCCGATCTGGCAAAAGAAGTTGCCGCGCTGGCAATGGACATCGTCGGCGCCGAAGCCCTCCGCGGAACCTCGCGATGGGACCACCACGGTTGGGTCGGAAACTACTTCCATTCCTTCTCTCAGTCCATCGGCGGCGGAACGTCCGAAATCCAACGGAACATCATCGGGGATCGCATCCTCGGCCTTCCGCGCTGACAGAAAGCAGAGATCATGAACCTTCTCCCCTCCGAGGACCAACTCGAACTGGTCTCCGCGGCAGTCGATTTCATCAGCACCCGCATGCCGATCGAGGACATCAGGCGGCGTGCGCGCGAGGAGTCGTCGGTCGACCGGAGCGTGTGGGCCGAGGGCGCCGCACTGGGCCTGCTCACTCTGGGGCTCGACGAGAGCCACGGCGGCTCCGGCCGACCCCTCGACGACGAGGTACTCCTGTTCGCGGCCCTGGCCGAGCACCTTGCAACAGGTCCGTTCCTTGCCTCCACGCTGGCCACCCGCGTCAGTGCGGCACACGGCGACCAGGATCTCACCGACCGCATCGGGTCCGGAGACGCCATGGTCGGACTCGGCGAACTGCGCGGGGACGGCGCCATCGATCAGGACGGGTTCAAGGGCTCGTTCGACCTGCTGGACTGCGTCGGTGTCAGCCACGTGCTTCTCGTCGCTCAGCACGGAGCGGCTCTGGTCGAGATATCCGAGTTCCCGGACGTCACCCCACTCACATCCATGGACCCGGGAACCCGGCTCGCGACGTCGACCGTCGCCAGTGGGCGCGTGCAGCACTGGCTGCCCGCCCAGACGGACCCGATCTGGTTGCGCGCCATGGTGCTCACCGCGGCCGGCCTGTCCGGCCTCGCCGAGGCGACGCTGCGGCTGTCAACCGGGCACGCGAAAACGCGAATTCAGTTCGGACGCCCGATCGGCGTGAACCAGGCGATCAAGCACGCCTGCGCCGACATGGCGGTAGCCGCCGACGCGGCACTGTCGCAGACCCTGTTCGCTGCGGTGAGTCTGCAGTCGGGGCGCGCGGACGCGTTGTTCCAGATCCTCTCCGCCAAGTCCGTCGCCGCCCGAGCAGCCGTGGGCAATGCGGCGTCGAGCATCCAGGTCCATGGCGGAATGGGTTACACCTACGAGCACAACGCGCACCTCTATCTCAAGCGGGCGCACGTGCTCACCCACCTATTCGACGAACCGGCCGACGTGCTGGCCGAACTTCTGGAGCAGGGAGCACCGCAGTGAGCCGAAGAGTTGCCATCGCCGGTGCCGCGTTGTCGGACGTGGGACGGGTCGACGACAAGAACGCCTACGAACTGATGGGGCAGGCCAGTCGCAGGGCCCTCGCCGACGCGGGACTGCGCCCCGAGGACGTGGACGGACTCGCCTCCACCGGGCAGGGCACGTTGCCGCCCACCGATGTCGGGGAGTATCTCGGCCTGAAGCCTCGCTGGATCGACTCGACATCGGTGGGCGGGGCCTCGTGGGAGGTCATGCTCGCCCATGCCGCGGACGCGATCTCGGCCGGTCATGCCGACGTGGTCCTGCTGACGTACGGCTCGACGGCACGCGCCGACCTGCGCAAGGGACTGCGGACCGCGAACATCAACTGGGGTTCGCGAGGACCGTTGCAGTGGGATGCGCCCTACGGCCACACGCTCGTGTCGAAGTACGCGATGGCGGCCCGACGGCACATGCACCAGTACGGCACGACGATCGAGCAACTCGCCGAAGTGGCAGTGTCCGCACGGTTCAACGCCAAGGACAACGAGGAAGCGTACTACCGCGACCCCATCACCATCGACGACGTGCTCGACGGCCCCATGATCGCCGATCCGTTCACAAAACTGCACTGCTGCATCCGCTCGGACGGCGGCGCCGCGGCGGTTCTCGTGGCCGAGGACCGGGTGAAGGACCTTCGTTCCGAACCGGTGTGGGTGCTGGGCACCGGCGAGGCCACGTCACACATGCTCACCAGCCAGTGGGACGACATGACCGTCGGGCCGGCATCGATCACCGGGCCGCTGGCGTTCGAACGCGCGGGGTTGACGCCCACGGACGTGGACATCGCCGAGGTCTACGATGCGTTCAGCTACATGCTGATGCTCACCATGGAAGACCTCGGTTTCTGCGAGAAGGGCGAGGGCGGCGCCCTCGTCGAGAAGGGCACGTTGCGGCTGGGCGGCGAACTCCCCACGAACACCGACGGCGGCGGACTGTCCGCCTGCCATCCGGGTCAGCGCGGACTATTCCTGATCGTCGAGGCGGCCAGGCAGCTTCGCGGAGAATGCGGCCCGCGGCAGGTGGAGGACGCGAAGATCGCCTGCGTCAGCGGAACCGGTGGTTGGTTCTGCTCGAGCGGCACTGTGCTCCTCGGATCAGAAGCACCGTGACCGTGTCTGCGACGGTCGGCGGTCCAGCCGCTCCCACCGCGGTAGCCAGGCCACCGCTGGTGGGCGAATTCGCCAACACCCGGGCGTTGCTCGAGGCGGCGGCTCAGATACACGGCGAGCGAGATGCATATGTGGAACAGGACGGCACGCGAATCGGTTTCGCACAGTGGATCGGCCGGGCCCGCCGACTCGCCACACATCTGGCAGAGCGCGGGGTACGCAAGGGTGACGTCGTCGCACTGATGTTGCCTTCGGGCATCGACTATGCAGTCTGCTATTGCGCCGCAGCGTTTCTGGGTGCCGTCACCACCGGCTTGAATCCGCGACTCGGCCCACGCGAGACCGACTCGATCCTGCTCGGCGTCACGCCTGCCCTCGTGATCCGCGACTTCGATGCGGGCCTGCCCGAAGTTCCCGAGGGGATCGCCGTCCTGCCCCGTTCGGAACTCGTCGCTGCCGAGGGACGCGCGACCGACGCCCTACCCGATGTGGTCCTCACCCGCAGCGACCCTGTCTCGATCATCTTCACGAGTGGAACGACCGGCCTCCCCAAGGGGGCATGGTTCGATTCCGACAACCTCGCAGCGTCCGCGATGGCGTCCGGCATCATGAGCGCCCCCTACGACCGCCGACTGACGTCGACACCATTCCCGCACGCAGGTTTCATGTCGAAACTCTGGGACCAACTGATCTGGGGAACGACCGTAGTCATCTCCCCCGTTCCGTGGTCGGCCGCAAAAATGTTCGCGGTGCTGAGGAACGAGCGGATCACGGTCGGTGGAGGAGTCCCCACCCAATGGGCAAAGCTGCTCTACGAACCCGGCGTGAACCGTGAATCCCTGCCGCACCTTCGTGTCGGCGTCGTCGCAAGCGCGCCCGCCTCGCCCGAACTGGTCGAGAAGACCGCCGCACTGATCGGGGTTCCCCTCGTCGTTCGATACGCCATGACCGAATCTCCCACCGTCTGTGGCACCGAGCCCACAGATCCGCCGTCGGTGCAGTTCCGGACTGTCGGCCGTCCCCAGACCGGGATGGCGGTGCGCGTCACCCGCGAGGACGGCGCGGAGCTGCCCAACGGGGAGATCGGACGCATTCGCGTGAAGGGCGGCTGCGTGATGCGGGGCTACTGGAACGCCCCCGAGCGCACCAGGGAAGCCTTCGACGCCGACGGCTACTTCGTCACCGGCGACCTGGGGATGCTGACCGAAGAAGGCAACGTGGTCCTGGCCGGTCGGACCGGAGACCTCTACATTCGCGGCGGCTTCAACGTCCACCCCGTCGAGGTCGAACAAGTGCTCGCCGAGCACCCGGAGGTCCGGGACGCAGCGGTGATCGGGTACTCCGCTCGAGTGATCGGGGAGATAGGAGTCGCGTTCGTCGTTCCCTTGTCTCCCACCAGGACACCGTCGTTGCCGGAACTCCGCGCGTGGATCACCACGCGACTCGCGGACTACAAGGCACCCGATCACCTCGTGCTCGTCGACGAGATTCCGCTGACCGCCATGTCGAAGACCGACCGGGTCCGGTTGCGGGAACTCGTCGACGCGCACCCGCCGACCCGGCGAAACACAGAGAAGGGACCTCGGGCGTGATCGACGAACACGAAGCGCTCCTGCACGAGACCGTGACCACCGACCGCCTCGCGAACCTGCGCGATGTCGGCGGTCTGCGCCTCACCGACGGCGGTACCACCCGCACCGGAATCCTCTACCGCAGCGATGCACCCTACTCCGGGGACTCGCTACCCGAACATGTTGCACCGTGGCCACCCGTCGCGGTCGTGGATCTGCGCTCATCCGCCGAACGCGATCGCGCACATTTCGAATGGACGCAACCGACGGTCTCCCACCACCGGCCTCTGCACGATGCTGCGGCACCGACCGACCGTCGTCCACCGGATCTCACCGCACTGTACTCGCAGATCCTCGATACCGTACCCGACCGCGTGGCCGGTCTGCTCGCGCTCGTGGCCCGGGCGGACGGCCCGATTCTCGTGCACTGCGCGGCAGGCAAGGACCGCACCGGCGTCGTGGTCGCCTCGCTTCTTCTCGGTGCAGGAGTCGAGCCCTCCGAAGTGATCGCAGACTATCTTGTGACGGCCGGGAACATGAACGACCTCCGCCGACGGTGGACGGCCCGGTCGCACGCGGGTCAGCATCGTCCCGTCGTGGACGAGAAGTGGTTGCTCACACCGGAAGAAGCCATCACCGCAGTCGTCGACCGGCTACAGGGGTGGCGCACCGGTCCGGACGGCTGGCTCGTCGATCACGGTGCCGACCGAGACGACCTGCGGGCGTGGCGGTACCGACTGCGTGCCTGATGTCACCCCGCGATGGACAGTCCCTCACCCGACTCACACACACTGACGAAAGGTAACGCCATGAAGGTCCACATCGAACTCGAGCAATGCGAAGGCCACGGTATGTGCGCCGCCACCGAACCGGACCTCTATGAACTCGACGACGACGGATTCGCCGCCTCCACCGATTTCGATGTGGCGGAGTCGCAGATCGGGCAGGCCGAGTCCGGCGCCTCGGCCTGCCCGATGAGTGCGATCAAGCTGCTACGCAGCTGAATCGGTATGAGGTCAGCTGTTACGAGTACCGAAGTCGATATCGGCCCGTCCGGAGATGGGTGTGAAACCGTCTCTGTCCATCCAGGACGGGTGCGCCACATGCCCCTCGGCCGGACGTGCCCAATCGACCCAGTCGCCCCAATCACGCCGACTGAGTGGGGAATCCGGCATCGGAAATTTCGACGACGCCTCGCGGAACTCGGCGGCGAACTTCTTCATCTCGTACATCACCCACCAGTCCTCCTGCGCGGACCACTTTCCCCGGCCCGCATACGTGAGTACCTGTAGTGAGTCGAAACCGAGGGCCGGTGCACCCGGTTCCGGATTGTCGGCCCGGTTGACCACTTTGTACACCACCCGATCGTCGTCGATCGTGTACCAGACGAGCGGGTTGTACACATGCGGGGCGGCACCCATGGTGCCCTCGAGATAGCGCGAGATCTCCGAGGGCCCGGTGAACATGCCGTAGAAGTGATCTCGGTAGATACCGTCGTCGGTGAACAGCTGCGCCATCGCGTCCCAGTTCTCCGAAATGGGGCCCACAGTGAAGTAGTGCCGGAAGGCGCCCTCCACTTCGGTTCGGTCATATCTGGTCATGTGTTGCCTTTCAGACGTGCGCGGAAGAATTGTCGGGGCCGGGGAGAAGTACCGCGAGCGGGGAGACGTCACCGAGCGATCGCAGTAGGTCGTTCAGGTGCGTGCAGGATCCGACACCGTGGAAGTCCGAGCCGACCAGGCGCTCGATCTCCGTGACCTTGCGCCCGACGAGGCGTTGCGCGCCGGCCACCGCACCAGGGCATTCCGGCCAGGGTAGGACCCGCGGAGTGACGGTCAACCGCTGCACCGTCAACGTGCGTGAGTCGACCAGAACGTCGGTCCCGTACTCGTGCACCACGGTTTCGATCCCGGCGGCGTTCACGTAGGTATCGCGGAACATCGCGTCCACCGACAGTTCCGCGTCATCGACCACACTCACGTCGATCCGCCGAATGCGTCGCATCGACCCCGGCCGAAGTTCACTCATAGGGTGCCAGCCCGCGCCCACCCGGACGAGGTCCGGCGCCTGCGGGCCGATGACGAGGGGAGGTGCTCCGTCTCGCGCGACGCCCGTCATCATCGTTCCCCCGGCTGCGAACCCGGCACAGTAGTCGGCCCGTGCGAGGGCGCCGCGACCACCGAGGCGCAACTGCTGCTCTGCGGAGAGTTCGCGGGTCAGTGCATATCCCGAGATGACGGTCGCCACCGGGACGTCGTCCAGTAGTCTCGCGACGACGCTGCCCTGATGGTGAGGTGCGAGGCAACCCTTCGCCGCTTTGCGAAACCCTGACGCTGCGGAGAGACCGATCAGTCGTGTGAGGTCGGCCGCCGCGGCGCCGTCGGCGATGTCCGTGACGATGCGCCCTCGGCCAAGGTCGACGTCGACATCGACGGCGCCCCCGCCGGTTCGCGACCACTCCCCTGCCATGTCCGTCACGACATCGACTCCGGCCCCGCGGAGTTGGAGAAGGTCGGAGTGTCCCCGTGGGCGTTCGATGTCCACAGACGTCGTGCGACGGACCGAACACGGACGGCGCGCAGGCGTGCTGGTCGACGGTGCGTGGATACCATGCTTCGGGATCAGAAGATTCTCAGTCATGTACTTCATTGATAACTTGTGCCTCAGTGTTTTTCAAGACCGATCGCCATCCCGCGAGACTGTCGCTCGAACGCGCGGCGACGCTGATGTGATCGGACACCGCTCCCCACCGCGCGACCAGCGCGTCCGCGACCTCCTCCACGGAACCCACGACGGCGAACGCTGCGAGAACGTCGTCGTCGATCAGGCTTCGCATGACGTCCCACTCCCCCGCTTTCGACAGTGCATACAACTTCTCGTGAAGTCCGGCCCATCCGTGCAGATCGAGCACGCCCCGATAGGCGGGCGTAGATCCGTAGAAGGCGATCTGCCCGCGCACGTGGTCGCGGGCTGCCGCGATCTCGTCCGCGGTGGTACCGCACGCCACCATTGGGGTGACCCCGATGGTGAAATCCCTTCGAGGCCGGCCCGAACACGACAATCCTTCTTGCACACTGGGTAGTACGACCTCGGCAAGGTAACGGTCGGTGACGAAGGAATGCACGAGAAACCCGTCTGCGACCTCTCCTGCCACGCGTGACATCGCCTCTCCGACACCGGCGAGTTGGACGGGTGGGCGCCCGAACGGATTCGGTCCGGGATCGAACATCGGTGTCATCAGGGTGTGCTGGTAGAACTCCCCGTCGAAATCCAACGGCGAACCGGTCTCCCACGCGTCCCAGATGGCGTGCAGTGCCTGTACGTATTCGCGCATCCGTGCCGCGGGCCGCGACCACGGCATGCTGAACCGCCGGGTGATGTGCGGCTTCACCTGACTCCCGAGACCGAGCCGGAGGCGTCCGTGTGAGAGCGCCTGCACGTCGTTGGCCGCGACCGCGGTCACCATCGGCGTTCTCGCGAACGCGACGTAGATACTCGTCCCCAGCGTCATCGTCGACGTCGTCTGCGACGCCGCGGCCAGGAGAAGCAAGGGATCGTGGCTGGTTTCACCGAGGAAGAAGCCGCCGAACCCGACGTTCTCGGCGCGGTGTGCAATCTCGGCGGCGCGTCCGGTTCCCGGGTCGACGACCACATCGAACGACGGACGCCCACAGACTTCGGATTTCATGTCACTCCAGACGGGAGACGGCAACTCTACTCGGACCGAGCAGTGTATTAGGTCAATGAAATTGGGAGAGTCTCGCCTCTTCCCTCTGACGATTAGAGCAGATACCTTCTATTCAGTCCACGGAATTGCCCAGGAGGGTATATGGCACGACCAGAAGACGAGACTGCGTCCACCAGTGACGGGCCACCGCGTCCCCGCGCCGCGGATGTGGCGCGGGCGATCGAGGACGAGATCGTCGCAGCCGGGTGGCGGTTGGGTGAGGCACTCGGATCCGAGACCAGCCTGATGGCACGGTTCGGAGTGGGACGTTCGGTCATCCGGGAAGCGTGCCGGATCCTGGAGAGCCGGCACGTCGCGAAGCCCCGCCGCGGACCGGGCGGCGGCCTCGTCGTGACCGCACCCGAGCGGTCCGCTGTGCTCGACCACGCCTCGCTGTACCTCGAGTACGCGGGTTTTGCTGCCGCAGACCTGTTCGAGACGATGGAGACGTTGGAGACCGCCGCAGCAGCGCAGTTGTCCGCAACGATCGATCCCGCGGGAGTCGACAGACTCCGTCAGGTGCTGGCCGAGGAATCCCGCTCGGACGACCTGCGTGCGCAGGCTGTCACCGTGCACACGGAGATCGCCCGCCTGACAGGTAATCCCGTCCTCGAGTTGTTCATGCACATCGGCAACAACCTTGCCCGCATCCACGGCGTCAGCCCGACAGAGGCGGAACGTCGGTGGATCCACGAGCGGAACGTCGAACTGGTCGACGCGATCATCGCGGGGGACGCGCTTGCCGCGCAGCGCAACGTGCGCCGACGCATCCGTGCCATGACGCGGCGACAGGCCGTGTCGGCGGACCGGACACCGACATTCACCGATACCGAAGCAGAGGCCACGAGCGATGACCGACAGTGACAACGCGATCCCCCGCACATCCGACCCCGACGAGGACAGCGGCAACCTTGTCGTCGTCGAGCAACGCGGCAGCGTGCGCATGCTCACACTCAACCGGCCGAGGGTGCGCAACGCGTTGAGCAGATCCCTCAGCGCCGAACTGGTGCACGCCCTCCGCGCGTCCGACGCCGATCCCACCGTCACGGTTGTCCTGCTCACCGGCGCCGGCGGAGCCTTCTGCTCCGGCGTCGACCTGAGGGATCTCGCCGAGAGCGGCTTCGACGGCGCAGATACGACGGACGGCAACTGCATCACCTACGTCGCCGAACTCGTGACGCCGGTCATCGGTCTCGTCAGCGGCCCCGCAGTGACAGGAGGGTTCGAGCTGGCTCTCGCATGCGACTTCCTGATCGCGGGCGAGTCCGCCCGATTCGCCGATACCCATTGCCGGGTGGGCATCGTCCCTGGTGGAGGTCTGACGGCTCGACTCGCCGAGGCGGTCGGAGTTCGTCGTGCTCGCCAGATGAGTGCCACTGGCTGCTATATCGACGCCCGCACCGCGCTGTCCTGGGGCCTGGTGAACGAGATCGTCGACGACCGCGAGTTGGCCGACCGTGGGTGGGCCGTGGCCGATGCATTCTCGGCGGCCGACAAGCCCACACTCGACGCGGTGTGGAAACTGTACGACGCGGTATCGGCCGATGGTACCGCCGATGCCGTCCACCGGGAAGCCGCCCTGAACCGCTCCTGGTCGGCCGCCGCGTCCGCCGTCGCAGGGCGCACGGCGGACGTCGTCGCTCACGGACGTGGCCAGGCACGCAATTCCTCACCCGCCGAATAGGATCGGCCGAATCGAAAGGAGCCACCCATGGCTCTGGCAATCACCGACGAACACCGCCAACTCGCCGACGCCGCCACGGCCTTCCTGTCCCGTCACGGTTCGTTGGCCACCGCCCGGGAGTCGCTGGACACATCGAACAAGTCCCTTCCGCCGTTCTGGGAGGCGATGGCGGAACTCGGATGGATGGGCCTGCACCTGCCCGACAGTTACGGAGGCTCCGGATACGGCATCGCCGAGTTGTGTGTCGTTCTCGAAGCGACGGGGCACGGTCTGGTGCCCGGTCCGTTCCTGCCCACCGTGCTGGCGTCCGCGATTCTGTGCGACCACGGAACCGATGAACTGAGGCAAAAGCTCCTTCCTGGACTCGCCGACGGTTCCGTGGTCGCGGGATTCGGTTCCGGTGGCACCTGGGTTGTCGACCACCAGGGACTCGAGGGCCGATCCGAGGGAGTGCTCACCCCTGGCTTCGCCGACGTTCTCCTCCTTCTCTCGCACGAGGACGTCCTCGTAGTCGACGCCGACGCCGACGGTCTGGCCGTGGAGATCCTGCCCAGACTCGATCCCACGCGGCAGATCGGGCGTGTGACCGCACGGAAGGTCCCCATGTCGGCGGTCACCGTCCTGCCCGGTGCAGCGTCCGCGGCCCGGACGCGGCTGCGCACGCTGGCATCGGCCGAAGCCCTCGGCAGTACTCTCGCTTGCGTCGAGATGTCGAAGCGGTATGCCCTGGAGCGAGTTCAGTTCGGTCGTCCGATCGGCACTTTTCAGGCCGTGAAGCACCACCTCGCGAACATGCTGCTCGACGCCGAACTCACCGTGGCCGCCACCTGGGATGCTGCGCGTATCACCGACCCCGACCGAGCCGGCCTCGCGGCAGCCGTCGCCGCGACATACGCGCGCCGCGCGCAAATCTTCTGCGCTCGGACGAACATCCAGTTGCACGGCGGTATCGGATTCACGTGGGACCACGATGCTCATCTGTACCTGCGCCGAGCCGAATCCCTCCAGTCTTTCGTCGCCGAATGCGGTAGTGCCGCACGCGCAGTCGCGGAGGGGTACCGCGCCGACCCGACGCCCCGTCTCACGCTCGACCTTCCGCCCGAGGCGCAGGAATACCGGACGGCGGCGCGAAAGGCCCGCGATCAATGGCAATCGCTCCCCGAGGATCGGCAGCGCGCGTTCCTGGTCGACAGCGGATATCTCGTGCCGCACTGGAACAAGCCGTGGGGTCTGGCAGCCGATCCGGTCCAACAACTCGTCATCGAAGAGGAGTTCCGCACCACACCGGTTCCCGACCTGTCGATCACTGGATGGATTGCTCTCACCATCTCGGAGTTGGGGACCCCCGACCAGCAGCGACGGTGGGTGAAGTCGGTGCTGCTCGGCGAGACGCAATGGTGCCAGCTCTTCAGCGAGCCCGGGGCAGGCTCCGACGCCGCTGCGATCCGCACATCGGCGGTCCGGGTCGAGGGCGGGTGGCGCGTCACCGGGCAGAAGATCTGGACGAGTCTCGCCCACGAATCCGATTGGGGAATCGCGACCGTCCGTACCGACCCTCGTGCACCGAAGCACACCGGCATCACGATGATGGCCGTCGATCTCGCAGCGGAGGGTGTCGACGTGCGCCCCATCCGTGAACTCAACGGTCAGGCCGGCTTCAACGAGGTATTTCTCGACGACGTCTTCGTGCCGGATTCCGACGTTCTCGGCGAGGTAGGAGCAGGGTGGAAGGTCGCGCGAGCGACCTTCGGCAACGAGAGGGTGTCGATCGGAGCCGGTGCGGGATCCGTTCCTCTCGCCGCGACCGATCTTCTCGCAATGGCCGCGAACGAGGACCTCCGCGAGGTCGGTGAACTGCTGGCCGAAGGCCACGCGCTCCGACTGCTCAACGTCCGGCAGGCCTCACGCGCCGTGCAGGGGGTCGACCCCGGTCCGGAAGCAGCCCTGTCCAAGCTCGTCAAAGCCGAACACTCCCAGAAGATCACGGACCTCGGTATGCGTCTGGGCGGGTTGGCCGCAACGACCGGCGAGCTTCCGGTGGTAGAGGAGTCGTATCTGTTCGCCCGCTGCCTCACGATCGCCGGGGGCAGCTCCGAGGTGATGCGCAATCACATCGCCGAACGCATCCTGGGACTTCCGCGAGACCCGATACTGACCTGAAACACGTGAACGGCCTCGGTCCCGAGGGACCGAGGCCGTTCATCAATTTCGACTCTGCGGCTATCCGCCGAATCGCAGTCCTGCGGCCCGGGTCCGGAAGACGTCCGTGCCCATGACTGCGCCGAGCTTGTTCGCGTCCCAGCGTTTCCCGCCGTTGGAGACCGTGGAGACCGGTGTCCAGCCCTGGAGCCACTGAATGTTCTCGCCGAGCGCCTTGATGACCTGCCCGCTCACATGCCCCGCCTCCGGGCTGGCGAGCCAGGCGACCACGGGTGAGCCGAGGGACGGATCCTTCGGATCGAACTCGTCCTCGTCGCGCTCGTCCGGTTCGATCGGGGCGTCGGCGCCGGCCATGGTGGCGGACATCCGAGTGCGGCCACCAGGGCTGATCGCGTTGACCGTCGCACCGATCGACGCGAGCTCGAGGCTGAGCGTCTGGGTCAGACCGACGATGGCGGCCTTGGCAGCACCGTAGTTCGATTGGCCGAAGTGTCCGAGCAGGCCGGCACCGGACGTGGTGTTGATGATCCGGCCGTAGACCTTGGAACCCGACGCCTTGGATTCCTCCCGCCACTTGCGGGCCACCGCGCGGCTGGTCAGCCAGCTACCTCGCACGTGCACACGCATGACGAGATCGAAATCGTCCGCGCTCATGTTCCAGATCGCCCGGTCACGGACGATGCCCGCGTTGTTGACCACGATGTCGAGCCGTCCGAGCTCCGAATACGCACGTTCGACCAGCCAGTCGACCCGTTCTTCGTCGCCGACGTCGCTGAAGTCGGAAATTGCCTCGCCGCCACGATCTTTGATGATCTGCACGACCTCGTCGGCGACCTTTCCGGTGCCCTCCCCGCCGATCGAGGTCCCGAGGTCGTTGACGATCACCGTCGCGCCATGCTTGGCAAGTTCCAGGGCGTGCCCACGACCGATGCCGTGGCCCGAGCCCGTGACCAGCGCGACCTTACCGTCGAGCAATCCGCTCATTGTGAGTGTCTCCTTGCAATTGTCGAATGGCCCGTGCGTCTACACACCGGCAGGACGGAACACCGTGGCATCGATGTCTTCGGTGATCGCCCGAAAGTCCACCTGCACCGGCATACCCACTTCGAGATCGGAGGGTTCGCAACCTTCGATGTTGGTCATCAGTCGCGGCCCTTCCTCGAGTTCTACGATCGCCACGACGTAGGGCAGCCTTCCCTTGAACGGATGCAGATCGTTCACGTACACGGTGGAATAGGTGTACAGGGTTCCTCGCCCGCTCGCCTCCACCTGGACGACGTCCTCACTCCAGCAGCGCGGGCAGAACGGACGCGGATAATGGTGGACTTTCCCGCAGGCGTTACATTGTGCGATAAGGAGGCGACCGCCCTTCGCCGCGTCCCAGTACGGGCGGCTCTCGTTCTCGATGGTCGGGATGTCGGCGCGCGGCTTCTCGGCCGGGGCTGCGGAAGTCTGGTCAGGCATGCTGGTCACCACCCCACGAAGTCCGCGGAGCGCTTCTCCACGAACGCACGTACGCCCTCGCCCGCATCGTGCGAGTAGGACTGGATCTCCTGCGCCATGGCCTCCTCGGTGAAGGCGCCGGCTCGGTCGCCGTCCGGCGAGTCGTTGAAGAGTCGTTTCGTCAGCGCGATCGCACTGGTGGGCGCAGCAGCCAGTCGACCGACGAAATCGTCCACTGCCGAATCCAGTTCGTCCACCGGAACGACGCGGTTGACCAGGCCCAGAGACAGTGCCTCCCGAGCCGGAAGCTTCTCGCCGAAGAAGACCATCTCCTTGGCCTTCTGCATGCCGATCCTGCGCGGCAGCAGGTACGCGCCGCCGCCGTCCACCACCAACCCACGCTTGACGAAGGACTCTGCGAAGTAGGCCTGCTCAGTCGCGATCACCAGGTCCGACGCATAGGCGAGGTGAGCCCCGATGCCTGCCGCGGCGCCCTGTACGACGGTGACCACCGGCTTGCCACAATCGAGCACTGATGCCACCAGGCGTTGCGCTCCGTTCATGATCGTGCGCATCGGCGCGGTCACCCGTTTGACGTTCTTCGCATGCCCGTCAGCGAGTTTCACCACGTCTGCACCTGCGCAGAAGTGCCGTCCGTTCGCTTTCAGCAGGACCACTCGGACATCGGTATTCACATCCGCTTCGGCAAACAACTCGATCAGCAGGTCGCGGTCGTCCGGCCTGATGGCGTTGGCCGCATCCGGTCGGTTCAAGGTGATCGTCATGACCCCTTGTTCCACCCGGTGCAGAACGGATGTGCCGACGTCCCGCTCGGCGATCGTCTCGGTCACTGTTTCTCCTCGCGAATTGTCGTCACTTGACTGTGTAGTGCGCGTCGAGATGTTTGATGCCGTTCAAGAAGTTCGACCGCAGCACCGCAGGCTCCCCCACCGCCCGAATATCCGGGTACCGCCGGAACAGTTCCCGGAACGCGACGTCGAGTTCGAGTCGCGCGAGGTGTGCACCCAGGCAGAAGTGCGGTCCGGGAGCACCGAACGCGAGATGCGGATTGGGGTTGCGGGAAATATCGAACGTGAACGGATCTACGAACACGGACTCGTCACGATTGGCGGAGTTGTACCACAACACCACCTTGTCGCCCTGAGAAAACACCTGCTCTCCCAGGCGGACACCGTCTCGCGTCACCGTGCGGCGCATGTGCACTACGGGACTGGCCCACCGCAGCAATTCCTCGATGGCTGCCGGCGCCAGGCGATCGTAGTCCGCCATCCAGATGTCGCGCTGGTCCGGATTTCTCGTGAGTACGAAAAGTCCGTGTGTGATGACGTTGCGGGTCGTCTCGTTGCCCGCGCCCACGAGCAGAATGAAGAACTTGGCCATCTCCTGGGGAGTGAGATTCTCGCCCTCCGCCGCCACGAGTTTGGTGATCAGGTCGTCCTTGGGATGTGCGATTCGCTCTTCCGACAGCGATCGCAGTAGGTCGACGAGCCCTTCGCTGGCCGCGGTCACAGCCTTGCCGATACCGGCCGCGGATTGATCCTCGATGTACTCGGCATCGCTCGCACCGAGAATGGTGTTGGTGGCCTCGAGAATGAACTTCTCGTGCTCACGAGGTATGCCCAGGAGATTGTCGATGATGCGGAGGGGCAGCAATGCCGCGAAGTCGCTGACGAAGTCACACTCCCCCGATGACGGCATCTCGTCGAGGATCTCCCGGACGGTGGTCTCGACCTCTCTCCGGATACCCTCGAGGCTCTTGTTCGTGAAACCGCGGGAGACTATCTTGCGCATGCGGGCATGCTCGGGGTTGTCCATGTCGATGATCGAGCCGCGATACTCGCGGAGCTTCTGCGGCTGGTCGAAGATCTGCGTACCCTCACCCGAGCAGAAATCGTCGGGCCGGCGGCTGACCTCGAGCACGTCCGCGTGACGGGTCAGGGCCCAGAAGCCCTTCTCTCCGTCACCCGCCCGACCCGGCAGCGGGACGAATGCACGCGGATTGTCGCGGCGCAGGCCTGCGAACAACGCATCACGTTCTGCCGCCCCGTTCTGCCACCATGTGAGGTCGTTCAGTCGCGTGGACGCGACCTCGTCGGTTTCAATCATTGGCACCGCCTCGATTCTTCGTATGTGGGGACCCGCGCCGCACGGCACCTTCGGCCGACGGCCGAGTCGGACTGGGATGGTCGCGCACCCCACTCCGTGACCCGGGTTACTCGCTCACCCGATTCTGGCATTAGTGTCACTAATTGGCAACCACCACTACCAGCGAGTTTATCCACACTGCTTGACTATCGCCGAGTAGCAACTGGCTATATCGTCACCTTGATACCATTCATTCTCGAACGGAGTCGACGTGTCGCCCCAGTCATCACAACCATCTCGAGCCCTTCCCCGGCCGATCAGTTCAGCGGCGCTGGTCATCAGCGAATGCCAGCACGGGATTCTGGAACCCGGGAGGTCGGTCTCGCCGGGACTTGCACACGAGGTCGCGCGACGCGGCGTGGTGCCACGCACAGCGCAGCTTGCGCAGGCTTTCCGCGCCCGCGGGCTGCCGGTGTTCCACTGCGTCATCGAACATCGCCAGGACCAGAAGGGGATGCTGCCCAACTCGTACCTCGGGACGATGGCACTGCGGAGCCGCGGGATGAGCACGGGCAGTATCGATGTCGAGATCCCGCACGAACTGGGCCCCGAACCGAGCGACATCGTGAGCAGTCGAGCCACCGGACTGACGGCGTTCTACGGAACGAACCTCGACGCGATGCTGCGGTTGCAGAAGGTGGAAACCCTGGTGCTGGCAGGCGTTTCCACGAACATCGCACTTCCGGGACTTGCCCTCGAAGCCGTGAATCGCGGCTTCGACGTCATCCTTGCGGAAGACTGTACGGCGGGTTCGTCGGACGAGGTACACACCTTCATGGTGGCGAATCTGCTCACCGTGTTGACACGGGTCAGTACGGCAGCGGACGTGATCGACCGGCTACCGAACTGACCTGCCCTGCCCTGCCAGAAGGTTCAGCCCGCCACCGAGGCCAGATTCTCGGCATCGGTGGCGGCGTCACCGTTGATCGAGAATCCGCCGTCGATCGTCACCAACGCGCCGGTGGAAAACGCCGCCTCGTCCGAGACCAACCAGGTTGCGGCATGAGCGATATCCATCGGATTTCCGATACGGGTCAAGCGTCCACCACCGGTGTGATGACCCGAGTCGCCCCGCGACGACACCACCCGTCCCACGAGGATGCAGTTGGCCCGAATGCCGTCGGCACTGCCCTCCACCGCCAGTGATCGGGTCAGGCTGTTCACTCCGGCCTTTGCGGCACCGTACGCCCCGAAGCCCTTGAATCCGGCGAGAGACTGCCCCGAGGAGATGTTGAGAATCGAGGCACCCTCGGCACGCGCAAGGTGGGCCCACGCGTACTTCGATGCCCAGAACACGTTGCCCGTCAACGTTCCCGTCATGATTCGCTGCCACTCGTCCGTCGAGTACTCGTGCAGCGGCTTGACGGTACTCGCGACAGCATCGGTGGGCGCAGCATTGTTCACCAGTGTCGTGAGAGTGCCGAAATGCGCTGCGGTAGCTGCCACCACGTCGCGCACACTGTCCTCCGACGTCACGTCGAGCGGGAAGAACTCCGCTGCACCTCCGGCGTCCCGGATTCGGTCGACCACTTTGCGGCCGCGGTCCGCGGTGCGGCCGGTGACCGCTACCTTCGCCCCCTCCGATGCGAAGAGTTCCGCGATCGAACGGCCGATACCTCTGGTCGAGCCGGTGACCAACGCCACCTTTCCTTCGAGTCGTGCTCCCATGCCCGTGCTCACCTTTCACCGTGTGTGTCGTGTCGAAGTCTCGAACGCGCGCCCGAGACGCAGAAGGCCGTTCCGGTGGAACCGGAACGGCCTGAGCCCGATCTACAGAGAATCGCGAAGATTCTCCATGGCCGCCAGGCGGCGATTGACCATGTCCAGAGCGGAGGCATGATTCGGATCATCGCCGGACTGGGATTTCAACTCGGTGAGCCGGTTGCGTGTCGTCTCGATCTCGTCGTCGAGGCGTTCACCGGCTTCGTCGCGGGTCAGGAGATCCTGGTCGGTCCAGTCTGCCGCGTCGATGTCCTTCTCGTGGGCCATGATCAGATCCCGTCACTTTCTGTCGATGCGGGGGAAGTTGTAGAGCCTGCGGGCGTTCAGTTCGACGATCTTGTGAGCTTCGTCGTCGGGAACATCCTGGAGCAGTTTGGTGGTGTACTGCCGGCTGTTGGGCCAGTTCGAATCCGAGTGCGGGTAGTCGCACTCCCAGGTGATGTTGTCGATGCCGATCTGGTGGCGCCGGGCGACACCCTCGAAGTCGTCGATGAAGCAACCGTACATATGCTCGCGGAACAGATCCGACGGACGCACTTCCTTGTTCACGTTCTGATACCAGCGGTGCTTCTCCCACGTCAGGTCGATCCGCTCGAGCAGGTACGGCATCCACCCGATACCACCCTCGGACAGCGCAACCTTCAGATTCGGGAACTTGTAGAACACCGGCGAGAACAACAGATCCGCGGTCGCGTCCATCGAGTTGGTACCGAAGAGCGCGATCATCACCGCCATCGGCGCCTCCGGAGAGGTGATCGGCGCCTTACCCGAGGAGCCGAAATGCATGCACAGCGGCATCTTCGTCTCCTCCGCCGCGCGGAAGACCGGATCCCAGAAATCGGTGTAGAACGACGGCAACCCGAGCCCGACGGTGTTCTCGGGGAACGTGATCGCCTTCGCACCCTTCGCCGCGCAGCGGTAGATCTCCTTGGCCGCTTCCTGCGGATCCCACAGCGGCAGAATGATGAGTGGAATGAATCGATCGGGATTGGACGCTGCCCACTCATCGAGGTGAAAGTCGTTCCACGCCTTCACCGAGAGCAGAGCCAACTCCCGGTCCTTTCCTTCCAGGAACACGGTGCCGGCGAAACGTGGGAAGGACGGGAAGCACAACGCAGCCTGGACGCCGTCGATGTCCATATCGGCGACCCGCGCCTTCGGGTCGTAACACCCCGGCAGCATGTCGGAATACCGGGTGGGATCCATTCCGTACTCCTGCGGCTTCTTGCCCGCCACCGCGTTCAGGCCGATGTTCGGATAAATCCGACCCTCGTACGACCACACCTGGGCGAGCTTCTTCGCCCTCGGGGCGGCGTCTCCCTGCCGGGCGGCATCGAGGAGAGCGGCCGACAACCCCTCGTCGCCATGGCTCTGGCTCATATCCTTCTCGACGATCCGCGGTCCCTGCTCGTGGAACTTCTTGGGCAGGCGATCGGTCCACAGATTCGGCGGCTCGATCAAATGGTCGTCTACGGAGATCAACTGCATATGGTCTTGAAGCGGCACTGCTACTCCTACTCGAACAAAGGCACGATCCGGGTAGCGCGTCAGTCCCTGCCCGCGGTCTATGCCGATTATCTGACGCTTCGTACGCTAGTGATCGCCATCACAAGTGTCAAGATACCCCGCGATATCTGCGCTTGATTCGCAACTACAACCCACAACGGCACTTCGTACACGAACCCACAGGCAAGCAGTTTTCGCCACTTTCTGACAGTGTGTACTCATATTTCGTTGTACGAAGTTGCGGCATACGCGTCCTCGATTCCACGGTGCCGGGCGCGGACGGATTCGAGCGTCTCAGGATGACTGACGATGTATCGCTCGCCCCGCTTGATCGCGCCCACGACCAGACGACCGACGACGTCCGCATCCAATGCAGCCGCCGGTGCCCGTGTCGACGCCCCCGAGCGGGTGGAGCCCCGCGGAACCGCTCCCGGCCGGTTACGCTCACTTGCCGCGATGTTGGACCGCACCATTGCGGGAAGCAGTACCCCCACACCGACGTGCGAGCCCCTCGCGTCAAGTTCCAAACCGACGGTCTCCGTCAACGCGACGACGCCGAATTTCGAGACGGCATAGGCGCCGAGACCGGCTGCGGTGCGCAAACCGGCGATGGACGCGGTGTTGACGATGTATCCGCGCTGCGAGGTCTGTTCGATCACCGGTAGAAACGACTTCATGCCGTGGATCACGCCCCACAGGTTGACGTCCAGCACCCAACGGAAGTCGTCCAGCGTCAACTCGTCGAACGATGCCACGCGCGCGATTCCGGCGTTGTTGACAGCAATATCGATGCGCCCGTGCCGACGAACCACCTCGTCCGCCACTCGCTGAACGTCGTCGGCACTACTCACGTCAGCGAGCACGGTGTCGACGCCGAGAGCGGTGCCTGCTCGCGCCAGGGCGGCGGCCTCGACGTCGGCCACCACCACCGTCGAGCCCTCGGTGATCAACTCTTCGGCGATCGCAAAGCCGATACCCGAAGCCCCTCCGGTGACGATGGAGATGGTTCCGTCGAGACAAGGGATGCCAGTCGACATATCTGAGCCTTCCTGGAGTTCGGCCACGATCGCCGCTGCACGGTCAATGCACTGGTACGACGACAGGTTCGGCCGGTGAATGGAGGACACCGGATGGGAGACCACACGTCACCACCGGGTGTCGTCCCAACCTCGGCGATCAGGCGTCACTTGTCAACCGGCCGAACGTCTCTCTATCCGTCCCGGTTGTTCGCATTCAGCCCGCCGAGGACGAACCGCCCGATCCATTCGATCTCGTCGGGAGAGGGTGCGGTTGATTTCCACAGATGCCGGCGCATCGCCCCGAGCACCAGGTCGGAGATGCAGGCACCGTCGAGGACCGGGTCTGATCCGAGTGCCTGCAACGGGGCAGCGAGCAGGCTCGTCACCGGCTTCAGCAGTTCGTCCTGCCCCCCGTCCTCCTGACTCGACGAGCCGGCCTTCTCGAGGTGCTCGAGTACGGAACGGCTGGTCTGCGCAGCGTCGCTGTGGCTGACCTGCCGCAGGACTCCGCGCGTCCACACGAGAATCCGCTCGTGCGGATCGTCGACACCGGTCATGCGTGCGCTGATGTAGTCGGCCACCCTATGGACACCCTTCTCGAGGACGGCGAGAATCAGGTCGTCCTTACTCGGAAAGGATCGGTACAGCGTCTGATTCGAAATTCCCGCGGCTGCGACGATCGCCGACACGGAAGGCATTGCAGGCGCGGACTTCTCGATCAGCTCCAGCGTCACCTCGAGCAGACGCTCGATCTCGTCCTCGGCCGACTGGCGCTGACGTGCGGTTCGTCGCGCAGCCGCCTGTGCGGCACGACTGACTCCTGCCCGTGACTGCGACTCTGATGTATCGTTCTGCATATCGAGTAATCCGATTCTGTTTTGAGGAGACGTATGGCTTCCAGTATGGACGACACCCCTGTTCACGCGAAGGGAGACCTTCCGTCGCCGTTCGACTTGTTCAGCCTCGAGGGCAAGGTCGCGCTGGTCACCGGCGGTAGTCGCGGCATGGGCCGGGAAATGAGTGTGGCGTTCGCACGAGCAGGGGCGGACGTCGTCGTCGCGAGCCGCAATCTCGAAAAGTGCGAAGAAGTCGCCGCCGAAATCAGATCGACGACCGGGCGGGACGCCCTCGCCTACAGCTGCCACATGGGACGATGGGACGAGATCGAAGGCTTGGTCGAGGCCACGTACGCGAAGTTCGGCAAGGTGGACGTGCTGGTGAACAATGCCGGAATGTCGCCCGTGTACGACAAGGTCACCGACGTCACCGAGAAGATGTACGACAGCGTCCTCAATCTCAACCTCAAGGGCCCCTTCCGACTGACCCAGATGGTGGGAACCCGCATGAAGGAACGCGGCTCGGGCAGCGTCATCAACGTCAGCAGCACCGGATCGCTGCGGCCGATGGGCTCGATCATTCCCTACGCCGCTGCCAAGAACGGCCTCAACGCCATGACCGAGGGTTACGCCGAACTGCTCGGCCCCGAGGTCCGGGTGAACACATTGATGCCCGGCCAGTATCTGACCGACATCGCCGCCGCCTGGGACATGGAGCACACGAACAGGATGGCCTCACGCCTGCATCTCGAGCGGATCGGGAATCCCGCCGAAATCGTCGGTGCTGCACTCTTCCTCGCCAGCGACGCGTCCAGCTACACGTCCGGAACCATCGTACGGTCCGACGGCGGCATTCCCTGATCCGCCGGACGCGCAGGTGCACCGAGGCGTTACGCCCCGGTGCTTCTGCGCATCACTCGAATCAGACGAGGCGATCGATCAGGATCTTCGCGAGAATCTCCGGTTCACTCACCATCACGTCGTGACAGGTGTCGATCTCGACGATCTCGTCGACTCCCCCGAGATTGTCGACGTGCTGCCGCTGCTGGTCCGGCGACACCGCCTGATCCTGCAGTGTGAGCACCCAGGTCCGCGGAATCGACGGCGGCATGTCGCTGCGATCGACTTTCTGCGTGGCGAGGAGGTTGCTCTCCGGGCACATGCACCGCACGACGAAGTCCGTCTGCGCTTCGGTCATCCCGTTGCAGAACAGCGATTCCACCGTCTCACGGGGAAAGGGAGGCGACTCTGCCGGAGCGTCGACGCGCTCCCGGACGTCTTCCTGAAGTTCACCCATGAGGTCGTCGAGAATCGACATTCCGTTAGGCGGCGCCGCAGCGGCCACGAAGACCATCCGGCGGACACGCTCCTTCCCCAACGCCGCGGCCACTCCGGGCATCGTGACGCCGCCCATCGAATGCGCAATCAGCACCACCGCGGACAATCCGGCCGCATCGATGTCAGCCACCACCGAGCGAACACACTCGGCGATACCGACCTCGGACAGGGCGGCAGGCTTCGACCCCCGGCCCGGTAGGTCCACGGCGAGTACCGTCACATCCGGCCGAAGCTCTCTCAGCGCCGTGACGGTGGGGTCCCAGCACTCTCTCGTGTGCTGCCCGCCGTGGATCAGTACCACCGCGTCGTTCACTGCTGTCATGTCCAGACCCGTTCCATCAAAACGCGTTTGAGTAGCTTTCCGGCCGGAGTCCGCGGCAGCGACTCCTCGAAGGTCACCGATCTCGGGCACTTGAAGGACGCAAGTTCCTTCCGGCAGAATTCGAGGAGCTCACGCTCCAACTCCGCGTCGCCCGCAACGCCGCTGTCGAGTTGCACGAAGGCTTCGACCCGCTGGCCGTATTCCTCGTCCGGAACACCGATCACCGCGACATCGAACACCGCGGGATGCTCGACCAGCCGAGACTCGATCTCGGCGGGGTAGATGTTGACTCCCCCGGAAATAATGAGATCCGTACGTCTGCCGTCGAGGTACAGGTAGCCGCCCTCGTCCAGGTAACCCAGATCGCCGAGCGTCGCGCGCCCGTCCGCGTCGAAGACACCCGCGGTCTTCTCCGGTGAATGGTGGTAGCTGAAATCGGGGGCATGGTCGAACCAGATGGTTCCCCGCTCGTACGGGGCCACCGGCGCGTGGTCTTCACCGAGCACCGATATGGTGCCGGGTGCCGGCCGACCCACGGAACCGGGATGCGCGAGCCACTCGTCCGGCGTGATCAGGACCATGCCGATGTTCTCGCTGCCGCCGTAGAACTCGTAGAGCACCGGCCCCCACCACTCCATCATCGCGCGCTTCACAGGCACCGGACAGGCGGCGCCGGCATGAATCGCCAACCGGATCGACGAGACGTCGTAGCGCCGCCGAACATCCTCGGGCAAGCGCAGGAAGCGAACGAACATGGTGGGCACCATGCTGGTGTGCGTGACGCCAAATTCCTCGACGATCCGAAGACTCTCCTCGGCATCGAACTTCTCGGTCAGAACCAGCGTTCCGCCCCACCTGACCACGGACGTGCAGGTCTGCAACGGATACGCATGATAGAGCGGAGCCGAGTTCAACCACACCGAGTCCTGGTAGAACCCCCACGTCAGGGGGAAGTTGGCAGTCAGCGGATCGCCCTGCTCGAACGACACGTCGGGCATCTCCCGCAGAATTCCCTTGGGCTTTCCGGTGGTCCCCGAGGAGTAGAACATGAAGGCGCCCTGGCGCACCGCCTTATCAGCACTGGGTCGTGTTGCAGGGGCAGGGTCGGATTCCACGCCGTCGTACAGACCCTCGTACCCGTCCCGGACGTCGCCAACGACCTGAACCGCCTCCACTGCGGGCGACGCACCCGCCGCCTCGGCCACCAGATCAGCAAACCGCTCGCTGGCGACGATCAGCCGGGCGTCCGAGTCGCAGATGACGTGAACGGCCTCTGCCCGCGTCAGGTGAACGTTCACCGCGACCAACCGGACGCCGCAACGCAGCGCCGCGATCGCGACGACGACATAGTCGGTGCGGTTCTCCATGACGACGGCCACGCGATCCCCGGGTGAGATTCCCTTCGAGATCCAGTCCCGTTCCAGCCAGCGCGATTTCGCAGCGAGTTCGCCGTAGGTCAGCGTCTCGCCGCCGGGCACGACCACCGCCGGGCGCGACGGGTCGCGGTCCGCCCACCAGTCGGGTGTGCACACAGGTTCTCGGACCGTCGACGGTTCCGCCATCGATGGGCCCCCTGTCACGCTGTCGCCGGTACGCCGATGGTCTTGCTCTCGAGGAACTCCTCGAAGCCTTCGACGCCGTGCTCCCGTCCCAGGCCGCTGTGGCGATACCCACCGAACGGGACGTCGTCGGCGAGGAACGCTGCACCGTTCACGGAAATCGTGCCGGTCCGGACTCTCCTGGCCACGTCTGTCGCACGGGCCACATCGCCGCCGAACACCGAGCCGGACAGGCCGTACAACGAGTTGTTCGCGATATCGATCGCCTCGTCCTCGGTCTCGTAGGGAATGACGACGAGTACCGGACCGAAGATTTCCTCCTGGGCGATCCGCGCGTCGGGGGCGACATCCGCAATGAGCGTCGGATTCACGAAGAAGCCGCGATCGTGGTTCTCCGCCCGGCCCCCTCCGAAGACGATCCGCCCCTCGATCCTGCCGAGTTCGATGTACCCGAGAACACGTTCGAGCTGAACCGCATTTATCACCGGGCCGATGAATGTCGACGGGTCTTTCGGATCCCCGGGCACCATCGCGGACATGACCGCCTGGGCGACCTGCAGCCCTTCGTCGTAGCGAGAACGCGGAAGCAGCAGACGCGTGGTCAGTGCGCAGCCCTGACCGGCGTGCGAGCAGACCGAACCGGCGACCTGACCGATGGCTGCCTGCATGTCTGCATCTTCGAGAACGATTGCAGCGGACTTGCCGCCGAGCTCGAGAAGGGTGCGCTTCACCGTCGGTGCGCCGGCGGCAAGGATCTTGCGCCCCGTAGCCGTCGACCCGGTGAACGTGACGACGTCGACCCGCGGATCCGTGGTGAGCGCCTCACCGACGGCGTTGTCGGACGACGTAACGACGTTGAGCACTCCGGCGGGCATGTCGGTGTACTCGGCGGCGAGCTTTCCGATCATCGTCGCGGACCACGGGGTGTCGGGTGCGGGTTTGAGCACCACAGTGCACCCGGCTGCAAGTGCGGCGGACAGCTTGACCATGTTCAGGAAAAACGGATAGTTCCAGGCGGTGATCGCCGCGACCACTCCCGCCGCTTCCTTCCGGACCAGCGGCGCCGTCGAGGTGCCCAGCGCAACGCGGGTGGGGAACTGCTTCTCGTATTCGTAGGTGTCGGCGAGATCCGCCATCCACCGCAGCGATTCGATGCCGGGACCGACCTGCATCATGTCGTGGAGGGCCATGGGAGCGCCCGCCTCGGCCGTGACGACCTCACCGAGATCTGCTCGGCGCTCGTCCATCGCGTCGGCGAGCTGCCGCAGCACCCGGCTTCGCAGGGACGAGTTCGTCGACCAGTCGGTCGTGTCGAATGCGCGGCGCGCGGCGCTCACGGCGCGATCGGCGTCCTCCGTCGATCCATCTGCGGTGACGCCCAGGACGTCTTCCGTTGCAGGATCTATGTTCTCGAACACTCGGCCGGACAGGGCGTCGACCAACTCACCGCCGATCAGCATCCGCGGTTCGGCGAGCGACAACGTCGGCGCGCTCACCGGGGCGTTGACTGAAGATCCCATTGACGTACTTCTTTCGTGTGGGGCCGCGACACCGTCGCAGCACGGTTGCCGATGGCGAAGTCGAGCGTGGTGATCAGAGTCCGAGAGCCAGTCCGGCGCCGGCATCCACCCGCACCTCCTGGCCCGTGACGAAGCGGGACTCGTCCGACGCGAGGTAGACCACGAGGCTCGAGATGTCGGCAGGTTCCACCCACGGTGTCGGGATGGGGTGCATGCTCGCGAAACCGTCCTTGACGTCGTCGAGAGTGGGATTGTCGAGGTCGTCGCGGAACATCTTGTACATCGGCGGGCTCTGCAACATATCGGTGTTGCAATTGGAAGGATGAATCGTGTTGGCCCGGATGCCCCTGGCTGCCAGCAGATGTGCCACGGTGCGTACGTACTGCGGGATCATCCGTTTGGCCAGTCCGTACCCGGTTCCTCCGGGGCTGGTCAGACCGGCAGGCATGAGGGCGGCGAGCGAACCGGTGGCGATGATCGAGCCGCCGTCGCTCAGGTGTGGCAGGGCACCGTGGATCGAATTCACGACGCCGAGGAAGTCGACGTCGAACGAGTCGACGAAACCCTGCATCGGGATGTCTTTGCCGAGCGGACAGATTCCGGCGTTCGCGACGACGATGTCGAGGCCGCCCAGTTCTGCAACGGCTGAGGCCAGAGCCTTCTCCAGTCCGACACGATCACGCACGTCCACCTTCGCCGACACGACGCGCCGACCTTCGGCTTCCACCAACTTGACCGTCTGCGCGAGATCCTCCTCGGTCGACAGCGGGTACTCGTTCGTCTCGATGTCCTCACACAGATCGAAGGCGATGATGTCGGCGCCTTCCTGGGCAAGGTTCAGAGCATGGCTTCGTCCCTGTCCGCGCGCGGCTCCGGTCACAAAAGCGATCTTGCCTTCAACTCGGTTCACGACTCTCCTCGATTGACGTTTCGCGTGAAGATGCGTGCCCCGACAGCGTCTGGTTGCGCGCGGGTGCGACGGAAATCAGGTCAGCATCTGACACACCGAACATTATTGTGACGCCGTTCACATGTCAATGACTTTTTCGGAGATTCACCAGGCCAGACTCGCCGATTCCGACACACCTCGAACGATGTGGACAGCAGAGCCACCCGACACCCACTTTGAGGCAGAACCTCTCCTACACCCCGCGCGGATCCCGAACCGATCCACCACCCGAGAGTACGGTGACCCCTGTGGCCAACACATTCTGACGATAATGTCATCTACAGCAAGGTTGGTTCGTCAAGGAAGCATGGAACACATGGATCTTCTCGTTCGCGGCAAGGGTTATCTCGTCGTCGGTGGAACTGCAGGGATGGGGCTCGCGTCGGCCCGCGCACTCGCCGGAGACGGCGCCTCGATCGTCGTGGTGGGACGCGACGCCGCACGCGCCGAACACGCAGCCGCCGAGATTCGCGAAGCCGGCGCCGCACATGCGTACGGACTGTCGTTCGACGTCGACGTCGGCGTCGCCGGCCAGGCCGACCAGGCGGTGGCAGAGGCCGTCGAACTGCTCGGACGTCTGGACGGGGTGGCGGTGACCACCGGCATCCGCGGGAAGGAGCCGATCGAATCACCCGACGAGATGTGGATCGGGGCACTCCGCGACGTCGTGTTGGGCACGACGCGGACGGTCGAGGCCGCGCTCCCCCATCTCACCTCGACGCGAGGCACGATCGTGACGACGGCGGCATACTCGGTGCGCGCTCCCGAACTCGTGCGACTGCCGTACGCATCGCTGAAAGGTTCAGTCGCCGTATTCACCAAGGGTATCGCGAAGACGTATGGCAGCAAGGGTATTCGCGCGAACTGAATCTGCCCGGGGGCTATCGAGACGGACGCGTTTCGGGCGATCCGTACCCACGTGGCGCAGGAACGGGGCTACCCGTACGGAAGCGCTGGAACGGGTGATGGTGGAGGAGTGGGGCCTCGATGGCGGCGCTGGGAAGGCCCGGACAGCCCGACGAGGTCGGCGAACTCGTTGCGTTCCTCCTGTCACCGCGAGCCGGCTATATGACCGGTGCCTTGGTGAACATCGACGGCGGCACGGACTTCTGACACCGCCCCGCCGCCGCCGACCGTTACATCACTCCGCGAAATGGACGTGCCGGAGTTCGAACGGGCCACCGACGAACGGCGGGGTCATCTCGTCGAATCCCACGACTCCCGGCGTGTGCAGGTACTGAGTCGCCGGAGCGCAGATGAACACCTCCAGCGCTTGTTCGGACGCAACCCGGGACGCCTGCTCCAGCAGTGCGGTTCGGGTTGCGTCGCCAGGCTCGTGTGCCAGCGCTGACCGGATCGTCTACGCGAACCCGTCGGGGAGCCGGCCCTGCTGGCTCCGATCCAGGTAGCGGTCGCGAAGGGTGAAGCCCGGTTCGGGGTTTCCCGCCATGCTGTACTGCCAGGCATCGACCTCGCCCGATTCCCATCTCGGAAGCGCTTCACCGAAATCGGAGTTCTCGAAGTCCATCTTCACACCGACGGCCTGCAGCTGAGCCTGGATACCGACGGACAGTTGAGCGTGCGCGCCGGTCGTCAACGCCTTGATCTCCAGGCCGTCTGCGTAACCGGCCTCGGCCAGCAGGGCACGGGCCTTGTCCGGGTCGTGGCGATACCCGAATCCGTCCTCGGACACATGGCCGTCGACTCCCTCCTGGAGCGGCTGCGACGTCGGAGCGCACTGTCCGTTCATCAGAGAATCGTTCAACGCGTCCCGGTCGATCGCATAGTTGAGCGCCTGACGGACGCGGGGATCGCGCAGCGGTCCGCGATCGGAGTTGAGATAGATGGTGTACCAAGATGTCCTGCCCGAGGTGGACAACGTGAAGTCGCCCGAATCGGCCATCGCCGTCGCATCCCGGTACTGGCTCATACGCGAGAGCGCGGCATCGATCTGACCACTGCGAAGGGCATTCATGCGCGCGTTGTCATCCACGATCCCACGGATCTCGACCTTGGGAATCACGTAGGTGTTCGGGTTCCAGTAGTCATCCACCCTCGTGAACGTTGCCTTGTCCCCGACCGTCAGAGCCGTCAGCTCGTACGGGCCCGATCCCGCGGGATGCGCACTGAGGTCGTCACCGACCGCCTTCGGATCGACGATCGAACCCAGAGTCGTCGCCAGAATGAACGGCAGATCGGTCGACGGCTCGTCGAGGGTGAACCGCACTGTGTAATCGTCTGGTGCACTGACGCCCTCGACCATCGTGAACTTGTCCTGAGCAGAAGACTGCGGCCGGTGCAGAGCCCGGTCCATACTTGCGACGACCGCCTTCGCATCGAGTGGCGTACCGTCGTGGAATTTCACGTCGCGTCGGAGAGAGAACGTCAGCGTCCGGCCGTCGGAAGAGTAGTCCCAGGACTCCGCCACGCTCGGCACGACCGTCGGTATCCCGTCGACCGGTTCGATCGCGGTCAGCCGGTCGTACAGGAGATCGATGTACGGATGCGCGCCGGCGGCGCTCGGGTTCATGTGCGGATCCATCGACGACGGTGGAATGAACCACGCCACCGTCAGTGAATCGCTCTGGCCCGCAGTACCACCGGATCCGCCGCATGCGCCTACGACGAGGGTGGCGACTGCGAGTGCCCCGATCTTGATCACACGAGACGAAGCCATCAACTTCTCCGATCAGATGACGAGATCCGACGAGAACGGTCCCGGGGATCAACTGAATGGCGGAACTTTCACGCCGATCAGAAAGCTAGTGCTCCAGCTCACATCTGTCAAAGTACCCGAAGAATCGGGTGCAACAGTCCCGCAGGTGAATTCAATCGACTACCAGCACCCGAGACGGGAGCGTGGACATGCGACTCCACGCTCCCCCGGTGGTCAGGCGATGCCGAGCCTGCCTTTCGCCGCCGCGAGCTTCGACGGGATGTGGTCGGTCGGCCAGAGCCCGTCGGTGGACCGGTGGTCCGCGAGCACCGCCCTCGCCACCTGACGCAGGTGAACCTCGGTCGGACCGTCCACGAGGCCCATCACCGGCGCCGTGACCCACATCTTGGCCAACGGAGTGTCCTGGGTGACACCGAGGGCCCCGTGTACCTGGATCGAGCGCTGCACGATGTCGTGCAGGACCTTGGGCGTGAGGAACTTGATGGCGCTGATGTCCTTGCGGCACAGCGAGTAATCCTTGGTCTTGTCGATCAGCCAGGCGGTGCGCAGAACGAACAGCCGGAACTGTTCGAGTTGCGCATACGATTCGGCGATGTAATTCTGCACGGTCTCGCGCTCGGACAGCGCTTTCCCGCGGGTGGTGCGGCTCAGTGCCCGCTCGCACATCATGTCCAGTGCACGCTGCGCGAGTCCGACCGTGCGCATGGCGTGATGAACGCGACCACCGCCGAGACGGACCTGCGCCACCTCGAAAGCTCGTCCCTCGTCACCGAGCAACGCGGTGTGGGGAACACGGACGTTGTCGTAGTGAATGTAGGCTTCCGAGCCCTCGTCCACCGGCTCGTGGATCAGTGCCAGGTTGCGCTCGATCGTCAGACCCGGAGAGTCGGTGGGAACGAAGAACATCGACATGCCCTTGTGTGGGCCGGCATCCTTGTCGGTGTACGCCATGACGATGCAGAACGTCGCGTAGCGGGCGTTGGAGGAGAAGAACTTCCACCCGTTGATGATCCAGTCGTCACCGTCGCGGACGGCTGTCGTCTCGAACCCGGAGACGTCGGCGCCGCCCTGCGGTTCGGTCATCGAATAGCAGGAGAAGATCTCCCCGTCGAGCAACGGCCGGAGGTAGGTCGCCTTCTGCTGCTCGGTGCCGAAGTGGGCGATGATCTCGGCGTTCCCGGTGTCGGGAGCCTGGGTCCCGAAGATGACCGGAGCCCAGGCGGAGCGGCCGAGGATTTCGTTGAGCAGCGCGAGTTTCAGCTGTCCGTACCCCTGCCCGCCGAGAGCGGGTTCGAGATGGCATGCCCACAGCTGCTGGTCGCGAGCCTTCCGCTTGAGCGGATCCACGACTCGACGGTGCTCGTCGTCGAGTGGCTTGTAGTTATCGTGCGGCCACACCAGATCGAGCGGCTCGACCTCGTCGCGCACGAACCGCGCGGTCCAGTCAAGCTTCTTCTGAAATTCAGGATCGGTTTCGAAATCCCAGGACATTCCCATTCCTCGATTCTTCGGTGCGACGTCGTTGCGCTAGCGGAGCGACGTCGTCTTCGACAGGTTTGCGGCGAACTGCATCAGCTCGAGCACGATCGGACCGAAGCGGGCGACGCGGTCGTCCGCCTCCCCCTTCGCGTGCCGGGCGACACTCGCCTCCAACACGATGGCCAGCTTGAACCGGGCGAGAATGACGTAGTAGTCCACGTCGGTGACGTCGCGTCCACTGACCGTTGCATAGTGCTCGAGCATGTCTTCGCGGGACGGCATCCCGTCGTAGTTCAGATAGCGGGCATGCTGCATCGCATCCCCCTCGGGCGGCCACCCGACCAGCACCCAACCGAGATCGAGCAAAGGGTCGCCGATTGTCGCCATTTCCCAGTCGATGATCGCCGCGAGCTCGGCCGGCGCACCGTGCCGGTACATGACGTTCGCGAACTGGTAGTCACCGTGCATGATTCCGGGCTCGAAGGTCCGGGGCTGGTGGTTGCGGAGCCATGCAGCGGTCTCGTCCAACCCGGGAATGTCGCGGAACTTGAACCCGGCCAGGTGCGACAGCCAGCGATCCACCTGCCGATCGAGGAAGCCGTCCGGCTTCCCGAAGCCATCGAGGCCCTGCGCCTTCCAGTCGACGCGCGCCATCTTCGCGGCGCCGTCGACGAGTTGGATCGCGAGGCCCGATCGGGCCTGTAGGTCGGTGTCGAACGGCGCCGCCCAGCCGCCTCCCATGGGGCTCCAGCCGTCCACCAGATCCATCAGGTAGAAGGGCGACCCGATGACAGACACGTCATCGGTCGCGCCGCGCAGCCTGGCGTGCGGTACGTCGGTGTCCGCAAGGGCCCTGAGAAGCTGCGCCTCACGCATGAGGACTTTGGCTCTGCCTTCGACTCCATAGCCGGGTGGACGTCGAAGCGCCATCTTCTCGCCCCCACGAAGGATCTCGAAGAGCTCGTTCTGCGATCCGCCGGCCAGACTCCGTGCCTGCACCGGTTCGCCGGCTCCGGGAATCCCTTGGCCGTCCATCCATTTGCCGAGCGCTTCGACATCGAGCGCGAGGGACGGCTTGTCGTCGGTCCGGTCCGCGACCGACGTACTGTCACTGTGATCTGCCATACTTGGAACATAATGACTCATTTAGCAGAATGCAATTACTCTGTAGGCAACTCCGGCATACTCCCTACTGGGGGCGCACGAATCCGCGAGAGGACACCTATGGCTCCCACCGAAACTCCCACCGTGATGTCAGCAGCCCGCATCCACAGGATGGGAGATCCCGACGCGATAGTCATCGATTCCGTCGCAGTTCCGGCACCGGGACCGGGAGAAATCCTCGTAGCGGTGCGCTCGGCGGCCGTGAATTTTCCCGACACCCTGATGATCGCGGGTAAGTACCAGGTTCAGGTTCCACTCCCCTTCGTCCCCGGGCACGAGGCGGCCGGCGTGGTGCACGCCGTGGGGCCGGGCGTCACCGCTCCGGTTCCCGGCGACCGGGTGGCGGTCCTCGCCCCGGGAGCCTTCGCCGAGTACGTGGTCGCACCGGCCACCGCTGCTGTGCCGATCCCGGACACCGTCGGTTTCGACGAGGCCGCCGCTACCTGGGTATGCCACCTGACCGCGTATCACGCGCTGCGGTCGACAGCCGAGATCGCCTCGGGCGAAAAGGTTCTCGTTCTGGGAGCCGGCGGTGGGGTCGGGCTCGCCGCCGTGGAACTCGCCACCATCCTCGGGGGCCGGGCCGTCGCTACCGCATCGTCGGCAGACAAACTCGAGGCCGCTCGCAGCCGGGGCGCGGAATTCACGGTCGACTACTCCGCAACCGATCTGAGGACCGGAATCCGAGAGGCGATCGGCTCGGGCTCGGTCGACATCGTCATCGACCCGGTGGGCGGGACGCTGTCCGAACAGGCACTGCGGGAGATGCGCTGGGGCGGGAGGTTCGTCACCCTGGGGTACGCCAGCGGACACATCCCCCAGATCCCGCTGAACCTTGTGCTCCTCAAGGGCGTCGACATTCGCGGCCTCGAGATCCGTACGTTCGCCTCCCGCGCCCCCGGTCGTGCAGAACGAGACCGCGCGGAGTTCACGGACTTGTGGGCGTCGGGCCGGATCCGGCCCGTCATCGGCGCCCGGTATCCCCTCGACCAGGTGAGCGCAGCACTGAACACAGTCGCTGCGGGGCGGTCCCTCGGCAAGACGGTGATAGAAATGGCCCCCTCACCCCACACCGCGGACTGCTGATGGAAATTCAGCAACTCCGATGTCTCGTCGCGGTAGCGGAACACGGTTCGTTCACCAAGGCGGCCGCAGCCGTGCATCTCACCCAGCCGTCGCTCTCGCATGCCGTCGCGAAGCTCGAATCCGAACTCAGGATGCAGCTCTTCCACCGATCCTCCCGTGGTGTGACATTCACACCCGCCGGTCACTCGATCCTGGAGCCCGCGCGGCGGGTCCTCTCGGCGCTGGACGACATCGACGCAACCGTGTCGTCATTGCGCGGCATGACAGAGGGAACGGTGCGAGTGGTGAGCACCCGCTCCTTCACTGCCTCGATCGCAGACGCGGTGTCGGAGTTCCGCCGCCAGTTCCCGCAGATGAAGGTCACGGTAGGTGCGTCGAGAACGGAATCGGAGGTTCACGCACTCATCGCATCGGGTGACTGCGACATCGCCTTCGCGCGAGTGGACCGCACGCCCCCGGAGCTCTCTGCCGACGTACTCGACGTGGAGTCGCTCGCTGCCATCGTCCCGCGCCGCCACGATCCCCACCCGGACGCCTCCGACATCACCTGGCCCCAGGCCGCCGAACTTCCGCTGATAGTGCCGCCGGTGGGCAATCAGGCGCGTCTCGCGCTCGATCGCGTGTTCGCTGCGCACGATGCCCGAATGACGGTCGCGGTCGAGAACGAGGACTACGAGTCGACCCTGGAGATGGTGCGCGCCGGTGTCGGTGCCTGTCTCGGCACCCAGGGTGTGTCCCGGCTTCCGAACGGAGCGCGGATGAAGACCATCATTCCCGTCAGCGTCACGAAGATCGGCCTTGTGTACCGGCCGGGCACACTCGCCCCCGCGGTCTCCGCTTTCAGAATGATTGCACTGCAGTCTTTTTCCGGCCGATACCAGGAGCGGACGCCGATGGCGGCGAACAGCTGAGCTCCCCCGCGATGAAGCGGGGGAGCTCGGTGCCATCGAGGTGTCAGGCTGTCGCGTCTACCCTGGGGAAGTTGTACAACTTCCGGGCGTTCAGTTCGACGATCTTGTGCGCTTCGTCGTCGGGAACATCCTGGAGCAGTTTGGTGGTGTACTGCCGGCTGTTGGGCCAGTTCGAATCCGAGTGCGGGTAGTCGCACTCCCAGGTGATGTTGTCGATGCCGATCTGGTGGCGCCGGGCGACACCCTCGAAGTCGTCGATGAAGCAACCGTACATATGCTCGCGGAACAGATCCGACGGACGCACTTCCTTGTTCACGTTCTGATACCAGCGGTGCTTCTCCCACGTCAGGTCGATCCGCTCGAGCAGGTACGGCATCCACCCGATACCACCCTCGGACAGCGCAACCTTCAGATTCGGGAACTTGTAGAACACCGGCGAGAACAACAGATCCGCGGTCGCGTCCATCGAGTTGGTACCGAAGAGCGCGATCATCACCGCCATCGGCGCCTCCGGAGAGGTGATCGGCGCCTTACCCGAGGAGCCGAAATGCATGCACAGCGGCATCTTCGTCTCCTCCGCCGCGCGGAAGACCGGATCCCAGAAATCGGTGTAGAACGACGGCAACCCGAGCCCGACGGTGTTCTCGGGGAACGTGATCGCCTTCGCACCCTTCGCCGCGCAGCGGTAGATCTCCTTGGCCGCTTCCTGCGGATCCCACAGCGGCAGAATGATGAGTGGAATGAATCGATCGGGATTGGACGCTGCCCACTCATCGAGGTGAAAGTCGTTCCACGCCTTCACCGAGAGCAGAGCCAACTCCCGGTCCTTTCCTTCCAGGAACACGGTGCCGGCGAAACGTGGGAAGGACGGGAAGCACAACGCAGCCTGGACGCCGTCGATGTCCATATCGGCGACCCGCGCCTTCGGGTCGTAACACCCCGGCAGCATGTCGGAATACCGGGTGGGATCCATTCCGTACTCCTGCGGCTTCTTGCCCGCCACCGCGTTCAGGCCGATGTTCGGATAAATCCGACCCTCATACGACCAGACCTCGGCGAGCTTCTTCGCCCTCGGGGCGGCGTCTCCCTGCCGGGCGGCATCGAGCAGCAGCGCCGACAACCCCTCGTCGCCGTGACTCTGGCTCATGTCCATCTCGACGATCCGCGGGCCCTGCTCGTGGAACTTCTTGGGCAACCGATCGGTCCACACGGTGGGCGGCTCGATCAAATGGTCGTCCACCGAGATCAAATGCATATGGTCCTGAAGCGGCACAGCGACTCCCTATCTGAAGGGGATGACGGCTCCTGAGCGTCTCGTCATCCGTCTTGCCAGTGATCCATCTGACACTGTGTCATCGTAGTGACGTGAGTCACCACCGTCAATCTCTAGCGGGATCTCCTGGGTATCCAGCACCGAATCGGCGACTCGTACCGACCAGGAATCCTCAAAATTCGGCTCTCACAACCTACTTCTGACGGAAGGTTCGGGTCACTTGGTGGTCTTTCCGGCATAGCGCACGTCGAAGATGCTCGTGAAGTCCGCCTGCCCCAGCGTGTCCATGCCGACCGTCGAGGACGAGTACGCGACGATCGTCGGTACCCCACAGATGAAGACGTCGTATGCATCGTCGGCCGCGATGCCGGAGGCGCGGCGCAACAGCTCGGTTCTCTCGCCGTCATCGAGCCGCGGGTCCAGCGATTGCAGCACCGTCTCGGAGAACTGGGCCGACGGCGGGCTCGGGAAGCGGTAGTCGGCCATGTAGTTCAGCAACAGTGACTGGCCGGGAATCGGATACGCCAACCGCGAATTCAGGAGCTCATAGTCGCCCTGACGGAAAGTCGACTGTGCATCGACAGCCGGAATGGGCAACAACTGGGCGTCGACGCCGATGTCACGAAGTTGTGCCTGAACCGAAGTCGCCATTTCCTGTTGCGGCGACGCGCCCGCGACATAGATCACGCGCAGGGACAGGTTGTCCGGCGCCCCCGCCTCCTTCAGCAGAGCCTTCGCCTTGACCGGATCGTGCGTATAGAGGGCGGTCCTGCTGTCGTCGTGGCCGTCCACGCCTTCGGGAAGCGGTTGCGAGAGTGGTGCACACTTTCCGTTCAGCAGCGCCGAATTGATACCCTCGCGGTCGATGGCATAGTTCAACGCCTGCCGGACCTTTGCGTTCTCGAGTCCGGGCGTGCCGATGTCGAGTTGGACGGCGTACGACTGGACGGTCGGATACTCGTGTACCTCGAACCCCGAACCTCCGGTGACAGCTCGGATCTCGTCGTACTGGTCCGGATCGACCTTGATGGCGTCGACCTGTCCGGAACGGAACGCATTGAGCCGTGAATTGTCGTCAGCCATTCCGATCAGCTCGAGCCGCTGGGGCTTCTGCGCGTCCGGATCCCAGTAGCCGTCGTAACGCACGTACGTCACACGATCACCGGGGCGCACCTGATCGAAGCGGTACGGTCCCGAACCGGCGTCCGTGCGGCCGATGTCGAGTCCCGCATCGAGAGCCTTCACATTCACGATCGCCGCCTCGGTCGTCGACAGCACGGCGGGGAGATCGAGCGCCGGGCGACTGGTCGAGATCCGCACCCTGTTCCCGTCGACGGCGTCCACACCGGTCACCATGTCGAATCTGCCCGCCACCTTCGACTTCTGCGGATCACGCGCGCGGGCAAGGCTCGCGACGACAGCCTGGGCGTCCACCGGCGTCCCGTCGTGGAACGTCACGTCGTTCCGAAGCGTGAAATCGACCGACCTTCCGTCGTCGGCGAACGTCCACGATTCGGCGACCATCGGTGCGATCGTCGGACCACTGACAGCTTGGGTCAGCCGGTCGTACACGGGAGACAGAAACGGGAAGTCGATCTGATAGTTGCCCGACTGGTGGGGATCGAGATTGTTCGGGACGACGTTTCCGGCCACTCGCAGAGTCGCCGTGCGATCCACCTCGCCTTGTGCCCCGTGCTCGCCTGTCGCGGTCCCACACGAGACCACGACGCCGGCGGCCAGCACAGCAACCGCCACCGGGTATCGACGGCGACGAGAACTTCTATCGAACATGAATGGGCTCCATTTCCTCGAATCGACGCAGACACCGACCCGCGCCGCACAGAACGAGGGGCGTCGCCTCGGGACCATGCCCGGGCAACGCCCCTCGCCCGACACTCTGATGAGAACTGGGTCAGGAGGTCTTGCCCAGGTACCGCGTGTCGAGGATTCCGCTGAAGTCCGCTTGCCCGATGGTGTCGATACCGACGACCTTGTCGGTGTATGCGGCCTGCGTCGGAATTCCACAGATGAACATGTCGTACGCATTCTCCGAGGCGATACCCGAGGCTTCCGAGTACAGCTGGGTGCGGTCGGCGTCAGGAGTGTTCGGGTCCAGCGAACGGTTCACCGCATCAGTGAACTCCTGCGAAGGTGCCGTCGGGAAGCGCAACGGAACGAGATAATTGGTCTGGAGCGACTGTGCGGGGGTCGGGTACGTCAGGCGCGGGTTCAGGAGCGAGTAGCTCCCCTCCCCCATCGTGGTCTGCGCATCGGCCGCGGGGAGCGGCATGATGTCGAGCCCCACCCCGACATCGGCCAACTGTGCCTGGATGGCGGTGGCCATCTCCTGCTGAGGAGACAGGCCCGAGACCGTGATCAGCCGCAGCTTCAGATCTGCAGGCGCGTTGGCCTCCTTCAGCAGCTGGCGCGCCTTGTTCGGATCGTACGTGTACTTGCCGTCGACGTCGGAGTTGTGGCCGTTGACGCCGTCGGCGATCGGCTGCGAGATCGGCTGGCATTGGTCCTTCAGAAGCGCCGAGTTGATGCTGTCCCGGTCGATCGCGTAATTGAGAGCCTGCCGAACTCGCGGGTCGGTGAGACCCTGCTGTCCGATGTCGAGTTGCACTGCGTAGTACTGCGACACGGGGAAGGTGTGCATCTGGTACTGCGGCTGTCGCAACAGGGTCTGCAGCTCGTCGGTCTGGCCTGCTTTCGCGAGCATGACGTCGATCTGACCGCTACGGAAGGCATTGAGTCGTGCGTTGTCGTCGCTGATCCCGATGATCTCGAGATTGGCGGCTTTCTGCGCTTCCGGATCCCAGTACCCGTCGAAACGCTTGTAGATGATGCGGTCGCCTCGTCGGATCTGCTCGGCCACGTAGGGTCCCGAGCCCGCCGTCTCCACGGACAGGTCGACTCCACCGTCGATGGCGACCGGGTTGACGATGGCCGCCGTGGTTGTCGAGAGGATGGCCGGCAAGTCTGCTGCGGGCCTGCTGGTCGTGATCCGCACCGTGTTGTCGTTCACGGCCTGGACCGAGGTGATCACCGCGAGCGATCCCGCCGAACGTGCCCGTTGCGGGTCCCGAGCACGGTCGAGGCTCTTCACCACGGCGGCGGCATCGACCGGGGTTCCGTCGTGGAACTTCGCGTCCGTACGGAGAACGAAATCCGCGCTGAGACCGTCCGGGGAGAACTGCCAGGACTCCGCCAGCATGGGCTCGATCGCCGGCCCCGATACTGCTTGCGTCAGCCGATCGTAGACCGGGGCAAGGTAACTGAAATCGACCTGATAGTTGCTGGACTGGTGGGGATCGAGATTGTTGGGGGCCAGCGTCCACGCCATCTTCAACGTCGCGTTCCGGTCTACCTCACCACCGCTCGCGGCCCCCGCGGTCGACCCGCCGCCGCCACAGGCGGACGCGACCGCTGCCACCGTGACCGCCATCACCAGCATCTTGATGCCGGAGGAAACTCCGCTAGAGATCTTCATACCCACACGCCCATTTCTCACCTTGATCGGTACGACACGTTCACGAATCCGCCTGCACGGCAACAAGAGTCCTTCGAAGAGAATGCGGAAGGAATCACGAACGGCCGAGGCCATCGGTGGTCGGCCCGTCCGATACGGAGTTCACGACCTTTTCGTCTCGCTGCACATGCCTTGGCGTGCGCTGCCAATTTTAGTGACCGCAGTCACATACCGCAAGAGCCGCAACACCTTTCGACATGAAAACTCCGGATGAGGGACATAGAAGCCTTCTATGGCCCGGACCCGTACCTCCGAACAGCTCGAGAGGGCTGCCGGCATACAGCCGGCAGCCCTCTCGTGACGTGCGGCTGCAGTCGCAAATCCGCTTCGGTACAGTCTTTCTACTTGCGGATCTTCGGATTCAGATAGCCGTACGACATGTCGACCAGAAGATTGCAGACCAGCACCACCAGCGCGCTGATGATCACCACACCCTGCACGACGGGAAGATCCCGCTGCACGACCGCCGTGTAGCCGAGCATTCCCAATCCCGATATCGCAAAGACGAATTCGACGGTTACCGCGCCACCCAGGATGCGACCCATCTGCATACCGAGCACCGTGACGATCGAGACGGACGCGTTCTTCATGGTGTGCTTCCACAAGACCCCATGCTCGGCGAGCCCCTTCGCGCGCGCGGTGCGCACGTAGTCCTTGTTCATCGCATCGACGATGGAACCTCGTGTCTGCCGCGCAAGCTCCGCCGCGGACACCGCAGCCAGAGCGATCGCGGGGAGGATCAGGTGGCGGGACCATTCGACGATCCCGCCCTCCGCGATCGTGACGTATCCGGTCGCGGGGAGCCATGCGCGAGTGATCGCGAAGGTGATCACCAGAACCAGGCCCAGAACGAACGGGGGGACCGACATCAGGAGCGCCGCCAGCGTCGTCACCGCGCGGTCGACGACGGACCCCTGGCGCACCGCAGCCCACACGCCCAGCGGGATTCCGATGACCACGGTGAGCACGATGGCCCACAGCGCGAGTGAGCCGGTGATCCAGATCCGCTCCATCAGCGCATCGGTCACGGGCTGGCCGCTGTAGAGGGAGGTACCCAGGTCTCCGGTGAGGGCATGAGCGACCCACTCGACATAGCGAACAACCATGGGCGCGTCGAGATTCAGGTTCTGGCGCACCTGGTCGATCTGATCGGCACTGGCGCCTTCGCCCGCGATCCGAGCCGCCGGGTCCGTACCCCGGTTCGCCAACTCGAGCAACGCGAAGGAGAGAAACGCCACCAACAGCAACAGGGGTATCGCCGCTAAGACGCGACTGACGACGAGCTTGAGCATGAAACCCGACTCCTCATGAGACGAAAGATGTGGTCAGGTGCCGGACTTGCCCACATGACAGAAGGCGACGACACCGGTGAAATCGGCTGTGTGGTGATCCCGTGCCTCACGCCTGGGCGACCAAGGTTCGTTTCGCGGCACGCTTGCGCGGATTCATCACCGGGATCGCCGACAGCAGTTCCTTCGTGTACGGATCCTTCGGGTCCTCGAAGATCTGCTCGGTAGCGCCCGACTCGACGACCTCGCCGCGTCGCATCACGGTGACGTCGTGGGCGAACATCTTCACCAGCGCCAGGTCGTGAGAAATGAAAAGGTAACTGATCTGACGTTCCTGCTGCAGATCCTGCAGGAGGTTGAGAACCTGGGCTTGGATCGAGACATCCAGTGCCGCCACGGGCTCGTCGCACACGATCAGCTCCGGCTCGGTTGCCAGCGCGCGCGCGATGGCGATGCGCTGCAACTGACCTCCGGAGAACTCGTGTGGGTACTTCTCGAGTTGGTCCATGCGGAGCCCTACCCGCTCGAGCAGTTCCGCAACCCGCTCGTCGCGAGCGCTCCCCCGCAGCTTCGTGTGCAAAGTGAGCGGTTCCGCCACGGACTGGCCGATCAACATTCGAGGGTCCAACGAGTTGAACGGATCCTGGAAGATCATCGTCGCCCGCCGGCGAAGCCTGCGCACCTCCTTCGCCGACATCGTCATGATGTCGTCTCCGAACAACTTGACGGAACCCGTGTCGGGCGTCGCCAGTCGCAATGCCATCCGGCCGATCGTGGACTTGCCGGCACCGCTCTCGCCGACGATTGCCCGGGTCCGGCCCTTCTCCAATGTGAACGACACGTCCTTGACGGCGTGGGTGTGTTCCGTCGGGATGCCCAGGAGATTCCGCTTCTTGACGAAGGACTTGACGAGACTGTCGATTTCGAGGATAGGGTTCATTCCTTGATTCCTTCCAAGCGCAATACATCGGACCGAACGCAGCGCACCAGGTGATGATCGGAACCCTCGAGCGGGACAGTGCCCTCATCGCACTGCCCCGCCGCGGCGTATCCGCATCGGGGGTGAAACCTGCACCCGCTCGGCCAGTTCCAGGCCGCGGGCACGGTTCCCGGAATCGCGAATAGTCGTTCGGCTCGCACCTGAGCGTCCGGAGTCGACGCCAGTAGTCCCTCGGTGTAGGGATGCTCGGGCTCGTAGAAGAGTTTCTCGGCGACCGTCGACTCCATTACCTGGCCACCGTAGAGGACAGCAACCCGGTCGCAGGTCTGCGCGACCACACCGAGGTCGTGCGTGATGAACAGGACGCCGAGCCCCATCCGCTCCTGAAGCTCCGTGAGAAGGTCGAGCACCTGAGCCTGAACCGTGACATCCAGTGCCGTCGTCGGTTCGTCCGCGATGAGGACGACCGGCTCGCAGGCGACGGCCATCGCCAGCATTACCCGCTGACACATACCACCGCTGAACTGGTGCGGATACTCGTGCGCGCGCTTCTCCGAGTCGGGAATACCGACCAGATCCAGCATCTCGACGGCACGGCTCCAGGACTCCTTGCGCCCGACGTCCGCCTTGTGTCTGCGCACCACCTCGGCGATCTGATCGCCGACGGTGAAGGCAGGGTTGAGGGATCGGCGCGGTTCCTGGAAGATCATGCCGATCGTCTTGCCCCGAAGGTCGTTCATCTCACGGTTGGACAGGCCGATAAGCTCTCGGCCCTCCAGGCGAACCGAGCCGGTGATCCGAACCTTGGGTCCGGTGAGAAGTCCCATGATCGCCAACGACGTGACCGTCTTGCCCGAACCGGACTCTCCCACCAGTCCGAGCGTCTCGCCTCGGCGCAACACCAGGTCGAGATGATCGACCACACGGGACCATCCGTGCGCGGTCTTGAAATCGATGCACAGATCCGTGACTTCCAGGACTTTCTGCCCGAGGTCGACGTGATCGGCCACCGCTTCGTCTGCCGCCAGTAGTATCTTGTCAGCCATTTGCTCCACGCCCTTCGAAAGCATCACGCATACCGTCACCGAACGTCGACAACGCCAGCACCGTCAACACGATCGCGGCGGTGGGCACGATCATGAAACTGGGCGAGACGCTCACGTTCTGGAACGCGTCCTGGAGCATGGATCCCCAGCTGGCCTGAGGTGACTCGACACCGAGTCCGAGGAAGCTCAGGCTCGCCTCGACAATGATGACGATTCCGGCACCGAACGTCACCTGGATCATCAGGGCAGAACTGGCGTTCGGAAGAACATGCCGCCACAGCAACCGGAAATTCGAGCACCCGACGCTACGGCAGGCCTCGATGTAGGACTCGCCTGCCACCGCCTGCGCCTCGGACCGCGCGATTCGGAACAGTCTCGGCGCCAGCAGCATTCCGACGGCGATCATGGCGTTCGTCAGTCCGGGACCGAGCACACCGACCACCGCCAGCGCAAGGATCAGCGGCGGCAGCGCGAGCAGTGCTTCGGCGATACGACTGAGCACTGCGTCCACCGGACCGCCCACCAGTCCGGCGAGGAGACCGAACGGGATACCGATGATCGCCGCCAGCGCCATTGCCTGGACGATTGCGAGTACGGCGACCTGGGTTGCGTCGACCATGCGGCTGAAGACGTCACGTCCGTAACCGTCGGTGCCGAACCAGTGTTCACCGCTCGGCCCCTGCAGACGTGCACTGAGTGCCTGCGCGTTGGGGTCGTGAGTCATCAGGACGGAACCGAACACTGCGACCAGCACGAGCAGGACGAGAAAAGCGAGCGACACCATGGCCGCCCGATTGGAACGGAGCGCACGCCATTTTCGGCCGCCACGCAGCCGTGCGGACCACGTGCCGCGGGAACTGGTGGATTCTGCGGTGGTCATGTCGTCACCCTTCGCGACGTAGCAGCATGCAGCCTGCCTCGGGTCCGCCACCGATACCGACTGCGGCGATTTCGACGTCCTTGGCGATCTGTCGGTCTCCGCCCTCCCGCCACAACTGCACGCAGGCTTCGTGCAGGAAGCCGTATCCGTGCAGACGGCCGGCCGAGAGCTGGCCACCGTGCGGGTTGATGGGGAGTTCACCGTCGAGGCGGTATCGGTCTTCTTCGTCGAGGAACTGGCCGACCTTGCCGTGCTCACAGAACCCGAGTGCTTCGATCCACTGGGTCGTCAAGTAACTGAAGCCGTCATAGAGCGTCGCGAAGTCGACGTCACCGGGGGTCAGCTTGGTGGTCTCCCACATCGAGTCCGCCGCGTCGTGGGACGCCATGGTCGTGAGATCGGCTCGCTGGTCCCAGGTGTGCCGCTCCGCGAGGGACGCACCCGCCGCTTCGATGGCGAGGGGCGAATTGTTCAGTCCGGTCGACGCTTCGCGCCGCGAGACGATGATCGCCGTCGCGCCGTCACACGGAACATCGCAGTCGTAGAGACCGAGCGGCCAGGAGATCAACCGGGCGCCGAGGTAGTCGTCCATCGTCATCGGATCCCGGTAGATGGCATTGGGGTTGAGGCCGGCATTACGACGGCCGTTGATGACGAGCTTGCCGATCTGCTCACGGGTGAGCCCGAATTCGTGCATGTAGCGCTGTGCGTACATGCCGATCCAGTTGGCCGGCGACGCCGCCCCGAACGGCAGCCTGAACTCCGAGTGCCCACTGGCGCGAGCCATCTTCCCGGTCAGTGCCGCGGCGCGACCCGACGCCTGAGCTGTCGCCTCCCACACCGAGCGGAAGCAGAGTACGTGGGTGGCGCGCCCGCTCGCCACGGCGGCAGCCGCGTCCAGGAGCGTTCCGATCTGCCCCGAAGTTTCGACACCGCTGACGTGCCAGCGGGTCTTCAGGCCGAAAGCGTCACGGACGTCGTGTGTCGTCGCGCCGACGAAGCCGCCCTCCGCGTTCACCGGACCGGGGTAGCTGGCTACACCGTCGATGTCATCGAACGACAGTCCGGCATGCTCCACCGCTCGCTCCGAGGCCTCGAGTGCGAGGTCGATACCGGTCCGCCCGATACGGCGTCCGATCTGAGACTGCCCGATACCCGTGATGACTGCACGGTCGTCCACAAAGGTCATTTCGTCACCGGCCTGAAGAAGGGAAGTGCAACGTCGTCCTGCTTGTCGAAGACCACCTCGACCGCCATGCCGACCTCGACTGCATCGACGTCACACTCGACGAGGCAGGTGGTCAGGCGAACGTCCGGTTGATCGTCGAGTTCCACCGCCGCAATGACATAGGGGGGTGGGAACGCGGGAAACCACTGATGGTGATTGACGGTGTACGCCGCGACCTTGCCGGTACCCGAGGCGACCTCGGGGCCGACGTCGCGGCTGTGGCACCGCCAGCACGCGCCGACCGGCGGATGAATCCACCCACGGCACGCCCGGCACCGATAGATGCGTAGCTCGTCTTCGAATCCTCCGGTCCAGAAGTCCCGCGACTCTGCGGTCACCTCGGGGAGCATTCGTCCCGACTGGTTTGACATCGAGTTCCTCCAAAGAACTGTCGCTGACGGGTGCCCGATACCGATCAGCCGCGCGAAACGGATGAGACGTGACCTCGGTCACCCTGGGCGAACCCTAGCATCTGATGGTTGTGTCACGAAAGAGTCGAGCGAAATCACCGCCCCCAGAAGCGACCGCTCCCGACGCCGGTACTCCACCGTAAGGGGATCACGTTGTCCGCACAGCGTTCAGAGATTTGCCCACATGTACTGGAGATATTCGAGGGAATCGACGTTCACGTGCTCGCCGATCGTCCGTCCGGTCACCGCGCCGAGAAGTTCGCACACAAGCTCTACGACGCGCCCGCAACCATAGAGGCGCAGCCCTCGTCTTTCACTTCTCTGACACCCATGTACACACTAATGCGGCGCTGCGTCGAGGCTCGACACATACTCGATTCGCAATCGGGTGGGCAGATGACGTACCCAAAGTACCCGTCGTGTCAGATTGATTATGCGAAATCCGTCCGATTGCGCCGTGCAACGATCCGCTTCGTCGAACTGCACGCCTGACCGGAGGCGATTGGCGCTGTCAGAATGTTGACGGTTTCCGGGCCATGCAGTGGCAGTTCGTGACCTATCACGCTTGTCGGTCACCCCCACCACCAACCGGAGGCTGCCCGTTCGATACGCTTGTGATGCGAAACACACATTCTTCCCATTTTTATGTACACTGAGTCAGATACTTCTCCTCAGAGGTTTCAGGTTCACAGTGTCTCCAGGTTCGCCAGGGCTCGCCGGCTTAACGGCGCCGTACCCATTTCGGCACCTGCCGCTGTCCCCCATCCGGAAAGGAAGCATCACCGTGGTCGGTGTAATGAACGGAATCCGAGTCGTCGAGGTTGCGGCATGGACCTATGTGCCCGTGGCCGGGGCCATCCTCACCGAGTGGGGTGCCGACGTCCTGAAGATCGAGCACCCCGAAAGCGGCGACCCGCAACGGGGTCTGGTCAGCTCCGGACTGATCCCCGCCGGCGGTGTGAACCACATGTTCGAGCTGCCGAACCGCGGGAAGCGGAGTGTGGCACTCGATCTGAAGTCGGAGGAAGGGCGCGAGCTGTTGATGAAACTCGTCGCCACGGCCGACGTGTTTCTGACGAACTTCCGTCCCTCGGCGCGCAAGAAGCTACGTATCGACGTCGACGACGTTCGTGCGCACAATGACAAGATCATCTATGTCCGCGGCTCCGCCGCCGGTCAGCGCGGACCGGAAGCCGAACGCGGCGGATACGACATGTCGTCCTTCTGGGGTCGCAGTGGGGCTGCCGACAACGTCACCCCGGCGTCGAGCGAGTACCCGGTGAACATGCCGGGCCCCGCCTACGGGGACACCCTCGGCGGCCTCACCATCGCGGGAGCGATCTCGTCGGCGCTGTTCCACCGGGAACGAACCGGCGAGGCCCTTGTCGTCGACAGCTCGCTCCTCGCGATGGGGTCCTGGGCGATGGGCGCGACGATCGCAGGCGCGCATGCCTTCGGGATTGACGAGTACCCCAAGCCGGTTCAGTCCGAAGCCGCAAACCCCCTGGTCAACACGTACAGGACCGCGGACGACCGGTTCATCTCCATCGTCATGCTCGAATCGGACCGCTTCTGGCCCGAGTTGATGACGGTGCTGGAGAGCCCCGAGCTCATCGACGACCCCCGCTTCGACAGGCACGCGAAGCGTGCCGAGAACCGGGCCGCGTGCATTGCCGCCATCTCGGCAGGGTTCGCGAAGAAGACACTCGAAGAGTGGAAGGTGGCCTTGAAGGACATCAACGGGGTGTGGTCGGCCGTCCAGAAGCCGCGCGAGGTCGTCACCGACCCCCAGGTCGAGGCAAACGGCTACATCGCGGACCTCGAAGACGCGGCAGGAACTCCGTTCAAGCTCGTGACGGCACCGGTGCAATTCAACGAGCAGCCCAGCCAGGTCACCCGCGCTCCCGAACACGGTGAGCACACCGACGAGGTGCTGGAGGAACTCGGACTGAGCATGGACCAGATCATCGAGTACAAGGTGAGCGGAGCAATCCTCTGACCCCGACGTTGTTGTCGAACAACTGCATGTGACGTGGAGAGGGTGCCGAACAGCGGCACCCTCTCCACGTCTCTGCGGTCTGCGCCGTCGACGTCCCCCTCTCGGACATTCGACGGCTCCCGGAAAGGCGGACATGAGCACTCGAGACGTGTGGCACACCCGAAGACGTTCACGCTCGGCGACTTCGGAGGACACCCGAGACCCGATCCGAGATGCCGCGGTGCACCCGCACAGCCGGCAGGACCGGATGCTCGCGCTGACGGGCACCCTGCTCGGTCTCGTACTCGCGGCACTGGCCTCGACGACCGTCCTCACCTCCCTGCCGGTGATGATGCACGAACTCGGCGGGGATCAGACCGCGTACACCTGGGTGGTCGGTTCTAGTCTGCTCACGACCACGGTGAGCCTCGCGATCTGGGGAAAGCTCGCCGACCTCTTCTCCCACAAGAAGCTCATGTTCGCTGCCATCGCCGTGTTCGTCGTCGCATCCCTGTTCGCCGGGCTCGCACCGGACACCGCCGTGCTGATCGGGTTCCGATCCCTTCAAGGAATCGGGGCCGGAGGTGTGATTGCCGTCGGGCCGGTCCTGCTCGCGGATCTCCTGAGCCCGCGCGAACGCGGGCGCTACGCCGGCCTGATCAGCGGGGTCATCGGCATCGGCACGATCGGCGGCCCCGTCATCGGGGGGATCGTCACCGACACCATCGGCTGGCGCTGGAACTTCTACCTCGGTATCCCCTTCGCGATAGCGGCCGTGGTACTCCTTCAGCGGTCCCTACACCTGCCCGTCCACCATCGTCCGATCCGGATCGACTGGGTCGGCGCCGGCTTGATCTCGGTGAGTGCATGCGCGCTCATGGTGTGGGTCACGTTGGCGGGCAGTCAGTTCGACTGGCTGTCACCGACGTCGTATGTCGTGTTGGGTGGTGCGGTCGTGTGCGCCCTCGCCGCGGCGGTGGTCGAGGCGAAGGTCCGCGAGCCCGTCATCCCCCTCGCGCTGCTCAGGAATCCCTCGATCTCCCGCGTCGTGATCGCCAGTACGGCATTGGGTGTCACGATGCTGGCAGTACCGACATTCATGAGTCAGTACCTGCAGATCGCCCGAGGCCTCAGCGCCTCGGTGTCCGGAATGTTCATGCTGTCCATGTCGGTCGCGACGTTTCTGGCTGCCTCCGTGGTCGGACACCGGATCAGCCGAACCGGATTGTGGAAGCGCTGGGTCGTCCTCGCCAGCGTTGCGCTCGTCTGCGGGCTCGCCGGTCTGTCGACCCTCACCGTCTCGTCCGGGCTGGCCGCGGTGTCCGTGTATCTTCTGTGCATCGGGTTCGCGATCGGAGTCCTGATGCACAATCTTCTCGTCGTCGCGCAGAATTGCGCGCCGCCGCACCAACTGGGTGCCGCCAGCGCGCTACCCGCGTTCTTCCGTCAACTCGCGAGCGCGATGAGCGTCAGCATCCTGGGTGCTGTTCTCGCCACGAGAATCTCCGCATTTCACACTGGCGGAGACGAATCGGAGTTGGTGAACGCATCTGTTCCACACGTGGCCGACCTCGCCGAACCCCTACGCGGACAGCTTCAGACCGCGTACGCCGACGGCATCGGCGACCTCTTCCTGCTGTGCACGCCGCTCGGGCTCCTCGGACTCGTCGCCGCACTCGTGCTACCGAACACTCCCCTCAGCAGCAAGACCGCAGTGGAGACCCAGGCGCTCGATCCACTCGACACGTAGTCTGCCCCGTGAGGTGTTACGTGATGGTCGGCCGCGGACGAACGCGATAGTGGTACCGGTGCGGATGTCTTGGAGGGCACCGATTGCCACAAGCATTCTCGCGCGGTCTCTCTAGACATCTCGGCTCGAGGATCGATCTCTGTCACCGCCGGGCTTCGATCGCCGAGAACGCCTCCGCATCGAGGATGCTGACGGACAGTTCTGAAATCGACTGGGCAGCATCTTGATACATCGAATACAGATCCTCGACTCCACCGCGCGCAACCCAAAAGTTCACCAGAGCAGAGTTGGCCGCCTCGAGTGTTGCAGCCATGAGTTGAGGACGCATGTCGGCGTCCGGATCGATACCCAATGAGGCTGAAATGAAGGCAGTCAGTGCCAACTGGACACTCCGACGACGCTCGCCGTTTGCCCTGTCCATCACCTCAGGGGCTGTGGCGGCAGCCTTTTTCCAGAGCAGGTATCCATCCAAACCCGACTGCGTGTTCAAAGTCAGAGCCATCCACACTGCCCAGATCACCGAGGCAGGATCGGGCGACGGCTCGAGACGCGCGAACTCGTCGAGGACCACCTGATTCTTTCGGCGGTGGAAGTCGAGAAGCAAGTCTTCCTTGTTCGGGAAGTAGCGGGTCACCGTACGGAGCGAGCACCCCACCCGAGTGCCGATCTCGTCGACGGTCACTTCGGAGTATCCACGCTCGGTGAACATTTCCAACGCAACATGCTCGATGTTGGCAGCGACGGTGGCGGATCCACACGCCTGCCGGCGGCGTTCTCCGGCGTCGTAGGGGTGCATCCGACGCGCGGCCTCGTGCCCCACGTCGACTACCGGCAGCCGAAGTTCCGGCTCACTTCGACAAACGGGCCGCTGGCCCGGGACGTCCGAGACGCCGCGTTGGTGATGCAGGTACTCGCTGGGCCGGACGCCCGCGACTACATCTGCATCCAGAACGAGCCGGCTGATCTCCTCGCCACGCTGGATGCCGGTGTCGGGGGCATGCGCCTGGCCTGGACCGACAACTACGGATACGCGGCCACGCACGCATCGCCGGAGAGCGGAAGAGTTGTCGCAGCAGTTCGCGAGATGGCCTTCAAACTACGGTCTCTGGGCGCAGGCGTCGAGACGACCGATCAAGTCTGGGAACCGAGCAACCGCGGCGGTGGGCCGGCCCCCGGCGAACCGTCGGTATACGAGATCGAGGTCGGCAACAATCCTCCACCCTTGCCGCCGGTCGATTCACGGCTCTATCGCGAAGCGCTCGAATGGCGCGCGCGCAACGGGAATGTGTTTCGGGATCTATTCCGTGAGTACGACCTTCTGTTGTCGGTGACGAGTCAGTCGATCGCACCGACCGTGGAGCAGTGGGACGAAGCATGGACCACCCGGCCGGAGAAGATGGCCGCGGACTACACGCCACACACCGTCTTGTGCAACATCCTCGGTCTGCCGGCGGTGTCCGTGCCCTGTGGATTCGTGGACGGGATGCCAGTGGGCCTGCAGATCGTCGGTCCCCCGAGCAGCGAAGATCGCATCTTCCGACTCGCCTCTGCCTTCCAACGCGCGTTCCCCGTCACCGAGCGGCCTTCGGTTGGTTAGAACGGTCCAACGGGTGCCCGCCAGTCGGGCACTGGTCGTCACCTGCCGGGCACCCGAGTCCTTCTGAAAAATCACACTTTCCTGGAAGAAGAACCCCCATGGCTAACGCCCCAGCAAAGGATCGGTCGCGGCTCCTCCTCGCAGCCGCCACGGCAGGCAGCATCGTCGAAAGCTTCGATTGGCTGATCTACACAGTCCTCGCACCCTACTTCGCACATGCAATATTTCCCGGTGACGACCCTGTGGCGAGCCTGCTGGCCTCCTACCTCGTTTTTGCGATCGGCTTCCTGATCCGGCCGATCGGTGCGGTGATCATGGGCCACATCATCGACCGACAGGGCCGCAAGTTCGGGCTGGTCGTCTCGGTGTCCATGATCTCCGTCGGTGCCCTTGTCATCGCGCTGACACCCAGCTACGACACTATCGGTGTGTGGGCAGCGGTCATCGTCGTCCACGCCCGGCTCGTTCAGGGCCTGTCGATGAGTGGTGAGCAAGCCGCAGTCGGAACGTACCTTCTCGAGACGGCACCCCGGGATCGACGGTTCCTCTTCGGCGCGGTTGCCAGCGCCTCGAGCTACGTCGGGCAAATGCTGGCGACTGCGTGTCTGGCGATCCTGCTGGGAATCTACGGCGTCGAGGGACTCGAGTCCGGCGGCTGGCGTGCGGGCTTCCTCGTCTGCGCCGCAATGGGACTGATCGCGCTGTGGATTCGTGGTGCCGCGCAGAGAGCGAGATCTTCACCGAACAAGTGAAGAACGAACGTCCGCGTCAACTTCCACTACTTCGCGCACGCACCCGTCAGGCCGCCGCGATCTTCCTGATGCTCGTCCCGGTCACCATGGGCATGTACTTCATCACCGCCTACCTGGCCAAGTTCCTTTCCCACGCCGGCGTCGCGACGAAGGAGCAAGTCACAGGGTATGTGCCGATCTTCACGGTGTACTTGATCCTTATCATCTTGGTATCGGGATTCCTCGCGGACCGATTCGGTGGCCTCCGGATATTGCGGATCGGGTACGTGACCCTTGCGGTGTGCACACTGCCCGTCATCATCGGACTTTCCACCGGGGTGGTGCCCATTCTGCCCGGAGCACTGCTGTACCTCACCGTCCTCGGATCTGTAACAGGTCCCTTCGCCATGGTCGGCCCTCAATTGTTCCCTCCAGCAGTGCGAGCCGTGGGCGTGGGATTGCCGTCGATGCTCTCCGTGGCCCTCTTCGGTGGAACGTTTCCGCTCATCGCCGAAGGTCTCACCGCCGCTGGCAACTCTGGCGCCATCCCTTGGTACATCGGGGGCGGGGCAGTCCTTGGACTAGTGGGCAATATTCTCGTTCGCAAATCGGACCTCGTTCACGATTCCGACACCCAAGATGAGTCGAGGGAGATACGTCAGCGCACTGCCCGGTGAGGCAACCGAGAAGGGTGCGCCGTAACAACAAGAGTTCTCCCAGAGCGAGGCACATTGTTCCGGCCGAGGCCGACCCGCCTACCAGCTCGATGTAATCGCAGCTTGGCACATGGTGACTCTTCGGGGTACCACCCGGTTGCTGTACACCGTGTTTCGACATCCATGACGAAACACGGTGTACAGCAGGATCGGCGTCACGCATCCGCCGCGGAGTAGCGGAGGACTCCGCGTATGTTGCGGCCGCCGCGCATGTCGTCGTAGCCGTCGTTGACCTTCTCGAGGGGGTAGTCCCTCGTCACCATCGAATCGAGGTCGACGCCGCCCGAACTCCAGAGCTCCAGCAGCTTCGGGATGTCGGCACGCGGATTGGCCGAGCCGTAGAGACTGCCGACGATCTGCTTCTCCGTGAGTGTCAGGTCCATCAGGCTGACCGAGATCTCGCGCTCCGCCATCGGGTGGATGTTCGTCACCACCAGCCGGCCACGCTTCGCAGTCATGGCCAGGGCCTTCGCCACCAATCGGCCCTCCCCCACGCCCATCGCGCAGATGAACTTGTCGGCGCCACGATGCCATGTGGCCTCGGCGACGACCTCCGGGGCTTCCTCCCACGACGCCGCCACGTGGGTAGCACCCATCCGCTTGGCTTCCTCACGCTTGAATTCGGAGGGCTCGATGACCGTGATGGTGCGCGCCCCAGCGATTCTCGCTCCCTGCACTGCCGCGGCACCGATACCACCCACACCCGCGACGACGACGGTCTCGCCGGGCCGGACATCTGCCGAATACACGGCCGAACCCCAGCCGGTGACGAAGCCACAACCCAGGAGGCAGGCACGGTCGAGCGGATGATGCGGTTCGATCTTGATGCAACTGGCCTCGTGGACCACGGTGTGGTGTGCGAAAGACCCGATACCACACGCAAGCGCGAGATCTTCGTCCCTGATGTGGTGGCGTGCGGTGTCGTCGAAGATTTGACGCCCGCTGTAGATCTTGGCTCCGAGGTCACACAGACTCTGGTGACCGTTCGAGCACGACGGACAACGACCGCACGAGGGAATGAACCCGAACACGACGTGGTCGCCCGGTTGCAGCCACGACACGTGGGAACCGACTTCCTTGACGACTCCGGCGCCTTCGTGGCCACCGATACACGGAAGCCGGAACGGCATGTCTCCGGTCACGATGTGCTCGTCCGAATGGCACATCCCGGACGCGTGCAACTCGACCAGAACTTCTTGTTCCTTGGGCGGGTCGAGCTGAATGGTTTCGATAGACCAGGGAGAGTTTCGCTCCCACAGGACTGCTGCCTGCGTCTCCATGTAATTCCTTCCATCGGCGCGGCACCGGCAGGTGTCGACGCGAGTGAGTGTCCTGGGGGTCAGAGAATGATCGACTGCGGCTCGAGGTACCCGGCGATACCTTCCGGACCACCTTCCCTGCCGACGCCTGACTTCTTGAAACCGCCGAAGGGGCTGCCGAAGTCGAGTGGTGCGGGCGAGTTGACCGATACCGATCCCACGCGAAGTCGAGCGGCCACGCGCGCCGCCCGGGCGGCGTCCGCGGACCACACCGCCCCTGCGAGTCCGTAGTCGGAGTCGTTGGCGAGAGCCACGGCCTCGTCCTCTCCCTCGTACGGGATCAGGACGCAGACGGGCCCGAAGAGTTCTTCGCGCGCAATGGCCATGTCGTTGTGGACATCCGCGAGCACAGTGGGCGCGACAAACCAACCGGTGTCGAGACCGTGGGGACGAGAGCCGCCGGCGACCACCCGCGCCCCGTCCTGTACCGCGCGCTGGATGTGGGCTTCGATCCGATCGCGCGCGGCACTGTTGATCACCGGCCCGACGTCGGTCGAACGATCCGCCGGGTCCCCGACCGTGAGCGCGGAGACGGCGGCGGAAATCGCGTCGACGCACTCCTCGTAGCGACTGCGCGGCAGCAGGATACGAGTCTGTGCGGCACAGACCTGACCATTGTTCGCCATGACGCCGGTGACGAGACCCGACACGACCTTCTGGTCGAGAACAACGTCGTCCAGGACGACGGCAGCAGACTTTCCGCCGAGCTCGAGGCCGCACCGGCGAATGTCTGCCGCGCAGACGGCGCCGATGCGTCTGCCTGCCGCCGTCGAACCGGTGAAACTCACCTTGTCGACACCGGGATGTGACACCAGGGCCTCGCCCGTCTGCACGTCACCGGACACGATGTTGATCACTCCCGCCGGAATCCCGGCGGCCTCCACTGCCGCCGTCAGCTTCGACAATGCGAGCGGAGCCTCGGGCGACGGCTTGAGCACCAGCGTGCAACCCGCGGCGAGGGCGGGGGCCAGCTTCAGGAAGGCGGTGAACAGCGGCGCGTTCCACGGCAGAATCGCACCGACGACACCGACCGGGAGCTGCCGCACCAGGACTTCTCCGCCGATCACAGACGGGCGACGGTCCTCGAAACGGTATTCGGGTGTGATCTTCTCGAAGGTGCGAAGAACTCCGAGCGCGGTTCCGATCTGCCCGAAGGACGCCCACTTCCGAGGCGAGCCCACTTCGGCAGAGACCACGTCGGCGTAATCCCGGGACTCCGCCTCGATCGCATCGGCCAGCCGGCCGATCGCGGCTGCCCGCTCGGCGGCGGTCGTCGTGGCCCACGGACCGCGCTCGAGCGCATCACGGGCCGCGGCGATCGCCGCTCCGACCTCTTCCGAGGTGGCGGCGGTGACGTGCCCGAGCACCTCACCCGAGGCGGGCGAGGTCACCGCTATTCGTGCGCCTGCGCTCGGAGACCATTTCCCGGAGACGTAGATGCCCTCGTAGTTGTGCACTGATTCCCTCTCGTCCGGAGATCACCCTCTGTGGCGATCGACGCGCCCCGCACCGAGATACGTAAACCTCGGGTAGCGCGTATAGACATCTAATTCTGGCAGTAATGTCACGTTAGAGCAAGGTCGATTCAGGCGCGGTCCACGACTTCGCCCAATTGGTCCGGCGTGCTGCCGTGCAAAACCAACTCGTCTGCGCCCGCCTCGCGATACCTGTCGAACATCGACCGGCACTCGCTCGGCGAACCGAGCGCTGCCGCGCCTCGAACCCATTCGGCGGGCAGAAACTCCGCCGCTTCCGTCAGCTGCGCGCGAGTGCGGACCGAATCCGCCGCGCCCTTCACACCGGCGAGCTGTGGGTGGGCGCGGAGGGCTGCCAGTAGGTCAGGGTCCCACCCATTCACCTTCGCAAGCTGCTCCCCGAAGGTCGGGATCTGGTAGTAGGTGACGGCGCGCCCGCCGACGACCGCAGCTTCCTCGTCCGCCTCCAGGCCGGATGCGACCACCACAGTCGCGTAGATCCGCACAGAGTCCGGGTCACGGCCAGCATCGACGGCGGCAGCCCTGACCGCCTCGGCCGATCGCCGGACGGCATCAGGTGTGAGGAAGGGATGCAACAGAACTCCGTCGAAGTGGCGGCCGGCGAGCTCGAGCCCCTTCGGGCCGATCGCAGCAAAGACGAGCGGAGGAACAGGCTGGTCAGGGATGTCGTTGAGGCGAAGAGCGGGGTAGACGCCCGCAGGCCCGTCGTAGGTGACCTTCTCGCCGCGGCACAGTCGACGGAAGATGTCGGCGGCGTCGACCAGGGACCGATTCGTGGATTTGGGGAGGCCGACAGCGCTCCACATCCGGTCGACCGAACGGCCGACTCCGATCATGATCCGGCCGTCGGAGAGACCCTGTGCCGTCATCGCCAGCGAAGCCAGCATCGCGGGATGCCGAGATTGCAGATGGGTCACGCCGGCCGCGATCTTGATCGTGCTCGTGACCTGACTGAACGCTCCGGCAAGCACGCCGAAGTCCTTGGTTCCCCACCGCTCGCTCAGCCACAGCGTGTCCAAGCCGAGCCGTTCGGCTTCGACTGCCTGGGCGATGGCGGGCCGGGGGTCGGGCACCCGGCCGGGGAGGGCATACGCACCGAGACCGAGCCGATCGCGGACCGCTACGGGAGCCCCACGGGGGACCGCGCCGGGCCCGGGGGTGGATTTCTCATCATTCATGGGCCTATTCTGACAGTATTGGTCACATAATGAAATGGTCGTGAACGACGGACCAGCCGTCGTGCCGGATCTCCCCGTCACGACAACCGGCACGACGACTCGAAGTAGAAGCATGGAGGGACCCACGTGGCCTACACGGCAACAAGAGGCGAACTGGAGGGCGACGTGCGCGACGTCCTCGCGCGATGGCTACCCCCGCGACTGGTTCCCGAGACGCACAGCGACTTCGAGATATCGGAGTTCTCCGCTCCCGACGCGGGATATTCCGGCAAGACGGTGTTCTTCACCGCGTCCTGGTCGGATATCCACGGCGTCCGCCGGCGTGCCGACCTCGTGCTGCGCATGCAGGCGTCGGACCACCAGTTGTTCGTGGAGCCCGATGCCGTCCGGCAGGCGGAAGTGATGCACCGACTCGGTCGCCACCCCGGCGTCGGCACCCCGGACATCGTCCTGATCGAACCGGACCCGAGGGTTCTCGGCGCGCCCTTTTACCTCATGAGGAGGGTGCACGGCCGCACTCCTTCCGACGTCCCGAGCTGGCACAAGCGCGGCTGGACGGTGGAACTCACCGAATCTGAACGGGAAACGCTCTGCGACAACGCGATCAGAGCACTCGTCGCTGTGCACCGGATAGCCGACGAGAACGATCTCGCATATCTCCGGAACGGTTCCGGCACTACGGGGGGTACGGCACTTCACCGCTATCTCGACCGCCTTCGCGAATGGTACGCATGGTGCCGCGGCGATCTGGTCGTGGGTTCGGACGTCCTCGCGGAAGCGCTCGCCGAGCTTCTCGACCACGCGCCCGAAACGGACGCCGAGGTACCGGTCTGGGGTGACGCACGCGTCGGGAACATGTCCTTCGCCGACGATCTCTCCGTTGCCGCGCTGTTCGACTGGGAGACGGCCACCACCGGGCCACCCGACATCGACCTGGGCTGGTGGCTGATGTTCGAGCGGTACCTGTGCGAGGCTCTGGGCTTCACCCGGCTGCCGGGAGTACCCGACGACGACGAGACCGTTCGTCGCTACGTGGAATTCGGCGGGCGACCCACCGGGGACATCACCTACTACACGATGCTCGCCGCGTTCGTGCTGGCACTGATCACGAACCGACTGGCGCTGCTCCTCGCTCGCGACGGCCTGGACGAAGCGACGGCACGAACCTATCCGACTACCGCTGTCGAGCTCACTCGGCAGTATCTCGCCGACCACATCGCCAGAAGGAGCACGACATCATGACGATCCCGTCGACCGAACCCGCGCCGAAGGGCGCTGTCAGCCAGGAGTGGGAGATGTTCGTCGAGCGTGGCAAAATTCGCGAGTTCGCCACCGCCATGCAATCGGACAATCCCGACTACGCCGGCGCCGACGCGATCGTCCCGCCGACCTTTCTCATCACAGCGGCGCAGTGGGCTCCGCCGGGAGTGCGGTTGACTCTGGGGTTCGAGCGCAAGCGCCTCCTGCACGGCGAGCAGGAGTACATCTTCCACGGTGCGCTCCCCACCGCCGGAGACCGACTGCTCGCCAGGGAAAGGGTGGTCGACCGATTCGAGAAGCCCGGCAAGAAAGGCGGCCTGATGAGGTTCGCCGTGATCGCGACCGAATTCCACTCCCCCGAAGGCGAACTGATCGCCGAAGCGCGCGGAACCTTCATCGAGACCGCCGCCAAAGAAGGTGCCAAATGACGACGACAGCTCCGCTCGTGGTCGGCGCGCAGGCCGAACCGCGCCAGTTCGGTCCGCTGACCACCCAGATGTTCGTGCGGTACTCCGGCGCGTCGGGAGATCTCAACCCGATGCACTACGACGACGTGTTGGCTCGCGCCGCGGGAAACCCGTCCGTGTTCTCTCAGGGAATGCACCAGAGTGCTTTGCTGGCAACCTTCGCCACCGACTGGCTCGGTGCCCGAAATGTCCGGAGATTTGGTGTCCGATTCCGCGAGCAGGTGTGGCCCGGAGACATTTTGACGTGTACCGGAGAGATCACGGGCATCGATACGGCGCCCGATGGAACGAAAGTCGCCACCGTCGCCCTGACCTGCACCCGCCAGACGGGCGGAATCGCCATCAGCGGTACCGCGGAATTCGGTGTTACCGATGCGTAGTAATTCCGGCCACTCCCCTGTCCTCGTCCTCGCAATCTGCCTCGACTCCCCATAGACTGTCCACTGATGTCAGAAAATTCGATCACCCGCCGAGCAAGTTACGGCCCGTCGAGCCCCGAAGTGGGCAGTCGGGGCGCAAGCACGCGCAACAAGATCGTGGAAGTGTCACTGGATCTCTTCGCCGAGGTCGGCTTCTTCAACACCTCGGTGGAGGCGATCGCCAAAGCCGCGGACATTTCCCGTGCCACGCTCTACCAGTACTTCCCCGGCAAGGACGAGATCTTCCTCGAACTCCTCGAAGAGTGCGGCCGTGCGCTGTTCCGCGTCGCGCGCCGCATCGGCCCCCTGGGCCCCACCGAGGTGGGGTTCGACAACCTCAACTGGTGGCTGGGCGAGTGGAGCTGGGTCTTCGACAAGTATTCGACGATGTTCGTGCAGTGGACGCAGGTCGCCGCGTCCGACACCGCAGTGAGGCCGGAGATCACCCGGTTCATCGAGGGCTACAACAAGCGGATCTCCGAACGCTTGGCCACATCGGGAATCGAGGGCATCGATCCTGACGCGGGTGCCATGATGATGACCGCAGTCGTCCACCGGATGAACCTCTTCATCCACACCGGACGGGCCTACGGTCGCGACACCCAGTCCGTCGTCGACGCCGTGTCCGTCTTCATTCAGTTGGTACTGTTCCCCGAAACCCCGCCCGAGGTCCTCAACAGCCTCTCGTTGCGCACGTCGGGCACCGGGTCGATCGACATGCCCGAGCCCCCGAACACCCAGGGCCTGTCCACCCAGGACCGCGTGGCAGGCCTCAGCAAGCGAGCGGTGAAGACCGTCGAGACCCTGGTCGAAGCAGGTGCGATCCAGTTCCGCGAAAAGGGGTACCACCGCACGAGCGTCGACGACATCGTCGAGCAGGCTGGATTCGCGCGTGGAACGTTCTACAAGTACTTCAGCGAGAAACAGGATCTGCTCGTGGCGCTGAGCGTGGAGGCCACCGGGTGCGCGATCGAACAGGCCGAGCGGGTCCGGAAGATCGATCCGATGGCAGAGGACGACACCGACTTGCGAGAATGGCTGGTGGGGTTTTCGCAGTACACCACTCGATACGCGGGATCGATCGACGTCTGGTCCGAGCGCAACAGTGGGAACGACATGGTGGTGGACCTGGGCACCTACGGGCAGGCACGCATGGACGACGCCCTCCTGGCGGTGGTGACGAGCCGCAAGCGCGACTACCCGTTCGACCCGGTCATGGCGGCCTTGATCTTCCGCGCTCTCGTCGGCCGGGTGCCGCAAGCGTCGCAGGAGCTTCCCGAACCACTGTCGCAGGACGACTTCGTGTCGCTGCTCGTGGCGTGCATCAAGCGCGGGTTCTTCAGCCACGCCGCCTGATAATCATCTGACCGTCGATGGACGGTTCGAGCCCTATCGCATGGCGCGGTAGGGCTCGAACCGTCTATGCACCAGTCGCTTTCGCACTCGCGCGCGGGATCGGACATCTACCCCTCCACGCTATTGAACTTTTCTGACAATTGTGTCATTTTTGAATGAGTGCACCAGTCAACGGCTCGCGGCTCGTTTCGTGGCCAGGAGAGGAACAACGAAGATGGACATCAGCAACGCGTCCGCGCTCGTCACGGGCGGAGCGGGAGGCCTCGGAGAGGCCACCGTACGTCAGCTCGCAGCTGCCGGAACCTCGGTGATCGTCGCCGACCTCAACGACGAGCGCGGTAAAGCACTGGAAGCCGAACTCGGCGAGAAGGTTCGGTACGTCAGCACCGACGTACTCGATGAAGCCAGCGTCGTCGCAGCCCTCGCCGCAGCAAACGAGCTCGCTCCGCTCCGCATCGTCGTCAACGCTCACGGCGGCGGCGCCGGGGCCTCACGGGTGGTCGGACGGGACGGCGAGCCCGCCTCGTTCGAGCAGTTCCAGTGGTACGTCAACCTTTTCCTCAACGGCACGTTCAACGTGCTTCGCCTGGGCGCGGCAGCCATGGCCAAGAACGACGCCGACGAGAACGGCAGCCGTGGCGTCATCGTCAACACCGCGAGCATTGCGGCATTCGAGGGCCAGATCGGACAGACCGCCTACTCCGCCGCCAAGGGCGGCGTAGTAGGTCTGACCCTGCCGGCTGCTCGTGACCTCACCAAGTTCGGTATCCGCGTGATGGCCATCGCGCCGGGCACCTTCTTCACACCCGCGTTCAAGATGGAACGCGAAGAAGCCGAGAAGTTCTGGGGTTCGAATGTTCCGTTCCCGAACCGCATGGGCAGCCCGTCCGAGTACGCCGGCCTCGTGCAACACATCGCGGAAAACGACTACCTCAACGGCGAGGTCATCCGGATCGACGGTGCGCTGCGTTTCCAGCCGAAGTAGACGCCAAGGCCTCTCAGCCGGCCCGTCGAACGCCGCGACCCGCCATGGGAACGACACCGTAGCGAGTGTCGAGCCCATGGCGGGTCTCTTCGTGGTCGTCTGCGTTTCGGAGCGTTCCCGTCAGGGAACGACGCCGAGAAACTCGCCCAGCTGCGCGGCTGCTCGCCGGCCCTGATCGCGCCCGGCGAGTGCAGCCGGAGCTCGAGTCGAGGGCGCCAACGGGTTCGTCCCGAATGCCCCGACCGCGGCAGCGTCGGCAAAAACGGGAAGCACGTCGGAACCGGTCATCGACGTGATCTCGGTGAGCAGACTCCCTCCGAGCAGATAGGGACCGGGCTCGGGTGCGGGAACAAGGACTACGACTCGTCCGCACACTCCCGCCAAGAACGCGTTGGCGGCACTTTCCACACCACCGTCCATGAACTTGCGTCCGTCGATCGTCACCGGCGGCCAGATTCCCGGTACCGCACAGCTCGCGGCCACGGCGTCGACGAGCGAGACACCGTGACCTTGCTGGAAGACGACGAGCTCACCGGTCGACGCGTCGATTGCGGTGATACTCAGCGCCCGCTCCGGCCATTCGTGCGAGGGAAGCCGAGACTCGATGACTGCCCTGCGCGTCTCCTCACTCACTGTGGTGGCCCGGAGCGCCGCCGCCCCGATGCGGCGTAACCGTTCCCCGGGCGAGGCGTCCTCGTCGCCGAGTCCCTCCGCGAAGACCGCCATCAGCTGCTCGAGGTCGACGCCGGGATCGATCTCGGTGGTCTCCGCCGCGAGTTGCGTGTGGAACAGATCGCTCAGGCCGACGCCACTGGAGATCTGGGCCGCGACGGTGGCACCGGCCGAGGTGCCGACGAGATGTGTGGAATCCAGCAACGCCCGAGCCACGTGCTCCGACTCGTCCTGCACTCCGAGGAGGAAGCCCAGTTCCCACGCAATGCCTGCGACTCCTCCGCCCGCCAGGACCAGCGCCAGATCTTCCACGTGAAACTCCCTCTCGTCAGATGATCGCCTTCGACCTCAGGTGTGCGATGTCGGTGCCGGACCGTCCGAGTCCGGTGAGGATCGCGGCCGAGTGCTCCCCGACCGCCGGGACCGGATCCATCCGTGGTTCGACGCCCGTGAACGACGCCGGCGGCACGAGTGCCTGGATAGTCCCGCGCGGCGTCGCGACATCTCGCCATCGCTTGCGCTCGGACAGTACCGGGTGCGCCCAGAGCTCGCCGACCGTGTTCATCCGCGCGTTCGCGATCGACGCCTCCTCCAGTCGCCCGGCGAGTCGGTCTGCGGTGAAACCCTCGATGGCTTGGGTGATGATCTGCTCCAACACCTCTCGGTTGGCCACTCGGTCGGGATTGGTGGCGAACCGAGGGTCGGTGACGAGGTGGGGCTGCGCCAGTATCTCGACGCACAGCCGCTCCCATTCACGTTGATTCTGGATCGCGAGGAGCACCCGTTCTCCGTCACCTGCCGTGAACGGCCCGTACGGTGCGATCGTCGCATGCCGAGCACCGGTGCGCCGGGGACTCTCGCCGCCGTACTGCGCGTAGTACGCCGGTGACCCCATCCACTCGGCCAGCGCGTCGAACAACGACACACTGACCGAGCGCACTCGGCCCGACACCGCCCGCGTGTACAGGGAGGCAAGGATTCCCGAGTAGGCGAAACTTCCTGCTGCGATGTCGGCGACCGAGATTCCGGCCTTCGCGACCTCGTTCGGCGACCCGGTGATGGACAGCAGCCCTGCCTCCGCCTGGACCAGGAGGTCGTAGGCCTTGCGCGTACCCCACGGTCCGTCGGCACCGTAACCCGAGATGTCGCAGACGATCAGCGACGGGAAGCGGGCGGCGAGATCTTCCGCGCCCAGGCCCATGCGGCCGGTGGCTCCCGGTCCCAGGTTCTGTACGAAGACATCTGCCGTCGCGAGAAGCTCGAACAGGATCTCCCTGCCTTCGTCGGCCTTGAGATCGAGTGACAGCGATTCCTTGGACCGGTTGAGCCAGACGAAGTAACTCGACTGCCCATGAACCGACACGTCGTAGCCGCGGGCGAAATCCCCGTCGCCGGGTCGCTCGACCTTGATGACGCGGGCTCCCAAATCTGCCAGTTGGCGCGTCGCGAACGGTGCCGCCACAGCCTGTTCCAGACTGACCACGGTGACACCCGCGAGGGGAAGGTCATTCACGTGCAATTCCTTTCGTCCGTCATCGCTCAGCGGACCAGTGGATCGCGCGGTAGCCCCAGGATCCGTTCGGCGATGGTGTTGCGCATGATTTCCGACGTTCCACCCGCGATCGTCAGGCAACGGGTGAAGAGGTAGGGGTAGGAGACGTCCGGAACCTCACCCATCACCGCCGCCGGTCCGACCAGAGTCATGCCGAGGTTGGTGATGCGCTGGGAGTGTTCGGCTTTGACGAGTTTGGTGACGTTGGCCTCGGGACCGGGACCGGCACCGGCGATCGCCCGGGCGGCCTGGCGGAGGTTGAGCAGACGCAGCGTGTGCTCCTCCGCGAGGATCTCCCCCACCTCGTGCTCCGCGCTTTCCCTGGCACCGGGAGACCCGTCGAGCAGCTTGACCAGTTCCTTCCCGGTGAACGCGATGGAACCACTGCCGCCACCGATGGAGACGCGTTCGTTGCCGAGCGTCGCACGGGCTACCTTCCAGCCCTCTCCCTCGCCCCCGACCACATCGGTGTCCGGCACGAAGACGTCGTCGAAGAACACCTCGTTGAACAGCGCGTCTCCGGTGATCTCCCGCAGCGGGCGGATCTCGACTCCCGGTGAGTCCAGCCGGATCGCCATCATCGTCACGCCGGCGTGCTTAGAGGCCTGCGGATCCGTCCGGACCGTGGCCAGGCCCCACTCGCAACCGAGCGCGGCACTCGTCCACACCTTCTGTCCCGTGACACGCCACCCCCCGTCGACGCGTTTGCCCGCCGTGCGAACCGCGGCCGCGTCGGACCCCGCACCCGGCTCGCTGAACAACTGGCACCAGTTGGTCTGCCCACGGAGGACGGGGTCGATCCACCGGCTCTTCTGCTCGTCCGTCCCGACCTGGGAGATCGTGAGGTTGACCCAGCCGGTGATTCCGAGATCGGGTAGATCGATGCCCGCGAATTCCTCCTCGATGACCAGCTGCTCCACCACTCCGGCTTCCCGGCCCCAGGGCTTCCGCCAGTGCGGAACGAGGTAGCCGCTGTCCACCAGATAGTCACGCTGCTCCCCCTCGGGCAGCGCCTTGTAGTGGGCCACCGCGGCACCGGCCTGCTCGCGGAACGTCCGTGCTTCCGCCGGCAGTTCGAAGGACGCACCGTGTGCTTCCCCGGCGCGGAACGCCTCGACGACGTCGACCAGCGGGTCTCGCCCGTCCGCCACTACGGCCGCCACGGTGTCCGCTCGACGCAGGTAGAGGTGCGCGTCGTGCTCCCAGGTGAATCCGATACCACCGTGCAGTTGGATGTTGAGCCGGGCCGCTTTCACCTGGGCCCGGGCGGCGTGTGAGGCCGCGACCGCGGCGGCGAACCAGGCGCTCTCCACATCTCCGGCGCGCGCCGCGTCCCAGGTGGCGGCCACGGTCATCTCGATGTCGATCAGCATGTTCGCGCAATGATGCTTCACTGCCTGGAAGGTGCCGACCGGTCGCCCGAACTGCTCGCGGGTCTTCACGTAGTCGGTGGCGGTCTCGAGGCAGGCCATCGCGCTTCCCACGGCCTCGGCGGCGACGAGGATGCGGAAATACGTGACCGCGGCGCGCGCTGCGCCCTTCAGGATGCGCTCGGCGGGAATCGCAGCACCGTCGACCGTGACGTTGCCGATCGTCCGAGTCGTGTCCAAGCCCGCTCGCGTCGACACCGACACACCGGCCTCGCCGGGTTCGACCACCACGACGTCATCTCCCGCGACCAGCACGAGCACAGCGGCCTGGGGCGCGCCGATCACCGCGCGGCTCTCGCCGGTGAGGCCACCGTCCGAATCGAGCGTCAACCCCGGCGACAGGCCGACGGCGCCGATCGCCGAACCGTCTGCCAGTCCCGGAAGCCACCGAGCCTGAACCGATTCGGGTGCGCTGTGCGCCAGGATCGCCGAGGCCGTCACCGTCGGAAGGAACGGCCCCGGGGCCAGTTCGTGCCCGAGGGCCTCCAATACCACCGTCAATTCGGGGAGACCGAAGCCCGACCCCCCGTGTTCTTCGGGCAGGTGCAGTCCGAACCAGCCGAGCCCTGCCGTCGCGGACCAGAACGCGGGAAGGTCCGCGCCGGTGCCGTCGAGAGTCCGACGTGCAGCCTCCCGCACGTTCCCCCGCGCGAGATGGGACGCGGCCACGTCGGCCAGTTCCTTGTGTTCTTCCGAGATCGCCAACGCCATGGCGGAGTACCTTTCGATTGAGTGGAACGGCAACGTAGCCGCGTCGGAGCTGCAGGATCTCGATGTGACCTGAGCTGTCAGATAGAAGAGTATCCAATGATCCCGCCGCACAACAGAGCCGATCGCGAATAACCGATGTTCCCCGTCGACATTATGCGGATAGCGCGCATATCCCCAGGCCGCACCCTTCCTTGGGCCGACTCGGGACCGACTTCAAAATTTCATAGACAAGATGTCAGAAGATGGCATATGGTTCTGGACAAGTTGAGTTAGGCCATCGTCAGAGCTAGGAGTCCGACCCGCCGTGCCGTACGTAATTGCCGAACCCTGCGTCGATGTACTGGACAAAGCCTGCATCGAAGAATGCCCCGTCGACTGCATCTACGAGGGCGGACGGATGATGTACATCCATCCCGACGAGTGCGTCGACTGCGGAGCCTGTGAACCGGTCTGCCCCGTCGAGGCCATCTTCTTCGACGACGACCTGCCTGATCAATGGTCCGGATACGTCAGTTCCAACGCGGAGTTCTTCGACGAACTCGGCTCTCCCGGCAGTGCCGCGAAGACCGGGCGAACCGAGAACGATCCCCCATCGATCGCAGCCCTGCCAGCCAAGGACCCCCACTGACGGTTCCCTCGACACTCACCTGATCGGAAGACAACCATGAGCATCTCGCTGATCCTGGAGATGGCGATCTCCGGCAACCCGGACCGCACCGCGATCACCGTCGGTGACGGTTCGCTCACCTACCAGGAGTTCGGCCGGCTCGTCGCGGGCGCGGGAAGCGCCGTGATCGAGTCGGGCGCGCGCAACGTCGTGTTCCTCGGGGGCTCCGGACTCGAACTTCCCGCGCTGCTCTTCGCCTCCGCCTACGCCGGTGTCCCGTTCACCCCCGTCAATTACCGGCTCGGTGCAGCGCAGTTGCAGCAGTTGATCGCGAGAGTCGACGACGCACTCGTCGTCGTCGACCCGGTCTACCTCGCACCGGTCGCGGACGACGACGCCACCCGCGTCGTCACCACCGACGACTTCTTCGCCCGCGCCGAGGAGCTGGCCTCGGATCCGGTACCGCCCGCGGACGTCGACCCGGACGCACCGGCGATCGTGTTGTTCACGAGCGGTACCACCTCCGCCCCCAAGGGCGTCGTGCTCCGGCACAGCCATCTGCTGAGCTACGTGATGGGGACCGTCGAGTTCGCCTCCGCCGAGGAGACGGACGGCGCGCTCATCAGCGTTCCGCCCTACCACGTCGCAGGCATGGGCACGATTGTGACCAACTTCTACGCGGGCCGGAAAATGATTTACCTCCCGCAGTTCGACGCCGCGGACTGGGTCGAACTCGCGCGCACCGCGAAGGCCACGTCGGCGATGGTCGTCCCGACGATGCTCGACCGCATCGTGGATCACCTCGGCGGCAGTGATGCCGACGTCCCCACGCTGCGGTCACTGTCCTACGGAGGTGCGCGCATGCCGCGCCCCACATTGGAAGCCGCCCTCCGCGCGTTCCCGAACGTCGGTTTCGTCAATGCTTACGGGCTCACCGAGACCAGCTCCACGATCGCCCTGCTCGGCCCGGAGGATCACCGCGCCGCACTGGAATCCGAAGATCCTGCGGTCCGCGCCCGGCTCGGATCGATCGGCCGGCCGGTGCCCGGGATCGAGGTCGAGATCAGAGATGCCTACGACAAGCCGGTCGCACCGGGTGACGAAGGCGAACTGTGGGTCCGCGGACCTCAGGTGTCCGGCGAATACATGGGTAGCGGTTCGGTACTCGACGCCGACGGTTGGTTCCCCACCCGGGATCTGGCGTTCGAGGACGTCGAGGGTTTCCTCTTCGTGGTGGGTCGCAACGACGACACGATCATCCGCGGCGGCGAGAACATCGCGCCGGCGGAGATCGAGGACGTCCTGGTGGAGCACCCACGGGTGCGCTCGGTGGTGGTCGTCGGCATCCCGGACGACCACTGGGGTCAGGCCATCGTCGCGACGGTGGTTCCCGTGCCCGGCAAGGTCCCCGACGCGGAGGAGCTTCGACAGTTCGTGCGCGCCCGTCTGCGCGGTTCCCGGACTCCCGATCGGATCGTCTACCGCAGCGAACTGCCCACCACCCTAACCGGGAAGATCCTGCGCAAGGACATCGTCGCGGAGATCGTCGCGGGCGTCATCGACTGCGAACCTCAGAAGTCCGCCGTCTAGCCGTCCACCCTCGGCCCGGGGAGCACCGGGCCGAATACCACAGCAAGAGAGGGATTCCCATGTTGAAGACCGGAGCACGACTGCGCAGCCAGGTGTGTAGCACCGAGGTCATCGTCGTCCGGGGCGGGAGCGGTGACGTCGCCCTGACGTGCGGCGGGCAGCCGATGATCGATCCTGCCGGATCGCCGGCGGAAGGACTCACACCGGCCGGGGATCTCGCCGGGGGCACCACGATCGGCAAGCGTTACACGGATGCCGCCAATACCGTCGAGGTCCTCGCCACCAAGAGCGGCGAGGGAAGCCTGGCTCTGGGTGACGAAGTGCTCGCGCTCAAGAGCGCCAAGCCCCTTCCGTCGAGTGACTGACCGGGTCGCCGACCGCACTTCACACCACCTCGACCCAGGAGCAGCCGTGCCCACCGAAGACGTCGGCAGCGGTCCCCTGGCGGGTATCCGCGTACTGGAACTCGCCGGAATGGGACCCGGACCGCATGCTGCAATGCTTCTAGCAGACCTCGGAGCCGACGTGGTTCGAGTTCAGCGCGCCGGCGGTCTGCCGGCACCCGATCGCACGGCGAGCCAGCAACTACGCGGACGCACCATTGTCGAAGCGGACCTCAAACGTCCCGAGGACGTCGCCATGGTCCTCGGCCTTCTCGACCGAGCCGACGTTCTCGTCGAGGGATTCCGACCCGGAGTGACCGAACGTATGGGGCTCGGACCGGAAGAGGCCCTCACCCGCAATCCACGCCTGATCTACGGTCGGGTCACCGGGTGGGGGCAGAGCGGACCACGCGCGTTGCAGGCCGGCCACGACCTCAACTACATCTCGGTGACCGGATTGCTCCACGCCGTCGGCCGAAAGGACGAACGCCCGGTTCCACCGCTGAATCTGTTCGGCGACTTCGGTGGTGGGTCGATGTTCCTCGTCGTCGGGGTACTCGCTGCTCTCGTGGAACGTCAACTGTCGGGCTGGGGACAGGTGGTCGACGCGGCGATGGTCAACGGCGCCCCCGCGCTCGCCCATCTGCTGTGGTCGATGCGCGGCACCGGTCAGTGGTCGAACGACCGGGGCACCAACGTCTTCGACGGATCCGCACCCTTCTACGACACCTACGAGTGTTCCGACGGTAAGTACGTCGCGGTCGGTGCGCTCGAGCCCCAGTTCTACGCAGAGCTACTGCGTGTTCTCGACATCGATCCGGCGACGCTGGGGCATCAGCGTGATGTCGAGGGCTGGCCCCTCGTGCGCAAGCTGTTCACCGAGAAATTCGCGTCGCGCACTCGCGACGAGTGGGCAGCGCAGTTCGCCGACGTGGATGCCTGCGTCACACCGGTATTGGACTTCGACGAGGCCGCACGGGACCCGCAGATGATGGACCGGAGAGTCTTCACCGACCTCGACGGTGTCCTGCAGCCCGCACCGGCACCAGCGTTCTCGCGTACCCCGACGGCCACACCGACGGCCCCCTCGCGGGTAGCGGTTCCGGCGAACACTGTGTGGAGCTGATCGAGGGTGAGCAGGAGCGGACCCTTGATCGGGCTGCGGGTCGTCGAGCTGGCGAACATCGGACCGAGCACCCACGCCGCGATGGTTCTCGCCGATCTCGGTGCCGACGTCGTCCGCGTCCAACGCCCCGGTCTTCTCCCCGAGGACCACACCAGCGCCGAGCACTTGCACCGCGGAAAGCGGGTCGTGGAGGTCGATCTCAAAGATACTCGAGAAGCCGCCGACGTCCCCGCCCTCGCGTCCGGTGCGGACGTCCTCGTCGAGGGTTTCCGTCCCGGCGTCGTCGAACGCCTCGGATTGGGGCCGGCGATCGTGCTCGAACACGTGTCCTCCCTGGTGTACGCCCGCGTCACCGGATGGGGTCAGGACGGCCCCCGAGCCGACAAGGCCGGACACGACATCAATTTCATCGCACCGACGAGTATCCTCCACTCGATCGGCAGGGGCCAGGAGCGGCCCGTGCCACCACTCAACATGGTGGCCGGGTTTGCTGGTGGGTCCATGTTCATGGTCACCGGGATCCTCTCGGCCCTCTGGGAGAGACAGCGATCCGGACTCGGTCAGGTGGTCGACGTCTCCGCTGCCGAGGGGGCGGCGGTCCTGACCCAGCACGCGTGGTCGATGCGGGGGCAGGGAAGGTGGTCGGACGAGCGCGGCGCGAACCTCGTCGACGGTAGCTGCCCGTTCTGGGACACATACGAGTGCTCGGACGGCCACTATATGGCGGTCGGTGCGTTCGAACCACAGTTCTACGACAGGTTGATCGCCGTTCTGGGGCTCGACCCGAACACCCTTCCGGACCGCGACGACCGCAGTCGATGGCCCGAGCTCCGCGTCCTGTTGGCAGCGAGGTTCACCACCCGCAGCAGGGCCGAGTGGGCGGCCGCTTTCGCCGACGTGGACGCGTGCGTCACCCCCGTATCGAGCTTCGCCGAGGCCCCCACCGATCCTCATTTCTCCACCCGCGGGTCCTTCGTGGAGATCGACGGCGTCGTGCAACCCATGCCGGCGCCCCGCTTCTCGCGGACACCGCCGTCTACACCGACCTCCCCACCACGGGAGGCCTCGGACCTCGATCGGGTGTCGGTATGACCTGCGCCCACCGAACTCATCTCCCCACTGCAAAGGACACAGTATGACCGTCACGGAATCCACCACGTCCACCACTCCCCCGGCGCTCGTCGAAATGCGTGGCCACACGATGTTGATCACGTTGAACCGTCCGGAGGCGCGCAATGCGGTCAACGCCGACATGTGTATCCGGGTGGGCGACGCCCTCGAGGAAGCGGAAGCCGACCCGAACGTCCGCGTCGTGGTGCTCACCGGCGCGGGCGACAGGGCGTTCTGCGCGGGGGCCGACCTCAAGGCGCTCGCTCGCGGTGAAAGCGTCATTCCAGCGGGCCGCGAAGCCTGGGGGCTCGCGGGCTACGTCGGCCACGCCATCAGCAAGCCGACCATCGCTGCGGTCAATGGGCCCGCGCTCGGTGGTGGAACCGAATTGGTCCTCGCGAGTGATCTCGCCGTCGCAGCCGACACGGCGACGTTCGGACTCCCCGAAGTCAAGCGGGGCCTGATCGCAGGTGCCGGTGGTGCCTTCCGTCTCCCCGCCAAGCTGCCCGCCACGGTCGCGATGGAACTCCTCCTCACCGGTGAACCGGTGACGGCCCGGCAGGCACTCGAATTTCATCTGGTCAATCGGGTCGTACCTGCCGAGCGTGTGCTGGACACGGCGCTCGCACTCGCCGAACAGATCGGGTCGAACGCCCCGCTGGCCGTGCAGGCACACAAGCGGATTGCCCTCGCACAGCGAGCGAACGGTGACCGTCCCGACGAGCACGCAGGCTGGTCGATGACGTCCGACGAACTACCGCGGATCGCCACGTCGGAGGATGCCAAGGAAGGACCCCGCGCATTCGCCGAGAAGCGTGCGCCGGTATGGAAAGGACAGTGAAGGACATGGCACGCACAGCTCTGGTGACCGGGGGAACCGGTGGCCTCGGGTCGTCGGTCACCACTCACCTCCTGATGGCCGGATGGCGGGTGGTGGTCCCGTGGATCAACCGTGACGAACTCGGCCGCCTTCCCGAGCATCCCAATCTGCAGTTGGTGCGCACCGATCTCGCCGACGAGGACGACCTCGAGAACGTCGTCGCCATCGCCGGTGACGACGCGGATCGGCCCCTTTTCGGCGTCGTCAACCTCGTCGGGGGTTTCACTTCGGGGACGCGGGTGCACGAAACGCCGGTGGCGACACTCGACGCACAGCTGAACCTCAATGTCCGGACCGCGTACACGGTGACCCAGTCCGCGCTCCCACACTTGATTCGGGGGGGTGGAGGTTCCGTGATCTGCATGTCCGCCGCCGCGACACGTCGACCGTTTCCCGGTGCGGCGTCGTACATCGCGTCGAAGGCTGCCGTGGTGGCACTTGTCGAGACTCTTGCACTCGAGTACATCGACGACCACATCCGAGTCAACGCGCTGTTGCCGTTCGTCATAGACACTCCAGGAAACCGTTCCGCCATGCCCGACTCGGACCGTAAGGGGTGGTCGAAGCCGACGGAGATTGCGAAGGTCGTCGACTTCCTGTTGTCGGACAACGGTTCCGCGATCACCGGAGGTTCGATACCGGTCACAAGCGTCGACTAGCTTCTGTCTGTTTCAGTGACGTTAGAGCGGCGGGTTCAAGGCCGCTGGTCGCCCGCCTCGGAGCCCTTCTCCTTCGGACACTGCGATCCGCAGGGCCCTATCGATCGACTGTGGATTGGCGATGTCAACATCAACACAGCCTGCGCGGGTGTGGATAACGCAACAGATTGTGTGACGTATAAGTCATGGACATCGGTCAGTGACGCGCCTTCCGGTCAACTAGTAAGCGTAGCTAATAAAACTGGCGTAGGTCCGATCCTACCCATGCTGGTCTTCCTCGGCGTGGTCTCCACCGCGGTCGGCAGCCTCGGCGCCCCACTGCTGGTGACCATCGCCGACGTCGACGACGTCTCGCTGGCTGCGTCACAGTGGACGTTGACCATCTCACTGCTGGTCGGCGCCGTCGCCTCACCGGTGTTGGGCCGACTGGCCGACGGACCTCACCGCCGGCCGGTCATCCTGTCCGCCACCGCTGTGGTGTGCATCGGATGTGTGCTGTCAGCCCTGCCCTTCGGCTTCGGGTGGCTGATGATCGGACGCGCCATGCAGGGCGTCGGCCTCGGACTGGTGCCGCTGGCGATCACCGCGGCACGCGACGCCCTCCCCGCACACAGAGTCGGGTCCGGAATCGCCCTGCTCGGCGTGACCACCGCCGCCGGACTGGGTGTCGGTTACCCGATCGCCGGATTCGTCACCGAATACCTCGGACTGGCGGCAGCATTCTGGTTCGGAGCAGCCGTCAGCGGCGTGGCGTTCCTGCTGGCCGTGTGGCTCCTCCCCTCGAGCGCTGCGCGTCCCCGCCACCGCGTCGACGTCACCGGCGCGGTCCTGCTCGGCACGTGGGTCACCGCCCTACTGTTGGTGTGCTCCCAGGGACCCGATTGGGGATGGATGTCTCCACGCCTGCTCGGCATGCTCGCCGCGGCACTCGTCGTCCTCGCCGGCTGGACCCTGTGGGAGCTACGGGCAACCCACCTCCTCGTAGACCTGCGTCTGCTGCGTCACCGCTCCGTCCTGGCCGCCGACATCACCGTCGTCCTCGTCGGCCTCGGCATCTACCCGTTGCTGTCACTGGTGGTGCGCTACGTCCAGGCCCCTACCGACAGCGGATACGGATTCGGCGCCTCCACCCTCGTCGCCGGGATGATGCTGGTGCCGTATTCGATCGCCAGCTTCGCCGCGAGCAAAGTCATCCGCCGCCTCCTGCGGCGGATGTCGCTCGAAACCGTCGTCGCAGTCAATTGCCTGGTCCTCATCGCCGCCATGGTGCTGTTCCTCACCACACGCGCAAACCTGATCATGCTGCTCGTGACGATGACACTGGCCGGTTTCGGTGTCGGCTGCATCTTCGCCGTCCACCCCACGCAGATTGTGCGGGGTGTGCCCGCCGAGGAAACCGGCAGCGCCACAAGCTTCTACCAAGTCCTCCGCTACATCGGCTACTCCGCCGGCAGCGCCCTCAGCGCCACCCTGCTGATCGGGACCGTCCCCGCCGGTGAGGACACGCCCACCGACACCGGCTACGACGCCGCCGCCTGGTTCGGGATCGCAGCCCTCGTTGTCGCACTCGCCGCTGCCACGATACTGAGCAGAGGCACAAGCCCGGCCGCAACCGATCCGCGCGCGACTCTCACCGACAGCGAGCGTGGAGCTGTCGCCGTCAAACCCTAACAGTCACAACGTCTCCCTTCACATGACTTCCCCGCGGCCGGTACCATCCTCGCCGCCATTTGCGGACTCGAAGTGCGCTGAGTCATGGGCGAGGGCCTCGCGTGACCCGAGGGGGCAATTCCGGCACGGATGGGCGCATCCGTCCGCGATCTGCATGAGTTTGGCAAGTGAGTCGGAGCTGCGACCGATAAGCAGAAAGAACCCAGGAATCTGCAACCTCGGCGCCCCCGCCGCCCCGGCTCCTCTTGTGGGTGGGCCCGCGACGTCGTTCAGCCGGGAACGGCCATCCCGTCGCACAGGCGAGACATGACCCGGTCCAGTTCGTCGGCCCGGCACATCGCTGCCACGTACCGATCCGGCCGGAGGACGATCACCTCGTCCTGCCGACGTTCGAGATTCAGGTCGCGGAACGCACCGTCGACGTCGAACAGTTCGGTGCTCGAACTACTCCCGCTGCTCGTCACCCTGAACCCGTGGCGGCGCGCGGACGGCGGAGCCGTCACGCGGAACAGTTTCGCCCCCAGCGCATTCACGCGGGCTCGAGTGGCCGGCGAGAGCGATTCTGCTGGATCGCCCGTCAGCCCGAGAACAGCAAATCCGCGTCCGACCGCATCGTCCAGCTTCACTCGGTTGCCGTCGGCGAGTTGCACCGAAGGCTGCCCGAAGAGCCGGCCTACCGGAGATCCGGAGCCCTGTTCCGGTTCGGCCACCACCACCCCGTCGGTGTAACGCGGCGCCGGCTTGTATTTCATCTGCAGAATGTATTCGCGCGCGCCGGGAATCAGCTGAACCCCGCGGAACACGGCGTCGCGCACCACCTCGGTGGCGCGATTACGCGGCTGATAGTAGCTCCCGATCCGGGTGGCGAACGACACCATCGCCTCGGCATTCTTCCTGCGCTCTGCGTCGTAGGTGTCGAGCAACCGGTCACCGGCCCGTCCCTGGACGACCGCAGCCAACTTCCATGCCAGGTTCGTCGCGTCACGGATTCCGGAGTTCATGCCCTGCCCGAAGAACGGCGGTTGCAGGTGCGCAGCGTCGCCTGCCACGAAGACGCGGCCGGACCCGAACCGGTCCGCTGTCCGCGAATGATGCCAGTACACGCGACGCCGCAGGACGGTGGGCATCGGTATCCCGCGGTAGAACTTTCGCAGCAGCCGATCGACGGACCGATCGGTGACGACGTCCTCCTCGGTCTCGTCAAGTAGGAGTTTGAATTCGAATCGCCGATACCCGTACGGTAGCGGGATCGTCATCGCCGGCCGATCCGGATCGCAGTAGACCGCCGAATAGGGCGCATCGAGGGAATCTTCGGCGACGTCGACGACGAGCCACTTCGACGGCGCCGTCTCCCCGGTGAGCAGCAGACCCGCTGCATCACGGACGAAGCTGCGGCCACCGTCCGCGCCGACCACGTACTGCGCTCGCACCCGCACTTCACCCGCCTCGGACTTCGCTACCAGGTGCACCGCGTTCGAAGTCTGCAGCAACTCCGTGACCTCGGTGGCAGCATGGAGTTCCACGTTGGCGAAACGGTCGAGGCCTTTCCGGAGCCCGGCTTCCATCAGCGGCTGAAGGAACAGGTTGCGTCGAGGCCAGCCGTACGGTTGCCCGCTGGGACGCACGTGGGCCAACTGCTTGCCGCGCGAGTTGTAGTACCGGATCGGCGCATTCTGGATGGTGTCCCGCACGATGTCGTCGACGATCCCCGCGGTCTGGAACGAGCGCAACGATTCGTCGTCGACCGCCACCGCCCTCGGATGGTCGATGATCGCCGGCTCCTTGTCGAGCACAACCGTCGTCACGCCCTGTGTGCCCAGCAGATTGGCCAGTGTGGCACCGCATGGACCGGCACCCACCACCGCGACCTCGACATCGATTTCCATCAGAAGTGCCTCCTCGCACGAGTGTTGTTCGCGTTGGATTCGAATTTGCTGTGCTCGATCGAACATCAGTTCACGCAGAGGCTCACTGGGCGTCCTTCCCGAACAACCGGGCCAGATCCTTTTTCACAACCTTGCCCATGGCATTTCGGGGCAATTGATCGAGTACCTCGAGCTGCACGGGCAGCTTGCGCTTGTTCAGCCCCCGGACCACGAGGTGCTCGCAGACGTCGGCCAGGCTCGGAGCCACCGCCGAACCCTCGGGTACCACTACCGCACAGACACGTTCACCCGTCTCCGGGTCGGGGAGTCCGATGATCGTCGAATCGATGAGTCCGGGAACGGTGACGAGGTGATCCTCGACTTCCCGGGCGGAAATGTTCTCCATGTTCCTGATGATCACGTCCTTGAGACGGCCGACGATGTTGAGGCATCCCTCGTCGTCGAGAAAGGCGAGGTCACCCGTGCGAAAGTAGCCGTCGTCGTCGAACGCCTCGACGTCCAGTGCGGCGTCCACGTACCCGACGGTGAGTTGCCGGGCCTTCACTCTCAGTTCACCGCGCTCGCCGGCAGCCACTTCGGCGCCGTCCGCGCCGACGATACGTATGAATGTGCCGGGTCCCGGACGGCCTTCGGTCACCGCGATCTCGTTCGGGCTGCCCGAGGGACTCCCCCACGCGATGAACGGGCATTCCGTGAGCCCGTACCCGGACACCAGGCCCACCCCGCCGAGTTCGCTCGAGACCTCGCGGTGCAGGGCGACCGGACGCGGCGCCCCCCCGATGAGAAAGGCCCTCAGGTCCGGGAACAGCCGACCATCACGAGCACGCTGTTGCCGGAGAAGGGCTTGCGCGAAGGGGGTTCCGTTGCCTCCCAGGGTGACACCGGTGTCGGCGAGGAGTCGCGCGGTCGCCTCGGGTTCGAAGACGTCGGTGGTGATCAACGCCGCACCGGACATCAGCGCGACGAGCAGGTGCAGGACACCGCCCACATGGGCGATCGGTGCGAGCGCAGCGATCCTGTCGTCCGGTCCAGGAGCGACGGCTTCGCAGAATGTTTCGGCAGCGGCGAGTAGTCCCGTGTCCACGTGTCGGGCGCCCTTGGGTTGCGAAGTGGTACCGGAGGTGTAGAACACCCAGCGGACATCGGTCGGCTTCGGCGGCGGTTGCTCGGTGCGAGGTTCGGCCCGAGGAAGGGTGCGGTCGGTGACGAGGACGTCGATTCCGGGCAGCCGAGCGGCCACCGAACGTGCCATCTTGCCGTGGGCGTAACCGCGGAATTCCTCCGGGACGATCAGAAGCCGACTGCCGACCTGACGACAGATGAACTCCACCTCGGGTTCGCGCAGCATCATGATCAGAGGATTCTGCACGGCGCCGATCCGGGAGAGTGCCATGGTCAGCACCATGGTCTCGATCCAACTCGGCAACTGCCAGGAGACCACCGTGCCCGCGGTGACGCCGCGTTCGGCCAGGCCCGCGGAAACCCGCTCGACGGATTCTCGGAACTCCCGAAAGCTCACGGTGCGCCGACGCTCGTCGATCACGAGGGTGTCGTCGGGCGTTGCTTCCGCCCGAGCGATCACAAGGTCGAAGATGGTGTCCGCGCGCAGATGTCCGGGCAGTTCCGAGATCCGACCCGAGGTCATGGGTGCACCGGCCTCGATGCGGCGTGGCGACCGGCGAGATATCCGAACACCATTGCCGGCGCCAGCGTCCCACCCGCGCCGCCGTACGTCATCCCGAACGGCGACGCCATCACGTTGCCCGCCGCAAACAACCCGCCGATCACCCCGCCGTCGAGGTCCACCACTCTGCCGTGCTTGTCGACCTTCGGACCGCCCTTCGTCCCCAACGCCCCGCTTTCGAGCCGCACCGCATAGAACGGCGCCTCGGTCAGAGGACCGAGGGTGCCCTCGACGGCACCCTTCAGGTGCGGGTCGCCCCACCATCGGTCGTGCGCACTCTCACCGCGGTGGAAGTCTGGATCGCATCCCTCCGCCACCTGTCCGTTCCACCGTTCGACCGTCCGTTCCAGCGCCTCGCCCGGAATCCCCAGGGCGGCAGCCAACTCCGCAACACTGTCGGCCCGTGTCATCCATTCCGGCGCTACCTCTCCCGGCGGCCACGGTCCGACCGTGCCGTAACGCCGCAGATACTCCTGATCGAAGATCAACCAGCACGGAAGGTTGGCGTAGCGGAAGGCGGCCACATCCTCCTGGTGGAATGCCCCACCGAAGGCGTTGTAGTTCGCCGCCTCGTTCGTGAAACGCCGCCCCGAGCGGTTCACCATGATCGACCGTGGCCGTGTGCGGTCCGCGTTGACCATCACCCGGTTCATCTCGTTCACACCGTCCGGCAATTCGGCCACCGGACTCCACCACGCCTCTCTCATGTTCCCGAGCATCGCCCCGACCCGCATCGCCATCGACAAGCCGTCGCCCTCACACGTGGGCATCGAGACCGGATGCGTCAGCGGACCCCGCAGGAACGCCCTTTTGAATTCCTCGTTCCACTCGAATCCCCCGGTCGCCAGCACCACACCAGACCCGGCAGTCACCTCAACGTGCTCGCCGCCGGCCGACTCGAAATGCACTCCCGTCACGGCCACACGACCGTCCGGCGCCGACGCTGTCACCAATCTCCGGGCTCGCATGCCCGGGAACACTTCCACCCCGGCCCCGAGGCAGGCAGCGAGTAGCCGGCCCACCAACGACTGTCCTCGTCCCCGCTCGTCGCGTTCCCGGCGGCGAGCGATCTCCGCGTCCGACGGCGGCCGCGGCACTGCGGCGCCGATCGGTGTCTCACATTGCACGAGGTGCAGATTCGCGAAATAGGGTCCCGGTGTCACCCGGGACGCCCACTCTCCCAACGCGTCGAACGCGAACAGCGGGGTCTCCAACGTCCGGCCGCCACCGGCCTTGCCGCCCGGATGTTCGGCGTGGTAGTCCGGAAACCCTTCGGCAACATAAAATTCCGTTCCGGCTTCCGCGTCGAGGAAGGTCACCATCTCGCGCCCCGCCACCACGAACGCTCGCACCAAGTCCTCGTCGAGCAAGCCCCGTGACAGCGACATGATGTATTCCACCGACTCCTCCTCGGAGTCCGCGACGCCGGCAGCACCCATCAGCGGATTGTTCGGAACCCACACGTTCCCGCCCGACCACGCGGCCGTACCACCGACCTTGTCAGCCTTCTCGAACACCCCCACCCGGGCACCGCTCACTGCCGCCGTGAAGGCCGCCGTCAAACCGGCAGCACCCGAACCCAGAATCACCACATCGAACGACGAGCCCACGAACACACCTCCGTGCAGAGAAAGGACCGCGGAGTTTTATCGACAATCTGTCAGATCACGCCGACACTGCGACAGCCATGCCGGTGATCCACTCCTCCACCGGCTCGTAGATCAGCGGCTCGAGCGGAACGCCGCCGCCGGCCGCACCCGCAGCCAGCCAGGTCCGCACCTCGTTGGCTCCCGCACCGGCATCCGCGTGCGCGCTGTCGGTGAGACGCGCGAGGGCCTCCCTGTCCCAGGTCGCGGATGCGTGCAGGAAGGCCTTGTCCCACGCAGGTTTGATCTTCTTCCGCGCGGCGGCGGAACCCTCCGCGATGATCCTGGCGCGTTCCTCGTCGCTGATGTCGTACGTGTCCACTTCGAGACTGGGTGGCGAATGCGAAAGACCGCCGGTACCGATGACCAGCACCCGATCGCCGGTGCCGGACAGATATCGGCCTACCGCGTCCCCGAACGCGAGCACCCGCTCGGCCTTGGGCAACGGCGCCGTTGCGCAGTTGATGGGCAGCGGGATGACGGGATACGCGTCCACGCTGCCGGTCAGATCACGCAAAGGCTGTGCGAACGCGTGGTCGAGCTGCACATCCCGGCAGACCGAGATATCTATCCCGGAGTCGAGCAGATGCTCGGCGAGGCCTCTCGCAGTGCCCTGGGGGACGTTCAATGCGCCTGGAGAATGCCCGGCCTCCGCCATGATCCCGGCAGACAGTGCCACCCCGAAAGTGGGGACGACGTGACGGAATGCCCGCCTGTGGTCCCCGCCGAACAGGACGATGTAATCGGGATCGAATTCTCGGACGATCGAACTCGCGCGCGCCAACCCCGTTCGGAACGTGGTACCGAACACTCGGTCGACATCTCGCTCCATTCCTGGGCTGTGGCTCGCGCACACCACCATCCGGTTCGCAGTCGCCCGCTTCACTTCACTCAAGACACCCTCCTCGAACCTGACTCGTCGCCGGGGAACGCTGTCGGTCCGTGGCACGAAATCAAACATGACACAAACGTTAGATGGTTATCGGCGTCACGTCGAGGGTGTGCCGCGTTTCGGTCACCGCATCATTAGAGTTCCGCCGTCGACCGGGAAGATTTGCCCCGTCATGAACCGGGCGCCCTCACCGGAGAGGAAGGCCAGCACCGGAACGAAATCCTTCTCGACGTCACCGAGCTTGCCCCCGAGCGGGACGGCTTTCGCCATGTACGCGTCGTGCGCGGCCAGTTGTTCCGTCGTCATCGATGCACGGGTCTTGTCGTACATGGGAGTCCAAATTGCCGGAGCGATGGCGTTCACGGTGACGCCGTATTTTCCCCATTCCTGAGCGGCGGTGCGGGTCCACGCGACCACAGCACCCTTGCTGGCCGAGTACGCAGCCTTATTCGTCAAGCCCTGGACCCCGGCGGCGGACGCGAAGTTGATGATCTGTCCGCCGCCGTCCCTCAGATGGCGGAACGCCGCCTGATTCGTGAGAAACGTGCCTGTCGCGTTGATGCCCATGACCCGATTCCAGGTGTCGAGCGGAATCTCTTCGGCCGCTCCCCCTGGAGCGATGCCCGCTGCATGAATGAGGACGTCGAGACCGCCCAGCGAATCGACGGCCTGCGCGAACGCCGCATCGACCGACTTCTGTTCCGAAACATCACATTGGACGAATCGAGCCTTGCTGGACTCTGCGATCTCACGTCCCTCACGCTCGGCGCGGTCGAGCGATACCACTTCGGCCCCGAGGGCAGGAAACGCCCGCACAAGGCCTTCTCCCATTCCGCTGGCCCCTCCGGTAATGATAATGCGCCTACCCTGCAGTTTATCTGACATTGCGTCCCTTTCTTCCTCGATCAGTTGGGTGCCATCCTGTTACTCATGGACTGTTTCACAATTTGTTTCGACACAAAGGTACGTGGTATGCGCAAGTCCGCATCTCGTTCACCCCATATATCTGACATATAGTTCATATCGTTGGTGTCGATCGTCGAGCGCGAGACGGCAGTATTGGCCCGGTCCGCGCGGCGCAACGCATCGCACAAAGGGATCCGAGCAGTACGATCGCGGACGAATCGCCATAGTCTCGTCCGATCTCTCGCATTCGGGGAAGCGATGTTCAACGACGGATTACAAGATTCCATGGGGGTCCGGACGTGTGGCCACAACGCGCTATGGAATCGTTCATCGCACTCTCGCAGCGGAAAGTCTTCGACCGACAACGCCTGACCAGCTGGGAAGAACTGCGGCGGCGATCGCCACCTGTAACCACAGGACATGCCATCGCCGGCGCCGTGTTCGCCCGCCCCTGACGGGCCTTTCAGATTCGGTGCGGTATTCCGCCGAAGAGGGTGGCTCGGACGGCATCGGCGGATGGTGCGCTGAGGACGTCTGTGAGCGGCGCATGCAGAAGTACCAGATCAGCGGGTGCGCCCGGACGGACGGTGCGGGGTCTGCCGCCGGGATCGTCCGCGGGGGTGAGGTATCGCGTCAATGCATCTGCGGCAGTGAGACGTTCGGAACCTCCGACGATTTCACCGGTCGGCGCCCGCCGGTTGACGGCGGCGGTCATCACCGCCCAGGGGTCCGCCGGCCCGTAGGGGGCGTCGCTCGAGAGTGCGACCCGAACGCCCGCCTCGATCAGCGACCGGCAGCGATACAGGTCGGGGTGGTCGATCTCGTCGAGGTCGCGCAGGTAATCGTCACCGCGGTGCGCGAGGAAACCGGGCTGGGTCACGACGGTGAGTCCCTGTCGACGAAGGTCGCCGATCGTCTCCTCGGGGATGAGCGCGCCGTGTTCGATGCGGTCACCGGCCCGGGCCCCGACGTCGCCGAGAACCGCGAGCAGAAGCAGCAACGACTCCCGGGTGACGCAGTGCACGGCCACCGCCCGGCCCCGGTCGTGGACGACGCGGATCCGTTCGGCGAGGTCGTCGAGATCGGGAAGCCCGGAGTCGGCCAACACCATCTTGTAGGGGCCCACGGTGACCCGGCCCCGCACTGCGGTGGTGCCGCTGTCGGGCGGTGCCCCGAGCAGGTGCACTCGCTGCGGCAGGCTGCCGTCCGAGACCGACGCCTCGATCGCGGCGCGGGAACGGGGGTCGAGGTCCGGGCTGGCGTCGGTAACCCCCGTGATTCCCCACCGGGCGAGGGCGGCGCCGACCGCATCGAGGCGCGGCGGACCGGACGGCGGGAGCCGGTCCCGCAGCCAGGCGTCGGCGCGCCACACCCTGCCGGTGGGACGGCCGTCCGGGGTGCGCTCGATTCCGGGATGCGACGCGTCGGCCAACCGCATGGCAGCACTGGCGGCGCCGTTGAGCATCCACATCGCACCGCTGCGATGCTGCACCCGCACCGGGCGTGCGGCGTGGAGTCGGTCGAGTGCGTCGGCGTCGAGGTCGCCCGCGACGGTCTCGATGTAGCCGACGCCGCGGACCCAGCCGTTGTCGTCGCCCGGGGCCCGCCCGAGCGCGTCGGCCAGGGCGGTGGCGTCGCGGACACCCGGCGGCCCGCAATACACGGACGCGGCGTCAGCGGCCATCGCATGCAGGTGCAGGTGGTGATCGTGCAGACCGGGGATCAGTGCACCGCCTCGGGCGTCGATCATGTCCGCCGACGTTGCGGGCAGATTCGGCCCGACCCCCGTGATCCGGTCGTCGGAGATCGACACGTCGATTCCGGAGACGCCGTCGACCTCCGCGTTGCGGATCACCAGGCCGGTCACGGCGCCGCGATCCCCAACGAGCGCAGCACCGCCGCGGTGTCCACGCCGGATTCGGGGGCACACCCGGCCGCTGTCCGGGCGCGCGGTGCGGCGATCGGAACGACCCCCGACGCGGTCTCGACCACCCACCGGCCTTCACGCAGAGTGGGTTTCGGCACCGGGTCGTCCGTCAGCGTCGACGCGACCAGGTCCGACATCGACAGATCCCAGAGGTGCCCAGACCCGTCGGCAGGGGCGGACATCGCGAGCGCCGCCGCGGTGACCCCGGTCAGTGGGTCGGCAAGCGCATCACCGACGAAGACCGGACCTTTGGCATCACGAGCGACCAGCCCTGCGGTCGCGGACAGGTCGTCACCGAAGCCGATACGGTCCGAGGCGCGTCCGGACGCGGTGATCGACACCCACGTCGCCCCGCGGTCGACGACGGCGGCGGCGTCGAGCCCGAAACCCGCCAGTGCGCGTGGGCGGGACGCCTCGATCACGATGTCGGCGGCAGCGACCAGCGCGGTCAGGGCCCGGCGCCCCCCGGTCGTGGCGGGATCGAGCACCACCGATTCGTGGCCCGCGTGAAGTAGCCGGTAGAACGACGCGTTCCCGCGGCGCGCACCGTCCGGGCGGTCCGGGGTCTCGACCTTCACCACACGTGCTCCGGCGAGTCCGAGCAGATGGGCGCACAGCGGGCCCGCCCACAGGGCGCTGAAATCCACGACCAACAACCCGTCGACGGGCCGAGGGTGCAGCGGCATCGGCGGCAGTGGAGGTGTGTGCGCCCTCGACACCGGGCCCGCTGCGACGCTCACCAGAGCCCCCCGCTGCGCCAACTCTGCGCCGCTGTGGTGGCGCACCCAGTCGGCGACAACGGGCCAGGGATCGTCCTCGTCCACGACATTGCTCACCAAGGCGCCGAGCAGCGCGGGATCGTCGGGCCGGGCACAGGAGACGGCGGCCCACCCGTCGGCGGCCGGGAGCAACCGGCAGCTGCCGCCCAGCGACACATCACCGCGGCGCCGGAACCCGGTGAACGCCGCCCGCTCCGACAGCAACCCGGCACCGTCGACTCCGATCCGCCGACCACCGAGGGCACTGACGTCGGCGATCCACGCGGCCATCGCCCGCGCCACCGTCGCCGCCCGACCGGGAGGGACGATCGGTGGCCCGTCGACCCGGCCGGTGAGGGCTACCACTCCACTGTCGGCCCAGTCCCGCACAGGATCCGGCGCCGGAGACGCGTGCGGGGGCGGGATGAACACCGCTCGATCCTATGCTGCAAGCTGTCATCCGTGGATACCTCGCAGCCCGTGATCACCCCACAGGACCTGGTGGACGGAGTCGCCGACACTCCCCTGCTCGCAGCGGGTGCCGTCGTGGACACTCCACTGCTCATGGTGGACCTCGATGGCGCGGTCGACGAGGACATCGCGGCGCGAGCCGCCGCGCGGGCCCGGCGCACCGACCGTCTGCTGGTCGGGATGCGCCGCACCCCGGGCCCCGTCCCCGAACCCATCGCCGACCTCGCGGCCGGTCTCGACACCACCCTCGCCACCGCCGCCGACCCGGCCGACCGGTGGGTCGTCGGCGTGGACGACGTGGATACCGCGCTCGCCGAACTCCACGACGTCGTGGCCGACAATGTGCACGCCGCGATCGTGCTCGGCCAGGTGCTGCGGTTGTCGGAGAATCTCCCGGTGCCACAGGCCATCGACGTCGAATCGCTGGCCTACTCCACGCTCCTGGGGACGCCGGGGTTCCGGCGGTGGCTCGAGCAGCGCGGTCCCCGGCCGTTACCGCCGCCATCGCCGCAGGAACCGGTGCTGGTGCGCCGGGAAGCCGAGCGGCTGCTGATCACCCTCAACCGGCCCGAGCGCCGCAACGCCTACGGCGCGGAGGTCCGCGACGGGCTCGTCGACGCGCTCCGGTTGGCCATCGCGGACGACACGATCACCGCGATCGTGCTCGACGGGGCAGGTCCGTCGTTCTCCGCGGGCGGCGACCTCGACGAGTTCGGCACCACCCCCGACCTCGCGACCGCGCACCTCATACGCACGCGCGCAGGCGCCGGCCGGCTGGTGGCGCAGCTGGCCGATCGCATCGAGGTCCGGGGGCACGGCAGCTGCGTCGGCGCCGGGATCGAGGTACCCGCATTCGCGGGCCGGATCGTGGCCGCGCCGGGCACCGTGTTCCGCTTGCCGGAGGTGTCCATGGGGTTGATCCCCGGGGCCGGCGGAACCGTGAGCGTACCGCGACGGATCGGCCGATGGCGGGCCTTCTGGCTGTGCGCCACCGGCGCCGCTCTCGACACCGAGACCGCACTGGCATGGGGTCTTGCCGACGAGATGAGTGCCGACCCAAACCTGCGCTAGGCGAGTTCTTGTGGGGCACGCGTGCCCTCAGCCAGGGCGAGAGTGCAACTCGGCTGAGAGCGTCTACATAGATCTCATACTTCCTACCACTGACGTGGCCGGCGGGTCACCTTGCCTTTGCCGAGCAGCGAGCGTTTGGCCAGGTTCACCCCGGCGACGTGGTCACGGTTGCCGCCGACCCGGCAGCCCGGGCACCACGCACTGTGATAGCCGCCGGGGCGTGCGAGGGGTGCGTCGCAGCCCGGACACCGCGCGGACGATCCGCGGGCCGCGCGGGAAACTCGCCAGTACGCCCGAGGTCGCCAACCACACGGTCAGACGTGGCGGTCACAGATGTACCGACTCCCAATTCCCTACAACAAGATCAGGTACCCCTCATGGAACTCGGCATCATCTCCCTCGGCGACATCCAGACGAACCCGGCCACCGGCTTCGCCTTCCCCGCAGTACAACGCATCGACGAGACGATCGGCTACGCGGCGCTCGCCGACACGCTCGGCCTGGACGTGTTCGCGCTCGGCGAGCATCACACCCCCGACCATGCAGTCGCCTCACCGGCCGTCGTCCTGTCGGCAATCGCGGCTCGCACGAAGAACATCCGACTCACCAGCGGCGTCACGGTACTCAGCACCCTCGACCCCGTTCGCGTCTACCAGGACTTCGCGCAGCTCGACCTCATCAGCCGCGGGCGCACCGAGATCACCGTCGGGCGCAGCGCCTACCTCGAACCGTTCGCGCTCTTCGGCGAGAACCCCGCCGCCTACGACGAGTTGTTCGCCGAGAAACTCGATCTGTTGCTGCGATTGCGCACCGAACGGAACGTGACCTGGTCGGGTCGGTTCCGGCCTCCCCTGCACGATGCTGCGATCGTGCCGCGGGCCTACCAGAACCCGCTGCCGGTATGGGTCGGTGTCGGCGGGTCACCGGAAAGCGCGGAGCGTGCCGGACGATGGGGCCTACCGATGGTCCTCGGGCTCATCGGCGGCTCGATCCAGCAGGCGCGCCGGACAGTCGACATCTACCGCGCAGCGGGCGAACGAGCCGGGCACGCCAACACCCTCCGGGTCGGCATTTCGACCCACTTCTACGCCGGCGCGACAGCATCGGAAGCACGCAAGGTATTCCCCTATTACCGTGAGTACCTGCGGCCCAAACCACCTAGCGGACGCGGCTTCCACATCGACCGGACAAGCTTCGAAGCCGGTACCCGGCCCGGGCAAGCAATCATGATCGCCGACGCCGACGAGCTGATCGAAAAAATCGTCCTCGCCCACGACCTACTGGGTGTCGACCGATTCTTCGGGCAGGCTGACTGGGGCGGGATGCCTCGCACCCTGGTCGAAGAGTCCATCACCCGTCTGGCGACCCAGATCGCCCCTGCCGTCCGGGATGCCGTACCAACCGAACAGAAAGCGACAACACGATGAAGGTCACCGTATTCGGCGCAACTGGAGCGATCGGACAGCTGCTGGTGCACAACCTGCTCGCGTCCGGCCATACCGTCCGTGCCTACGTCCGCAACCCGTCCAAGGTGCCGGCGCAGTGGCGCGATCAAGTCCAGCTCGTGGTCGGGGAAATCACCGACGCCGACGCGATCGACAACGCCGTCGCCGACACCGACATCGTCGTCAGCGCACTCGGACCCAGCATGGACCGCAAAGCCACCGGCCTGCCGCTCGTGGAGGGCACCACCCTCATCATCGACGCGATGAAACGCCACCGTGTACCCCGCTTCATCGGGCTGGGCACCCCAAGCGTGCTGGACCGACGTGACACGAAGACCCTCCAGGCACGGCTGGTGGGATTGATGGGACGGACATTGCTACCACGCGCCTACCGCGAACTACTCGGCATGTCCGAAGTCGCCATGAACTCCGGCCTCGACTGGACCATCGTCCGCTTCATCAGGCCCACCGATGGCCCGCCCAAGGAGATCGCGCACAAAGGCTTCTTCGGCACCGACAAGATCGGATGGTCAACGACCCGCGCCGACATCGCCGCCTTCACCGCAGCACAGGTCGACAGCGACACGTACATCAATGCTGCACCCGCGATCAGCAACTGAGCCGAACGCCGAGTCACCACCCGTCCAAAATTGCAGCATTGGCAGCTCGGCGCACCGGGCTACCAAACGGAGAGCCGCTTGATGGACCACGATCCAGGGTTTGAGTGCAGCGTCGATGTCCGCCGCGTGTGCGCGCCGTCCATTTGCCACTGAGAACCATTCTTCTTCCACCATGCCTCCGACGCCCACGAGCCTTCTCGGTCGTGATGCCGTCGACACGGTGCTGGCCGATACGGCGACCCACTCAGCGTCGATCGTTTCGTACATTCCTCGTGGCGCATTCATCTCAGCTTGGTTGCCGGTTCTCTTCAACGTGTGCCCGAGCTGGTCCTGTGTGATCAGCTGGGGTTCCAGGATGGTGAGCAGAGGTTCGATGATGGAGAGATCGAGTTCCTGACCTTCACCGGTGGCGCGACTATCGTACAGCGCGGTGACCACCGAAAATGCCGCAGAGATGCCAGTGACGCCTTCGACCAACCCGAACGGGTGGGAGAAGCGGAGGGCTGTCGGGGTCTCCGTTTCGGAATGCGAAGCCAGACAAGGTTTCTCCGATCGTGCCGAAGCCTGGATCGTTAGCCATGGGCCCGGTGCACACCGAGTAGGCCGGCAACCTTGATGGCGTTGCGCAGGTCCTCGGCGTCCTCGACGCCGACCTCGGGGTCGGCGTCCGGGGGGTTGCCGTTGCAGTTCAGGCCGGCGATGGCGACGCCGGTCTCGTCGAACACCTTCAGATAGTCCTGCGGTGACACCTCGCCGGAGAGGAGTTCCTTGACGGGCAGGTGCGGGGTGGGCAGGAAGCCGCCCGCGTTGATCTCCGCGCCCTCGAGCCCGAGGGACGCGATGGTCTCCAGCGCCTCGCGCAGGCTGCGGTCGTGCAGGACGGCGGTGTACACACCGAAGTTCATGTGGGTTCCTTGCGTGGTCGATAGCTGGTTGGAATCGCGCTACTGGGTCAATGTCGCCGGCGGGTAGGAGCGCCGGGTGGTCATCGAACCGCGACGCCCTGACGGAACTCGCTCTCGAGTTCTTCGAGGCTGCGACCCTTGGTTTCGGGGACACAGCGGGCGACGAAGGCGAGCGAGACGAGGTTGACGAGGACGAACAGACCGAACGTTCCGCTGCCACCGAGTGCACGTTCGATGATCGGGAACAGGAACGAGATCCCGGCGTTGGTGGTCCAGAGCACGAATACCGCGACGCCCATGGCGAATCCGCGGATGGCCATCGGGAAGATCTCGGAGAGCAACAGCCAGACACAGGTTCCGATGAAGGTAGCCATGAATCCGACAAACAGCATCATCGCGGCGAGGATGAAGTAGCTGCGGAGGGTCGATTCGGGAAGTAGGAACACGAGCGCGAGCGCGCCTTGCGCGAGGGTGACGCCGGTAAATCCGATCAGGAGCATGCGGCGGCGCGGAACGAATCCGAGCAACCAGATTCCGAGGACGGTGGTGACCACAAGCGTGACGCCGATGGCCACGGTCGCAACGAGGGCCGCGGAGGCGGTGAGCCCACTCTTCTCCAGGATGGTGGGGGCGTAATAGTTGACGGTGTTGATGCCGGTGGCCTGCTGCACGACGGCTAGGCCGATGCCGATGTAGAGGATCTTGCGCATCCAGGGGTAGGCGCGCAGGTCGCGGAGTGCGGCACCCTTGTCTTCGCGCACGTCCTGCTGGGCGGCTGCGACGATCTCGGCGTACTCGGCATCGGCCTCTGCGACATCCCGACTCTTGCGCAGTGCGCTGTACGCGGCATCGAGGCGGCCGCGGACGGCGTACCAGCGCGGCGAATCGGGGAGCGTGAGCATGCCGACGAACAGGGCGACGGCGGGGATCGCGGCAACGGCGAGCATGTACCGCCACACCGATGCATGATCGATCAACTGGTCGAGGATCGCGTTGATGACGAACGCCAGGAACTGTCCGGTGACGATCATCAACTCGTTGATGGTGACCATGCGGCCGCGGCGATCTACCGGGGCGATCTCGGCGAGGTAGAGCGGGCACGTCACCGAAGCGCTGCCTACCGCGAATCCGAGGACGATGCGCGCGATGATCATGATGGTGACGTTCGGCGCCAGGGCGCACCCGAGTGCGCCGACCAGGAAGATGACCGCGCAGAGTACGAGGCTGGACTTACGGCCCATCCGGTCTGCGACGCGTCCGCCGAAGACGGCGCCGAACGCTGCTCCGGGGAACAACAGGGCGCTGACCACCGCGGCTTCTTGCACGCTGGTCATGCCCAGGTCGTCGCGCATGTACAGGAGCGCACCGGAGATCACTCCGGTGTCGTAGCCGAACAGTAGGCCGCCGAGCGTCGAGATGACGGTCAGCTTGGTGAGGAACCGCCTGCCGGCGCGCGCCGTGGGTGGCTGTTCCGCACTCGCGGCGGAGGGGGCGTTCTGGAGGGCCATTGCGTAGTCCTTCGACGAAGTGGCTGTAGCCGGAATGCGGGTGCTGTCATGTCATGACATCCGCACATTCAAGGTGTGGTCCAGAACACTAGACCGCTCTAGCGCAGTGATCAAGGGCACATGCAAGTTTATTTCGAATCCAGGCCACAGCCCCAGACCCCTCGAGCCGGTCGGAGCGTCGCCGTAGGATCGGGATTCGAGCAGTTCACGATCAGGACGAGAGGTGTGCGGTGAGCACCAGAGGTGGAGAAGCGGCCCGCCCGAAAAAGCGTGCGACCCTATCGGACGTCGCGGCCCGCGCCGGTGTCTCCCGAGCCCTGGTGTCCATCGTCATCCGCGACGCTCCCGGCGCCAGCGAAGCGACACGCGAGCGGGTGATGCGGGCGGCGGACGAGCTCGGCTACCGGCCCGACGTACGCGCCCAGATGCTGGCCAGGAGTCGATCGAAGCTGATCGGGACGGTTTTCGGAATGACCGGCACATTCCACTTCGACGTCCTCGACGGCCTGTACACCGCCGCCGCGGACCGAGGCTACGAGCTGATCCTCAGCGCGCTGACGCAAAGCCGGGACGAGAACCGGGCGGTGGAAAGCCTGCAGGATTTTCGGTTCGACGCCCTGATCATGCTCGGCCCGGCCACGCCCAAGCCCGTACTTGCCGGAAAGGTGCCGCTCGTCGTGGTCGGCTGGCACGTCGACGACCCAGCCGTCGACGTCGTCCGCACCTCCGACGCCGACGGCATGGCGATGGCCGTCGAGCACCTCGTCCAGCGCGGGCACCGGCGGATCGTGCACGTGGACGGTGGCGAGGGCGCGGTCGCAGACTCCCGCCGCGAAGGGTTCGCGGAGGCCATGCGCGCACGGGGTCTCGCCGACGACGCCCGCGTCCTTCCCGGTGGCCTCACCCAGTTCGAGGGTTACACGGCAGCTCGGACGATGCTCGACGATCCCCGGCTACCCACTGCGGTGGTGGCATTCAACGACGAAGTGGCCGTCTCCGTACTCGAGGCCTTCATGCATGCCGGTCACCGTGTCCCGCAGGATATCTCGATCATCGGCTGGGACAACAGCGCCGTTTCCAAGCTCCCCCACATTCGACTCACCACCGTCGCACAGGACCCCCGACGCATGGCCAAACTCGCGATCGACCGAGCCATTGACCGCATGGAGGGCACCGCAGTCGACGAACGCGAACTCGTCCTCGAGCCCACGTTGATGGTGCGGGCGACGACCGGCCCTGCCCGCCAGGACTGACCCGGCCTTCCGTATCGGTTGACATCACGGCATCGCTTTTCTACGCTTTGCTCTAGAGCGCTCTAGTGACGCGCATCACGACACAGTCGACACGCTCGCCCCGGTCACCCGCGGCGAAGAACACGAAAGCAGAGGTGGTCGTCCCATGGGAACCGAACGTCTGGCCCGCTACGACCTGACCGGCCCGGAGGGACAGAAGGCTGTCGAGGAAGGCCTGTCCGGCGGCAACTGGTTCCGCAGCGCCGTCCCGCGCAAGCGGATGAAGGAACTGATGCGTCGCTCGGACGAGTCGGCCACCAAGGACACCGCGGTCTGGCTCGGCTCGCTCGCCGTCACCGGCGCGGCGGGCGCACTGGCCTGGTCGAAGGGCAAGCGCTGGGCCGCCCTCCCCGCGCTGGCCGCGTACGGGGTTCTGTACGGTTCGGCATCGGATGCCCGCTGGCACGAGTCCGGCCACGGCACGTTCTTCGCCACCCGTTGGAAGAACGACGCGGTGTACCAGATCTCGTCCTTCATGATGATGAAGGACCCGACGGTGTGGCGCTGGAGTCACACCCGCCACCACACCGACACCCTCGTCGTCGGTCGCGATCCGGAAATCGTGGCGATGCGTCCGGCCCGGCTGGCGCGGATCGCGGCCAACATGATCGGGCTCATCGACGTGCCGACCGCATTCAAGCAGATGCTGACACGGGCCGCCGGGAGACTCGACGAGGAAGAGGTGACGTTCGTCCCCGAGTCCGAGCGACCGAAGGTATACCGCACCGCCCGGATCTGGCTCGGAATCTACGGCGCGACCGCCGCCGGCTGCGTCGCGACCGGTTCGATCGTTCCCGCCCTGTTGATCGGACTGCCCCGCGCCTACGGTGCCTCGATGCTCTGGGTGTACAGCCTCACCCAGCACGCGGGCCTCGGTGAGAACGTCCTCGACCACCGGCTCAACACCCGCACCGTCTACATGAACCGGCTGAACCGATTCCTGTACTGCAACATGAATTATCACGTCGAGCACCACATGTTCCCGATGATCCCCTCGCATCGACTCGCCGAATTGCACGAGGAGATCAAGAAAGACTGCGCCGAGCCGTACCCGTCGATGTGGGCGGCGTACAAGGAGATCATTCCGGCCATCCTCCAGCAGCTGAAGGACCAGACGTACTACGTACGCCGCGAACTCCCTGAGGGCGCCGCACCGTACAACGAGCCGACCCCCTCCCCCGCCGACGACCGCGCCGTCGCCGTCTGACCCACCTCACCCCGAAACGCTCCGTCTCCCCGCACGAAAAGGCCACCACCATGACCAACTGGATCCCCGCCTGCCAGGCCGACGACATCGAAACCGAGGACATCATCCCGTTCGAGCACGCCGGCAACCAGTACGCGATATACCGCTCCGCAGACGACGAATTCTTCGCCACCGACGGCTACTGCACCCACGAACGCGAACTTCTCTGCGACGGCCTCGTGATGGGCAAGACCATCGAATGCCCCAAGCACAACGGACGTTTCGAGTACGCCACCGGCGAAGCGCAGGGCGCACCGGTGATCGAGAACCTGCGCACCTACCCGGTCAAGGTCGACGATTCCGACACCGTCCACATCGGGATCAGCTGACATGCCTGCGATGGTGATCGTCGGCGCAGGCGAATGCGGCGCGCGGGCTGCTGCCGAGTTGCGTGCGGGCGGGTGGGACGGGCGGATCGAACTGATCGGCGCCGAACGGCATCTGCCGTACGAGCGGCCGCCCCTGTCCAAGGCGGCTCTGCTTGCGGACCACGACCCGGTGCCCCTGTCCGCCTATGACGCGGCCGCGCTACGCGACCTCGATATCATTCACCACACCGGCGTAGAGGTCACCGACCTCGACCGCGAGCAGCGCGAGGTCGTCCTCGCAGGCGGTGAGCGCATCGAATACGAACGCGTGCTACTGGCCACCGGCGCGACGCCGCGGATGCTGCCGATGACCGCCGGTTTCCACCGTGCCCACACCCTCCGCACCCACGACGACGCCCTCCGCCTGCGTACCCAGCTGCGCTCGGCGACCCGTGTCACGGTGATCGGCGGTGGCTTCATCGGACTCGAACTCGCGGCCGCCGCCCGCTCCCTCGGCTGCGAGGTCACTCTTCTCGAGGTCGCCGACCGTCTCCTCGGCCGCGCGGTCCCCGCCGAAGTCGCCGCCCTCGTCCACGCCCGACATGTCGAGGCTGGAGTCTCGGTCCGGTGCGGGGTCTCCCTCACCGAGATCACCGAGACAAGTTCGGGCACCACCGTGACCCTCGGTGATAGCACTACCGTCGACGGCGACATCCTGGTGATCGGAATCGGCGCCGTACCCGAAACGACGCTTGCAGAGAAGACCGGACTGCACGTCGACAACGGCATCACGGTCGATCACCGCCTCGCGACGTCCGATCCGCGGATCTTCGCCGCCGGCGACTGTTCTTCGTTCCCGCACCCGCTCTACGAAGGCCGCCGCATCCGGCTCGAGGCCTGGCGCAACGCCCAGGACCAGGCGGTCGTCGCCGCCCACAACATGATTGGCGGAGACCGCACCTACGACGCCGTCCCCTGGTTCTGGTCCGACCAATATGATGTCAGCCTGCAGGTCGCCGGGCTGCCGGCCGAGGCCGCCACCGAAGTCGTGCGCTCGCGCCCCGACGGCGTGCACATCCGGTACGGGATCGACGGCACCGGCCGCCTCGTCTCCGCCGCCGCCGTCGGCACCGGAAACAGCGTCGCCAAGGACATTCGCCTAGCCGAAATGGCCATCGCGAAGCGGGTCGTCGCAGACCCCGCCGCACTCGCCGACCCGACGGTCAACTTCAAGCACTTCCTGCGCTAGTACCACCTGATACCCGCCTGCCTTCACCACCGGAGGATTTCCCCGTGCCGACCCCTGTGCGCACCCGCCGCAACCTGACCTCACTCGCCATCGGTGACACCCCGCTCCGCTGGACCCGAGTGCCCACCGGGCACGACGGCGGAACCGGCTGGCTTCATTCGGGAATCGCCGCCCTTCCGGACGGCTCGCTGCTGGTCGCCCACCCCGAAGGCCGCGACTTGATCCGCATCAGCGAGACCGGAGACAGCACACGCATCACCACCCCCCTGACGGAGATGCACTGCCTCACCGTCGCGACCACCGCCGACGACGGAATGGTGGTGTGGGCGGCCGACAACGGTCACCGCTTTGTCCACGACACCCCCGATTACGACGAAATCCACGCGCGCGGACGGGTGGTCGCACTCGATCTCGACGGGCGCGTGGTCCGCGAACTCGACGCCCCTGCAGCGTTCGGGCCGTGGAGTCCCACCTCCGTCGCCCTCGTGGACACCGACGACCCCGGCAGCGACGTCTGGGTCGCCGACGGCTACGGGCAGAGCCTGATACACCGCTACTCGGCGGACAGGGTCCTCCTCACCACTCTCGACGGCACCGAGTCGGGGACCCGATTCGACTGCCCGCACGGCATCCTGATCCGGACCGAGGGCGCCGAGAAGGTCCTCTATGTTGCCGACCGGTCGAACCGCCGCATCGTCGTCTTCGGTCTCGACGGCACGTACCTGCGCACCCTCGCCACCGACGTGGTCGACAGCCCGTCCAGCATGGTCGACTACCGGGGGCACCTCGTCGTCACCGAATTATTCGGCGCCTTAGCCATATTCGACGGCGACGACTACCTCGGCCACATCGGGTCGTCGCTGCGCGACCACGACGGTCCCGGCTGGCCCAACCGGATCGACGACACCGGGCAGACCGTCGCGCCCGAGCTCGCCGAAGGAATATTCAACAGTCCGCACGGCATCACCGTCCGTGACACGACCCTCTACCTCACCGAATGGATGATCGGCGGCCGCGTCGTCCGCCTGGACCCCGTCGCAGCCCACTGAGCACCCGAACCATCTCTCGAATTTCCGAACGAAGGAGCACGGCAATGGCGTCGAACAGAGCGGTCACCTATGTCGGACCCGGCAAGGTCGAGGTCCGCGACATCGCGTACCCCAAACTCGAGCTGACGGACGGACCCGGCGTGCATCCCGCGAACGTAGGCCGCAAGTGTGAACACGGGGTAATCCTGAAGGTCGTCACCACGAACATCTGCGGCAGCGACCAGCACATGGTTCGCGGCCGCACCACCGCCCCCGCAGGTCTGGTCCTCGGCCACGAAATCACCGGCGAAGTAGTCGAAGTCGGCCGCGACGTCGAATTCGTCAAGATCGGCGACCTGTGCTCCGTGCCGTTCAACATCGCCTGCGGGCGCTGCCGCAACTGCAAGGCAGGCAAGACCGGGATCTGCCTGAACGTCAACCCCGACCGGCCCGGGTCGGCATACGGGTACGTCGACATGGGCGGTTGGGTCGGCGGGCAGGCCGAGTACGTCATGGTTCCCTACGCCGACTTCAACCTGCTGAAGTTTCCCGACCGCGATCAGGCGATGGAGAAGATCCTCGACCTGACCATGCTGTCGGACATCTTCCCCACCGGATTTCACGGCGCCGTCACCGCCGGAGTGCGCCCGGGAGCGACCGTCTACATCGCCGGCGCCGGGCCGGTCGGGCTCGCCGCAGCGGTCGGTGCCCAGCTACTCGGGGCCGCCGTGGTCATCGTGGCCGACATGAACGCCGACCGGCTCGCGCAGGCCCGGTCATTCGGCTGCGAGACCGTCGACGTCGCACAGGGAGATCCGCAGGACCAGATCGAGCAGATCCTCGGGATCCCCGAGGTCGACTGTGCCGTGGACGCGGTCGGCTTCGAGGCCAGGGGACACGGCGCCGACGCGGACAAGGAACAGCCCGCAACCGTCCTCAACTCCCTGATGGACATCACCGCCGCCGGCGGCGGCATCGGCATCCCCGGCCTCTACGTCACCGGCGACCCCGGCGGGGTCGACGACGCCGCCCGGCGCGGCGCACTGTCGTTGAGCCTGGGCACGGGATGGGCGAAATCCCTGTCGTTCGCGACCGGCCAGTGCCCCGTCATGACGTACCACCGCAGCCTGATGGTCGCCATCCTCCACGACCGCGTGCACATCGCCGACGCCGTCGGCGCCACCGTCATCTCACTCGACGACGCACCCACCGGCTATGCCCGCTTCGACGGCGGCGTCGCCGAAAAGTTCGTCATCGACCCACACGGAGTGATCACCGCATGACCACCCGAAGCACCTCCCGCTCGCGACGCAACTCCTGCACCCGACCGGTCGCCAGCCGTATCGGCCTGAGCGACGTGGTCGATCTGCTCGACTTCGCGGCGAAATGGGAACCCTACGGCGGCGCGCCGACCGTCGACATCTTCGTCACCTTCGGACTGACCGCCGACCTGTACCGTTCCCGTCTCGCTCGAGCACTCACCAGCACAGCCGCGAACGGCCTCGAACCCGATCAACGCCAGCGACTGCTCGACTACACGCATCGACCGTCCAGCCGGCGTTACGAAACCAAGGCCTCGTAACGGGGAGGGCGCCTGGCTCCTACCATCGTCGTTCTTCAACTACCATCGCCGTTCTTCAACGGGTGGCATCCTCGCTGTAGTCGCTCACACGCCGTGGATGCATAATTTTGGGGACACGGGTCCTTACCCCGGATACACCGATTCGGTTGGGGTGTTGAGCGGGTACTAACGGCGAAATGCCCTGCTGTAGTGGAAGAATCGATCTTGTCTAGGGATCAGTTCACACCGCACCGGAGGGCATCTCGCACATGCAACTATCTCATACCCGGCCCGTCGCCGCGGCGAGGTTCGACGACCCGAATCTGATGTCGGCCGGGGGGCTGGTCCCGGCGATGGCATTGGCGCAGGCCAGCGGCCTGCTCACCCTCGCCGACGAGCATCTGAGCGTGCCGACCGACAAAGGTGCCAACGCTGGCTACAAGATCGGGTCCCTGATCGGTGGGATGGTCGCCGGCGCCGACAGGATCGCCGACCTAGCGATCCTGCGGCACGGGACGATGGGGACCGTCTGCGACCGCCCCTATGCACCGTCGACGCTGGGATCGTTTCTTCGCCAGTTCAGCTTCGGGCACGTCCGGCAACACGGGCGCCGTCGCGTCGCGGTTCCTGTGCGCTCTCGACGACGGAACGTCCCTGGTCGGTGGTATCGACACCGGGCGGGTGCTGGTCGATATCGACGATTCGATCATCGAGGTGCATGGGCACGGCAAGCAGGGCTCCGGCTACGGTTACTCCGGGGTCCGCGAGTTGAACGCCCTGATCACCACCGTCACCACGGAGACCGCTGCGCCGGTGATCATCGGACAGCGATTGCGGCGCGGGGCATGCGGCTCCGCACGTGGGGCCGCCCGGATGGTCGCCGATGCGCTGGCGACCGTCGACCGGCTGCGTTCCCAGGTCGGCGGGGCGGGCGGCGCCAGGGCGCCGAAGGTTCTGGTCCGAGGCGATTCGGCGTTCTATGGCCATCCCGCCATCGGGGCCGCGATTCGCGCCGGCGCCGATGTGTCGGTGACCGTGCGTCTGACCGCCACCGTCGAACGTGCGATCGCATCGATCGGCGACGACGAGTCCGCGTGGACGCCGATCGAGTACACCGACGCCGTCTACGACGAGGGCACCGACACCTGGATCTCGCGTGCCGAGGTCGCCGAGATACCGTGTCACGGCGTTCGCCTCCTAGAAGAAAACCCACCAGAACCCCGGGCGGCTGGTGGTGCCGAATCCCCGACCGGCGACCAATCCAAGGACCACGGCCAGGGCACGTTGTTCGAGGCGTGGCGGTTCCACGCGTTCAGCCGCCACCACCGACCGCGACGACCTCGGTACCGTCGCCGCCCACAAAACCCACCGTCAGCACGCCGTCATCGAACAGCTGCACGCGGATCTGAAGAACTCCGCCCTCGCGCACCTCACATCGGGCCGGTTCACCGCGAACGCCGCCTGGCTCGTCTGCGCGGTGATGGCCTTCAGTCTCACCCGCGCCGCCGGTACCCTCACCGGCGATCCGAAGCTCACGAGGGCGACGACCGGCACCCTCCGCCGCACCATTGTCTCGGTCCCCGCACGCGTCGCCTCCTCGGCGAGACGGTTGACGCTGCACCTCCCGCAGAACTGGCCGCGGGAAACAGCGTGGCGCAACCTGTTCGACAACACCTTCGGTCGCACACAGCCGATCCTCGCCCAACGCCCGCGACACCTGCCCGGCCTCGACGCGAAAGCCTCAGTGGAACAACCCGACACGAGAGGTCGGCCGCTCAACCATGCCCACACACCGGGCCATGCCACCCAACGAACTCGCAGCGATCAGGCCAGCGAAGGGGTGCATCCGTGTCTACGGTCCTTGCCCTCGGAGTGTAGGACGCGGTACGCGGTCCAAGTACTGCTCGAAGACCGAAATGGAATCGTTATTGGTAATGGATCGGCCGTAGCGGACGTGGCGTTCCCGTCGATGCCGTCGTACCACCATCGACGGGTATGATCGCTCCGGTGATGTAGCCGGCGTCCGGACTGGCAAGGTATAATGCAAGTCGCGCAACATCCTCCGGAACGCCAGCCCGGTTCATCGGCACTCGGTTCATCAGTGCATTCGAGAAGTCGGCGTCGTCGAGTCGGGACTGCGTCTGTCTGGTGGCGATGAACCCGGGGGCGATTGCATTGACTCGAATTCCCCTGCCACCGAGGTCCAAAGCCAGACTCTGCACCATGGTGTTGACGCCGCCTTTGGTTGCGTTGTACGCGAACTGGCCCCAGTCGCCACCGAGTCCTGCTACCGACGAGATCGCGATCAGGTTTCCACCTGTGGCTTCCAGCATCGGAACCGCGGCGCGCGCAACATGAATGAATCCGTCGAGGTTGACCGAGCGCATACGATCCCATGCCTGGTGATCGAAGTCGTCGATCACACTCGGTTCACTCAGCCCTGCGTTGTTCACCACGACGTCTATCCGACCGAAGCGGTCGAGTATCGACTGAACAGCGCTGTCGACTTCCGCCTGCACAGTGACGTCAGCCGGAACCGCAAAGGTACGTTTTGCAGGGAACCGCGCGATCGTGTCACGGAGTGCCTCCTGTGAGCGACCCAACAGACAGACAGTCGCGCCTTGCTCAAGGAAAGCTACGGCGATCGCCCGACCGATACCTGATCCAGCTCCGGTCACAACGACTACGTGGCCGTCGTAAGAGTAGGTTGCCCAGCTTATGGTCATCGTCGAATCCTCTTTCTCGGTGTTAGATCGAGCTCGCGTGTCTTGCGATCGCACATCATGTGCGGGGGATGCTCGATCGCTGCACCGCCTCGACCTTGACTCGCTCCCCGGATCCGAGGGTTTTCACACCTGCAGCGCACACTGCTGCGTCCGCGTAGCCGTCCCCGGCTCCTGAGCCGTCGATGAAGACACCGGATTGGCTTCCTTTTGTTCTGCGCCGGCCCATCGCTGAACTCCGCGTCGTAGGCCCGCCCGAAACTCTCGACGACCGAGGTGCGATGGTGCCGCCCCACGTACCCGGGACGGTCTTGCGGACCTAACCCGACGTCGGGTCCGGTCATGGCGCTTCGGCGTTCGGCGACGCCCCCTGTACACACCTCGAAGGCGATGCCGGTACTGACGACACCTCGACGTCGACGTGTCGGCCGGACTCTGTTGCGAACAGAGCAATCTGCGGGTTCTGCAAGACTTCCGGCGTCGAGTGGCCCGCTGAAGGTTCCGATACTGTACGAGGCGCTCGCCGAGTGCGCGCGCTGCAGTCGTGCCTCGGTAGTTCCGTACCGTGGGTGAGAATTAGACGAGGACCTCCACGGCAGGCCGGCCGCAGTACGGCTCGCCCAGCTGACGGAGAAATCGACCAGCTTGCCACCGTCGATCACTTCATAGCGAACCGCCGCATCAGTACGGAGACCGCTATTTCGTCGAGATATGTTGGAGATAGTCATCTTTTCCTCGTCGGCGTTCGGAACCACCGAGCACGCTCGGACAGTCGAAGCGTCAGATTCCGGCCGACTTCTTGGCTGCCAATAGGGTGTCGGCTGCGATCTGCAGTCCTTCGAGTGCGCTGTATGCGGTGTCCTCGTGCTCGATGTTGACGGCCATGTTGGGGTCGACCTTGTGCAGGGCGGCGAGGAAGCGAGTCCAGAACTCCACGTCGTGTCCGTTGCCGACGGCGACGAAGTCCCACGCGGAATCCTCGGGCCACTTGTTGACGACGTGCTTGCCGCCGAGCCCAGTCGGGTTCTGGTCCGCAGGAATGCGGGTGAAGCGATCGTCGAGGACTCCGTAGATCTCGCAGTTCTTGTTGATGCGAGTGTCCTTCGCTGCCGCATGGTAGACAAACGGGCCGAGCCACTCGATCGCCTTGACGGGGTCGATGCCCTGCCAGAACAGGTGCGACGGGTCCATCTCGGCGCCGATATTGGTGGCGCCGATCTTGTCGACCAGGCGCTTGAGCGTCGGCGGGTTGAACACGAGGTTCTGGGGGTGCATCTCGATGGCGACCTTGACGTCGTTCTCGCGGGCGAGGGCGTCGATCTCCGTCCAGAACGGGACCGCTACCTCGTCCCACTGGTAGTCCTGCGAGTCGAGGTAGCCCGAATCCCATGTGTTGACGTGCCAGGCCGGCCACTGTCCGCCGGCATGTGCGGCGGGCAGACCCGACATGGTGACGACCCGGTCGATACCAAGCAGTCCGGCGACCTTGATGGAGTTACGCAGGTCGTCGGCGTCTTCCGGGCCGACCTCGGGATCGGGATGCAGCGGGTTGCCGTTGCAGTTCAGACCTGCAATCGACACGCCCGTTCCCTCGAACACCGCGAGGTACTCGGCAGGCGCCACCTTGCCGGACAGCAGATCAGCCACCGGGATGTGAACGGGAGGCAGGAAGCCGCCCGAGTTGATCTCGATGCCTTCGAGGCCGAGGGAAGCGATGGTCTCCAGCGCCTCGGGCAGGCTCTTGTCGTGCAGGATTGCGTTGTAAACGCCGAGCTTCATCGTTACTTCCTTCGTCGTGAATGGCACTGGACTGATCGATCTTCATCACCGAGCGCCGTAGAACGGTGTGCCCACAAGTCGGACGTGGTTAGATCGGTCTACTTAAGCGCTTTAGTAGTCTACTATCGGCCACATCACATCCCCGGTCAAGCCCAGTGACGAAATGAACCACCAGACCAGCACGTGGAAGGAGATCGACATCGACGAGCGCAATCTACGGCGAACGACGATGCAGGACATCGCCGATCGCGTCGGCGTCTCGAAAGCGCTGGTGTCGATGGTCTTCCGCAACGTCGCAGGCCCCAGTGAAGCGACGCGAAAGCGAGTGATGGCGGTAGCCGACGAACTTGGCTACCGCCCCAACCGTGCAGCCTCCCTCCTGTCCCTTCGCCGCACCAAGTTGATCGGCGTCATGGCAGAGATCAGGAATTCGTTTCACACAGAGTTGGTCGACTTTCTCGTCGACGACGCGGAACGAGCCGGATACGACGTGGTGCTCGGACCCGTGACAGCCACGCGCACCCAAGCCCAGGCCATCGACATGCTGCTCGAGTTCCAATGCGAAGCGCTCGTCCTCCTCGGACCACAACTGGACTCCGCCACGCTCCGCGCAATCGACGAACGTGCGCCCGTGGTCAGCGTGGGCCGGCGTCTACCAGGGACGATCGTCGATGTGGTGCGGACCGCCGACGGTCGCGGGGTCGGGATGATCGTCGACCACCTTGTCTCCCTGGGACACAGCAACATCGTCCACGCTTCGGGCAGTGGCGCAATCGGAGCAGACAGAGCCTCCGGCTACCGCCGAGCGATGACCCGCCACGGACTGGAACCGCAGATCGTCGCCAGCGGCTTCACCGAAACGGCGGGTTCGACTACAGCGGCGACGCTGCTGGATCGCGTCCACCTACCGACTGCCGTTGTGTGCGTCAACGACCGCTGCGCAGTCGGACTCTTGGACGCGGTACAACGAACCGGGATCGACGTACCGACCGACATGTCGATCACGGGATACGACGACTCACCGCTCGCACAACTGGCACATATCGCGTTGACGTCAGTGAGCCAGGATCCGCGAGAACAAGCCAGACGCGCAGTGTCATCCGTCCTGGAACGGCTCGACGACAGACGAACCCACCCGACATCGGTAGTTCTTCGGCCGCGCCTCAGCCTGCGTTCCACGACAGGCCCTGCACCTCACCGATCGAGAACGCGCCGACGGAGAGATCGCTCACGCTGAACGGACCGGGCACGTCCGGTACTCCCCCGCACGATCAAGCGCGGTTCCACGACGACATCCGTAGCGGCCGCGGAGTCGTCCTCGAGACGCTTCACCGCGAAGTTGACCGCGTTCTCGGCAAGCCGATCGACGTCCTGACGAACCGTGGTCAGATCGATCCGCGACAGCTGCGCAATCTCACTGTCGTCGTAACCCACCACCGAAACGTCCCGGGGGACATCGACGCCCGCTCGGTCCAGGGAGTCCATCAGCCCCAACGCACACCGATCGTTACCCGCCAATACCGCGGTGGGAAGCGCACCCTCCTCGAGCATCAGACGTCCCGCCGCCACACCTGCAGCCTCGTCGTGGGGCCCGGGAATCACCCGAATGAACTCGTCCAGGCCACGATCGTGCATCGCCGCAATGTAGGCGTCACTTCGAGCGGCCGCGCCAGGTGACGAGCCTCCACCGATGTGATAAATAGTGCGGTGACCGAGTTCGGCGAGGTGATCGACCGACTGACGAATTCCGCTCTCGTCGGCGCTGCGTACAGTGTCGAATGCGCTGGGCGGCATCGGTTTTCCCACCACCACCACCACTGCACGATCTTCGAGTTCTTCGAGGTACTCCTGGCCCGAGCTCGGACCCAAGAGAATCAAACCTTCACAACGATGACTGAGCATGGATTCGATCGCCTCGGCTTCGTTGCGCCCCGGTGCGCTCGCCGACAACAACACCTCGTACCCGGCTGCTTTCGCGACCGGGTAGATCCGCGTGACCAAGTCGGCCTGAAATGGCTGCTGGACGTCGAGTAGCACCCCCAACGTTCCACTACGGCCGCGGGCCAGCAATCGTGCCGCACTGTCCGGTTTGTACCCGAGTTCCGCGGCGATCTCCAGCACGCGTTGGCGCGTTTCATCCCCGGCCCCGGGCTTTCCCCGCATGACAAACGAGACCAGTGTGCGGGATACGCCTGCGCGTGCAGCAACGTCGTCCATTGTGGGCTTACGTGCACGCGCCATGCCTGCGGTACGCGCGGAACCAACACTGTTCACGGCATCCCTTTCCACTGTTCTCGGACGATGCTTTCACCCCATATGGAGTCTCGACCGCACTGGCCGCGTCGACGTGATGCTTGACACAGCTGGCGATCCAGCTCATAGTACTACTTAAGCGCTTTACTTAAGCGCTTAAGCGGTCTAGATGGCGCAGGTGAATATTGTGTCCGGGGTCACACTGCACCACTCTTGTCCGGACATTCACACAGGATGTGTTCGGCACGCAAGCACGTCAGGAGATATTCATGGCCAGCGATCTACCTCGAACTATCGCCCCGTCCCTGCCTGCCGATACCCCCGGGCCGCACTCGCACAGACTCGGCATCATCGCCGTCGTCGCCACCTTCGGCGGCCTGCTCTTCGGATACGACACCGGAGTCATCAACGGCGCACTCGAACCGCTCAAGGAAGACCTCCAGCTCCGTCCGCGCCGCCGCAACACAGATTCTGACCATTGCAACATCCGCTGCCACCCGGCGAGACAAGCCAGTCGCAGCGGCTCTTGTTCGGAGCCTCATGTTGAGCCAAGACCAAGAAGGATACGCACAAAGCTACGAAGCCCTCGCCTCTGCAGGGAGGCCTGACGAGATCGATCCGGGGATCCCACTGCTGCTGATCACCGGAGCCGACGACCCCATCGGCCCCCCCGCCGAAAGCCAGAAAATCGCTGCGACACATGGCAACGCCATAGTTCATATCATCGACGACTGCGGACACTGGCCCATGCTCGAGGCACACGAAACCGTCACAAACGATGTCAGTCAGTTCCTCGAAAAGGCGTAGTACCCGAACCTCATGGCCGACGGACACCGATGATCGGACGGCAGTGATCGGGACACTGCCCGCTTTGAGCCCGGCGTGAGCCGGCAGGTTGCGTCCATGAAGATGGCGTACGGAACGAATTCAGATCTGACCGGCGTGTCGTAGGCCGATAGAGCCGCCATCACGTGATTTCAAGAGACCGACCAAAGTCACTCCGGTGTTGGACCACGCGATCACCACTTGTGATGGGTTGCTACACAGCGGGAGTGCGGTGCAGCGCGGCCAACAGGGCGGTATTGGTGGCGTGCGCGGTGCAGGGTTCGGTGTGCGCGAGTACATCGGCGCTCGCGTCATCGAGGACGACACTCATGTGGGCGCGGTGGCGGGAGAGCATCACGCAGGCGCGGCCCGGATCGAGGCTGAACGGTTCGGTGGTGCGGTATCCGGCCAGCGGATGCAGCACCACCACAGCGGCACGCTCGAGCCCTTGTTGAGAGTTCGCCGTGCCGACCAGCACGTCCGGGTGATCGGACAGGAGGGCGCGGATCGCCGCCGCCTGGCTCACGTGGGGAACCACCACCGCGATATCGGCGGCGCTCATCGGTCGCTGGTCCTCGGCGGTGACCAGCTCCGCGCCCGCCAGCTCCCGCGCCCGCTGTGCGCACGCGGTCACCAGCGCCGGATCGGACGGGCCACCGGAAACCGTGACCGCGCGGTGCGCCAGCTCGGGCAGCACGACTCCGTTAGCGTCGGTCAGGTGCTCCGGTGGTCGGCGGGAGGTAAACGGCAGGTCGGGGTAGAACAACGGCCCGATCAGGGCGGTGGTGCCGGGTCCGAGCCGCCAGGTGTGGCGCAGCCGGACCACGCCCACCGCGTCGCCGTGTGCGGCTTGCAACGCGATCGGTCCCGGCAGGTTCGGGGCGGTATCGCTGTCGTCCCATCGCGACACGTCGCCGGTCACCACCGGATCGATCTGACTGGGATCGCCCACACAGACCACCTGCCTGGCCATGGCCCCGAGTGCGCCCAGATCGGCGTATGTGCATTGCCACGATTCATCGACTTCACTGCTCAATCCGAAAGCGTTTGGGGCGTAAAGGCCACGTCAGGAGCATGAAACGCTGCGTCATACAACAAGCCGAACCCCGAGGTGCTCCCTCCCCACCACGGCCAGCCACCCCGCGCAGACCTCCTCCGCACCCTCAGGGCGACGTGTGGCAGGCGAACATCGGACCGCCGACCTCACCTCCTGGCCGGGACCACCGGACGTAGCGGCGAGCGCCTCGAACCTGTCGCCACTGCCTGCGCCCAGCGAGAATACGCACACGGTGGAACACCGATATGAGAAGTGCAGACCACGGACGGCACCGACTCCTTCCCGGTCGGCCTACGACCGCCTCAGCCCTGCACATATGCGGTTCTCCGATCGGTTGTGCGACCGAGCACGGGTTCTCAATTCCGTCACCACAGCCTTCGGCTCCCCACCCAGGTCCCCGATGCCCGGCCGTACACCACCGGACGTCGCCCCAATGGCAAGGCACAGCGGTTAGATCCAGTCGATGTGGACCGAGTCGATGTGGTCGAAGTGAAATCCGAACTGGTCGCTGTAGGTGTCGAAGCCCTTGTTCTCCGGGTAGTCGAGGGTGGCGTGCCGCTCCAGCAGCGCAACGACGCGGGCGTGATCGTCATTCGCCAGGGCGGCGGCCAGTTCACGGGACTCGTCACTGCTGAACGGGGTGTCGGAGTTCGCGAAATCCAGGGTCCGGACCCGGTAGTCGTATCCCACGTCGGCGCCGTTGCGGACCATCACACCACCCCGGACCCGGATCACCGCCCTTTTCGGGGTGCCATCCGGCCGCAGAACCCCGGCGCGGGCCATGATGTCCTGCGCCCGAACGGTTTTGAGTTTCTTGCTGGCATCGGCACGCAACTCGTTCGTGTCCCCGGACCGGTACCGGGAGACGGCGGAGCGGGACCGCCCGATCTTCTGTGCGACGGCATCGATACCACCCAACCGTTCGATCGCCGCGCGGCGTTGCGCGCGCTCGAGGACGTCGGCGTGGGGGATGCGGCCCTGCTGCGCCCACCGCCGCAACGTCCGGTCCGACGGTGGGGTGCGGCCGGCATCGATCGCGGCCTGCCGGAGGCCCTCGTTGCCGAGCTCTCTGCGTAATTGTGTGACGGACACTTTGCTGGTCAGCCCGGCCAGTCCGCCGCTCTTGACCTGCTTCGACTTCTCCACACCGCTGGTCGCGGCATCGGCGACGTTCACCTTGAGGCCGTCGAGGCCGACCGCCTGCTGCGGCGGCTTCGTGGTGCGAGGTTTGGGAAGGTGCAGGGCCATCAGAGCACCCCCTCCCCGTCGTTCTCGTCGGCGAAGGCCGCATTGATTGCCAGGTTCACCTCGTGCACATCCTGCGCCGACACCATGGCGGACAGGAGTGTGTCGGTGAGGATGGTGTCCTTTTCCACCGACATCTTTCCCAGTGCCGCGCTCGGGTCGGCGATGTCCTCACCGCCGGCGAGGAGGTATACCCAGGAGTCGGTGACGGTGCGGATCGGCCACCGACCGCTCTCGCGGGCGATCCGCATCGCGACGCGGCGGCCGCGCCACCGGCAGTGCGCGATGATCGCCGCCCGCCACAAAGGTTGGTGGTGGTGTTGCATACGGGTCGCAGTCCACATGTCCGGGTTGACCATTCGCCCGATGTAGCCCTTGTAGCAGGAGCCGATGAACCGTTTCGTCACCACGTCGTCGGTGTCCACCGCGGCCTTGCGGGCCTCGCGGAGGATCTTCGCCCACTTGTCGAGGGCGCGGCCCTGCTGTGGGTAGACCCAGGCCTCGGTGATGTCGAGGTCGCCCCGGTCGGCGCCGATCCCGCCGTCGGCCACTGGTGCGCACAGCCCGTCGAGGCTGACCGAGGTTACCCAGGTCTGTATCGGTTGGTCGGGAAGCATGTGGGGGTGCGGCAATGGCAACTTCTCGGGTAGCGACAGGGACTTTCCCGGTGGCAGGGTGATCCGCCACAGCCCGAACGGGGCACCCTTGTCCCCCACCGCCGCCGCGGCCGCCGCGCCGCCGGTCAGATGCGCCGGTTGCCCGTAGCCGAATTCGAGCATTCCGGCCGACGCCAGGTACGCGGCCCGCTGGTCGATGGACACCAACCGGCACGTCCTGACCAGGTCCTGTTCGTCGGGGACACGTGTCCAGCCGACAGCAGGTTCGAGATCGCCCCGCGGCGGGCCGTCCAGCGGTGGGACCGAGCCCGGGGTGGTGACGACGATGCCTTTGCCGCTGCGGGTGCGTTCACGCTTGATCTTGTCGACGAGGGCGGCGCCGGTGCGGGCAGGCGTTGGTCCCGGGAGCACCCCGAGGTGCTTGGCGCACCAGGCCAGCCGGCGCCCGAGTTCACGTGCCGCCGACAGGTCGTCATCCGGGAGATACGTTCCGGCCGTGGGCGAGCCGAGGATACCCATCTCCCCGACCCGATTGTTCCAGCCGAAGTCTTTGTTCCAGTACGTCCACACGTACGGCTCGATCACCACATCGACCATCGAGGTGAACTTGCCGACCGTCCGGGACAGGTGCACCACGTGTCCCGGATCGCCGCGCAACTCCCACCCCGCGCTCAGCATCGGCGTCAGGGTGGCCTGCAGGACCGCGGTCAGTTCCTGGGCTGCGCGGGTGCGCAGCGCCTCCATGTCGTCGAAGTCGTCTTCGCTGCCCGGGTCGATCACCCACCCCAACGCCTCGCACGCGCCCTGGCCGACGATCCATACCTGCGCGGGAGCACCCAGAGGGGTCAGGGCGGCCCAGCGAATCAGTTGGTCGAGCTTCTCGATCGAATCGACCGGGCCGGTCAGCTCCCGCCCGGACGGGGAGTACGACCCGGCTGCGGTCACGATCACCGCATGACCGTCGGCGTCGTCGCTGGCCGGCAACGTCTCCCACACCGGCGTCGGCGTTGCGGGGGCCTCGGCTGAGTCGTCGGCCGCGACAACGGGGGACTGCGTTTCGGGTGACTGCGGCATCACGGTGTCGTCGGCGACGTCCGACAGGGAGTGTGATTCGGATTCTGCGGGTGCGACCAGCTCCGGACCCGCCATTTCGGCGGTGTCGGCGACGGCGGCGTCATCTGCGGACTCGGGGGGCGTTGTCAGAGTGGTCTCGGGTAGCCCGAACAGAGGAATCTGCTCCCACGCCCCGCTCATGACTCCGGCTCGGCGATCCTGCCGTCGACATCTACCTGCGGGACGCTGTACCGGTCGAAGAACTCCTGCAGGGCAACATCGACGACGTTGGTCACCGTGGACTGCCGATCCTTCACCAGCCAGTTCAACCGGGCCTCCGTCGAGGCCAGCACCCGGGTATTGAGCGGAACCTTCGCCGGCCCCTTCCGCCGTTCCAACCTTCCCGTCAACTCCGGACTCGGCTTCGCGCCGGAAACCTTTCCCGCACCGGGACCGGCCACCCGTGATCGAACGGCGCCCCCGGTCCGGGAACGGGAACCGCCTGCGGAATGTCCTACCTTCGCCACGCCCACCCACCTCGTGTTCCCGCATGCCGTGCGGCCCCAACGCATACTCGCGTCAAGCACCGTACCGTCACAGCGCGCCTTCGTGCACGCATATTTGCAAGCGTGTCTGCGCGCAGAACCGTGTGCCGACGACTGCTCCCTCGCCGTTCGTGACCTACACCGGCGTCGCCCTGCGAACCGAGCCCCGCCCCACACCGATCGGAGCGGCACCGCTCGACATTCTCCACGTAGGAGTGGACGGCCAGCGTTCATGACCACCCGGGAACCAGCACCAGCCGGAGCACTCTCCGGCGATCGCCACCACCGCTGTGCGCAGGCCACGCCCCGGTCCGGATCACCCCACAGTCAGGTCGCGGCTTTCCGCCCCCGCCCACGACGCGATGCGCCCGCAGCCGGTGGCGACTTTTCAGCCGACACCGACCCGGTCGCGTTACGGTTCCCGGTATGGGGACCACCTTTCACGGGCCGAGTCCGTGGCCGCACATCACCCGCGCCATCCGCACCCGCGGCCCCCGGTACGCCGCGATCGGCTACCTCGGCCCAGACGCACCCGAGCTGCTTCCGCTGCGCGCCGGGGACCTGTTGGTCGTCAACGCCTCCACGGCCGCGATCCGGGCGCACGCAACCTCCCCCGCCGCCCTCGCCCACTACCTGAACACAGGGGTGCGGGTGCTGTCCTCGCCCACCCTGCACGCCAAGGTGATCGCTACCAACACCCGGGCGGTGATCGGGTCGGCGAACGCGTCCGCGAACTCCACCCTCGCCGACGACGCTGTGGTCATCACCGACGACCCCGACATCATCGCCGGTGTCCGGACGTTCATCGACAGCCTCGACGAGATCACCGAGGTCGATCAGGTATTCCTCGACGACGCCATCCGAGAGTGGGAGATCGGCCGTGCCGTCCCGCTGCCCGGGATCACCGGCCGCCTCCGCAACCCAGAGACAGACTTCCTCCCCACACCGGTCACCCGGATGTTCCTCATCCACGCCGTCGACTACGAACCCACCCGCACCGAACAACAGGTCCTCGACGAGCAGCGGGGCCGACACCACAGCCGCGGCGGCCCGGTGGCGACGTACCAGCTCGAATCGCTGCGCCTCGACAAACCCAGCGGTATCAAGCGCGGCGATGTCGTCGTCTTCGTCGACGTCGACGACCATTGGATTCACGCACCCGCGGTCGTGGTCTCCGACCCCATGAAAATCCCCCGGTCAGGTGGCGCGGTGCTGTACTTCCTCCGCACCCGCACCGATCTGCCCCCACTGCCCCTCCCCAGCGCCGAACACACGCTCACCACTCTCGGGCACCCCGGCTCCCGGCTACGGACCGACCACTACGTCCGCTCCCCCAGCTTGCGGGCCGCCCTGTTGACATTGTGGAACCTCTAGACCCCCAAATCCCCGACCGGCACAATGAGTCTCTCGGGCATCGGGCCGACCCTTCCGGAGGGGGCGATCCGCACCCTGCGTGAATGAAAACCGGCAGCGCCCGGATCGGTCGCAACACGACGGTGACCCACAGCAGGATCACCGCCACTGCGCGCAGAAACCGCACCGCAACACACACAGTTTCGACGGCACGCGCTCCCCCATGACACGCCCCAGCTGAGAACGTCGAACCGGACTCGGCTGCGGTGACCGATTCCCACCGACCGGAATCACACTCGCCCCATAGGCCGCGGCACCGCTCAACGGTATCGACATCCACGCCCCGGCCGAACACATCGACCCGCCCCCGGATTCCGCTTCACCCATCGATAGCCATGCACACGATCTGGCCGTGTAAGACGATGCTGGCCGTGGGCGGCCACGCCGCATCGACAAGTGGGAACGGTGTCGTGCGCTACCCCTTCCTTACGTCACCCCGACCCTTACGTCACCCCGACGAAATGCAGGGGCCATCCCCGTCGCCCGCCGGTGACCATCGGCCCTGATCCCGCGCCGACGGACGGCGAACACTGAGAACACAGGCACCGGCACCCCCGCCGGCAGGAGCGGAACGCGATTCACCCCAGGATGCGATCGTGAACAGCACCATTCCCGACGAGAACGTCGTCCGAATCGCCGTGGACCTCGCCTGCCGGGCGCCGTCGGTACACAACAGCCAGCCGTGGGAATGGACCTACACCGACGGTCAACTCGACCTCTACACCGCACGCGGCCGCGTCCTGGCTTCCACCGACCCGACGGGCCGGCAGTTGGTCGTCAGCTGCGGTGCAGCACTGCATCATCTCCAGACGGCGCTGACTGCACTCAAATGGGCAGCGGACGTCCGGCGTGTCCCGGAGGGGCCGCACTCGGGTCACCTGGCGACGATCCGGTTCCGTCACGAGGCCCGGCCCCAGTCGCACGACTTCGATCTGCTCGCCGCGATCCGGCACCGACACTCCGACCGCAGGCCCTTCGGGCCGGTCAGCGTGAAGTCGCCGCTGCCCGCCGCGTTGAACGACGTAGTACACCGCCGGGACGTGCACCTGACCGTGCTGAGGCAGGAGGCGCGACCGGTGCTCGCACGAGCAACCGAAACGACCGCCGCCGCACGAAAGTACGAAACCGCCTACCAGACCGAGCTGCATTGGTGGGCCGGTCATTCCATCGCGCAGGGCGGAATCCCCCCGACGCACTCGCCACCGCGGACGACCGGGACCGCGTCGACATCGGGCGTCGCTTCCCCGCCGGCCGAGACCCCGGTGCGACCACGGAGCCGGACCGCTCGACGGTGCTGGTGCTCAGCACCGCCGCGGACGGTCGCGGTGAGTGGCTCCGCGCCGGGGAGGCCCTGTCGGCGGTGCTGCTCGAGGCCACCGTCGGCGGTTTGTCGACCTGCCCGCTCACCCACATGACCGAACTCCGTCAGGGCCGGGAGATCATCCGCGACCTGCTCCCCGACCACGGGTTCCCGCAGGCCCTGATCAGGGTGGGTACTACCGAGAAGAAGTCGGCACCGCGGCAAACACCCAGACGGCCCGTCGAATCGGTCTTTTCCGTCGGCCGGCGCCGCATCCCCCACTGACGGGGCACTCATCCGGTCAGATGAACGCGGCTGTGAGTCGCCGATTCCACATCCGCCGCAGTGGCCTCGATCAGTTGGTGGGCGAGGTCGGACAGCGCGCGTGCCGTAGCCAACTCCTCCCCGATCTCCGGAATCTCGGTGTCGTCCGGGTTCCGGCGGGCGAGACCGGACCCGACGAACGTACGGGTGTCGCGGGTTCGGAGCCTCGCCTGCGCGCGGGTTCTGGAGCCACCTTCGTCCGAGTCGTGTTCGTCGATGACAACCTCCACCAGCCATGTCGTCTCACTCATGTCGGTGGCCTCCGTTCCGTGTGGGTGCGGGACCGCAATGGTCCTCCACCCAGTCTCCTACGATGCCGGCGAACAATGAACCGTGAATCACCCTTTTCTACGGCGGGAAGGGCGGCACCGGCGACCCCGATGCCCATACCAGCCGGCCCGTCACCGAGCCCGGCCACGCGCCCACGGCCGACGAAATCACAGACAACACCTCGGTGCCCCGACCGCGTGCCCCCCAACCGCAACACGAGAGACCCGAGCAACCCCTCCGCACGGCGATCGATTGATCGCCGGATACCGGCACGCGCGAGGTACCAGACGGCGCCGGTGACGAGGTCTTCCCTACCTCGTCACCGGCGCCGACCGTCACCGTAACAGATAATCGAACCTGTGTTCGACTGAAGCCACTCGTCGTCTCGGTCCCTTACTGTCGAGCGTGCCCTGAGTCCGCTCATCCGATGCGAGGAAGAAGTCGACGCGATGACGAAGTACTTGATCTCGTTTCCCAGTGACGCCATGGTCTTTCCCGACGCGGATCTGCAGGCAGTGTCGGATGCGTCGCACGCCGTGGTCCGGGAGGCGAAGGACGCGGGCGTCTGGGTGTTCGGCGGCGGCATCGACGACAGCGTTCCGCCGGTCATGGTCGATGGGGACGGAACGGTGACCGAGGGTACCTACCCGCAGACGACACAGCTCGACGGCGGCTTCGCGGTACTCGAACTGCCCTCCCGACAGGCGGCACTGGAATGGGCCGCGAAGATCGCGGTCGCCTGCCGCTGCGCGCAGGAAGTGCGCGCGTTCCAGTACGACCCCGCCAGCTGACGGGCCTCGGCTACCTCAGCGGCCCGGAGGCGACTCGACCTGCGGCGCCCCGAGTCGCGGGCGCACGTGTTCGAAGATCAGGATGGTCTCGGTCGAGGCGACCGCAGGGTGCGCACTGAGGTGGTCGAGGACGAAACGCCTCAGCCCCTCACTGCTGCCGGTGGCGACGTGGATGAGGTAGTCGTCGGCACCCGCGATGAAGTACACGTTCAGCACGTCGTCGAGGGTGGCGAGTTGCTCGGCAAGCTGCCCGAGGTGCTGTCTCGCATTGGCCTGCACGCGAACTGCGATCATCGCCTGCAGATCCCTGCCGAGTGCGGCGGGGTCGATGTCCGCATGGAAGCCGCGGATCACTCCGCGGTCGATCAGGGAGCGCACACGACCCAGGCAGGTCGACGGCGCGATGCCCGCGAGAGCGGCGAGGGCGTTGTTGGGGGTACGGGCGTCCCGCGAGAGTTGATCGAGAAGGATCCGGTCGACATCATCGATCGGCGCCCCCGCTCGCACATCATTCGATCGCGGCCCTTCGGCGTACGGCGCGCCTGGAACATTCTTCTTCATTGGATCAGTTTAAAGAATTTTCTTCTCACTCCCCGCGTTCAGCGCGCAGATGTTCACCATCGATGAATGTCGGCCGAATTCACCGGCAGGCCTTCAGGCGAGCACCAGCGGCCCACTCCCCTGGCTCACGACCGACAGTGCGCCGACACCGTGGTCGTCGCCGCCAGATCCTACGGCTGGACGATCCGCACTTGTGGTTTCGGTGAACCGAACATTAGAATTCGCCACGTGAAATCAACGTCCTTCATGGTGGGTGCCCGACGACGGCCGGTGACCGCTGCCGCGGTACTGACAGCGCTGGCCGCGACACTGATGCTGTCCGGATGTGGCGACAGCGGCGGCCCCGCCGACGACAAACCGGTGGTGCTGACCACGTTCACGGTGCTTGCCGACATCGCCGCGAACGTCGGCGGCGAACACCTGACCGTCGAGTCGATCACCAAGGCGGGCGCGGAAATTCACGGATACGAGCCCACCCCGGGCGATATCAAGAAGGCCGCGCAGGCCGACCTGATCCTCGACAACGGTATGAACCTGGAGGCCTGGTTCGGCCAGTTCGTCGACGGGCTGGATGTCGAGCACGTGGTCGTCAGCGAGGGCGTCGAGCCGATCGCGATCGGTGAAGACGCGTACGCGGGCAAACCGAATCCGCACGCCTGGATGTCACCGCTGAACGTGCAGATCTACGTCGACAACATGGTCGCCGCGTTCAGCGAACTCGATTCCGCTCATGCCGCCGACTACCGTTCCAACGGCGACGCGTACAAGGCGCAGTTGCAGAAGGTGCAGGACGAACTGGTCGCCGAACTGGGCGCACTGCCGGCCAACGAGCGCGCGCTGGTCACGTGTGAGGGAGCGTTCTCGTATCTTGCCCGTGACGCGGGGCTGACCGAGAAGTACATCTGGCCGGTCAACGCCGAACAGCAGGCCACTCCCCAGCAGATCGCGTCGACGATCGAGTTCGTGAAGCAGAACCGGGTTCCGGCGGTGTTCTGCGAATCCACGGTGTCGGATGCGCCGATGCAACGCGTCGTCGAAGCGTCCGGCGCCGCGTTCGGTGGCACCCTCTACGTCGACTCGCTGTCCGAGGCGGACGGGCCCGTGCCGACGTACCTCGACCTGATCCGGCACGACGCCGACACCCTCACCTCCGCGTTGAACGGGCGGCAGTCATGACCACGCAACCGGCGGTCGAGGTCCGGGACGTCACCGTCCACTACGGCGACGTGCTCGCGCTCGACCGGGTCTCCCTCGCCCTGCGCCCCGGACGCGTCTGCGGACTCGTCGGCATGAACGGTTCCGGCAAGTCCACCCTGTTCAAGTCGATCATGGGCACGGTCAAACCCGATACCGGTACGGTTCGCATCAACGGCGCGGCGCCGGCCGCGGCTCGCAAGGGCGGGGTGCTGGGGTACGTCCCGCAGAGCGAGGACGTCGACTGGACGTTCCCGCTGTCGGTGCGTGACGTGGTGATGACCGGCCGGTACGGGCGCATGGGACCGACCCGGCGGCCCAGAAAAGCCGACCGCGAGGCCGTGGACCACGCTCTCGAACGCGTCGAACTCACGGACCTGGCGGACCGGCAGATCGGGCAACTGTCCGGCGGCCAGAAGAAGCGCACGTTCGTCGCCCGCGGAATTGCGCAGGGCGCCACCATCCTTCTGCTCGACGAGCCGTTCGCCGGCGTCGACAAGCGCTCCGAGGCCACCATCACCGCGCTGCTGCGCGAACTCGCCGACGCGGGTGCGGCGATCCTGGTCTCCACCCACGACCTGCATGCGCTACCGGACCTGGCCGACGAGGCAATCCTGCTGCTGCGCACGGTGCTGATGCACGGCGACCCGTCGGTCGTGCTGCAACCGGAGAATCTGGCGGCCGCCTTCGGCCTCGACGTGATGACAAGGACCTGAGAATCAATGGACGTCATCGACTTCTTCGTCGACCCCCTGCGCTACGACTTCATGGTCCGTGCGCTGATCACCACCCTGATCGCGGCGGTGGTGTGTGCGGTGCTGTCATGCTGGCTGGTGCTGATCGGCTGGTCGCTGATGGGTGATGCGGTCTCGCACGCCGTCCTGCCCGGCGTGGTCCTGGCCTACATCGTCGGCGCCCCGTTCGCGATCGGCGCGGTGATCTTCGGATTCCTCGCCGTTGCGTTGATCGGGCTGGTCCGCGACACCAGCCGGGTCAAGGAGGACGCCGCGATCGGCATCGTGTTCTCCACCCTGTTCGCCCTCGGACTGGTGCTGGTCTCCGTGACCCCGAGCCAAACCGATCTGAACCACATCATTTTCGGAAACCTGCTGGGTGTCAGCCGGTCCGACCTCGTCCAGATCGCGATCCTCGGGGCGTTCGTGTTCGTGGCACTGATCGTCAAGCGCCGCGACTTCACGCTGTACGCCTTCGATCCCACCCATGCGCACGCCATCGGCCTGAACCCCCGGATGCTCGGGGCGGCGCTGCTGGGGCTGCTGGCCCTGACGGCGGTGGTGGCCCTGCAGGCCGTCGGTGTCATCCTGGTCGTGGCCATGCTGATCATTCCCGGGGCGACGGCGTACCTGCTGACCGACAGTTTCCATCGGATGCTGGTCATCGCGCCGGCGATCTCGGCGTCCTGCGCCGTCATCGGTCTGTATCTGAGTTATCACCTCGACACCGCCAGCGGCGGCATGGTCGTGCTGTCCCAGGGCGCGGTCTTCGCGCTGGTCTATCTGTTCGCGCCGCGGCAGGGCGTGATCGGTCGCCGGATCACCGCGTCCCGGCGTCGCCGGGCATCCGCCGCGGCGGCGGTGGCCGACCACTGACGGTCATCCCGCCGGTGCGTGTCTCGGCACGATCATCACGGGCACGGGAGCGTGCCGCAGGATCTTCGAGGCGGCGGAGCCGAGGAATACGTGGGCGGCGGGTCCGGCGGCTCCCGAACCCAGTACCAGCATGTCGTCGGGCTCCCAGGACACGGCCTCGACCGCCCCGCGCCAGTCGGTACCGCTGCCGATCTCCACGTCCACGTCGGGGACCGGGATGCGGGCGCGAACCGCGTCGAGTTGGCGGGCGATGTCGTCGGTTGTCCGGCGAGTCCACTGCCGGACGACGAGATCCTCGGTCGACTGCTCGATTGCACCACCGAATCTGGACACGGGCCGCACTGTGAACGACACGATCCGCAACGTCACCGGCCACCGGGCGGCCATCGCGGCCGTGGCGGCGATGAGTCCGTTGACGTCGGCTTCGCCGCCGTAGGCGGCGGTGAGCCTGCGGATGGGTCCGGGCAGCGGCGGGTACCCGCGCGGCGCGATCGCGACGGGCACCGCTGCGGTGTGCACGAGTCGCTCGGTGACGCTGCCCAGCGCCACCCGGCCCAGCAGCCCGGACGACGACGACCCGACCACGACGAGGGTGGCGTCGTGAGCGGCGGCGAGTTCGATCAGCCCGGTGGGAATCGAGGTCGATCGGTGGACGACGGTCGGGATGTCCGGGTTTCCCGGCAGACCGCCGACCACCCCGTCCAGTGCCCGCGACGCCTCCGCGGTGACGTAGCGCAGGTACTCGCGGTCGATGGGCTCGTCCTTTCCCGGCCACGGCTGTTCCACGATCGCCGCGGCCACGACCGTCTCGCCGGTCCAGCGCGCTATCCGTGCCGCCAGGTGCAGCGGCGCGGTCCCCTGACGGCTCGCGCTGAATCCGGCGATGATCGTCATCGAGCGGGTTTCCCTGCGCCGACCGGGTTCGCGACGACGTGGGTGACCGGCACCCCGTGTTCGGCGCGGGCGCGGTCCACGACGTCGAACCGGTGCCACACCGACTCTTCGGGCGGCAGCGTGGAGATGACGATCTGATCCGGATGGAACGACTCGACGCCGGTGGCCAGTGCGCGCAGCGGCCGGTAGTCCCCCACTTCGCCGTCCGCGTCGAGGTCTTCGGAGCGGAGTGTCGCCAGTGTGTCGTCGAGTCGCTGCCGGGCGACTTCCCGCGTCGCTTCCGCGACGTCGAGCGGGCCGTGGGTGGCGGCGGTTCCGGTCTCGATCGGGCTGGCCGGCACGACCACGAAGTAGACGGCTTCCCGATCCGCGCCGATGCGGCGGAGTTCGTCGAGCATTTCCTTCGACTCGACGGTCTGGTTGGCCAGCACCAGCACCCGGTGAGGCCGGGTGGTCGCGGCGGCCCCCTCGACGGCGGGCCGCCGGCGCACGTACCAGGTGTTGGCGAGGAACAGCACGATGACGACGGCCCACGACACCAGGCTCAGCACGAGTTGCGACCGCACGTCCTCCTGCAGGTACATCTGCACCAGGATCGCCACGATCGCGGCGGCGGTGATGATCGACAGCACCGGGAACAGCCACATCTTGACCCGCAGTTCCGAGGCCGGGGTGCGGTATCGCAGCACGATCTGCGAGACGGCGATGAGCAGGTAGACGAACAGGATGATCGCGCCGCTGGAGTTCAGCAGGAACGCGAAGACGGTGTCCGGCGAGACGGCCGCGGCGATCACGCACAGAAAGCCGACGACCGAGGAGGCGAGGATCGCGATGGCCGGCACCCCGCGACGGGTCACCCTGACGAGCTGGGCGGGTGCCTCCCGGCGCGCGGCGAGGACGAACAGCATGCGGGAGGCGGTGTACATGCCCGAGTTGAGGCAGCTCAGCACCGCCGTCAGCACAACGGCGTTCATGATGTCGTCGGCGTACGGGATCCCCATCTCGGTGAACGCGGCGACGAACGGGGACGCGGCCATCTGATCGTCGTCCCACGGCAGGATGGTGGCCAGCAGGAACGTCGAGCCGACGAAGAACACGGCGATCCGCACGATCACCGAGTTGGCGGCCTTGGTCACCGCCCGCTCCGGATCCGACGACTCCGCGGCGGCGATCGTCGCGATTTCCGCGCCGACCATGGAGAAGATCACCGTGACCACACCGACGGTGACGGCCATGGCGCCGAGCGGGAGGAACCCGCCGTGGCTCCACAGGTTGGAGAAGTCGAGTGCCTTGTTCGGCCACACGCCGAGAACGAACAGTGCGCCGAGCGCGATGAACACGACGATCGCGGCGACCTTGATGCCGGCGAACCAGAATTCGAACTCGCCGAACGACGACACGGAGAACAAATTCGTCGCCGTCATCAGGATCATCAGGACCAGCGCGGACAACCACAGCGGGATGTCGATCCAGTACTGGATGATCGTCGCGCCGGCGATGGCCTCGAAGCCGACGACGATCACCCAGAAGTACCAGTACAACCATCCGACGGAGAAACCGGCCCAGTTGCCCAGCGCCCGGCGGGAGTAGTCGGCGAACGATCCGGTCGACGGGTTGGCCACGGCCATCTCGGCGAGCATCCGCATGACCATGATGATCAGGACCCCGGCCAGGGCGTAGGTGATGAACGCACCCGGCCCGGTGTCGCCGATGACGACGCCGGAGCCGACGAACAGGCCCGCACCGATCACCCCGCCGATCGCGATCATCGTCAGCTGCCGCTGGCTCAGCGCCTTCTTCAGTGCGGGTGTTGCGCTCATGTCATCCCTCCGATGAGGAGGCTTCGGCCACAGGGCCTCGAAATTCAATCGTAGGCCGCACCGCCCGTGCGGCGAGCGGGATTCGGCGTCCGTCCGCCCGCGCCGTTTACCGGCGTGCGCGGCGGGTACCAGTACGGTGACGTCCGGAGTGAGACCGCCGAGAACGAAGGTTCCGCTGATGACACTCGTGCCCCGGGTCGCGATCGCGTTGATCGCCGCCGGCCCTCTCGCCCTGTTCCTGGCCGCGCCCGCCGCCGCGGACCCGCCGGACGTGACCCTGGCCGCCGTCGTGGCGGGGAGCACCGTCACGACCACGCTCACCAACGACACCGGTGCGGACATCGTGTGCGGACTCGGTGGACTGAGGGCGACGGACGACATCGTGAACCCCGAGTCGGTGGCGGTGTTTCACCGATCGAATGTGGTGATCGGGCCGGGACCGCGGGAGTTCGTGTTCGAGGCGGTGCCCGACGGCGACTATCTGATCCACTGGATCTGCAGCGAGGATGCCGGTCCCGGCGACGAGGTGTGGGGTTCGGCGCCGCTCCCGGAGACCGCGTACGCGAAACCGGCGACGGCGGAACCGTTCCCGGTCGCCGTGCGAACGGAGACGTGTTTCGGATCGCTGTGCCTGCCGCCGGGGCTGAGTATCTGAACGAGTCACCCGATCGAATCGCGCTGAGTCCGAAGGAATTCCCGCTCGGCCGCGTTGTCGGTGCGGTTCCGTGCCGTGTCGTAGGCGCGGGCGGCCTCGTCGAGGCGTCCGAGGCGGCGGAGAAGATCGGCGCGCACCGCGTGGAACGGGTGGTAGTCGCCGAGGTCGAGCCGGTCGACGAGCGCCAGCCCCTCCGCCGGTCCCCGCACCTCCGCCACGGCGACCGCCCGGTTCAACGCGACCACCGGGCTCGGCGCCACCGACATCAGCTGGTCGTACAGTCGCAGGATCTGCCACCAGTCGGTGTCGGCGGCCGTCGCCGCGTCACTGTGGACGGCGTTGATCGCGGCCTGAATCTGGTACGGGCCCGGGGTGTTCCGTCGCAGGCAGTCCCGCACCAGTGACTGCCCCTCGGCAACGAGGTCGCGATCCCACCGACCTCGGTCCTGCTCGGGCAGGAGCACGAGTCGCCCCTCGGCGTCGGTGCGGGCGGCGCGTCGTGATTCGATCAGCAGCATCAACGCGAGCAGACCGGTGACCTCCGGTTCGCCGGGCATCAGGGCGGCCAGGACCCGGCCGAGGCGGAGGGCCTCGGCGCACAGATCCGCCCGGGTCAGCCGGTCCCCCGAACTCGCCGTGTATCCCTCGTTGAAGACCAGGTAGACGACGGCCAGGACGGTGCGGAGACGGTCCGGGAGATCGGTCTCGTCCGGCACCCGGTACGGGATCCGGGCGTCCCGGATCTTCCCCTTGGCCCGGACGAGGCGCTGCGCCATGGTCGGCTCGGGCACCAGGAAGGCGCGGGCGATCTCCGCGGTGCCGAGTCCGCCGAGGAGGCGTAGCGTCAGCGCGACCTGGGCGGTGGGTGCCAGCGCCGGGTGGCAGCAGGTGAAGATCAGGCGTAGCCGGTCGTCGTGCACGGCGCCCTCCTCCGTCGGTTCGTCGCGGGCGAGCAGCAGTGCGGCCTGCGTGTGCCGGTCGTGCCGGGACGCCTCGCGCCGGAGCCGGTCGATCGTGCGGTGCCGGGCGGTGGTGATGATCCATCCGGCGGGGCTGGGTGGCAGCCCGGCCGACGGCCAGCGTTGCACCGCCTCGGCGAACGCGTCCTGGACGGCGTCTTCGGCGATGTCGATGTCGCCGAACACCCCGACCAGGACGGAGACCGCGCGACCGTGTTCGGTGCGGAACACGTGTTCGATGTCGGCGGTGTCGATCACGTCAGTGGCCGCCGGCTCCGGCGTGGTGCGCGAACGGCCGGACCTCGATGGGCAGCGTCGTCGCCCGGGTGAGTTTGCGTCCCCAACCGAGCGCGGCGTCCAGGTCCGGGGCCTCGACGATGGTGAACCCGCCGAGGTGTTCCTTGCCTTCGGTGTAGGGGCCGTCGGTGACGAGCACGTCGCCGCCGCGGGCCCGCAGCACGGTCGCGGTGGTGGGGGCGCACAGTCCCCCGCTGAACACCCAGGCGCCGGCGGACACCATCTCCCGGTTGAGGGCGTCGAGGTCGTCGGCGATCTTCGCGAGAGCGTCGGGTTCGGGAGCGGGTCCGTCGGGCTGGTACACGCTCAACAGGTACTGGGTCATGTCGGGTTCCTCCTCGGTAGCGGCGGTCGGCGCCTCGGGGTGTCCTCTGGCCGGCCTTCACCTCCTATACGAACGTCACCCCCGCGAATCGACACTGTGCACCAGGAAATTGTCCCGGGTGCCGTCAGTTGTGCTCGGACACCAGCACGGCGCGGGTCCCCGCCTCCAGCGCCTCGAACACGTGCGCGACGTCGCCGGGGTAGGCGATGTAGTCGCCGGGCCCGAGTTCGACGGGAGCGTCCGCCAGGCCGACGAGCGCGCGGCCGGCGCTGAGGATGACGTGTTCGACCACCCCGGGCATGTGGGGTTCGGATTCGCGGGCCGGTCCGGGTTCGACGGCGAGGCGGTAGAGGTCCCGGCGCGCGGACGGGGGGCAGGACGCGACGAGGGTGGCCCGGTAGTCGGCCCGGTCGGAGGTCAGTTCCGGCCCCTCGTCGGCCCGGATGACCTGGACGCGCGGGCGGGGCGGGTCGAGGAGTTGCGACATCGGCACGTCCAGCGCCACGCAGAGGGCCCACAGGGTTTCCACGCTCGGGTTCCCTCCTCCCGATTCCAGTTGGGACAGAGTGGATTTCGCAACCCCGGCGCGGCGGGCGACCTCGGTCAGGGACATGCCCGACCGTTCGCGCTCGCGGCGCAGCGAGGGTCCGATGTAGCCCAGCGGGGACTGCCCTGCCATGGTTCCCTTCCCAAGGTTGTTCATTATTTCGGACGTATCGTTCTACTTGACGAACAACGAGTTCTCTGTTCAGTATATAAGTCATGCGTTCGATGAAGCGAACACTCGACGTTCGGGTTCTCCGGAACATCGCGCTCGTGTGCCTGGCCGACGGACTGGTCGGCATGTCGTACGGCGCGATCGCAGTGGGTTCGGGACTGGACGCATGGTTGCCCGTCGCATTGTCGGTGCTGGTCCTCGCCGGTTCCGCGGAGTTCCTGTTCGTCGGCATCGTCGCGGCGGGAGGCAGCCCGATCGCGGCGGCGATCGCCGGACTGCTGGTGAACGCCCGGCACCTGCCGTTCGGCCTGGCGGTCGGTGACGTGCTCGGGAGGGGGCTCCGGCGCGTCGTCGGCAGTCACCTGATGAACGACGAGTCGGTGGTGTTCGCGCTCGGCGAGACGGACCCGGACCGCAGGCGCGCCGCGTACTGGGCGTGCGGCGTGGGGATCGCGGTGTGCTGGCCGCTCGGGGCCCTGATCGGCGCGGTGGCGGGTAACGCGATCGGCGACCCCGCCGCATTCGGTCTGGACGCGATGTTCCCGGCGGTGCTGCTGGCACTGGTGCTGCCGGCGCTGCGCGACCGGGCCGTGCGGGCGCCCGCCCTGATCGGCGTCGTCGTCGCCTTGGCGGCCACGCCGGTCCTGCCCGCCGGGCTACCGGTGCTCGCGGCGCTGGTGGGTCTGCTCGCCGGTGTGCTGCGGACGGTAGCGCGGTGAACGGGCACCTCGTGCTGATCGGGTCGGTCGGGGTGCTCGCGGCCGGCACGTTCGCGTTCCGGTTCGCCGGACCGGTGTTGCGGCCGCGGATCGCGACCAGGCCCTGGGTGGAGCGGACCATGGCGACGGCCGCCGTCGTCCTGCTCACCGCACTGGTGGGCACGGCGGCACTGACCGAGGCCCACGACCTCGCCGGAGTGGCGCGTCCCACCGGAGTCGTCGTCGCGGGCCTACTCGCCTGGCGGAAGGCGCCTTTCGTCGTCGTCGTCCTGTCCGCAGCGGCCACGGCCGCCGGATTGCGGCTCCTCGGCGTGCCGTGAGGATGCATCATCGAGGGGTGTTATTTCATCTCTGTGCCACGTGCGGCGTCGAACAGGACCCGAACACCCCGCTCCCCGACGAATGCGCGATCTGCGCGGACGAACGCCAGTACATTCCGCTCGGCGGGCAGGAGTGGACGACCGTGGAGGCGCTGGCCGGCGCGGGGCACCGCGCCGTCGAGCACGAAATCGAGCCGGGACTGCACGGTCTGTACGTGGACCCGAAGACCGCGATCGGTCAGCAGTCCCTGGTGATCAGCACCCCCGCCGGGTCACTGCTGTGGGATCCGATCGGATTCGTCGACGCCGCGGCCGTCGACGCCGTCGCCGCGCACGGCCCCGTCATCGCCGTCGCGGGCAGTCACCCGCACATGTTCGGTGTGCAGACGCAATGGTCGAAGGCGCTCGGCGACGTGCCCATCCTGGTGGCGGAGGCGGACCGCTCCTGGCTGGCCCGGTCCGACGGGCCGATCGTGTTCTGGGCCGGCACCCACGAGGTGGCGCCGGGGCTGACCCTGCACCAGATCGGTGGGCACTTCCCGGGCAGTGCCGTCGCGCACTGGCGCGACGGCGGCGACGGCCGGGGCGTGCTGCTCACCGGCGACGGCGTCTTCCCCAACCCGGACCGCCGCACCGTGTCGTTCCTGCGGTCGTACCCCAACAGGCTGCCGCTGTCCGCGGCCGTGGTGCGGCGCATCGCGGACCAGTTGTCGCACCTCGAGTTCGACCGCATCATCGGCAACTTCGACAACGTCATCGACCGCGACGGCCGGGAAGCGCTCGAGTACTCGGCAACCCGGCACTGCGCCTGGGTGACCGGAGAGTTCGACCACCTCACGTGACCGCCCCACCACTACGTCGGAGGTAATGGTCGTGGTGGCGCGGTCGACCTACGCCGAACTGGCCATCGAATCGTCCCCGCCCACGCGGTGACAGCGGCTACGCTCCGCAGTAGCGTGAGCAGCGACTGAGGAGGTAGGTCTGATGGACTTGACAGCAATTGGTGTCGGTATCGGCTACGTGGTCGTAGTCCTCACCATTCTTGTCGTCGTTGTCGGGGTGACTGCCCTGTTCGTGTTCTCGATCAAATCGGATTTCATCCCCCCGGACTCCCCCGGGACTCCCCAGGCGAGGAAGCGGATCGGCCGGGCGGAATAGCCGCGTACGCACCGGAAGGCGGGCAGTTCCTCACGGAGGGGCTGCCCGCCTTCGTGCGTGAGCAACCACTCCGGTTTCTGGATCGATTCCGGACGCGCGCGCTGGGAAGCAAGCGTCTACGTAGATCTCATACCGTCTGCCACTGGCGTGGCGGGCGTGGGAGATGGACGTGTGTCACGGCTACCCGCATCACCGTGAGGCGGTGCGAGTTGGACCGTGTCCCACACCGACGCTTCGGGTGCAGGAACATATCTGTTCGGAGTCACCCCCAACCGCGGTGTCACGGTGGGCAGGCTGCGGCGGACCCGGCGATGCCGCGGCCTGCTCGGTGTCGGACCGGTCTTGTCCCGGGACTTGCGGACAGGCGCGTGCTCGGCGACCCGGACCGCGGGCAGCTGCCCCCGCCGCCGGGTCACCTTGCCTTTGCCGAGCAGGGCGCGTTTGGCCAGGTTCACCCCGGCGACGTGGTCCCGGTTGCCGCCGACCCGGCAACCCGAACACCACGCGGTGTGATAGCCGCCGGGGCGCGAGAGCGGTGCGTCGCAGCCCGGACACTGCGCGGACGATCCGCGGGCCGGCACCGACACCACCGCGATTCCCACACCCGCGGCGGTATGAGCGAGCGCAGTGGCCGCCTTTCGGCGGGCGGACTGCGCGGCCCGATTGTTGTTGACCCGGCCGTGCCCGCGAGTTTCGAGAGTGGTCAGGTCCTCCACCGCGATCACCTGCGCGCCCGCCGCGGTGGCGTAGTCGACGGTCTGGCGGGCGAAATGGAAGACCAGCTCCCGATTGATCCTGCCCCTCTTGGCACCCACCGCCTCGCGGTGGGCATCGAGGACGGCGATCTTCGTCTCCAGCCGGGCGCGGGCCTCGGGTTCGGCGTTGGTGGCGAGTTGCGTCAACTGGGCAGCTTTGCGGTGCAGCCTCTCGCCTTCGGTCTGCAGGCGCCCAGTTTGATCCCGAGGCCGCGGTCGTCGTACGTCCAACCCCGAAAGTCCGAGGACAACCCGTCCGAGTTCTCGGTGGTGATGGCGGCGGCGCCGAGCGTGGACGGGGACCAATCCACCCCCACCGCGACGGCCGCCGATCCCAGGTCACCGGAAGGGACGAGCTCGGTCGCCGCGCACCGCCACAACAGCCCCCTTTGGTCGAGAACCAGGGTCGGCAGATGCCAGTCGGTGATCGCCCGGCTGTGCAGGTGCCCGGGGATGGTGGCGGTCAGCCGGACCCGCCGCCACTGCGCCCGCCCTGCCGGGGCGGGGCAGGTCGGCAGTTTCACCGTCAACACCAACTCAAACTCTGCCGCTGTGAGTTGTGCGAGCTGCCGATCGGCAGCCGAGAGCCGGGCCATCGCGCTCGTCTGCGGTGGTCCCTGCATGTCGGTGATCCGCAACCGGCCGGCCAGTGCCCCGCCCTCGCGGCGGGCGCGGGCAATCAGCTGGCGCACCACGCCCCGGACGAAACCCAACGGCACCCAGTCGCCCGGTTCGGTCGGCGGCGCCAGCGTGCCGGTGGCCGGGTCGAACCGCTCAGACAGTGCCGCGATCGCGGTGCCCCGGTAAGCCAGCGTCCGCAGCGTGGCCATCACCTGCGCCGTCACCACCCGGGTCACCCGCGAGGGCACGTACACCCCGTCCGGGTAGTGCGGATCCCAGCCCAGACGCGCAGCAGCGACATGGCCCTGCACCGGGAGCTTGCGGCCCTGGCGGTCCACGCCGGCGGCGAGGACATCGAAGGTGGCCGGTTGCCACAGCCGCGACAGCATCTGCGCTTCGGCGCCCGAGATCAGGTCGAGCAGCCACCGCACCCGGGTGTCGACGTCGTCGAGTCCGATCGGTTCGCCGGTGATGTCATCGACAGCGAGGTAGGGGCGGGTGGTGAACGAGAACTGCCGCAGCGCAGGCAATCCGGCATCGGCCATCAGCGAGCCCACCTCAACGCCAAGATCGTCTCCCATCAGCTCCCCCACCCGAGACTGTGTCCCCATCCCCACCGACGGTCTCGACCCTAACGCCGACCACCGACACACCACCCCCGCCATCACTCACGATCCTGGTAGCGGTACACGGTGCCGGTGGCACTCTCACGCAACATCACATCGTGATCGGCGAGCGGGGGTTCCTGGCCGGTCGAGACGAACACCCGGCAATACAACTGCTTCCGCCCTGTCCGCCCGAACACTCTCCGGTGTAGGTCGACCCAGATTGACGTCGCGATCCTTCCGATCGAAGACTCGCTGACAGGAACGTGTACGCCGAGGGGCATACGACGCGGCCCTCTAGACCCCACCACTGACATGCTCAGGTTGCCGTCGCCTCGCCGATGCGCATGAACCGCCAGTAATAGGAAGAATTAGGAAGTAACAAACACTAGGTCAACAGTTGAGAGCCTTACTGAGACGCTCGGGGACAAGGCGACTACCGTGACAGGAGTCGCCTATTTTTCGAGGAGCACGGAATGAGTATCCAGTCGGTTGAGTCACGCCGCCATCGCGTCGTGGTCATTGGATCCGGCTTCGGTGGGTTGTTCGGCACACAGGCGCTGAAGAATGCCGATGTCGACATCACCATGATCGCGCGCACGACTCACCACCTGTTCCAGCCGTTGCTGTACCAGGTGGCGACCGGCATCCTCTCCGTCGGCGACATCGCCCCCGCCACCCGGCTCGTGCTGCGGAAGCAGAAGAACACGCAGGTGCTGCTCGGCGATGTCGAGAAGATCGATCTCGAGGCGAAGACGATCACCTCCCGGTTCCTGGACCGGACCACCGTCACCCCGTACGACAGCCTGATCGTCGCCGCCGGCGCAGGCCAGTCGTACTTCGGCAACGATCACTTCTCCGAGTTCGCGCCCGGCATGAAGACGATCGACGACGCCCTGGAGTTGCGCGGCCGGATCCTCGGCGCGTTCGAGCAGGCCGAGCTGTCGAGCGATCCCGCCGAGCGTGCCCGGCTCCTGACGTTCGTCGTCGTCGGGGCGGGCCCGACCGGTGTCGAGCTCGCCGGCCAGATCGCGGAGCTGTCGCGGCGCACCCTGTCGGGGGCGTTCCGCAACATCGACCCCCGCGAGGCCCGCGTGATCCTCCTCGACGGCGCGGACGACGTCCTGCCCGTGTACGGCGGAAAGCTCAGCCGCAAGGCGCGCCAGCAACTGGAGAAGCTCGGCGTCGAGATCCAGCTCGGGGCGATGGTCACGGACGTCGACGTGGACGGACTTGTCGTCAAGGACAAGGACGGCACGCACCGGCGGATCGAGTCGCAGTGCAAGGTGTGGTCGGCCGGTGTGCAGGCGAGCCCGCTGGGCAAGCAGATCGCGGACCAGTCCGACGCCGAGATCGACCGGGCCGGTCGCGTGATGGTCAACCCGGACCTGTCGGTGCCCGGTCACCCCGACGTGTTCGTCATCGGCGACATGATGTCGCTCGACAAGCTGCCGGGCCTGGCGCAGGTCGCGATGCAGGGCGGTAAGTACGCGGCCAAGCAGATCAAGGCAGGCCTGAACGGTGGGAAGCCGGAGGACCGGCCGCCGTTCAAGTACTTCGACAAGGGCAGCATGGCCACCATCTCGCGGTTCAGCGCGGTGGCGAAGGTCGGCAAGCTCGAGATCAGCGGATTCATCGGCTGGGTGGCGTGGCTGGCGATCCACCTGATGTACCTGGTCGGGTTCCGCAGCCGCCTGTCGACCCTGCTGTCCTGGACGGTCACCTTCCTCGGTCGCGGACGCGCGCAGATGGCGTCCACCGAGCAGTGGGTGTTCGCCCGCAACGCGATGGAGCAGTTGGAGCGACACGAACGCGAGAAGGAGTCCGCGGACAAGTCGGCCGGCGGCGAGCAGCGCAAAGCCGCCGGGTGACGCTGTCGCACCCGCGCTGAACACGGAGGGGACGGGCCGTCGGGTCCGTCCCCTCCGCCGTGTCCGGGTGGGTCAGTTGCCGAGGCGTCCGGTGTCGGTGATGTTCGCGAGCCGGACCTGCCCCTTGGAGACCAGTCGATCCTGTTCGTCGGTGATCCGGACCTCCCACAACTGCTGGGTGCGTCCGCGGTGGACGGGGCTGGCCTCGGCGGTCAGCGTTCCCTCCCGCGTCGCGCGGAGGAAGTCGGTGTTGTTGTTGACGCCGACCACGTGGCCGCGTCCGCCGAGCCAGACCGTGCCCGCCGTGCTGGCCACCGATTCGATGACGGAGCAGTACACGCCGCCGTGCTGGATTCCGGCCGGTTGCTGCAGGTCGGGTGTGACCGTCCACTGTGCTCGCACCCGGTCGGGAGTCAGTTCGAGGTATTCCAGTCCGATGAGGGCGTCGAATCCCTTCCCCAACTGTGCGGTCAATGCCGCGGTGTCGACCCGGCCGTCACCGTTCGATGCCTGCTGTTCCCCGGAACCCACCATCACACTCTCCATCGGATCACTGTGCGCTCTCGCGGCGCACCCGATCTCCTGCCTACACGACACGACGGGCCCGGGAAAATGTAGGGTCGCGAGATCGGCGGCGGAACCGACTCGCGGGAGGCTGACACCATGCGGAAACTGACCTTCGCCATGAACGTGAGCCTGGACGGTTACATCGCCGCGCCGGGCGACGACCTCGGCTGGAGTGTGCCGAGCGACGAGCTGTTCCAGTGGTGGTCCGACCGGGTGAGGGCGACAGACACAGCGCTGTACGGGCGCAAACTGTGGGAGACGATGAGCTCGCACTGGCCGACCGCCGACCAGCAGCCCGGTGTCACACCTGCGGAGATCGAGTTCGCCCGCCGCTGGCGGGACATGCCGAAGGTGGTGTTCTCCTCGACGATCCGCACGGTCGACTGGAACACCCGCCTGGTCACCGGCGACGCGGTCACCGAGATCACCCGGCTCGAGGCCGAGGACGGCGGGCCCATGGATATCGCCGGCGCCACACTCGCCGCAGCGGCCATGCGGGCCGGGCTGATCGACGAGTACGCGATCGTCACCCATCCGGTCCTCGTCGGTGGCGGCACGCCGTTCTTCACGGCCCTGGACAACTGGGTGAACCTGACCCTGGTGGAGACCGGGACGTTCCCCGACGGCGTGGTCCTGGCCAGGTACGAGACCAGGCGCTGAGTACCCGAGAGGCGTCGGCCCGCTCCCTACGCTCGGGAGACGAGCGCTGATCGTAGATCAGTCGGTCGTGTCGCGGACGTCCGTACCCTGCTCGGCGAACGCCTTGAAGTCCTGCATGTGCTGTCGCGACTGCTTGCGGAAGGCACCGGGCATCAGAAGCGCCACCAGCCGCATCAGCACGCCGCTGAACCGGTATTCGCTCTCGCTCACCCACAGCGTCGTGTCCGGACCGGCTTCGGTCAGCCGCTCGCGCACGGCGCTCCACATGCCCTCGCCGACGATCTCGCGGTCGAAGTGAACGACGCTCTCCTTCGGAATCGCGCGCAGGTCTGCCGGTTCCCGGCGCGTGATGGTCTCGGTGCACTCCATCGTCTGCTTCCCCGTCTGCATCACCACCCGCGAAATGGTGCCGACCTGCCCGTGCACCCCACTCAGCGGCTCGTGCAGCACCAGGCCCCGCAGCCACTTCGGCAGGTGTGCCGGGTCCGCGAGCAGCTGTACCGCTGCCTCCAGCGGCAGGGCGATCTCGATCGAGACGGTGTACTTCATGATGGAGCGCTCCTGGGGTTCCGGTAAAGATGTCGACGCCGGCAGCCTCGAAGGTGCCTGCGGTGAGATCATCTCGCAGGAAGTTGTCGACCGCATCGCATGGCACCGCGCCCGATCCCCGCTCGACGCAATCGCAGTCGCGGTCGCAGCCGTTGCCGACACGGACGCGATGACTTTCGGGTATCTGGCCGGTCAATACTGCAGAGAAGACCCATCCGACCCGGGAGGTCACATGAACCAGCACAACGTCAGCGCCCTACCCCCAGTCGTCGACCAGCAGACCTGGCAGACAGCACTCGACGACTTGCGGACGCGGGAAAAGGCCGCCACCCGTGAACTCGACGCCATCGCCGCGCAGCGCCGCAGGCTGCCGATGGTCGAGCTGCCCGACTACACACTTATCGGTCCGGACGGCCCGACCCGGCTGGTCGATGTGTTCGACGGCCGCTCGCAACTCATCGTCTACAACCACATGTGGTCCGACGGAGCGGAGTGGCAGTGCGGCGGCTGCACCAGCCTCACCTCGCAGTGGACCCGGCTGGGCATCCTCGACAACTACGACGCCCGCTTCGTCATCGTCACCAACGGGCCCATCGAAGAAGCACTGGCCTACAAGGCGAAGGTCGGGAACGAGATGGACTGGTACTCGTCTTCGGAGAGCTCGTTCGGCGCCGATGTCGGCGCACCGCCCGGCGCTGGCTTCGCGGTCAATGTGTTTCTGCGCGACGGCGACACGGTCTACCGCACCTGGCACACCACCGGCCGCGGCACCGAACAGCTCAGCTATACCTTCGCGTTGGTCGACATCCTGCCGTGGGGCCGCCAGGAGCAATGGCAGGACTCACCCGAGGGGTGGCCGAAGTCGCCGACCTATTCCAAGTGGCTCGACTCCCCCGACGTCGCCCGGCTCTACGGCCCGAATCCGGACTCCCAGTGAGGCAGAAAGATCGGCGGGCCTCACGCTTGTCAGCGTGAGGCCCGCCGTGGGATGGACCTGGGAGTCACTGCAGCCCTCAGGACTCCTGCGCGGTCCGGTAGTTCGGTTCTCGGCGTCGGCGTTTCTGCTCGACGTCTGCCACGAGTATAGGCAAGGCTTCCCTAATTAAGCAAGCGCTTCCGTGTCTGGCCCAGGCGACCGCAGTGCGGGCGCGTGATCCGGGTCTTCGAGCGGACCGGCACCCCGGCGGCCACGAAGGCGTCCAGGATGCCCTGACCCCGGCGCTGCGCGGCGGCTTCGCCGCCACCGGCGAGAATCGGCACGTACGTCGCGGCGCCGAGCACCGACTCCCCCACGAGCCCCCAGAATCGGGACGCGTCGATCGGCGTCAGCCGGGCGATCGCATCGAAGACCGCGTGCAGCGACGTGAGGCTGCGGTGCACGGTCCAGAGCAGCAGCGCGCGTTCGCACGGCACGGTGACCGTCCGGGGCGCGCCGGCGTAGGGGTCGTCCGGCAGGACACGCATGGTGTCGTCAGCGACGCCCGCCCAGTCGATCCCTTCGTCACTGTCCATGTGGATCCACAGGTTCTCGAGCCCCGGGTCCCAGGCCCGCCCCTCCAGTACGACGAGGGCGGTGACACGCCCGACCACCGCGTGAATCAGCGCCGTGGCCACCTGCATCGCGGCGACGTCCGAATCGGGGACGTCCTCGAGCGAACGCGCCCACATCCGGGGCACCCGGTCGCCGTCGAGGTCGTCGGCGAGCGACCACCACCTGCGTTTACCCTCGTCTGCCATCGTCGCGACCGCGTACATGCGCGGATATTCGGCGTTCAGCGCGCGAAGTCGTGTGCAGGACACGTCCAGTGCGGTCGCGGGGGCGGACAGGGTCGAGGTCACCGTGCACTCCAATCGGTCGGGATGGAACACCACCAAACATAGGTGAGCCTAACCAAATATCAAGACTTGACATCATGTGATGTGGGGCACCCCGGCCCACCGCGGCGCCCGGGACGCCCCGCCGGATGTGGCATCGGGGATAGGGTTCCGTAACCTAAGTAGTTGAATCAGTGCAGATCCCGTGCACAGGCACACACGTCAGGAGCCTCCCCCGCCAGTGACGACGACCAGACACTTCGGCAGCGACATCCCGCACCTGCCGACCGACGAGCCCTACGGAAAGCGCGACGTTCCGCGCGGTCCCGCCCCGCTGTACCTCCGGGCCCTCGCGGGACTCCTCGACCTCGGGATAGTGGCCATCCCGCTCGTTCTCGGGTGGTACATCGTCGACTCCCTCCGCGACGACAACGGCGGCGGGGAGGCCGACCGCGTCGTGTTCGGCGGCGCCGCCGTCGCGATCGCGCTGGGACTCGCCCTGTGGAACCGCGGATTCCGCGAGGGCAACACCGGGCAGAGTTCGGGCAAGGGCTGGGTCGGCCTCGTCACCCGCGACACCCACACCGGAGACGCGATCGGTCCGACACGGTCCCTGCAGCGGGCGTTCCGGCGCACCGGCACCGAGGTCGTGCGGGAAAGCACCGCCACCGCCGAGGGATTCGCCGTCCGCGAGAAGGACGTCAGCGTCGCCGCGATCCGCCGCCGCCGGCTGATCGGGCTGGGCGTCCTGGTGATCCTGCTCGGACTGGTCCTGCTCGCCAGCGTCGCGGTCGGGGCGCGGCCGCTGTCGTTCGCGGAGATCTTCCACGCCCTGGTCGATCCGGACGGCTCGCAGACCGACATCATCGTGCGCACGCTGCGCGGCCCGCGCACCGTGCTGGGTCTGGTCGTCGGGATGGCGCTCGGTGTCGCGGGCGCCCTCATCCAGGGGCACACCCGCAACCCGCTCGCCGACGCCGGACTCCTCGGTCTCAACGCCGGCGCCGCGTTCCTCGTCGTGCTGTCGATGTACCTGTTCGGGTTCAGCGCGCCCAGCGAATACCTGTGGTTCGCGTTCGCCGGATCGTTCGCGGCCAGTGTGATCGTGTTCGGGCTGTCGTCGATCGGCAACGGAGCGGCGAGCCCACTGAGCCTGGCTCTCGCCGGCGCCGCCGTCGCGTTCTTCCTGCAGGCCATGACCAACGCGATCATCATCGTCGACCAGTCCAGCCTCGACTCGTACCGGTTCTGGGTGGTCGGGTCGGTGGCCGGCCGCGGCTTCGACGTGCTGTGGCAGGTGCTGCCGTTCCTGGTTATCGGGCTGATCCTCGCCCTGGTCAGCACCCCGGGCCTGAACGTCCTCAGCCTCGGCGAGGACGTGGCCCGGTCGCTGGGCACCAACATCGCGGCCAGCCGCGCGCTCGGCATCGTCGCGATCACCCTCCTCACCGGTGCGGCCACCGCGGCGTGCGGTCCGATCGCGTTCATCGGCCTCGTCGTCCCCCACGTCGCGCGGGCCATCACCGGCCCCGACTACCGGTGGCTGGTCCCCTACGCCGGGCTCCTCGGCGGCGTCATGCTCGTGACCGCCGACGTCATCGGGCGTGTCGTGGTCAGGCCCGGTGAGTTGCAGGTGGGAATCGTGCTCGCCGTGTTCGGGGCACCGTTCTTCATCGCGTTGGTTCGGCGCAGAAAGTTGGCAAGCCTGTGAGCACTCGAGACGACGTGCGCCCCGACCTCGGCGCCGCGCCGGCGGGCCGGGTGCCGGCGCGCCCCGCGTTCCGCCTCGGACCGGTCTCCCTGGTTATGCGCCCCCTCGGCATCGCCGTCAACGTCGCGCTGCTGGCGGCCCTGTTCCTGGTGCTGTGCCTCAACATCGGGCGCGGCGACTACCCGCTGTCCATCCCCGAGGTCACGCGGGTGCTGTTCGGTGGCGGCACGAAGGCGCAGAACTTCATCGTCCTGGACCTCCGCCTGCCGCGGTCGCTGACCGGGGTGTTCATCGGCATGGCCCTCGGCCTGGCCGGCGCCATCACCCAGTCGATCGCCCGCAACGCCCTCGCCAGCCCCGACATCCTCGGCATCACGTCCGGTGCCAGCGCCGCCGCGGTCGCGCTGATCGTCCTCGGCGGCGGCGGCAGCTTCGTCGGCATCCTCGCCACCCTCGGGATCCCCCTCGCGGCCCTGTTCGGGGGACTCCTCACCGCCCTGGTCATCTACCTCCTCGCGTGGCGTGGTGGGGTGGAGGGGTACCGGCTGATCCTGATCGGCATCGGTGTCAACGCCATGCTGATCGCAGTCACCGGGTGGCTGCTGATCTCGGCGGACATCAACGACGCGTCGCGGGCTCAGGTGTGGCTCAACGGGTCCCTCAACGGCGCCGCCTGGAGTCAGGTGTGGCCCGTCACGATCGCCGTCGTCCTCGTCGGCGGCTACGCGGTGATCTCGTCGTTCACGATGGGCGCCCTGCGTCTCGGCGACGACAACGCGGTGTCGCTGGGGGTGCGGCTGCAGTGGTCGCAGGCCCGGCTGCTGCTCATGGCCGTCGCCCTCGCCGGCATCGCCACCGCGGCGGCCGGCCCGGTCGGGTTCGTCGCCCTCGCCGCACCGCAGGTGGCGCTGCGGCTGGTGCGCTCCGCCGGCCCGCCGCTCATCGCGTCGGCGCTGACCGGCGCCGTGCTCGTGGTGGCCAGCGACGTCGTCGCCCGCACCATCCTGCCCGTCGAGCTGCCCGTGGGTATCGTCACCTCGGCACTCGGTGGCCCATTCCTGCTGTATCTGCTGGTTCGCAACAATCGGAAGGTCTCGGCATGACCGTGCAGACTGACTCTCGCCTGATCGCCGACAACCTGAGCCTCGGGTACGGCGACCGGATCATCGTCGATCACCTGAACCTCGAGGTGCGGACCGGGGTGATCACCACCGTGATCGGGCCGAACGGTTGCGGCAAGTCCACGCTGCTGCGCGCGCTGGGGCGGCTGTTGAAGCCCCGCAACGGTTCGGTACTGCTGGACGGCAAGGCCATCGGGTCGATGCGCACCAAGGACGTCGCCCGCACGCTCGGCATGCTCCCGCAGGCGCCGGTGGCCCCCGAGGGGCTCACCGTCGCCGATCTGGTGGCCCGCGGACGGCACCCGCACCAGTCGTGGCTGCGGCAGTGGTCGTCCGACGACGAGGGTGAGGTCGCCGAGGCACTCGCACTGACCGGGGTGTCCGACCTCGCGGACCGCCCCGTCGACCAGCTGTCGGGCGGCCAGCGTCAGCGGGCATGGATCTCGATGGCCCTCGCGCAGGGCACCGACATCCTTCTGCTCGACGAGCCCACCACCTACCTGGACCTGGCGCACTCCGTCGAGGTCCTCGACCTGGTGGACCGGATGCACGAAGAGTTGGGCCGCACCGTGGTGATGGTCCTGCACGACCTGAACCTCGCGATCCGCTACAGCGACCAGCTGATCGTCATGCGGGACGGCACCATCGTCGCGTCCGGCGCGCCGAAGGACATCATCTCTGCTGAACTGTTGCTCGAGGTGTTCGGTCTGGAGGCCGCGGTCATCGCCGACCCGGTGTCCGACCGGCCGCTGGTGGTGCCGATCGGCACCCGCCACGTGTACGGGGCGATCGGCGGACCGGACGCGAAGTAGCGGCCGTCAGCGCCGGCCCCCGATCATCGTCCGCACCAGCCGGTAGCTCTGCCTCAGCGACACCGTCGGCAGGTACGCCCTGCCGACGGCGTTGCCGATGCTGGGGAGCGCGGCCGGGTCGGCGAACGTCATGTGCATGGCCACGTACCGGGGCTGGAACTTCGACTTGAACGCCAGCAGGGACCGGAACCCGTACACCGGTTCCAGGGTGCGGCCGAGCAGGTCGAGCACGCTGTCCATCACCGCCGACAGGCTCGACGACTCCGACCGTTCCCGCTCGTCGGCGTCGCCGTCGGGTTGCTCGACCTTCGCGAGCGGAGCGCCGGACAGGCTCAGGAACTGGGCGCCCTCCTCCTCCAGTTTCAGCGCCGCGGACGCGATGAGGAACTCCATCGCCGGCCGGAACCCCTCCGCTCGCCGCCGCATGAAGTCGAGGGTCCAGCCGACCACCCGCCCGTCCTGGTACACCGGCAGCCAGGACGTGATGCCGTGGACGGTGCGGTCCTCGTCGACGGCGATCAGGCAGCGCACCTCCGGGTCGTCGACCTCGTCGAGTCCGCCGAGCGTGAAACCCATTTCGGGCATGCCCTTGTCGGCCACCCACTCCTCGGAGATCGCGGTGATCTGATCGGTGATCGCCCGGGGGGCGCTGGGGAAGCTGACCCATTCGGCGGTGATCCCCGACTTCTTCGCCTTGTTCAGGGCGGTGCGGACGTCCTGGAACCGTTTGCCGGTGAACGCGATCTGCCCCAGGTCCAGCACCGTCTCCTCCGCCACCTGGATGCCGCTCCAGCCGAGGGCGTCGGTGACGTCGCGGACCTCCCCGGTCACCGAGTAGAAGCACGGAATCCAGCCGTTGCCTGCGGCGAATTCGGCGAAGTGTTCGACGGTGTCCCGCAACCGGTCCGGGGGGCCGACCGGGTCGCCGGTGGTCAGCGCGACCCCGGCGATGACCCGGTACGCGACGTAGCTGGTGCCGTCGGCGGAGAACCAGTAGTTGTTGCCGCGCCACGTCGTCATCCAGGACAGCGGGCTCCCGCTCCCCGACTTCAGGAGCGCGCGAGCGCGTTCGGTGGACTTCGAGTCCGAGCCGATGGCGGGGCTGAGGAACGTCGCGGCGACCAGCGCGCACAGGGCGACCCAGAACACCACTCCCGTCCACTCGTACAGCAGCGTCGCGGGGATGCTCTCCGGCAGCAGTCGCGGGTCGAGCCACTGCAGATACACGGGCGGGATCAGCCGTTCCGGGAAGTCGGCCAGCAGCGTCGGCATCCCCGGCCGGGGGTCGAACCCGTGCCGCGCCCACAATCCGCCGAGGACGTACAGGACGGCGAGACCGGCGACGAGCGCCACCAGGACACCCGCCAGCCGGCGGTACGTCCCGGCCGGGGCGGAGACGTCGAAGAACCGCCGGGTCGCGAGCAGCACGATCAGGATCGCCAGCGGGGTCAGGAACGGCACCAGCGTCCGGTACAGGTTCGGGTCGGCGAGTCCGTAGAACAGGGAATCCTCGTCGAGGGAGTCGACGAATCGGACCGCGAAGTTCAGCAGCGACAGCACCAGCAGGATCACCTGGGCGATCACCGACGCCACCCACGCGAAGCGACGGCCCCGTCGGAGGCCGTCGCTGAGGGTGAGCAGGAACAGGGACGGCATCAGACTCAGCAGGGTCGGCCCGACCCCGGACAGGCGCAGTTCGAGGAGCCCGCGCCGGCATTCGGGGTCCGCCGCCGACACCTCGCACAGGTCGCGGACCTCCCCGGCCGTGTAGGGCACCCCCCGGAACAGGTCGCGCAGCACGGCGAGCGGCCCGACCGCCTCCGCGGACAGCGCGGCGATCATCGGGCCGATGGCGCTGGCCGCCACCACGATCGCGACGAGCACCCGGCCCTCCCGCTGCGTGCCCGCGATCCGCTCGCCGCGGGCGGAGCGGCCGACGATCCAGCGGCCGATCACCAGTCCCACCACGGCCGCCGCCAGCCGGACCACGTCCTGCAGCGAACCGCTGAACAGCGCCAGGGTGATCGTGAACGCGAGGACGCCGACGCGGATCCGCCGCCGCCACAGCGTGCCCATGTTGGAACTGGCCACCATCGCGGCGCCGACGATCCAGGTGCTCGGGCCGACCGCCATCCCCACGTGCAGCCGGAAACCCCAGTTCGCGTCGACGACCTTCGCGACCGCGGCCACCGACAGCGCCAGCAACCCGCCGAGTACCTGGGTGGCGACCGCGGCCAGGGTGAACCGCGCCGACCCCATCCGGCGTTCCAGCGGTGCGGCCACCAGCAGGACGAGGACGGTCGTCGACAGGTACGCCAGAACGTCGTCGCCCCACAGCCCGGCAGTGAGCAGCGTCCACACCCAGCCGTTCTGGAATGCCCGGATCCCGATCGCAACGTGCTGGGACAACTCGTGGGAGGGTCCGCCGATCACGCTGGACGTGGCGATCGCCAGGATCCAGATCGCCACCAGCAGCGAGATGCTGACCGGCGCGCCCCGCGCCCCGCCCCAGACCCGTTCCACGGCCCGCCCCGTCCGACCCCTGACCCTCGCTGCCGTACCGTGTCCGGTTGCCGCGCTGTCGTCGGTCTTCATCCGCCAGGTCCCCACTCTCCGCGATGTCGAGTACGAAAGCTTGCCCGGCGGGCCGGCCGCTGGCCGACCCGACCGTAATCCACCCGTTCGGAGTATGGCCAATACCACACGCCGTGACACAGTTTTACTACTACCAGTAGTACGTATCTGCGTCGTCGTATCCGTAGAATCGGTGTATGGCTGGACTCGGCGAACTCGAACGCGCAGTGATGGATCACCTGTGGTCCACTTCGGAACCGCAGACGGTGCGGCAGGTGCACGAGGCACTGGCGGCACGCCGTGAACTCGCGTACACCACTGTCATGACGGTGCTCCAGCGGCTGGCGAAGAAGCACCTCGTCATCCAGCAGCGCGACGACCGCGCCCACCGGTACCTGCCGGTGCACCAGCGTGAGGAACTCGTCGCGAGCCTCATGGTGGACGCCCTGCAGCAGGCCGACAAGTCCGGCAGCCGCGCCGCCGCCCTCGTGCACTTCGTCGGCCAGGTGGGCGCCGACGAGGCCGACGCGCTCCGCGAGGCCCTCGCCGCGCTCGAGGCCAAGGAACGGACCACCGGAGACAATCAGTCGGGAACCGTTCGCGCCGGCTGACGTTCGTCATGCATGATGAGTAGGACATGGACGCCACCACCGCGCTGGTATTCGGAGTACTCGCACTTCTTCTCGCAGGGCCTGTCCCTGCGCTGCTGAGTCGAGCCCGATGGCCACATCACGCCCCCCGAGCAGCACTCGTGCTGTGGCAGGCAATCGCCCTCGCCGCGGTCCTGTCCGCGTTCAGTTCGGGACTCGCGATCGCCAGCCAGCTCCTCGTCCCCGGACCGGACGGCCGCCCCACCACCGCACCGGTCGCCGAGATCGACGCCCTAGGCCTGCCCCTGTGGCTGCTGTACGTGGTGGTCTTCGCGCTCACCCTGCTCGTCGGGGCCAAACTGATCTTCGCGATCGTGCAGGTCGGTGTCCGCACCCGCCGCCGGCGCGCCCGGCACCGCATGCTCGTCGACCTCCTCGACCGCTGCGACTCGACGTCCCCCCTCGCCCGCACCCCCGACCTGCGGGTCCTCGACGTCACCGAGCCCATCGCCTACTGCCTGCCCGGGCTGCGGCAGCGGGTCGTGCTGAGCCAGGGCACGTTCGCCAACCTCGACGACGCGGAGATCACCGCGATCCTCACCCACGAGCGGTCCCACCTGCGGGCCCGGCACGACCTCGTCCTCGAGGCCTTCACCGCCGTCAACGCCGCCTTCCCCACCGTGGTGCGCAGCAAGTCCGCGCTCGGATCGGTGCAACTGCTCGTCGAGATGCTCGCCGACGACTCCGCTGTCCGCGCCACCGGGCCGACCGCGCTGGCACGGGCACTCGTCGCCTGCTCGGGGTCGATCGCCCCGAAGGGCGCCATGGCCGCCGGCGGTCCCAGCACCCTGCTGCGGGTGCAGCGCCTGGCGTCCACCGAACAGAGCACCCGGGTGGCGCTCGCCGCCTACGCGGCGTCGGTGGCCATCCTCGTGGTGCCGACCATCGCCGTCGCCGTTCCCTGGCTCACCGAGCTGAGCCGGTTGTTCAGCGCCGTATAGTCGCCCAGCTCACAGTCCTCCGGGTTCGATAACCGGGGGCCCCGTCGCGTACACTGGTCGGCGGTCGCCACTGCGGCCCATCAACACTGAAACGGCACACAGCCCAATTCCCCGCACTTCCGCGAATGGATTGACCAGGTGACATGTGCCCTGGCTCGTCCCTTTGTGCGTGCTGCATGACAGCCCCCGCTCCGCGACGCGCCCTATGCCCGGAGAGGTACCCGCGTGACCAACGCTGTCCAGACGACGTCTGCCCCACTCGAGCAGGCCGAGATCGAAACCCCCGATCAGAACGCCACCGAGGCCGACACCGCCACCGTGACGTTCGCCGAGATCGGCCTGCCCGCACCTCTGGTGCAGGCCCTCGCCCGCAACTCCATCACCGTCCCGTCGCCGATCCAGGCGCTGTCCGTCCCGGACGCGCTGGCCGGCACCAACGTCCTCGGCCGCGCACAGACCGGTTCGGGTAAGACGCTCGCGTTCGGCCTGCCGATGCTCGCCCGTCTCGCGCGCCACGAGGATCGGCCCGCCGCCAAGCGGCCCCGCGCGCTGGTGCTGGTTCCCACCCGGGAACTCGCCTTCCAGGTGGTCGACTCCCTCAACTCGTACGCCGGGGCGATGGGGCTGACCGTCCGCCCCGCCGTCGGCGGCACCCCGTTCACCAAGCAGGTCGACCAGCTGCGCCGCGGCGTCGACATCCTCGTCGCCACCCCCGGCCGCCTCGGCGACCACCTCCGTCAGGGCACCTGCATCCTCGACTCCGTCGAGATCACCGCCCTCGACGAGGCCGACCAGATGGCCGACATGGGCTTCCTGCCCGAGGTCCGGTCCATCCTCGGCGAGACCCCGGCCGACGGCCAGCGCCTGCTGTTCTCCGCCACCCTGGACCGTGAGGTGCAGTCGCTGGTCCGCCAGTTCCTTCCCGACCACGTCCAGCACTCCACCGAGGACGGTCGCGCCAGCGTCGACACGATGGAGCACTACGTGCTGCTCGTCGACCGCGGCCAGAAGGACAACGTTCTCGCCGAAATCGGTGCCCGCGAAGGCCGCACCATCATGTTCGCCCGCACCAAGCTCGGCTGCGAGGGCATCACCGACCGCCTCCGCGCGGTGGGCATCGCCGCGGAGGCCCTGCACGGCGGCAAGGCGCAGAACCAGCGCACCCGCGTCCTCGAACGCTTCAAGAACGGCCGCACCCCGGTGCTCGTCGCCACCGACGTCGCCGCCCGCGGCATCCACGTCGACGGCATCGACCTGGTCGTGCACGTCGATCCGCCCGCCGACCACAAGGACTACCTGCACCGCGCGGGCCGCACCGCCCGGGCAGGCGAGAAGGGCACCGTCGTCGCGATCGTGCTCCCCAACCAGAAGCGCACGTTCCGCCGGCTGACCGGCATGGCGGGCGTCGACGCCACCGCCGTGCCCGTCACCCCGGGCTCGGAGAAGCTGGCCAGCATCACCGGCGCCAAGGCACCCAGCGGAGAACCGGTGCGCGACACCTACTCCCGCGGCGAACGCGGCGGCGACCGCAAGTTCGGTGACCGCGGACCGCGCCGCGAGGGCGGATACGCCGGACGCGACGGCGGCGGCTACCGCGGCAACCGGAACGACCGAGGCGACCGCGGCGAGCGCAGCTACGGCGATCGTCCGTCCGGTGGGCGCGGCTACGAAGGCCGCAGCTTCGAGGGCCGGGGCAACGAGGGCCGGGGCTACGAAGGCCGGGGCCCGCGCCGCGACCAGACCGACACCCGGTCCGGCGGCTACCGGGGCGACCGCCCCCAGCGCGACGGCGACAACCGCGGCGGCTACCGCGGTGACCGCGACAACCGCACGTTCTCCGATCGGGCTCCGCGCCGCGACTTCGGGGACAGCGCACCCCGGCGCGACTTCGGCGACCGCGCACCCCGGCGCGACTACGGCGACCGCGGCGACAGCCACCGCGGCTCCGGCGAGCGCAGCTTCGACCGCAGCGCACCGCGCCGCGACTTCGGCGACAACCGCGGCGCCGCAGGCGGGTTCCGCCGCGACGATCGCCGGGACGATCGGCGCCCCACGGCCACGTCGGAGCGGCGCCCCGCGTCGACCGGCGGCGGGTTCCGCAGCCGCACGGACCGTCGCTCGTACGACGGCTTCGACGGCCCGCGCCGTGAGCGCCGCAGCTGATCGAGCAATGCCGTGAGAACGAGGGCCGGCCGTCGCATGTGCGACGGCCGGCCCTCGTGTGTTTGGCTTAGGCGGTCGAGCTTTTCGTAGCCGCCGATTTCACTACCGCCGAGCGAGAGGGAATGCTGTATCCATGACTATCGACAACACTGAGGGTGCCCGCGCGCAGATCGGCGTCACGGGACTGGCCGTCATGGGCTCGAACATCGCCCGCAACTTCGCCCGGCACGGTCACACGGTCGCGCTGCACAACCGCAGCATCGCCAAGACCGACGCCCTCATCGCCGAGCACGGCAGTGAGGGCGACTTCGTCCGCACGGAGACGATCGAGGAATTCGTGGCAGCGCTGCAAAAGCCGCGCCGCGTGCTGATCATGGTCAAGGCCGGCGACCCCACCGACGCCGTCATCGAGGAACTCGCCTCCGCGATGGAGCCCGGTGACATCATCATCGACGGCGGCAACGCCCTGTACACCGACACGATCCGCCGCGAGGCCGCCCTCCGGGACCGTGGCCTGCACTTCGTCGGCGCCGGCATCTCCGGCGGCGAGGAGGGCGCGCTGAACGGCCCGTCGATCATGCCGGGCGGACCGAAGGAGTCGTACGAGGCCCTCGGCCCGCTGCTCGAGTCGATCGCCGCGCAGGTCGACGGCACCCCCTGCTGCACGCACATCGGCCCCGACGGGTCCGGGCACTTCGTGAAGATGGTCCACAACGGCATCGAGTACGCCGACATGCAGCTGATCGGTGAGGCGTACAACCTGTTCCGCGACGCCCTCGGCTACGACGCCGACCAGGTCGCCGACGTGTTCACCGACTGGAACGCGGGCGACCTCGAGAGCTACCTCGTGGAGATCACCGCCGAGGTGCTGAGGCAGAAGGACGCCAAGACGGGCAAGGCGCTCGTGGACGTGATCGTCGACGCCGCCGAGCAGAAGGGCACCGGCCGCTGGACCGTCAAGTCCGCGCTCGACCTGGGTGTCCCCGTCACCGGCATCGCCGAGGCCGTGTTCGCCCGCGCCCTGTCCGGGTCCCGCGAGCAGCGCAAGGCCGCGGTCGGTCTCGCCTCCGGTGCACTGGCCGACAAGCCTGCCGACGCCGCCCAGTTCACCGAGGACATCCGGCAGGCCCTGTACGCGTCGAAGGTCGTGGCCTACGCGCAGGGATTCGACCAGATCGCGGCCGGCAGCGCCGAATACGACTGGGGCCTGCACCCCGCCGACCTCGCGACGATCTGGCGTGGTGGCTGCATCATCCGCGCCCGGTTCCTCAACCGCATCAAGGAGGCGTACGACGAGAACCCGAAGCTGCCGAGCCTGATCCTGGCCCCGTACTTCCGGGACGCCATCGAGACGGCCATCGACAGCTGGCGCCGCGTCGTTTCCACCGCGACCCTGCTGGGAATCCCGGTGCCGGCGTTCGCGTCCTCGCTGTCCTACTACGACGCCCTGCGCGCCGAGCGGCTGCCGGCAGCGCTGACGCAGGGTCAGCGCGACTTCTTCGGCGCCCACACCTACGAGCGGGTCGACGCCGAGGGCAAGTTCCACACCCTGTGGAGCGGTGACCGCAGCGAAGTGCAGGCCTGAGCCGCGTCCGCGCCCTGTCCGCGGCCGTGACGCACCCGCCGTGCGTCACGGCCGCGGCGTCGGGAGACCCTCGTCGCGGGCGGTAGCCTTCCGGTATGCCCGATCACGAGTTTTCCTCGCCCGCACCGGTGGGTGAGACGTTCCTCGCGCTCGGTCTCCCCGCGGTGATGACCCACGCTCTCGACCGCGGCGGCATCGCCGCACCGTTCCCGATCCAGGCGGCCACCATTCCCGACGTCCTCGCGGGCCGCGACGTGCTGGGCCGGGCCCCGACCGGGTCCGGGAAGACCCTCGCGTTCGGGCTGCCGATGCTCGTGCGCCTCAAGGGCGCCGCGAGCCGGCGCGGCTACCCGCGCGGCGTCGTGCTGGTCCCCACCCGCGAACTGGCCCTGCAGATCGAGCGTGCGCTGGACGAGCCGGCCCTGTCGGTGGGGTTGCGGGTGGCGAACGTCGTCGGCGGGGTTCCGATCAAACGGCAGGCCGAGACGCTGTCGCGGGGTGTCGACCTGCTGGTCGCGACGCCGGGGCGCCTCGCCGACCACCTGGCGCAGGGCTCGGTGTCCCTGGACGACGTGACGGTGCTGGCGCTCGACGAGGCCGACCACATGGCCGATCTGGGGTTCCTGCCGCAGGTCACGACGATCCTCGACAAGACCCCGGCCGGGGGGCAGCGGCTGCTGTTCTCGGCGACCCTCGACGGGGACGTCGACACCCTCGTCCGCCGATACCTGCACGAGCCGGTGACGCATTCGACGGCACCGGCCGCGGCGGCGGTGCCGACGATGCGGCACCACCTGCTGTACGTCGACCGACGGGACAAGTATTCCGTTGTGGCACATATCGGTTCACGGCCGGGGCGGACGCTGATGTTCGTGCGCACCAAGCACGGCGTGGACCGGGTGGCGCAGGAACTGCACGCCGCCGGCGTCGCGGCGGGCGCCCTGCACGGCGGCAAGGCCCAGAACAATCGCACCCGCACCCTGGCGTCGTTCGCCGACGGCACCACCCCCGTCCTGGTGGCCACCGACGTGGCGGCCCGCGGCATCCACGTGGACGGCATCACTCTCGTCGTGCACGTCGACCCGCCCACCGAGGCCAAGGACTATCTGCACCGGGCGGGGCGCACCGCCCGCGCGGGCGAGTCCGGCGTCGTGGTCACCCTCGTCACCGAGGACGAACGGGCCGCGGTCGAGAAACTGACCCGCCAGGCCGGTCTCGACATCACCGCCACCCCGGTGCGGCCGGGTGATCGGGTGCTGGCCGAGATCACCGGCGCCCGGCGCCCCACCGGGAAGGCGGTTCCCGCACCGGACACCCGGGCACCGGCGCAGGACACCCCGAAGAAAGGCAGGCAGGTGCACGACCCCGGGGGCCGCGCCGCCCGCCGCGGCAGGCCCGGGGACGGCGGAGCGGCCCGGTCGGGTGCGCGGCGCGGCCGGAAACCCGGACCTGCGTCAACTCCCCACGGACACCGCAACCGCGGGGCACACTGAGAGGCATGTCCCTGCCGTTCGCGTCGATCGTGTGCGCGCTGATCGCGGCGTTGCTGTTCGCGTGCGCGTCGGTCGCGCAGCAGAGTGCGGCATCCGCGGTCCCCGAGGACGCGGCGCTGATGTCCACCCTGGTGCGCAGTCCCCGCTGGTGGGCCGGTTTCGTCGGGGACGGCGGCGGTTACGTGATGCAGGCGGTGGCGCTGGCGCTGGGGTCGGTGCTCGTCGTGCAGCCGCTGCTGGTCACGGCGCTGCTGTTCGCGCTGCCGCTGTCGGCGAAGTTCTCCGGGTACCGGCTCAGCCGCACCACGTGGGCGCTGGCCGTCGCGCTGGCCGTCGCACTCGCGATCTTCCTGGTGATCGGCGACCCCACCGAGGGGAACATCGACGCCCCGTTCCGGGAATGGGTGGTGCCCCTCGGCATACTGCTGGCCGTGGTCGCGGCCGCGGCCGCGGCGGGAATGACGAAGATCGACCCCGGGTGGCGGGCACTGCTGCTCGGCGGGGCCGGCGGCATCCTGTACGGGGTGGCGGTCGCGTTCACCAAGTACGTGGTCGAACTCGTCCCCCGCGGGCTGGGGGCGGTCCTGAGCAGTTGGCAGGCGTGGGCGCTGGTCGCCGCCGGACTGGCCGGGGTGTATCTGCAGCAGCGCGGCTTCCAGGTGGGCCCGCTGTCCGCGTCGCTGCCCGCGCTGACCATCGCCGAACCCCTCGCCGCCGTGTTCCTCGGCATGACCGTCCTCGACGAACGCCTGCGGGTCGCCGGCCCCGGCCTCGTGGTGGTCGGCTGCTCGGTCGCGGTGATGCTGGTGGCCACGATCGGACTGTCCAGGTCGCAGGCCCAGCGGACATCCGACACCACCGCAATTTCCCCGGTATCGTCCTGACATGTGCAGTTCCTCGACGGGCATCGCCCACCCTATGACCTGACCTACGACGACGTCTTCCTGGTGCCGAACCGCACCGAGGTCACGTCGCGTTTCGACGTCGACCTCGCCACCGCGGACGGGTCGGGCACCACCATCCCGATCGTCGTCGCCAACATGACGGCGGTGTCCGGGCGGCGGATGGCCGAAACCGTCGCCCGCCGTGGCGGTCTGGTGGTCCTCCCGCAGGACCTTCCCGCCCGGGCCGTCGCGGAGACCGTGTCCTTCGTCAAGAGCAGGCACCTGGTCGCGGACACCCCGGTCACCCTCGGCCTCGACGCGGCCGTGTCCGACGCGCTGGCGCTGCTGCCGAAGCGGGCGCACGGCGCCGTCGTCGTCGTCGAGGACGATCGCCCCGTCGGCGTCGTCACCGAAGCCTCCTGCACGGACGTCGACCGGTTCGCGCGGCTGCGCGCGGTGGCGCTCACCGACTTCGTCACCGCCCCCGTCTCCGCGTCGCCGCGGGAGGTGTTCGAACTCCTCGACGGCACCCACGACGCCCTCGCCGTGCTCGTGCACCCGGACGGCACCCTCGCCGGTGTCCTCACCCGCACCGGCGCCATCCGGGACGGCATCTACCAGCCCGCCGTCGACGGCGACGGGAAACTGCGGGTCGCCGCGGCCGTGGGGGTCAACGGCGACGTCGCCGCGAAGGCGCGCGCCCTCGTCGACGCAGGCGCGGACCTGCTGGTCGTCGACACCGCGCACGGCCACCAGCAGAAGATGATCGACGTCCTCGGGGCACTGAAGAAGGCCGACCTCGGGGTGCCGCTGGTCGCCGGCAACGTCGTGTCCGCCGCCGGCACCCGGGACCTGATCGACGCGGGCGCCGACATCGTGAAGGTCGGGGTCGGGCCGGGCGCGATGTGCACCACCCGCATGATGACCGGGGTCGGCAGGCCGCAGTTCTCCGCCGTCGAGGAATGCGCCGCCCAGGCCCGCGCGATGGGTGCGCACGTGTGGGCGGACGGCGGCGTCCGTCACCCCCGCGACGTGGCGCTCGCCCTGGCCGCGGGTGCGTCGAACGTGATGATCGGGTCGTGGTTCGCCGGCACCTACGAGTCGCCCGGCGACCTGCGCGTGGACCAGTCCGGCAACGCGTACAAGGAAAGCTTCGGGATGGCCTCCAAGAGGGCGGTCGCGGCGCGCACCGCCACCGACACCGCGTTCGACCGGGCCCGGAAAGGGCTGTTCGAGGAGGGTATTTCGAGTTCCCGGATGCGCCTGGACCCGGAACGTCCCGGCGTCGAGGACCTGATCGACCACATCTGTTCCGGGGTGCGCAGCACCTGCACTTACGCGGGCGCGCGGACGCTGGCGGAACTGCACGAGCGGGCCGTACTCGGGGTGCAGTCGGCCGCCGGGTTCGCCGAGGGCCGTCCGCTGCCGGCCGGCTGGTGACGACCGCATCCTGAAGTGCCGGTGGGTGTCCTGTTCCACGGAACCGGACATCCCCCGGTATCATGGGTCGCTCAACCCCACCAGTTCTCGGCGCCGGACCCGTCCGGGCCGTCGAGGCCGAACGAGAGGACTCCGGTGCCCGCGGCACCCACACACGCAGCAAGCGCCCCACCCGCCGTCTCCGGGAGTGTCGTGTCCTCCTGCTCCGTGGAATCGGACTCCGATTCCGCCGGTTCGGAGGGCTCCTCTACCGAGCCGGGTGACAAACCCGGCGACCCCCGTTCCTCCGCTCGGCGGCGATGACCCATGGACATCGCGCTCAGCATTCTCGCCCTGCTCGGCTTTCTCGCCCTGACCGCGGGTACCGCGTTGTTCGTGGCGGCCGAGTTCTCCCTCACCGCCCTCGAACGCAGCACCGTCGACGCGCACGCCCGCGCCGGTGACCGGCGGGCCCGGCAGGTGCAGCACGCCCACCGCACCCTGTCGTTCCAGTTGTCGGGGGCCCAGCTCGGCATCACGATCACCACGCTGATCACCGGCTACCTGTCCGAACCCGTCCTCGCACGCTTCATCAATCCGGCGCTGTCTGCGATCGGGTTCAGTGAATCTGCCGCCGCAGCAACGTCTTTGGTGATCGCCCTGATTCTCGCGACGTCGTTCTCCATGGTGTTCGGCGAACTCGTACCGAAGAACCTCGCCATCGCGCACCCGCTGCCCACGGCCCGGGCCACGGCCGGGATGCAGGCCGCGTTCTCGCTGATCTTCAAATGGGCCATCAACGGGCTCAACGGAAGCGCGAACTGGCTGGTGCGGCGCCTCGGCATCGAACCGGCCGAGGAACTACGGTCCGCGCGGTCCCCGCAGGAACTCGGGTCGCTCGTGCGGACGTCCGCGCAGCGCGGCGCCATCGACAAGGGCACGGCGCTGCTGGTCAACCGCTCGCTGCGCTTCGGCGAACGCACCGCGGAGGAACTGATGACCCCGCGCGTGAAGATCGAGACCCTGTCCACCACGGACACGGTGGCCGACCTGATCGACACCGCGGCCCGCACCGGGTTCTCCCGCTTCCCGGTCGTCGACGGCGACCTCGACGACGCCGTGGGCATCGTCCACATCAAGCACGCGTTCGCCGTGACCGCGGGGCGCCGCCGCACCACCCGCCTGAACACGCTGGCCCAGAAGGTGCCGGTGGTGCCGTCCAGCCTGGACGGCGACACTCTGATGGAACGGATCCGGTCCGACGGCATGCAGGTCGCGTTCGTCGTCGACGAATACGGCGGCACCGCCGGAATGGTCACGATGGAGGACCTGATCGAGGAAATCGTCGGCGACGTCCGCGACGAGCACGACGAACCGGAGATCGACGTCCAGCGGATCGGCGACGGCTGGTCGTGCTCCGGGCTGCTGCGCGTCGACGAGGTCTCCGAGACCACCGGCTACACCGCACCCGAGGGAGAATACGAAACCCTCGGCGGTCTCGTGCTCACCGAACTCGGCCGGATCCCCGACGAGGGGGACGAGGTGCAGCTCCCGCTGCCCGAGGGCGCGCACCACCCCGGCGGCCGGTGGGTCGCCACCGTGACCCACATGGACGGCCGGCGCATCGACCGAGTGCTGCTCACCCCGAAACCCGACGAGACCACCGACACCGGCAGCGAGGAGGACGAAAATGAGTGACCTCTTCGGTGTGCTGCTCACGTTCGTGCTGCTCGCGGGCAACGCCTTCTTCGTCGGGGCCGAGTTCGCGCTGATCTCGGCCCGCCGCGACCGGCTCGAGGCTCTCGAATCGCAGGGCAAGAAACGCGCCCGCACCGTGATCGTCGCGGGCGAGAACCTGTCGCTGATGCTGGCGGCCGCGCAGCTCGGCATCACCATCTGCTCGATCCTGCTCGGCAAGGTCGCCGAACCGGCGATCGCGCATCTCCTCGAGGTGCCGCTGCACGCGGCCGGGCTGCCCGCCGGGCTGCTGCATCCGATCGCGTTCACGGTCGCGCTGGCGCTCGTCGTGGTGCTGCACATCCTGCTCGGTGAGATGGTGCCGAAGAACATCGCCCTCGCGGGCCCGGAGCGGACGGCGATGCTGCTGGTTCCGCTGCACCTGGTGTTCATCAAGCTGGCCCGGCCGCTGATCTCGTTCTACAACCTGTGCGCCAACCTGACACTGCGGTTGCTGCGGGTGGAGCCGAAGGACGAACTCGACGTCACCGTGTCGGCGGTCGAACTGTCCGAGATGATCGGCGAATCCCGGTCCGAGGGGCTGATAGACGCGGAGGAGCATCGTCGGCTCACCCAGGCGCTGGAGACCACGGACCGCACGGTCACCGAGGTGATGATCCCCCTGAGCGAGGCACGGACCATCCCCCTGGCGGGGGGCGGCACCCGGCTCGGCGCCATCGAGCAGGCCGTCGTCGAGACCGGCTACTCCCGGTACCCGGTGCGCGCCGAGGACGGGTCGCTGGTCGGGTACCTGCACCTGAAGGACGTGCTCGACGACATCCTCGACGAGGAGGCCGGACCCGACACCCTGATTCCGCGGTCGGACATCCGCCCGCTGCCGCGCATGTCGACCACCACCCCGCTCGCGGAGGCACTGGCCAGTCTGCGCCGCGCCAGCTCCCATCTGGGTGCGGCGGCGGACCCGTCGGGGCAGATCGTCGGCATCGTCGCCCTCGAGGACCTCGTCGAGGAATACGTGGGCACCGTCCGGGACGGCACCCACCGCAACAACGGCGTCAATCCGGGACAGCGAACGAGCTGATCGGATGAACGTACTGGACGCGTCGGAATGGGTCCCTCGCCGCGACCGGCACCGGGCGAGGGTGTCCGCGCTGATCGGGCCGCACCTGGAGCGGCGCGAGCGCGGGGAGACCCACCCGGTGAACGACTTCCTGTTCACCTATTACAGCTACCGGCCGAACCAGCTGCTCCGCTGGCACGCCGGGTGGGGCACCGTCCTCGCCGGCGCGGACGACTACGCCGAACTCCGCGGGTACCACCGCACCGACGACGGGATCACCGTCGACCCGGAGTTCCTGCGGCGCCGCTCGGACACGGTCGCGTTCACCGCACGACTGATGGAGGCGACCACCGGGCGGCCCACCCACCTGTCCTGCTTCGGCCTGCACGAGTGGGCGATGGTCTACCGGTCCGAGGAGGTGCGGCACGGCAGCGTCCCGCTGCGGCTCGGGCCGGGCGGCACCGACTCCGTGGTGGAGTCGCTGCAGCTGCGCTGCACCCATTACGACGCGTACCGTTTCTTCACCCCCGCCGCCGAGCCGCGGAACAGCGTGCCGCTGACCCGGGACGACCAGCTCGGGCGGGAGCAGCCCGGGTGCCTACATGCGTCCATGGATCTGTACAAGTTCTGCTACAAGCTGGCACCGATGATCGACTCGGACCTGACCGTCGACTGCTTCGAACTGGCCCTCGCCGCACGGGAACTCGACATGCGGGCCAGCCCGTACGATCTGACCGGCTACGGGTACACGCCGATCCCGATCGAGACCCCGCACGGCCGCGCCGAGTACGTCCGGGAGCAGTCGGCGCTGGCCGCCCGCGCCGCCCCGCTGCGTGCCGCACTGCGCGACCGCTGCCGCCGGTTGCTCGCCGCCGTGGGTCCGTGACTCTCCCGGTGCCCGGCCACGACGCCGGGGACTACCTGGCGGCCCGCCTCCCCGTGTACGCGCTGGCGGCCGGGTCGCTGTCCGCCGTCACCGGTGCCGTCGACCGGCTCGACGCCGTGCACGGCCGTGCGCCCCGTACGTGGCGGCTCGACCCGGAGCGGATCGCCGCGTCGTTCGCGAGCGATCGGCTGCTGCGGGTAGCGGGTGCCCCGGTGTCCGGTTTCGCGGAACTGTCGGGGTTCTTCGCGGCGGCGGACGGCTGGGTGCGGACGCACGCCAACTACCCGCACCATCGCCGGCGGCTGCTGACGGCGCTCGACCTGTCCGATGACGCCGGCCGGGACGCGGTGGCCACCCGGATCGGCAGCCTGACCGCCGCCGACGTCGAGGACCGGGCCGCCGCCGCGCAAGCCATCGCGGCGCGGGTGCGGACCGCGGACGAGTGGGCGGCGAGCCCGCAGGGGGCGGCCGCCGCGTCCGGCGACCTCGTGTCCACGGTGGTGCACACCGAGAGTTCCCGTCTCGGGACGGGGCATCGGTCCCGCCGGGTGCCCGGCGGTCTCCCGTTGAGCGGGGTGCGGGTGCTGGACCTGACCCGGGTGATCGCCGGCCCCGTCGCCACCCGCACGCTGGCGATGCTCGGCGCCGAGGTGTTGCGGATCGATCCGCCGTCGATCCCGGAGATCGCCGTGCAGCACCGGGACACCGGGCAGGGCAAGCGGTCCGCGCTGCTCGACGTGCGGTCCGCCGACGGGCGAGCGGTGTGGGACCGCCTGCTCGCCGACGCGGACGTGGTCGTCACCGGCTACCGTCCGGGCGCGCTGGACGGGCTCCTCGACCACGCCCCGCCGCATCTGGTTCGGGGACGGGTGTGCGCGTGGGGCGGCTCCGGCCCCTGGGCGGACCGCCGCGGATTCGACAGCATCGTCCAGGCGGCGTCGGGAATCGCGACGATCGAAGGCGGCGACACCCCGGGTGCGCTGCCCGCGCAGGCACTCGATCACGCCACCGGGTATCTGCTCGCCGCCGGCATCGTCGACGCCCTCGCCGCCGGGCACACCGACGGGCACGGCCGGTCCGTCGACGTGTCCCTGGCCCGGACCGGGGCGTGGCTGCTCAGCGCGGGCGGCCGATCCCCGGATCCGCCGCCGCCGGCGGTGCCCGGACCCCGCTGCCTCACCGCGCACGGCGACCTGGTGACCGCCCGCCCCGCGCTGGCCGAATTCGACGACTACCCGTTCCCGGCCCGGCGCTGGGGCGGCGACGCCCCCGCCTGGCCCGGGCTCACCCCGGCGCCGTGAACCGTGCGCTCGGTTCCCCGCTCAGATGCCCCGGCGGCAACCGGCGACCGCACAGCACGAGGAGCAGGTTCTGGGCGGATCCGCGCAGCGGCGCGCCCGCACCGAAGGTCCAGGTTCGATCGTCCGCCGTCAACTGCACCCCCGTGAGGTCGACGCCGAAGTACTTCAGGTGCTTCGGGCCGACGCCGCCGAGGACCCGGTCGAGGCGATCATTCGGGACCCGCAGGCCCAGACCGAGCGCGACCGACACGTCGAGGCCGTGGATCACGTCGTGGGACAGTGCCCCCTCGAAACCGCCGCCCGGCGGCTTCCACGGGTGCGCGACGTTGTCCTCCAGGGTGCGCAGCAGTTGGTCGGCGGTCAGGGTCCGCGCGTCCTCGCGGGCCCGTGCGTCCGACATCCGGTTGAAGTTGCCGCGCGCCTTCACCATTCCCAGCACGAACCGCGGCGTCGACAGGCGGTACGGCAGGGTGATGTGCGCGATCACCTCCCGGGTGCGCCATCCCGCGCACAGCGACGGCGCGTCCCATTGCTCCGGGGTCAGTTCCGCCAGCATCGACGCCACATCACGTCGCTGCGCCGCCACCCAGTCCGGTGCGGTGTCCCGAGCCATGTCCGTCTCCTCCGGTCGCCGTGTCGTGCCCTACGTGAACAGACCGTGCCCGCCCGCGAAACTCATCGCGCGACCGTGAAGAATGGGCGCGTGCGCACACACGACTACACGCTGACGGTCACCTGGACCGGCAACCGCGGCGCGGGGACGTCGGGCCCGGACACCTACGACCGAGGCCACGTGATCGCGGCGGCCGGGAAACCGGATCTGCCGGGCACGATGGTCGAACACCCGGACGAGGCAGGCGAATTCACCGAGGTGGTGCTGCATCCCACCGTGACCGTCGCGGAGCCGGCAATGGCCGCGCGTGCCGAGTCGCTGCACGCCCGGGCGCACGCGAAGTGCTTCATCGCCCGGTCGGTCGCCTTCCCCGTGCACCACCGGCCTACGGTGGTGACGGCGTGAGCGGGCAGAAGCTGATCGTCGACGTCGACACCGGCATCGACGACTCCCTCGCCCTGCTGTATCTGCTGGCCAGCCCGGAGGCCGAGATCGCGGGCATCGCCAGCACCGCGGGCAACGTGCCCGTCGAGCAGGTCGCGGCGAACAACCTGAACTGGCTCGCGCTGTGCGGAGCTCCCGACGTCGAGGTGGCGCTGGGCGCCCGGGTGCCGCTGGCGTGCCCGCTGCGCACCACCGAGGACACACACGGCCCGCAGGGCATCGGGTACGCCGTCCTCCCGCCGTCGGGGCGGTCGCTGTCGGAGCGGGACGCCACCACCCTGTGGGTGGACCTGGTCCGGGACGCTCCCGGCGAGCTGACGGGTCTGGTGACCGGGCCGCTGACGAATCTCGCGCTCGCGATCCGCGAGGAACCGGAACTGCCCCGGCTGCTGCACCGCCTGGTCGTGATGGGCGGGGCGTTCAACCACCCCGGCAACACCACCCCCACCACCGAATGGAACGTGTCGGTGGATCCGGAGGCGGCGAAGGAGGTGTTCGACGCCTTCTCCGGGCTGCCGGAGGGCCGCCGTCCCATCCTGTGCGGGCTGGATGTCACCGAGACGATCGAGATGACACCGGACCACGTCCGGCGGCTGGCGGAGGCGGCGGGCAGCAGTCCCGCCGAGATCATCTCCGCCGACGACGGGCCGGAGGTCCGGTCGACGGCGAGCAACCCGGTGATCCGGCACCTGTCCGACGCCATCCGGTTCTACATGGACTTCCACCGCATCCACGACCAGGGTTTCCTGGCGCACATGCACGACCCGTTCGCGGCGGCCGTGGCGCTGAACCCAGCGATCACGAGGACCCGGCCCGCGACCGTCGACGTCGAACTGCACGGCCGCCTCACCCGGGGCACCACCGTCGCCGACTGGGTGGGGCACTGGAACCGGGAACCGAACGTCGACATCGCGGTGAGCACCGACCCGGCCGCGTTCTTCGACGATCTCGTCGACCGGGTCGGGCGCTTCGCGAAATCAGTCGGCTGACGCGTCGGCACCGTCGAACGCGTCGAGGATCTCGGCGGCGGCCAGCGCCGCCGTCAGGGATCCGTCCCGCACCCGCTGTTCGACGTCGCCGCGGATCGCCTTCACCGTCGGGTTCGACGCGAGGCGGCGCAGCAGCTGGTCGTTGACCATCGTCCACGTCCAGTCCACCTGCTGGCGGCGGCGGTTCTCCTCGAACTGCCCGGCCGCGGTCAGCACCTCCCGGTGCTTGCAGACGGTGTTCCAGAAGTCCTCGAGACCGACACCCTCGAGACCGCTCATCGTGATCACCGGCGGCGTCCACACGGCGTCGTGCGGGTAGATCAGGCGCAGCGCCCCGGCGAGTTCCCGGGCGGCGCCCTTCGCCTCCCGCTCGTGCTTGCCGTCCGCCTTGTTCACGGCGACGAGGTCGGCGAGTTCGAGGACGCCCTTCTTGATGCCCTGCAACTGGTCGCCGGTGCGGGCCAGGGTGAGGAAGCAGAAGCAGTCCACCATGTTCGCGACCGTCACCTCGGACTGCCCGACGCCGACCGTCTCGACGAGGATCACGTCGAAACCGGCCGCCTCGAGCAGCACGATCGTCTCGCGGGTCGCCTTCGCGACCCCGCCGAGGGTCCCCGACGTCGGGGACGGCCGGATGTAGGCGTCCTTCTCCACGGTCAGCCGCGCCATCCGTGTCTTGTCGCCGAGGATCGATCCGCCGGTGCGCGTCGACGACGGGTCGACGGCCAGGACCGCCACCCGGTGCCCCTGCCCGATCAGATGCATGCCGAGCGCGTCGATGAACGTGGACTTCCCGACGCCGGGCACCCCGGTGATCCCGACCCGGTGCGCCTTCCCCGACTCCGGCAGCAGCTCGAGCAGCAGCCGCTGCGCCGCCTCCCGGTGGTCGGTGCGGGTGGACTCGACCAGGGTGATGGCCTTCGCCAGGCCGGCGCGCTGATTGGCGCGCACGGCCTGGGCGAGGGCATCGATGTCGACTGGAGGCCGCCCCATGCTATTCCGGGGTGCCCGTCAGGTCGTGGCCGAGCTGCGCGGCCAGCTTCTCGAGCAGACCGCTGGCGGCGTCCGCGATGACCGTCCCCGGCGGGAAGATCGCCGCCGCACCGGCCTCGTACAATTCGGCGAAGTCGCCGGGCGGGATGACGCCACCGACCACGATCATGATGTCGGGGCGTCCCACCGCCGCGAGCGCTTCCCGGAGCGCAGGCACCAGCGTGAGGTGACCTGCGGCCAGCGACGACACACCGACCACGTGGACGTCGTTGTCGGCCGCCTGGTTGGCGACCTCCTCCGGGGTCTGGAACAGCGGACCGACGTCCACGTCGAATCCGATGTCGGCGAACGCCGTGGCAATCACCTTCTGGCCGCGGTCGTGGCCGTCCTGCCCCATCTTGGCGATGAGGACACGGGGACGCCGGCCCTCCTCTTCCGCGAACTTCTCGACGAGTTCCGTTGCCTTGTTGATGTTGTCGACCTTCCCGGCCTCGTCCCGGTACACCCCGCTGATGGTGCGGATCTCGGCCTGGTGACGCCCGTACACCTTTTCCAGCGCCTCGGAGATCTCCCCGACGGTGGCCTTCGCGCGGGCCGCGTCGATCGCGAGCGCGAGCAGGTTGTTCTCCATGCCGCCTTCGGTGGCGGCTGCGGCGCGGCTCAGTTCGGCGAGCGCCGCCTCGACGGCGGCCGAGTCCCGGTCCGCGCGCAGCCGGTCGAGCTTCTCGAGCTGTTCCTTGCGGACCCGCGAGTTCTCGACCTTGAGGACCTCGATCTCGTCGGCCTCGTCCGGCACGTACTTGTTCACGCCGATCAGCGGCTGCCGGCCGGAGTCGATGCGGGCCTGGGTGCGGGCCGCGGCCTCCTCGATGCGCAGCTTCGGGATGCCCTCGCTGATCGCCTGCGCCATGCCGCCGGCCTCTTCGACCTCGGCGATGTGTGCGCGGGCCCGGTTGGCCAGCTGGTGGGTGAGCCACTCCACGTAGTGTGAACCGCCCCAGGGGTCGATGGGACGGACGGTCCCCGACTCCTGCTGCAGCAGCAGCTGGGTGTTACGGGCGATGCGGGCGGAGAAGTCCGTCGGCAGGGCGAGGGCCTCGTCGAGCGCGTTGGTGTGCAGCGACTGGGTGTGCCCCTGCGTCGCCGCCATCGCCTCGACACACGTGCGGGCCACGTTGTTGTACACGTCCTGCGCGGTCAGCGACCAGCCCGACGTCTGCGAGTGGGTGCGCAGCGACAACGATTTCGCGGACTTCGGTTCGAACTTCGCGACCAGCTCGCTCCACAGCAGGCGGCCGGCGCGGAGCTTCGCGACCTCCATGAAGAAGTTCATGCCGATCGCCCAGAAGAACGACAGCCGCGGCGCGAACTTGTCGATCTCCATGCCCGCGTCGAGGCCGGCGCGGATGTATTCGACACCGTCCGCCAGGGTGTACGCCAGCTCCAGGTCGGCGGTGGCACCGGCCTCCTGGATGTGGTATCCGGAGATGGAGATCGAGTTGAACTTCGGCATCTTCGCGCTGGTGTACGCGAAGATGTCGGAGATGATCCGCATCGACGGCTTCGGCGGGTAGATGTAGGTGTTGCGGACCATGAACTCCTTCAGAATGTCGTTCTGAATGGTTCCGGCCAGCTGCTCCGGGGCGACACCCTGCTCCTCGGCGGCCACGACGTACAGCGCGAGGATCGGCAGCACCGCCCCGTTCATGGTCATCGAGACGCTGACACTGTCGAGCGGGATGTGGTCGAACAGCTGACGCATGTCCAGGATCGAGTCGATCGCCACACCGGCCATCCCGACGTCGCCCTGCACCCGCGGGTGGTCGGAGTCGTAGCCGCGGTGCGTGGCCAGGTCGAACGCCACCGACAGACCCTTCTGCCCGGAAGCGAGGTTGCGGCGGTAGAAGGCGTTGGACTCGGCGGCGGTGGAGAAGCCGGCGTACTGGCGGATCGTCCACGGCTGGTTCACGTACATGGTGGGATACGGGCCGCGCACGAACGGTGCGGCGCCCGGGAAACTGCCCACCGGGTAGCCCTCGGCCTCGGCCGCATCCCGGTCGGCCTTGGTGTAGACCGGTTTGACGTCGATGCCCTCGGGGGTGGACCACACCACCTGTTCCGGGCTGTAGTGGTTCGCCGCCGCAGCGGCCGCGATCAGCTCGTCCGTCTGCTCCGGTGTCGGAGCGGACGGCTGCGGAGACTGTGGATCCTCCAGCGGCACTTCGGCGAAGCTGCCGATCGCGTGCTTGACCTCGCGAGTAGTCACTTCTTGCTCCCTGTGTCGCCCGAGGAGTCGCTCGGGCTCTCGATGGTGTCGAGCAGGCCGGACAGGACCGAGACTGCGTCGATGCGGGCGGTGACGAATCCGTCGGGCCGGGCGGCGCCGTCCGCGTCGGCGACAGCCTTCTCCGGGCCGGCGAGCAGCACGGTGCCGATTCCGGCGGCGCGCAGTTCCTCCACCGCGGCCGCGGCCTCGGCGGCGTACCGCTTGTCGGTGCCGCAGATCACGGCGATCCCGGCGCCGGAATCCTTCGCGGCGGCGGCGATGCTGCCGTCACCGACCGCGAGCGGGCCGGGGTTGCGGGCCTCGATGCCGCCCGACGCCAGCAGGTTCGCGCTGAACGTGGTCCGCACGTTGTGCTCAGCGACGGGTCCGAGCGGGGCCAGGAAGACGGCCGGTCGCGCACCGTGGGCCGCCAGGTAGGCGTCGGAGCGGTCCCGCAGCGCCTCGAACGCGGCCGCGTACCGGGCGACGCGGCCCGTTTCTGCGGCGCCCGCGGGCAGCGGAGCCTCGCCGAGGTTCGGGAACTCGTTGACCCCGGTGACCGTGGTCTTGCGGTGCGCGATGTCCGAATCACGTTGCGCGCGAGTGGAGGCGATCCGTTCGCCGATCAGGCCCGCGTCGAGCGCGGCGAGGTAGCCGCCGGCCGCCTCGATCTGCTGGAAGAACTCCCATGCCCTGGCAGCCACCTGCTGGGTGAGGTCCTCGACGTACCAGGATCCGGCCGCGGGGTCGAGCACCCGGCCGAGGTGCGACTCCTCGAGCAGCAGCAGCTGGGTGTTGCGGGCGATGCGCGCGGCGAAGGTCTTCGACACCCCCAGCGCCCCGGCGGGCAGCGCGGAGTCGAACGGCAGCACCGTGACGGCGTCCGCGCCGCCGACGCCGGCACCGAACGCGGCGAGGGTCGTGCGGAGCATGTTCACCCACGGGTCGCGCTGCGCCATCATGGCGGCGGAGGTGACGGCGTGTTGCGGGGCGCCACCGAAGTCGGAGGCGCCGCACACCTGGGCGATCCGCGCCCACACCAGCCGGGCGGCCCGGAACTTGGCGATGGTCTGGAACTGGTCGTCGGTGGCCGAGAACCGGAAGCCGAGCTGCCCGAGCGCCTGCCCGATGGTCAGTCCGCTCGCGGTGAGCACCCGCAGGTACTCGAGACCGGCCGCGATCGACGCGCCGAGTTCCTCGGCGTCGGAGGCACCGGCGTCGTGAAATGCGGTGCCGTCCACGGCGATCGCCCGCACGCTCTCGGATCGGGCCGCGGACTCGGTGGCGAGGGTCACCGCGTCGCCGAGTTCCACGTCGGCGGTACCGGCGAACGCGCTCGTCAGCGGGGCGGCCCCGAGGTCGACGCGGACCGCCGTGCGGTCGGTGACCCCGTCTCCGGCGGCGGCACGCGCGTCGAGCAGCGCGAACAGCGCCCGCGCCGCGAGCGGTGCGTCGGTGCCGGCGTCGAGGGTGAGCGGTGCCAGATCGAGGAGCACGCCGTCGAGTGCCGCCTCGAGGGATCGGACGGGAAGGTCGGTTCCGCCGACGGCGAGCCAGAGGGCGCTGACACCGTTCTCCAGGGAGTCCAGGACGGACCGGTTGACGTCCGCGGCCTCCGCACCCTCCCCGAAGCGGGCGCTGACCAGCCAGCCGGCGTTGACGTCCCGGGTGGCGTCGGCGCCGCGCACGTAGGGGAAGGTGCCGGGCAGCGGCTGCTCCGGGCGCTCGTCGCGGGGGCTGTAGAGCGGTGCGACGGTGACACCGTCGTAGGTGACGGTCTCGAGGAGCTTCTGGGGTTCCGGACCGAGTTCCGCGGCGTCGATCCGACGCGACTTCGCGAGGACTCCGGCCACGGAGTGCTGCCAGTCGGCGTACGCCCGCGCAGCTTCCTCGGTTTCTGAAGCGAGTGACACGGTGTCGGCTTCCTCTCCCTGATGAGCGATCGATCAATACGTTGTGTGACTGTGATGCTAGCCGCAGTTCGGCGCCCCCTATCGTGAGGATCACCACACGATGAATAACCTCAGGTCATGAGCATTGCGCACGAACCGGCGGTGACCGGCCGCACGAACACCCAGCGGCTGTTCGGGCTCGGTGCGCCGACCCGGGACGTCGACGACCGCGGCGAACCCCTCAATCGTATGAGCATGGACATCTCGGCGCTCGCCGCGAAGACCGCCGGCATCTCCTACGGCGGCGTCCTCGCCGTACTGCTCGACGACCTCCTCGGATTCACGGTGTGGGACCGGCGCGGCACCCGCGACGGCCTGGTCACGGCCGAGTTGTCGATGGACGTCGTCACACCCCGGCGGTGGCAGGGCCCGGCGCTGTGGGCGGAGAGCCGGCTCCTCGCGGTCACCGCCGACGGCGGCACCTCCACCGCTCGCGTCCACGATGCGGCGGGCACCCTGATCGCCACCGGCACCCTGTGGGGCAACTTCGTGGACCTGCCGGAGCCGGTCGCGAATACGGCCGCCCTGCCCGCCTTCCCGGATCCGGGGGTCGCGCCGCTCGACTGGATCGGCGGGCGGATCGAGGACGCCGGCGCGCGGGTGGTGGTGCCGGCCAATCCGCTGATCGCGAACAAACTCGGGTTCGTGCACGGCGGCGTCCAGGCATGCGCACTGGACCTCGCGGCGAGCGCCGCCCTGGGCCGGCGGGGCCCGGACATGGACACCGCGTCCGTGCGGGTCAACTATTTCCGCCCGGTTCCCCTGGACCGCGACACGACGTTCACCGCGGACGTGATCCGGGCGGGCCGCGCGGTGGCAATGTCCCGGGTCACCGGGACGTCGGGCGGGCGGGTCTGTGTCGAGGCGACGGTGACCGGGCGCCGCCGGCTGCCCTGACCGGCGCTCGCGGCGCCCCGGCCCGGTTCCCCGGGTAGCCTGGTGCCCTGTGAAGAGACGCCTCGGGGACCGCAGGGTGATCGGCGTCGCAGCACTGGCAGTCGCGCTGGTCGTCGTGGCGCTGCTGGCCCCGCATCCATCCGTGCTGCAGGTGCGGGAATGGGCACACTCCGTCGGTCCGGCGTTTCCCCTCGTCTTCTTCGCCGTGCACGCGGTGGTGACGGTGTTCCCGTTCCCCCGCACGGTGTTCACGCTCAGTGCCGGGTTGCTGTTCGGCGCATGGCTGGGTATCGCGATCGCGGTGCTGGCGTCGACGGTGAGCGCCGTGCTGGCCCTCTACCTGGTGCGTGCCGTCGGCCGGGACGTGGTGTGGCAGCGCATCTCCAACCCGACGATCCGGCGGGTGGACGAGCGGATCGCCCGGCGTGGCTGGCTCGCCGTCGGGTCGCTGCGGCTGATCGCGTTCGTCCCGTTCTCCGTGGTGAACTACTGCGCCGGCGTGTCCTCGATCCGGCTGGTCCCGTACGTGCTGGCCACGGCAATCGGTGTGCTGCCGGGAACCGTCGGCATCGTCGTGCTCGGCGACGCCCTCACCGGGGAGACGAAGCCGGGACTCCTGGTGCTGTCCGCGGTGTGCATCGCCCTCGGCATCGCCGGGCTGGTGATGGATTCCCGGCGGCCCCTGGACGGTTCCCGCGACGCGGTGCCGGACCCGGCCGTCGACCGCCCCGCCGGGGACAAGTCAATCCCTCAGCCTTGAACCTGCAAAGTCAAGCTTTGAGTCTTGACATCGCAGTATCCAGTTCATAGCCTTGACCCATGTTCGTGTTGACGGTCGACCAGCGCGGCAGCCGCCGCGACATCGACCGTGTCGCCCCCCTCCTCGCCGAATTCGCGAACCGCGACCTCATCCGCCCGTTCCAGCGGACCGCCGGCGACGAGATCCAGGCCGTCGTCGCGGACCCGGCGACCGTCGTCGACCTCGCCCTCGACCTCGTCGCACGCGAACACTGGAGCATCGGCATCGGCGCCGGCCCCGTCGAGGAACCCCTCCCCGCCGAGACCCGGGCCGGGCGCGGTCCCGCGTTCGAATCCGCGCGGGTCGCCGTCGACCGCGCCAAGAGCACCCCCGGCCGGGTGGCCGTCGAGGGCTCCGACCCGGACGCCGCCGCCGACGCGGACACCGCGCTCGCCCTCGTCGCCGTCCTCGTCGCGCGCCGCACCGAGGAGGGCCGCAAAGCCGTCGAGCAGATGCGGCGCGGCTGCACCCAGACCGAGGCGGCCCGCGCGCTGGGCATCAGCAAGCAGGCCGTCTCCCAACGACTCTCCACCGCGGGCTGGCACGTCGAGACCGCGGGACGACGACTGGCCGAACGACTCCTACTCGAGGCGGACACGTGACGACCCTCGCCCTCCTCGCCCTCGGCGTGGCCGCGCTCGCTCCCCTGGTGTTCGCGGCGCCCCGCGGTCCCCGCTGGATGTCGCAGTGGGCGGCGCCGATCGTGGTCGTGCTCGCCCTGGCCGTCGCGGCGGTCGCCGCGTCCGCCGCCGCACCGGTCACCGGATTCGCCCTCGCCGCGACCCTCGTCCTGTGCGTCGCCGCCGCGACCACCGGCGGGGCACCCCTCGTGCTGGCCGCGTTCCGCATCGCACGCCGCCAGCCCGACGCCGGATCCGACCCACGGCCCGACGCCGGGCCGCTACGTGGCGGACGGATCATCGGCTTCCTCGAGCGCGCCGCCGTCGCCGCCTCCATCCTCGCGGCCTGGCCGGAGGGCATCGCCGTCGTCCTGGCGGTCAAGAGCCTGGCCCGCTACCCCGAACTGCGCGAACCGCACGCGTCGGAACAATTCATCATCGGCACGTTCACCAGCGTGCTCTGGGCGATCGCGGTGTGCGGAACCGGACGCGCCCTCATCACATAGACCTCCCGGTGCGAAACATTCACCCCCGGGGGTCGCGAAGCCAGCCCTGGGGGTGATGGGTTCCCGCCTCGGTGCGGACGAGAGTCGTACTCGTCCGCACCGAGGGAGAGATCATCCGTGCCTACCGATTTCGTGTCACACCTCCGCACCCGGGTCGCCACATACGGCGACGACCGGTCCTACGTCTACCACCGTGAGGTCGGCCGGGAACTCGTCGCCGAGGCGGTGACCTACCGCGAACTCGACCGGGACGCCCGCGCGCTGGCGGTGTGGCTGTCGACGCGGCCCGAGGCCGCTCACCCGGTGATGCTGCTGTACGTCGACGGAATCGACTTCCTCCGCGCGTTTCTCGGATGCCTCTACGCCGGGGTGGTCGCGGTGCCCGCCCCCGTCCCGCACGACGAGCGCAGCATGCAGCGGGTCGCGACGATGTTCGCGGACGCCGACGTGCGCCTCGTGCTCACCACGTCCGCGGTCGCCGAACCGCTCGACACCTGGATCCGCGATTCCGGGCTCGCCGCCACGGTCGCTGTCGCCGCCACCGACACCGCCGAACCGGGCGACCCCGACGACTGGCGCCCGCCCGGCCTCGACGCCGGCACCCTGGCCTTCCTCCAATACACCTCCGGCTCCACCAGCGAACCGAAGGGCGTGATGGTGACGCACGGCAACCTGGCTGCACAACGCCGCGGCCATGACCCGCGGCACCGGCGCCGACGACACGGTGACCGGGGTCGGCTGGCTCCCGCACTTCCACGACATGGGGCTGATCGGGATGCTGCTGCTGCCGATCCACTGCGGCGGCAACCTCGCGTTCATGTCGCCGACGGCCTTCCTCAAACGGCCGGTGCGCTGGTTGCAGCTGATCGACCGCTATCACGCCGACATGACCCTCGGTCCGAACTTCGCGTACGACCTCGTCGCCCGCCGGATCCCCGACGACCAACTGGCCGGACTGGACCTCTCCTCGGTGCGGGTGGCGCTGACCGGGGCCGAACCCATCCGGCCCCGCACCCTCGACGCCGTGACCGACCGGCTCGCACCCCTCGGCTTCCGGGCGGGCGCCTTCCTCACCGCGTACGGCATGGCCGAGGTGACCCTGCTCGCCACCGCCAGCGAGGTCGACTGCGCCCCCAGGTATCTCGAGGTCGACACGGCCGCGCTGGAGCGCCACGAACTGACCCCGAAGGCCGGCGGCACCCGGCTGGCCGGCAGCGGCAGGCCGTACGGCTGCGACATCCGGATCGTCGACCCGCATACGCGCCGGCAGCAGCCACGCGGCCGGGTCGGGGAGATCTGGATCCGCGGCGGCAGTGTCGCCGCGGGCTACTGGAATCGGCCGGACGAGACCGCGGAGAAGTTCCACGCCACCCTCGACGGCGACGGACCGTACCTGCGTACCGGCGACCTCGGGGTGTTCGACGACGGGCACCTCTACGTCACCGGACGCCTGAAGGACCTGCTGATCGTCAACGGCCGCAACCTGTACCCACAGGACATCGAGGAAGCCGTGCGGGACGTGCATCCGGCGCTCACCGGTTCCGCCGGGGTGGTGTTCTCCCTCGACACCGGGCAGCACGAGCGGCTGCTGGTGATCCACGAGGTCAGGACCGCGCTGATCGACGACCTGACACTGCCCGCACTCGCCCGCCGGATCCGGCTCGCCGTCGCCCGCGACTTCGACGTCCCCGCGCCGAGTGTGGTGCTCGTCGACCGGCGCGGCGTGCACCGCACCACCAGCGGGAAGGTCCAGCGCCGATCGATGCGCGCGCGTCGTTCCTAAGGTCCCGCGTCGACGCCGTCCTGCACGAGGACATCGACCCGGCGGTGCAGCGCCTCCGGACCACCACCGCCGTGCCCGCCTGACCCCGATCACCGACCAGGAGAACCCCGATGCCCGTCCCCGAACAGATCACCCGCCACGACCCCGCCCCCGTCCTCGACTGGCTCGCCGGCCGGGTCGCCGATCACACCGAACGGCCGGTGCGCGAAATCGATCCGCACCTTCCCCTCGCCGAGCTGGGTATCGAATCGGTGTCCGCGGTGGGCCTGTGCGGTGAGATCGAGGACCGCTGGGACCTCGAACTCGATCCCACCGTGGTGTTCGACTATCCGACGATCGCCGAGCTGGCCGCATTCATCGCCGCCGAAACCGCACTGCGGCAACGGAAGGCGTCATGACCGACGTCGCGATCGTCGGCCTCGACTGCCGCTTCCCGCAGGCCCCCGACGCCGCCGCGTTGTGGACGCTGCTGCTGGGCGGCGGCGACGGCATCACCGGCGTCCCCGCCGGACGCTGGAACGCGGACACCGTGTACGACGCCGCCGGTGGTCCCGGCTCGGTCAACAACCGCAGTGGCGGATTCCTCGCCGACGCGGACGCCTTCGACCACGACTTCTTCGGCATCGCGCCCCGCGAGGCCGCGGCGATGGACCCGCAACAACGGCTGCTGCTGCAGTCGGCGTGGCGGGCGTTCGAGGACGCCGCACTCGATCCGCGGGCCCAGGCCGGTTCGAACACCGGAGTGTACGTCGGCGTCATGGCGAACGAATGGAATCTCCAGATGCGTGACCTCCCGCGCATCACGGCCCAGCTCGGCAGCGGCAACGGCTATTTCATGACCGCCAACCGGGTGTCCTACCAGCTGAACCTGCAGGGCCCGAGCATGGCGATCGACACCGCCTGCTCGTCGTCGCTCGTCGCGGTCCACCTGGCCTGCGCGGCGCTGCGGGCCGGTGACTGCGACCAGGCCCTCGCCGGCGGCGTCAATCTCACCCTGACCCCCACAGTGAACGTCTTCTACACGCAGGCCGGGCTGTCCGCGCCGGACGGCCGGTGCAAACCGTTCAGCGGGGCGGCCGACGGAATCGGCCGCGGCGAGGGCGTCGCGGTACTGGTGTTGCGCCGGCTCGACGACGCGCAGGCGGAGGGCCTGCCGATCTATGCCGTGATCAAGGGCAGCGCCGTCAACAACGACGGTCGCAGCAACGGGATCACCGCCCCCAACCGCTGGGCACAGCAGCAGGTCGTCGAGACGGCGTACCGGCGTGCGGGTGTCACCCCGGCGCAGGTCGCGTTCGTCGAGGCGCACGGCACCGGGACGGTGCTCGGCGACATGATCGAGATCAAGGCGCTCGGTCACGTCCACGCGGCCCGCCCGGAGCCGTGCGCGATCGGGTCGATCAAGGGCAATCTCGGTCACACGGAGGGCGCGGCCGGTGTGGCCGGACTGATCAAGGTGGCCCTCGCGCTGCACCACCGGGTGGTGCCGCCCAGCCGCGGCGCGGCGGACGTCAACCCGCGGCTGCGGTTGGCGGACAACGGTCTTCGGCTCCTGTCCGAGCCGATGGCGCTGCCCGGCGGCGACGTGCACGGCGCCGTCAGCAGTTTCGGGATCGGCGGCACCAACGCCCATCTGCTGCTGGCGACGGCGCCCGCCGGCGACCCGCCCGAGGCGAGCAGCGACGGCGGCGTGCTCACCCTGTCGTCGAACGACCGGGACGGTCTCGCCCGCACCGCCGCGGCCCTGGCCGACGATCTGCTCGCCCACCCCGACGCCGAACTGGGCCGGGTGTGCTGGAGCACCAACACGGTCAAGGCGTCCGGGCGCCACCGTCTCGCGCTCCCCGCGCACGACCGGGAGCGGGCCGCCGCGGCGCTCCGCGCGGCGGCCGGCGACGAACACCTGCTCGACTCGCTGTCCGGCACGGCCCGCCCCGTCAGCGTCGGCTGGCTCTTCACCGGTCAGGGCGCGCAGTACCCGGGAATGTCACGCGCCCTGCACGACAGCCACGGGGCGTACCGGCGGGCGTTGCCGGACGTGGACGAGCGGATGACGCCGCACCTGGGCCGCTCGGTCCGGGACCTGCTGTTCGGCACCGGCGCCGAGATCCACCGCACGGAGTTCGCGCAGCCCGCCCTGTTCGCGGTCGAGTACACGCTGGCCCGGACGCTCGGTGAACTGGGAATCGAACCGGCGTGGCTGCTCGGTCACAGTGTCGGCGAGTACGCGGCCGCCGCGCACGCCGGCGTGTTCGGGCTCGACGACGCGTGCCGGCTGATCGTCGCGCGGGGACGGCTCATGCAGCAACTACCCGCCGGCGGCACGATGCTGGCGGTGCGGGCCCCCGCGGACGACGTCGCCGGCCTGCTCGCCGGCGAACCCGCGGTCGCACTGGCGGCGGTGAACGGGCCGCGGGACGTGGTGCTGTCCGGGGAGGAAGGCGCGGTCGACCGCCTCGGCGCCGCCCTGACCGCGGCCGGATACGCCGTCCGCCGGCTCGCCGTCTCGCACGCCTTCCACTCCCCCGCGATGGCACCGATCCGGGACGCGTTCGCCGAGGTCGCCGCCGACTGCGCCTACCGGCCGGCCGAGATCCCGATCTTCTCGACCACCCGCGGGCGGCTGCTCGACGTCGACGAACCGATGGACGCGACCTACTGGACCGACCACCTCACCGCGACCGTGCGGTTCGCGGACGCCGCCTCGGCAGCCCTGACCTGCGATCCGACCCACCTGATCGAGGTGGGCCCCGCACGAATCCTGTTGCCGCTCATAACCCGCGCCCATCCCGGCTCGCCGGCGCGGCACCTGGCGCCGTGCCCCGGCCCGGCCGCCACCGGCGCCGAACTCCCCGACGCCGTGGCCGCCCTGTACCGGGACGGACTGAACCCCGTGTGGGACGCGCTGTACGAGCCGAATGCCCGGGTCCGCCGGCGACTGCGCGGGTACGCGTTCGCGACCACCGCCCGCTTCTGGACACCCGAAGACGAACCCACCGCGGCGCGGCCGGTCGAACCTGCACCACCCACCGTCGCCGCCGAGCCCGAGGACACCACCATGGACCGACTGATCGCCCTGTTCCGGGAGCAGGCCGCCGTGCTCGCCGCCGCCACCGGGGCCCCCGGAGTGAGCATGCCCGTCCCGGCTGCGGCACCGGACGCCGGGCCGGATCTCGCGGCGGCGCACGGCGACACCGCTGCCCGGGTCCGCGCGGAAGTCGCCCGGGTCAGCGGATTCCCCGCGGCCGCGCTGACCGCGACGCAGACGATCACCGGCGACCTCGGATTCGACTCGATCATGATCACCGACCTGTTCGGCGGGCTGCGCCGCGCATTCCCCGGTCTCGCCGTCGAACCGGACTGGTTCACCCCGGGCCGCACCCTCGGCGAGGTGATCGACCACGTCACCGCGCACCGCGTCCCCGGGGCGACGCCCGCCGTCCCGCCCGTCCCGGATCCGGAACCGACGGTGGCACCCGAGTTCCGGATCGCCGAGTTCCCGGAGGTGCAGGCGCTCGCCGCACGGCTCACCGCCGCCGAGGGCCTCGGGGTCGCCAACCCGTACTTCCTCGTCAATGACGGCGTCACCCGGGACACGTCGACGATCGGCGGCGAGGAGGTCCTCAACTTCTCCAGCTACAACTACCTCGGCATGTCCGGGCACCCCGCCGTCGTCGCCGCCGTCCAGGACGCCGTCGCCCGCTACGGCAGTTCCTGCTCCGCCAGCCGCGTGCTGTCCGGGGAGAAACCGGTCCACCGCGAACTCGAGGCCGAACTGGCCGGGCTGCTCGGAACCGACGACGCCATCGCCCTCGTCAGCGGACACGCCACCAACGTCACGGTCATCGGACACCTCCTCGCGGAGGGTGACCTCGTCGTCCACGACAGCCTCGCGCACGACAGCATCCTGCAGGGCTGCGCCCTGTCCGGCGCCACCCGTCGCCCGTTCCCGCACAACGACCACGTCGCGCTCGATACCCTGCTCACCGCGATCCGCTCCCGGTACCGGAGGGTCCTCATTCTCATCGAGGGCGTCTACAGCCAGGACGGCGACATCCCCGACCTGCCGGCGATGATCGCGGTGAAGAAGAAGCATCAGGCGCTCATGATGATCGACGAGGCACACAGCATCGGGGTGCTCGGCGCCACCGGCGGCGGCATCGGCGAGCATTTCGGCGTCGACCGCGACGACGTGGAACTGTGGTCGGGCACGATGTCGAAGGCGCTGGCCGGCTGCGGCGGCTACGTCGCGGGCAGCGCCGAGCTCATCCGATTCCTGAAATACACGACGCCCGGCTTCGTCTACAGCGTCGGGATGACCCCGATGAATGCCGCGGCGTCCCTCGCCGCGCTCCGGCAGATGCGCGCCGAACCCGGGACCCTCGACCGGTTGCGCCGCAACTCCCGGCTCTTCCTGCAGCTCGCCGCGGACGCCGGGATCGACACCGGGGACAGCCGGGACACCCCCGTCATCCCCTGCATCGTCGGGGATTCGCTGCGCACCCTCGCGCTGTCGGGTGCGCTGCTGCGGCGCGGCATCAACGTCAACCCCATCCTCTACCCGGCGGTGCCGGAGAATCTCGCGCGGTTGCGCTTCTTCGTCACCGCCTGCCACACGGAGGACCAGATCCGGTTCACCGTGGCGGCTCTCGCCGAGGAACTCGCGACCCTCGTCGCGGCCGCGTAGCGCCGTGCCACTCCGGCTGTTCTGCTTCCCGCACGCCGGCGGCGGGCCCACGACGTACCGTCACTGGCACCGCGCCCTGGGCCCGCACGTGTCGGTGCGGACCGTGCTCCGGCCCGCGCGCCCGGGCGGAGCCGGGTTCACCGACGTCGAGTCCGTCGTCGCCGAACTCGACTCCCAGCTCGCCGAACCGCTCACGCAGCCGCACGTGTTCTTCGGGCACAGCATGGGTGCGCTCGTGGCGTACCGGCTCGCGTGCCGTCGGCGCGCGACCGGTCACCCACTCCCCCGGGCGCTGCTGCTGTCCGGGTACGCGGCACCGCATCTGCCCGCACCGCTACCACCGGTCGACGGCCTGGGCGACGCGGCCCTGATCGCGGTGCTGCGCGCCGCCGGCGGTGTTCCCGCCGGCCTCCCGGACCGGCCGGAGTTCCTGGACCGATCTCTGCCCGCGCTGCGGGACGATCTGCGCCTGTGCACCGGTTTCCGCGACCCCGGAGACCCGCCGCTTCCCTGCCCGACGCACGTGTTCGGCGGGGACGCCGACCCGCTGGTCGGCGAGCGGGAACTGTATGCCTGGGATCGGCACACCACCCGGCTGTCCGGGGTGCGCGTCCTGCCGGGCGATCACTTCTACCTCGAACACGCACCCGAACAGCTCTTCCGGGTACTCCGGCCGCTGCTGCGCCGCTACGCCACGGCCGGGTAGACGGTGCCGTCAGCCGCCGTGCGGGGGCACCGGCGGCGGCAACTGTCCGGGCGCTCCCCCCGGGTACAGGGGCGCGTGCTCGTCGGCGCCGCCGGGCTTCGTGAGCGGCCCCGGACCGTCGACGGGCTGCCGTGCCTCGACCTCCGCGGCGCGGACGGCCTGCGCGATGGCCGGGTCGGACTTGGTCTCGAACCAGTCGGCGACCTCGTCCGAATCGTCCTCGGGCTTGGGCAGATCCTCTTCCGCGGTGGACGGCTCGTACCGGAACACCCCGTCCTGCCCCTGCGCGCCGAGTGTCTTCGCGAAACCCTTGAGGGCGTCACCGAAGTCGCTGGGCACCAGCCACACCTTGTTCGCGTCGCCCTGCGCCATCTGCGGCAACGTCTGCAGGTACTGGTAGGCGAGGAGTTCGGGGGTGGGTTTGCCGGACTTGATTGCGGCGAACACCTTTTCGATCGCCTTCGCCTGACCCTGCGCCTGCAGGTACTTGGCGGCCCGGTCGCCCTGTGCCCGCAGGATCCGGGACTGCCGTTCGCCCTCTGCGGTGAGGATCGACGCCTGTTTCGCGCCCTCCGCGGCGAGGATGCGGGACTGCTTGTCGCCCTCCGCCGTCTTGATGGCGGACTCCCGGTGGCCCTCGGCGGTGAGGATGGTGGCCCGCTTCTCGCGGTCCGCCTTCATCTGCTTCTCCATCGACTCCTGAATCGACGGCGGCGGATCGATGCTCTTGAGTTCGACGCGGGCGACACGCAGCCCCCACCGGCCGGTGGCCTCGTCCAGCACCCCACGCAGCTGCCCGTTGATGGAGTCACGCGAGGTGAGCGTCTCCTCCAGCGTCATGCCGCCGACGACGTTGCGCAGCGTGGTGGTGGTCAACTGCTCGACACCGACGATGTAGTTGCTGATCTCGTACACCGCGGCCTGCGGGTTGGTGACCTGGAAATACACCACGGTGTCGATGTTCAGCGTCAGGTTGTCCTGGGTGATCACCGGCTGCGGCGGGAACGACACCACCCGTTCGCGCAGATCCACCTTGGCCCGGATGCGGTCCGCGAACGGGATCAGGAACGTCAGCTGACCCGACACGGTCCGCGAGTACCGGCCGAGTCGCTCGATTACCGCGGCCTCGGCCTGCGGCACCAGCGCCACCGATTTGGCCACCACCAGCGCAACGAACAACACGAGCACGATCAACACGATGAGTGCTGCCATCTACGGTCCCCTCCATACGACGGCGGTCGCGCCGTCAATTTGCATTACCGTCACGGTCGTTCCCGGTGGATACACTTCCGTGCTGTCGAGCGGGCGGGCCGTCCACACGTCGCCACCGAGTTTGATCTGCCCGGCGTGCTCGGCGACCTCCTCGAGCACCAGGGCCTGCTTGCCGGTGAGCGCCTCGATCCCGGTCGGGGTCGGCGGCGGTGTCTCGAACTTGCGCAACAACACCGGGCGCACCCCGAGGATCAGCGCGAGGGACAGGACCCCGAAGATCACCGCGTCGACCCAGACCGGGAAGTCGGTGATCGCGGTGACCCCGGCCGTGGCCAGCGCACCACCCGCCAGCATGAGGAGGAAGAAGTCCCCCGTCAACGCTTCCGCGGCGGCGAGCAGCACCCCCGCTACCAGCCAAATCAATGCAGCCACAACACCATCTAACCAGAATCTCCGGAACCGACGGTGACGAAGTCGACCAGCTGTTCGACCGCCCCGATCAGCGGCGCCTCCAGGTCGCGGAACGTGTCGACGGCCGAGTACACCCGGCGCCACCCGTCGCGCGGTGTCCCCCAGCCCAACTCGCGGCACACCCCGGTCTTCCAGTCCTCACCGCGCGGAATCTTCGGCCACGCCTCGATGCCCACCGCCGACGGGCGGACCGCTTCCCACACGTCGATGAACGGGTGCCCCGTGACGAGCACGTTCGGCCCGAGCCCCTGCGTCAGCTGGGTTTCCTTGGACCCGGTCACGAGGTGATCGACGAGCACACCGACCCGCCGGCCCGGTCCGGGGCGGAACTCGGCGAGCCGCTCCCCGAGGTTGTCGAGACCCTCCAGGTGCTCGACGACGACCCCCTCGACGCGCAGGTCGTGCCCCCACACCCGCTCCACCAGGGCGGCGTCGTGCACGCCCTCCACCCAGATCCGGCTGGGCAGCGCCGTCCGGGCGCGCAGTCCCTCCACCTTCGTCGACCCCGACGCCGACCGGGTGGCCGCCGGACCGGCGGGCTCGACCGCGGGGCGCACCAGGGTGACCGGTTTTCCGTCGATCAGGAACGCCGCCTCCCGCATCGCGAACAGCCGGGTGCGCCGCGCCCCGTCCTCGAGCCGGACGAACTCGCCGTCGTAGGTGCGTTCGAACCCCACCACCGCCCCGCAGAACCCGGTGCCCGCGTCCTCGACGACGAGGTCCCGCTCGGCCGGGACCGTCGGCGTCGCCGGCTTCCTCGCGCGTGGGTGTCCGGAAAAGATGTCGCCGTATCTGTCGCCTCCGCTCACGGGCGCTGACGCTATGCCAGCGGCGCCGTTACACACACGCCGCCACGCCGACATATGCTCGTTTATCGTGACTTCACCCAGCGCCACTCTCACCGTGTGGGCCAGTTCCTGGCTCGCCGGGAACAGTGCACCCGACGACGTCATCGACGCCCTCCACGCATGGGCGCCGATGCACCTCGCCTGCGCCGAGGACGAGGCCACGGCCGGCCGCACCGGGCTGCCGTGGCCCCACCCGCAGGACGCCGGGGTGACGGCGCTGCTGCAGACGATGCGCCGTTCCGTGTCGCAACCCGAGACCGAGATCCGGCTGGTCCTGCCCGGGCCGGGCGACGTGCGCGGGCTGCCCGCGGGCACCGAGTTCGCGTCTGCCGCCATCGACGCCGGCGAGGGGGTCCTCGTCGGGCCGCCCGGCCGGTCCGGGACGGGCCTCGTCCCGCACGTCGAGGGTCCCGACGTGCTGCGGTGGACGGTGTCGACGATCGAACGGCTCCCCCTCGACGCCCACCACACCGGTCTGGGCGAGGCCGAGTTCACGATGCGGGAGGCGGTCCGCGACGCCGCGGCCGCGCTCGAGGCCCTGCACATGCTCGACTCCGGGTTCGGCGCCGATCCGCGCGCGCTGATCGCCGATGCGCTGGCGAAGTCCGCGCGGCACCGGTACCCGACGACGATCGCGCCGCGGGCGCTGCGGATCCTGGACTCGGCCGATCAGGTGGCCGCGATCCTCACCGTCGCCGAGCAGATGGCCCCCGCCCGCACGGTGTCCGCGTCGGGCGCGGCCACCCTCGAGGACCTGCTGCGGCCCCTCCGGTCGGCGGTGCGGTCGGCGCGCGCCGCCGCCGTCAATGCGTGTGCGCGGGACGGCCTGACGGCCTGACGACGGCCTTGCAGCAGTCGACCGCGCAGGACTCGCCGTCCAGGGTGGAGCCGAGCAGCGGCTCGGATCCGAGCCGCGCGGCGGACGCGCCGGTCAGCTGCTCGGTGACGAGTGCGACGACGAGTTCCGCGAAACGCCGATCCGTGCCGGGTGTGGCCGCCCGCACGAAGTCGATGCCCAGTTCGGCGGCCCGGTCCCGGGCCTCGGTGTCCAGGTCCCACACCACCTCGAGGTGATCGGAGACGAATCCCACCGGGCACACGATCACCGCGCGTACCCCGTCGCCGGCGAGGACGTCGAGATGGTCGCAGATGTCCGGTTCGAGCCAGGGCACCTGGGGCGGCCCGGACCGGGACTGCCACACCAGATCGAAGTCGTCGAAGCCGGCAGCGCGGGCGGTGAGCGCGGCGGCCTCGGCCACCTGCCGGCTGTAGAGGCGGCCGCCCGCCTCCGGCGGTCCGGCGTTGACGTCCGCGGAGACGGGCACGGAGTGGGCGGTGAACACGAGCCGCGCGTCGGCCCGGTGCTCGGCGGGGAGCTGCGTCGCGGCCGCGCGGACGGCGTCGGCGAACGCCCCGATCAGCAGCGGGTGGTCGTAGTACTGCCGCAGCTTCAGCAGGTGCGGCGCCCCGTCCCCGGCCGCGGCCCGCGCCCGGGCGACGTCCTCGTGGTACTGCCGGCACCCCGAGTACCCGCCCCATGCCGACGTCGGGAACACCAGGGCCGAGCGCACCCCGTCCGCGCCCATCCGGGCGACCGTGTCCTCGACCATCGGATGCCAGTTCCGGTTTCCGAAGTAGACGGGCAGATCGATTCCGGCACTTGCCAATTCGGACTCGACGCGCGAGATGATGTCGCGGTTGAGGGCGTTGATCGGCGACACACCCCCGAAATGCAGGTAGTGCTCGGCGACCGCGTCCAGACGCTCGGGCGGCACCCCCCGGCCCCGGGTGACGTTCTCCAGGAACGGGCGCACGTCCTCGGGCTTCTCCGGACCCCCGAACGACAACACGAGAAGGGCGTCGAAGCGGGAACCGGAACCGTCCGTCGAATTTCCAGCGATCATGATCCCCATCTTCCGTGCTGCCGTTCGGGGCGCACTCCCCGGGTGGTGTCCTAGCCCGCCATCGCGTGCGCGCCACCGTCGACGTAGATGATCGACGCGGTGGTGCCGGGCAGCCAGTCGGACAGCACGGTGCACACGGTCTTTGCGACCGGCTCCGGGTCGTCGACGTTCCAGCCGATGGGCGCGCGCTCGTCCCACGCCGTGTTGAGCTCGTTCATCTGCTTGGCGTCGTCGGTGGCGGTACCGGCGATCGCCTTGGCGGCGAGGGTCTTGATCGGGCCCGCCGCGACGAGGTTGGAGCGGATACCGCGTTCGCCGACTTCCTTGGCGACATACCGGTTCACCGACTCGAGGGTGGCCTTGGCGACCCCCATCCAGTTGTAGAACGGCACCGCCCGCGCCGGGTCGAAGTCCATGCCGACGATCGACGCGTTGTCGTTCAGCACCGGCAGCAGCGCCTTCGACAGCGACGCGTACGAGTAGGCCGACACCTCGAAGGCCACCCCGACGTCGGACCACGGTGCGTCGAAGAACGGGCTGCCCAGGCAGGACCGCGGCGCGAACGCGATGGAGTGCACGACGCCGTCGACGCCCTCCGGCGCGATCTCCCGGATGCGGTCGGCGAGGCTCGCGAGGTGCTCGGGGTTCTGCACGTCGAGTTCGAGCGCCGGCGGCACCGGCTGCGGCAGCCGCTGCGCGATCCGGTCGATCAGCCGGAGCCGGTCGAATCCGGTGATAATCACCTTGGCGCCCTGTTCCTGGGCGACCTTGGCGACGTGGAACGCGATGGACGCGTCCGTGATGATGCCGGTGACGAGAATGGTCTTACCTTCGAGCAATCCGCCCATGAGGTGTCCTCCTGTGAAGAAAAGTCCGGGAAGTGGTGTGGGAGCTCTAGTGGCCCATGCCGAGGCCGCCGTCGACGGGGATCACCGCGCCGGAGACGTAGGCCGAATCGTCGGAGGCCAGGAAGCTCACCACCGCGGCGACCTCCTCCGGCTTGCCCTGCCGCTGCAGCGGGACGGCGCCGGTGATCATGTCCTTGTACTTGTCGTCGAGGACCGCGGTCATGTCGGTGTCGATGAAGCCCGGGGCCACCACGTTCGCGGTGATCGACCGGGAACCGAGTTCGCGGGTCAGCGAGCGGGCGATGCCGACCACACCGGCCTTCGATGCCGCGTAGTTGACCTGGCCGGGACCGCCGGCGAGCCCGACGACCGACCCGAGGAACACGAACCGGCCGAACCGCGACCGCAGCATCGAGCGGGTGGCGCGCTTCGCGACGCGGAACGCGCCGGTCAGGTTGGCGTCGACGACGGAGGTGAACTGATCCTCGGTCATCCGCATGATCAGGGTGTCGTCGGTGATGCCGGCGTTCGCGACGAGGACCTCGACCGGGCCCTGGTGCGCTTCCACTTCCTTGAAGGCGCGGTCGATCGACTCGGTGTCGGTGACGTCGCACTGGACGCCGAACAGGCCCTCGGGCGCACCCGATCCGCGGTGCGTGACCGCGACCTTGTGCCCGTCCGCCGCGAGGCGCTGCGCGACTGCGAGGCCGATTCCGCGGTTGCCGCCGGTGACGAGCACCGACCGGGGAGTGGAGACCGTCCTCACCGACGCGTCGGTGGTTTCTGGGGTAGACATGGCGATAAACCTATCTGTTCAGATGTGCAGGAGTAGAAGCGCGGGGCCGCGGTGGAACGCGGATCACGGCAGCCGTTGACGCAGGACCAGCGCGAGGATCAGTCCCGCCGTCGCGGAGAGGACACCCAGCACCAGCCACGGGCGGCTGGCGTCGCCGCGGGTGGTCTCGAACCCGATCTGCTCCTCGAGGGTGTCGTAGACGTCGCGCAGTTCCTCCAGGCTCGACGCAGTGAAGAAGCTGCCGCCGGAGAGATTCGCGATCTCCCGCAGTGACGGATCGTCGACGGGCACCGGGATGCGTTCGTCCTCGATCTCGACCTTGCCGTAGCTCGTGCCGAACGAGATCGTGGAGATGGGAACGTCCTTGTCCTTCGCCTGGCGGGCCGCGGTGAACCCGCCGCGTGGATCGTCCGGATTCTCGGGGACCGTCTGCTTGCCGTCCGAGAGCAGCACGATCCGGGCGGGCGGCGCCTGATCGCTGCCGCCGAGCACCGCGGCCAGCGTGTCGATCGACTGCAGCGACGTGAAGATCGCCTCACCGGTGGCGGTCCGCTCACTCAACTGCAGATTGTCGATCGCGACCTTCGTGGCCTCCCGGTTGGTGGTCGGCGAGACCAGCACCGACGCGGTGCCTGCAAACGCGACGAGACCGAGATTGATGCCGGGAGTGAGCCCGTCGGCGAACGACTTCGCGGCGTCCTGCGCGGCGGCCAGCCGGGTCGGTTCCACGTCCGTGGCCTTCATCGACAACGACACGTCGATGACGAGGATCACGGTGGCCCGATTCCGCGGAACCCGCTTGTCCTCCGTCGGACCGGCCAGGGCCACACTGAAGAACACCAGCGCCAGCACCATCAGCAGCGCCGGAATGTGCCGGGCCCGGCCCGGCCGCGACGGCGCGACCTTTTCGAGCAACGCGAAGTTGGTGAACCGCAGGGTGTGCTTGTGCCGCTGCCGTTGCACCCACACGTATCCCGCAACCAGCGCCACGACGACCAGCAGGAACAGCAACCACCACGGTGAGGTGAACTGCGAAAGACTCACCGGCACGACCTCTGGTTCGTCGCGGTGCCGTAACTGTGCTTCCGGGCGGACACGAACCGCACCACATCCGAGATCCAGTCCCGGTCGGTCCGCAGACTGAGCAGCGGGGCACCGCACCGCCGCAGCGACTGCTCCACCTGCAGGCGGTGCTCGTCCGCGGCCCGCGCGAAGTCGGCGCGCAATTGCGGCGTGGTCGTGAACTCGCGGGTCCGTCCGGACTCCGGATCGTGCAGCACTACATCCCCCAGGTCGGGTAATTCCAGATCTCGCGGGTCGAGCACCTCGACACCGAGTACGTCGTGGCGGCCCGAGATGGCCCGCAGCGACCGCTCCCAGTCGATCGGCCCCAGAAAGTCGCTGATGACGACGGCCAGGCCGCGGCGGCGCTGCGGCCGGCGCAACGACTCCACCGCCCCCTGCAGGTCGCCCCGCACCCCGTCCGGGGCGTGCGGGGTGGTCGCGATCCGACGCAGCATCGCCTGCGCGTGGATCCGGCCCCCGCGGGCCGGGATCCGGATGGTCTGGGCGCCGGTCGAGACGATCGCCCCGATCCGGTTGCCGCCGCCGCTGGTCAGGTGCGTGACGGCGGCGGCCGCGGCCACCACCAGGTCCCGCTTCTCGCACCCGGCGGTGCCGAAGTCCAGGCTCGACGACAGATCGACGACGAGCCACGTCTCCAGCTCCCGGTCCGCGACCGACTGCCGGACGTGCGGATGCGTCGTCCGGGCGGTCACCGACCAGTCCATCTGACGGACGTCGTCACCCGGCTGGTACTCGCGCGCATCACCCGGCTCCGAGCCCGGTCCCGGGATCAGGCCCATATGGTCGCCGTGCAGGACACCGTCGAGGCGACGACGGACGGTCAGTTCCAGCGTCCGCAGCGCGGCGGACAGTTTGGGATCACGGAGTTCGCCGGAGCGAAACGACGGCGGCGGGCCGGAACTCTGCGCACCGGCGGTACGCGCACTCACCGTGGCTGGCTCATCGCCGTCGGTCCGGGCACCGACGTGGACGGGACGGGCGGTCCGTTGTGACCGGCGGGAGCGGCCGGGACCGCCGTCGGCTGTGCCGCGATCTGCGGCAGACCCACCGTCTGCAGCACACGGGAGATCACGTCGTCCGGGCTCACCTCGTCGGCGAGCGCGTCGTAGGACAGCACGAGACGGTGCCGCAGCACGTCCGGGATCACCTCGAGCACGTCCTGCGGCACCACGTAGTCACGCCCCCGCAGCAACGCCAGCGCCCGCGCCGACGAAATGATGCCCAGCGTCGCACGCGGAGACGCGCCGTACGCGATCCAGCCGTCGACGTCGGGGAGACCGAACTCCGCCGGCGTGCGGGTGGCCGCGATGACCCGCACCACGTAGTCGACGAGCGCATGGTGCACGAACACACCGCTCGCGACCTTCTGCAGCCGGACCAGTTCCTCGGGGTCGAGGATCTGGTGCGGTTCCGGCGCGTCGACGCCCATCCGGTAGACGATCTCGCGCTCTTCCTCCACCGTCGGGTAGTCGACGAGAATCTTGAACAGGAAGCGGTCGCGCTGCGCCTCCGGCAGCGGATACACACCCTCGTTCTCGATCGGGTTCTGCGTCGCCATCACCAGGAACGGGTCGGGCATGTGGTACCGCTTGCCGCCGATCGAGACGTGCCGCTCGGCCATCACCTCGAGCAGTGCCGACTGCACCTTCGCCGGCGCGCGGTTGATCTCGTCGGCGAGCACGAAGTTCGCGACGACCGGGCCGAGTTCGGTGTCGAACTCCTCCCGCCCCTGCCGGTAGATGCGCGTACCGATCAGGTCGGTGGGCACCAGGTCCGGCGTGAACTGGACACGCGAGAACGACCCGCCGACCACCTTCGCGAACGTCTCGACGGCCAGGGTCTTCGCCACACCCGGGACACCCTCGAGCAGCACGTGTCCCTTCGCGAGCAGACCGACGAGGATCCGCTCCACCAGCCGGTCCTGCCCGACGATCACGCGCTTGACCTCGTAGATCGCGCGTTCCAGCGTCTGGACGTCGGCAGCGAGACTGGGTGCGACCGACGTCGGCGTTCCTGCGGTCTGTGAGGGTGCCTTCGGCGCGGTGGCGTTCTGGGGACCCGATCCGTTGGCCGCACCCCCGTTCTTCACACCTTCGGGAGCGGCCTTCGCGGGCGACTCCTTCCGGGCTGCACCCTCCGATACCGCATCATCACGTGAGGTCACCAAGAATCCACCGCTTTCACCTAGATCGTTCCGCCCGTTCACGTACTTGCTCAACTATTCCAGGTGCAAGCAACCCCCGCCGCAACCAAGCACGATCCGCACCGCGGACTACTTCATCGACATCATGGATCACGACACCATACGGACAGCGTAAGGGGTCATGCCGTCCCATCGCACCGGGGAGATCTTGACGACGTCTCCCGACTGCGGCGCCTCCAGCATCTGGTCGTCGCCGAGATACAGCGCGACGTGCTGGCTGGCGTTCGGGCCCCAGAAGATCATGTCGCCGCGCTGCATCTCCTCCGAGGGAACCTGCTCGCCCGCGGTGTACTGATAACCGGTGTAGTGCGGCAGCGAGATGCCGATTCCGGCGAACGCGTAGATCATCAGGCCGGAGCAGTCGAAGCCGACCTTGTTGAAGTCGCCGTAACTGTCGGCGACACCGCCGTCGCGGATACCCAGGGTGGGGCCTTCCTCGTCGCCGCCGCCCCACGCGTACTCCACACCGATCTGGGACAGGCCCCGGTCGATGACGGTCTCGATGGCCTCACTGCCCGTCAGGTCCTCACCGCTCGTCGACGGTTTCGACTTGGGGGTGGACTTCGGCGTGGTCGTCCCGCCGCCGGTGGCGGAGTCCTCGTCCTCGATCGTGGTGTGCGCCCGCTGCCCCGCCGCGAGTTCCGCGGCGCGCTGACGTGCCGCCTCGTTGGCGGCGACCCGCGCCGCGGCCTGCGTCGCCGCCTCCCGGGCCGCGGCGGCGATGGCAGCCTTCTGCGCGTCCTCGGCGCGCTTCTGCTCCTCCCACGTCGCGTACGCCTCACGCTGCCCCTGCAGCCCCGCGACGTTCCCGCGGGCCGCGTCGAGCTGGGCCTGCGCGGCCGCCCGGTTGCTCTCGATCTGCGCCTTCTTGGCCGCCTGGTCCTGCAACGCCGACCGGGCGATCGCGATCGCCTGCTCGGCGAGCGACTTCTTCGACGCGGCCTGGTCGGCGGCCACGTCCGCCTGCTGCTTCGCCTCACGCGCCGCGGAATCCTTGTTGGCCTGGGCGGTCCGGGCGCGCTGCAGTCCCTCGAGCACCGCGTTCTGGCTGGTGGCGAGGAGTTTCAGAACCTGCGCGCGGTCCAGGACGTCCCCGGGCCCCTGGGCGCCCAGGTACGTCGAGATCGCGGACACGTTGGTGCCCTGCGTGTAGCTCGACCGGGCGTACTTGTCGAAGTCCTTCTGCGCCAGCTCGATCTGCGCGCCGGCGTCGCGCAGCGCCTGCTGGGAGGCCCCGACCACGCTGGCGGCCAGGTCGGCGGCGCTGCGGGCGTTCTGCAGATCGACCAGCGCCCGGTTCACGTCCTCGCGTTTGATGGCGACCTCGTTGTCGAGCTGGGCGAGTTGCTGATCCGCGGACGCGACCTGGTTGATGAGTTCGCTGACCTGCCCGAGGCCCGCCGACACCTGGGTCTGGGCCTGGGCGATGTCGGAGTCGGACGGATTCGGCGGCGGGGGCGGCACCGCGGCGGCCAGACCGGGCGTGCTGCCGACCAGGGCGCCGACGATGCCCAGTCCGATCAGGAGGCGCACTGCGCGGACGCGCCTGCGGGAGAAGCTGCGGTGCCCCACTCCAGCTCGTGCTTGTCGCTTCACAACTCTCTCCCTCGGATCTGCACCGATCGCGCAGGCCGCGCTGTGCTCGTCGTGGGGAGAAATTCCGGCAGCCACACCTTCCGTGTTCCGGCGACACCGACGTACGCCGGAACACCGTCACTCTGGACGTCAATCACCAGCCTGCGACACTTCTTCCCCAAGAGCGCCAAATGCACCGTACGACACTTCCGGACTCTATGGAAACTTTAGTCACAAATAACACATGAGTAATTTGACCAGCGGAAATGTCGAACTGTGAATCGTCGGCGCAATTTACGCGCATCGACGCAGGCAGCGGCCGCACACGGACGAAACGTGAAATTACCGCCGAGTTATCCCGGAAATTCGGGAGGAGTCAGGGCTTCTGCCGCTCGTACGTCGTGCCGGCGCCCGCGGCACCGCCGGCCTTTTTCGCGGCGTCGCCATCATTCGAGCCGGACGCCCGGCGCGACTTCGCGAAGAACGTCGCGGCCGACGCGATGACGACGATCGCCACGATGACCGCCGTGAACAGGGCCCACGGCGGACCCGGCTCCACGACCTCGTCGACGAAGTGATTCGCGGCGACCACCGGGTCACCGGTGTAGGTGCGGTCCTGACCCGATTCGAGCAGCACCCGGCTGATCGAATCGCTGTACGTGCCGACCCAGCTGGGGCTCAGCACCAGAACGGTGCCGCCCTCCTCGGCGCCGACCTCGGTCGCGAGGTCGCGCAGCTGCGAGTCGCGGCCGGGATCCTCGTCCAGCACCACGATGCTCAGCTCGAGTCCGTGCTCGGCCGCGCGATCGACGACGGCGACGAGTTCACCGGTCTCGTCGGACGGGGCCGACACCCCGTCGTCGGACACGTCCGCGACCACGTCGGAGACGTCGATGTCCTCCGGAAGGTCCGTCGACAACGGGAGGGCCGAATGGGCGGGAATCGTGACGCTGGCAGGAAGTGCGGTGGCGATAGGGGCAGGCATCTCTCATCCGGGTCTGCTGTAGGAACGTAAGCCTCGCGTGAACACTACGTGAGGAGTCCCCGAAGTTCCGTTCCGTCCGGGTGCGCCCCCGCCGCGGTAGTGCAGAATCGCCGGGGGTACGGGCTCGTTTCCGCCCCGAATTCTCACAGGACAAGCGTACTGTTAGACTATCGGAGGTACCGCGGTAGGGGCCGATTCCGTTCTCGCTAGCACGACAGCGCACACGGATCAGTCGTGCCCGCGGCGCCTGCAGCCGTCGACACAGCCCCGTCGGTGGCGACCCTCATAGACGAGTGGAGCTGACGTGAGCACCAGTATTGATTCATTCGGAGCAAAGGGAACCCTCGAGGTCGGTGAGAAGTCCTACGAGGTCTTCCGCCTCTCGGCCGTCCCCGGCACCGAGAAATTGCCGTACTCCTTGAAGGTTCTCACCGAGAACCTTCTCCGCACCGAAGACGGTGCCAACATCACCGCGGATCACATCCGCGCAATCGCAGGCTGGGATCCCTCGGCTCAGCCGAGCATCGAAATCCAGTTCACGCCGGCTCGCGTGATCATGCAGGACTTCACCGGCGTCCCCTGCGTCGTCGACCTCGCCACCATGCGTGAGGCTGTCACCACCCTCGGCGGCGACCCCAACAAGGTCAACCCGCTCTCCCCCGCCGACATGGTCATCGACCACTCGGTCATTCTCGACATCTTCGGCCAGGCCGATGCACTCGAGCGGAACGTCGACCTCGAATACGAGCGCAACGGCGAGCGTTACCAGTTCCTCCGCTGGGGCCAGGGCGCATTCGACGACTTCAAGGTCGTCCCCCCGGGAATGGGCATCGTTCACCAGGTCAACATCGAATACCTGGCTCCGACCGTCATGGCACGGAACGGCCAGGCGTACCCCGACACCTGCGTCGGCACCGACTCGCACACCACGATGGTCAACGGCCTCGGCGTGCTGGGCTGGGGTGTCGGCGGCATCGAAGCCGAGGCCGCCATGCTCGGCCAGCCGGTCTCCATGCTCATCCCCCGCGTCGTCGGCTTCAAGCTGACCGGTGAGATCAAGCCCGGCGTCACCGCCACCGACGTCGTGCTCACCGCCACCGAGATGCTGCGCAAGCACGGCGTCGTCGGCAAGTTCGTCGAGTTCTACGGCAAGGGTGTGGCCGAGGTTCCGCTCGCGAACCGCGCAACCCTGGGCAACATGAGCCCCGAGTTCGGTTCCACCGCAGCGATCTTCCCGATCGACAGCGAAACGATCGACTACCTGCGCCTGACCGGCCGCAGCGACGAGCAGCTCGCTCTCGTCGAGGCGTACGCCAAGGACCAGGGCCTGTGGCACGATCCCGACAACGAGCCCGTCTTCTCCGAGTACATCGAGCTCGATCTGGGCACCGTTGTTCCCTCGATCGCCGGCCCGAAGCGCCCGCAGGACCGAATCCTGTTGTCGGACTCGAAGACCGCGTTCCGCAAGGACATCCACAACTACGTGGAAGAGAACCATCCGGCCGAGCACACCCAGCTCGACGAGGCCGTCGAAGAATCGTTCCCGGCGTCCGACCCCGCAGTTCTGTCGTTCGCCGACGACGGAGCCGTCGACGTTCTCTCCGCCGCCAACGGCGCAGAAGGCCGCCCGAGCAAGCCGGTCGTCGTCAAGTCCGACGCGGGCGAGTTCGTTCTCGATCACGGCGCCGTCGTCGTTGCCGGCATCACGTCCTGCACCAACACGTCCAACCCGTCGGTCATGCTCGGCGCGGCGTTGCTCGCCCGCAATGCCGTCGAGAAGGGCCTGGCCACCAAGCCGTGGGTCAAGACCAACATGGCACCCGGCTCGCAGGTCGTCACCGACTACTACGAGAAGGCAGGCCTCTGGCCGTACCTCGAGAAGCTCGGCTACTACCTCGGCGGCTACGGATGCACCACGTGCATCGGCAACACCGGCCCGCTGCCCGAGGCAGTCTCCAAGGCCATCAACGACAACGACCTGTCGGTCACCGCGGTGCTCTCGGGCAACCGCAACTTCGAGGGACGCATCTCCCCCGACGTGAAGATGAACTACCTGGCCTCCCCGCCGCTCGTCATCGCCTACGGCCTTGCGGGAACCATGGACTTCGATTTCGAGACCGACTCGCTCGGCGACGACACCGACGGCAACCCGGTGTACCTGAAGGACATCTGGCCGTCCACGCAGGAGATCGAAGAGACCATCAAGACGGCAATCAGCCAGGACATGTTCCGCAAGTCCTACGCAACGATCTTCGCGGGCGACAGCCGCTGGCAGAACCTCTCGACCCCCGAGGGTGACACCTTCGAATGGGACGACAACTCGACGTACGTCCGCAAGGCTCCGTACTTCGACGGCATGCCGAAGGATCCGGCCCCGGTCAAGGACATCAAGGGCGCTCGCGTCCTCGCCCTGCTCGGCGACTCGGTCACCACCGACCACATCAGCCCGGCAGGTCCGATCAAGGTCGGCACCCCCGCCGCGCAGTACCTCGATTCCCACGGCGTCGAGCGCAAGGACTACAACTCGCTCGGCTCGCGTCGCGGCAACCACGAGGTGATGATCCGCGGCACGTTCGCGAACATCCGTCTGCGCAACCAGCTCCTCGACGACGTCTCCGGTGGTTACACCCGCGACTTCACCCAGGACGGCGGCCCGCAGGCCTTCATCTACGACGCGTCGCAGAACTACCAGGCAGCCGGCATCCCGCTGGTCGTGCTGGGCGGCAAGGAGTACGGCTCCGGATCGTCGCGTGACTGGGCCGCGAAGGGCACCAGCCTCCTCGGCGTCAAGGCCGTCATCACCGAGTCGTTCGAGCGCATCCACCGCTCCAACCTCATCGGGATGGGCGTCGTTCCGCTGCAGTTCCCGGCCGGCGAGTCGGCCGCGTCGCTGAAGCTCGACGGCACCGAGACCTTCGACATCGAAGGCGTCGAGAAGCTGAACGAGGGCGTCACCCCGAAGACCATGAAGGTCACGGCAACGCGCGAGAACGGCGAGAAGGTCGTGTTCGACGCAGTCGTCCGCATCGATACCCCCGGTGAAGCGGACTACTACCGCAACGGCGGCATCCTGCAGTACGTGCTCCGCAACATGATCAAGGGCTAGGCGCACTAGGCGCTCCGCGCCTGTGCGTGTTTTCGGCCTGAACAGGCACTGAGCGCGCACGACCACTTCGAGCGGATCTCACCATCCCGAATGACTGGTCGTGCGCGCTCAGTGCATGAAGTGACCTTTCTCGCGAAAGGGCCGAACACACGCACAGGCCGACGAAGGAGGCACTTTGCCCAAGGTCAGTGAAGACCATCTCGCGGCCCGGCGCAGTCAGATCCTGGACGGCGCCCGCCGATGCTTTGCCGAATACGGTTACGACGGCGCCACCGTCCGCAGGCTCGAGGAAGTGACCGGACTGTCACGCGGGGCGATCTTCCATCACTTCAAGGACAAGGACGGGTTGTTCCTGGCGCTCGCCCACGAGGACGCGACCAGGATGGCCGACGTGGTCGCCCACGAGGGTCTCGTCCAGGTGATGCGGGACATGCTCGCCCAGCCCGACCAGTTCGACTGGCTGGGAACCCGGCTCGAAATCGCTCGACGGCTGCGGAACGATGCCGACTTCCGCAGAAGCTGGTCGCAACGGTCGGCGGAACTGACCGAGGCGACCATGGCACGCCTCGCGCGGCAGAAGTCCGCGGGCCGTCTCCGCGACGACGTGCCGACCGACGTCCTCATCGGCTACCTGGACCTGGTGCTCGACGGCCTCGTCGCCCGCATCGCCTCCGGGCACGCCGGTGACAACCTGTCGGCCGTGCTCGACCTCGTCGAGGAATCCGTCCGACGCCGCGACTGACACGCTCCCACCACCGACACCGGTCAGGTCTTACGACGGTGAGCTCCGCCTCGTCCGCGGAGCTCCACCTCGGACTCCGCGAGAATGTTGCGGACGAATCCGTACGATCGCCCCATTTCCCGGGCGAGAGAACGAATACTCGCCCCGGCCTGGTACCGCTGTTTCAGCTCCGCCTGCAAATCGGCACGCGACGGTCCCGTGATCCGAGCGCTCTTGGCGAAGACCCCGATGTCAGCCATGAACTCCTCCAGTCGGCGAGCGACGGTGGTTTCCACGGTAGAGCGCAGCGAGCGCGATATCTACGCGCGGCGCTCAGGCGAGCTGAATCAGTTCCAGGTAGTCCTGCGACCAGTGGTCCTCGGTGCCGTCGGGCAGGAGGATGACCCGTTCCGGGTCGAGCGCCTCGGCGGCGCCCGGATCGTGGGTCACCAGCACGACGGCCCCGGTGTAGCTGCGGAGCGCGTCCAGTACCTGCTCGCGGGACACGGGGTCGAGGTTGTTCGTCGGCTCGTCGAGCAGCAGGACGTTCGCCGCGGACGACACGAGCCCCGCGAGCGCGAGGCGGGTCTTCTCACCGCCGGACAGGGTGCCCGCCGGCTGCTCGAGCTGCGGCCCGGTGAACATGAACGCACCGAGTAGCGAACGCAACTCCTGCTCCCCCGTGTCCGGCGCCGCGTGGCGGATGTTCTCCCACACCGACGCGTTGTCGTCGAGGGTGTCGTGCTCCTGCGCGAAGTAGCCGATCTTCAGTCCGTGACCGGGGACGAGCCCACCGGCGTCCGGCGTCTCCACGCCGCCGAGGATGCGCAGCAGCGTCGTCTTACCCGCACCGTTGAGGCCGAGCACGACGACGCGGGACCCACGGTCGATCGCGAGGTCCACGCCGGTGAAGATCTCGAGCGAACCGTAGACCTTCGTCAGGTTTTCCGCCATCAGCGGTGTCTTGCCGCACGCGGCCGGCTCGGGGAACCGGATCCGGGCCACCTTGTCGGACACGCGTTCCGCGTCGAGGTCCGACATCAGCTTGTCGGCACGCTTCGCCATGTTCTGCGCCGCCACGGCCTTGGTCGCCTTCGCGCCGAGCTTCGCGGCCTGCGCGCGCAACGCGCCCGCCTTCTTCTCCGCGTTCGCCCGCTCGCGGCGGCGGCGCTGCTCGTCGGTCGCGCGGGCGTCGAGGTACTTCTTCCAGGTCATGTTGTAGACGTCGGCCTCGCCGCGCACGGCGTCGAGGAACCAGACCCGGTTCACGACGTCGTTGAGCAGATCGACGTCGTGGCTGATCACGATCAGACCCCCCTCGTGGTTCTGCAGGAATCCCCGCAGCCACGTGATCGAGTCGGCGTCCAGGTGGTTGGTGGGCTCGTCGAGCAGCAGCGTCGTGTCCGACCGTCCGCCGCTGCCGTCCGACGCGGCGAACAGGATGCGCGCCAGTTCGACACGGCGGCGCTGACCACCGGACAGAGTGTGCAGTTGCTGACCGAGGATGCGGTCGGCCAGTCCGAGGCTGTTGCAGATGCGCGCCGCCTCGCTCTCGGCCTCGTACCCACCGAGGGCGGAGAACCGGTCCTCGAGATTGCCGTACTTGCGGACGGCCTTGTCGCGTTCGGCGTCGTCCACGACCTCCGACATCAGGATCTGCTGCTTCTCCATGTCGCGCAGCAGCGAGTCGAGACCGCGCGCCGACAACACCCGGTCCTTCGCGAGGACGTCGAGGTCGCCTTCCTTCGGGTCCTGCGGGAGGTACCCGAGGTCGCCGGTGCGCACCACGGCTCCCGCATACGGCTCACCCTCCCCCGCGAGGATGCGGAGGGTCGTCGTCTTGCCGGCACCGTTACGGCCGACCAGCCCGATGCGGTCGCCGGGCTGCACCCGCAAAGCCGGCCCGGGAGCAGACAGCAACGTCCGCACTCCAGCTCGAACTTCCAGGTCGGTAGCGGTGATCAACAAGACTCCTAGGAAAATGGCACAGGCGTTGAATGAGAAAAACTGCGCAAAGAACGCACGAACCAGCAATTTTACCCGACCGCCGCCCGCGGGGAACACGGCCGTCGGTGATCCTGCTGACGTCCGCCGCCCCGGCCACCTCCGGCTGTGACAGGCTGGCGGCGTGAGCGCCACTCCCCGTCCGCCGATCTGGGACGTCGCGATCGTCGGCCTCGGCCCTGCCGGCCGCGCCCTCGCCCACCGTGCCACCGCTCTCGGTTCGGCGGTCGTGTCGGTCGATCCACTCCCCCGCAGATCGTGGACCGCGACGTACGCGGCCTGGGAAGACGAACTCCCCGGCTGGCTCCCGAGCGATACCGTCGCAACGAGAACCGACCGCCCGGCAGCGTGGACGACACGCCGCCACATCATCGATCGCACCTACTGCATTTTGAATACATCGAGGCTGCAATCAATACTCGGTGACGATTGCGGAACCGTTATCGCAGGTAGAGCCGTCGACCTGTCCCCCACCTCTGTCCTGCTGGACGACGGCTCGACGGTGAACGCTCACGTCGTCGTCGATGCCCGGGGTACCGGTGACAGCCCCGACCTCGCTCAGCAGACGGCATACGGCGTCGTGGTGGACCCCGGCACCGCCGCGCTCGCGCTGGGCAGCGAGGCCGCGGTGTTCATGGATTGGCGCCGCGACAACGGCACGTCGCCCGACGACGCGCCGTCATTCCTCTACGGGGTCCCGCTCGCACCGGACCGGTTCCTGCTCGAGGAGACATGCCTCGTCGGCCGGCCCCCGCTCCCGATCTCCGAGCTCGCCACCAGACTCCACGACCGACTCCGGGCGCGCGGCATCAGCGTGCCTTCCCATTCGGACGTCGAGCGCGTGAGATTCGCCGTGGAGCCACCACCGGAGGCCGGTCGTTCCCACAGCTCGGATCAGGTTCGCTTCGGAGCCCGCGCCGGGTTGATGCACCCCGGCACCGGCTACAGCGTCGCCGCGTCACTTCTGTACGCGGACGCTCTGGCCCGGGACCTCCGTGACGGCTCGAACGCGCGACTGTGGCCGTGGAAGGCCCGCTCCGTCGCGTCACTGCGATCGGTCGGCCTGCGCGTCCTCCTGGATCTGGGGCCCGAGCACGTCCCCGAATTCTTCGAGCATTTCTTCGATCTGCCGCCCCGACTCCAGGCCGCATATCTGTCCGAACGGTCGAATCTGCGCGGGACCCTGTCGGCGATGGCCCGGATGTTTCTCGCGTCCTCCGGCGATATCCGCGGTGCGATTCTCCGCTCCACGCTTCGCCGGGAAGTTCGATGAATTGTCGCGAGAATGCGAAAAGGAGACCATCATGGAACGCATGCGGTCGATATGGAAGGGCTCGATAGCGTTCGGACTCGTGAACGTGCCGGTCAAGGTCTATTCGGCCACCGAAGATCACGACATCAGATTTCACCAGGTCCATGCCAAGGACGGCGGCCGGATCAAATACAACCGCGTGTGCTCCGAATGCGGCAACGTCATCCAATACGCCGATATCGACAAGGCCTACGACTCGGACGACGGCGTCCGCGTGGTGTTGACCGACGACGATTTCGGGAAGCTACCCGCCGCCGAGAAACACGAGATTCCGGTTCTGCAGTTCGTGCCGACCGAACAGATCGACCCCATTCTGTTCGAGAAGAGTTACTTCCTCGAACCGGATTCGAGCTCTCCGAAGGCATATGTCCTCCTGGCGACAGCCCTCGAGAACAGCGACCGCACCGCGCTCGTTCATTTCACGCTCCGTCAGCGCACCCGGCTGGCCGCGATGCGCTCGCGGGACGGGGTTCTGGTGATCCAGACGCTGCTGTGGCCGGACGAGGTACGCGCGGCCGAATTCACCTCCCTCGACGGCGTCGAGAAGCCGAAGGCGAAGGAACTCGCGATGGCCGAGACCCTCGTCGACAGCATGGCCGACGACTTCGACCCCACCGAGTTCACCGACGACTACCAGGTGCAGCTGCGTGAACTGCTCGACGAGATGATCGAGTCTGGCGGCAAGAAGGTCATACCCGTCGCGGAGGTCGAGAAGAGCGGCGAGGACGCCGAAGTGGTGGATCTCGTGGCCGCACTGCAGCGCAGCGTCGACGCCGCGGGGAAGAAGGCCGCACCCGCGAAGAAACCGGCGAAGAAGGCCCCGGCCAAGACCGCGGCGAAGAAGGCCACCGCGAAATCGTCCACCTCGGAACGCAAACGCGCCTGAACCGACACGGAGGGGCTCGGCGAGATGGTTCTCGCCGAGCCCCTCCGTCAACGGTGGTGGGTCGTCAGACCGTGAACCCGAGGGCGCGCAACTGCTCGCGGCCGTCCTCGGTGATCTTGTCGGGGCCCCACGGCGGGAGCCACACCCAGTTGATCTTCAATTCGTTGCACAGACCGCTGCGCACGAGTGCACCGCGGGACTGGTCCTCGATGACATCGGTCAGCGGGCACGCCGCCGACGTGAGGGTCATGTCGAGGGTCACGACGTCCTCTTCCTCAGTGATGCCGTACACGAGACCGAGGTCGACGACATTGATGCCGAGTTCGGGGTCGACGACGTCGCGCATCGCCTCCTCGAGCTCCTCCAGTCGTTTCGGGTCCGTGATCGCACCCGATGCGGTGGGCGCGGATTCGCCGCCCTGGTCCGCCGGCGCCTGCTCCGGTGCTGTGGCGTCCGCCTGCGGCGTCTGCGTCTCGCTCATGATGCCTGTCCTCCGATTCGAGCTGGTTCGCCGTCTGCTGTCGGAACGGCCGAATCCTGTTCGTCCACTATCTGAACAACCGCGTCCTTGAATGCCATCCATCCGAGCAATGCGCATTTCACGCGGGCCGGGTACTTCGAGACACCGACGAAGGCGATGCCGTCCCCGAGGACGTCCTCGTCCCCCTCGACGGTACCGCGGCTGCTCACCATTTCGTTGAACGCGGCAACGGTCTGCAGCGCCTGCTCGACGGGCATGCCCACGACCTGATCGGTGAGCACCGACGTCGACGCCTGGCTGATGGAGCAGCCCTGGCCGTCATACGAGACATCCACCACGGTGCCGTCGTCGGCGAGCTGCACGCGCAGCGTCACTTCGTCGCCGCACGTCGGATTGACGTGGTGGACTTCGGCGCCGAACGGTTCACGAAGGCCGCGGCCGTGGGGATGCTTGTAGTGGTCCAGGATCACTTCCTGGTACATCTGTTCCATTCTCATGCAGGAACCTCCCCGAAGAACTCCTGTGCACGCCGCACCGCCGCCGCGAGAGCGGCGACCTCGTCGACCGTGTTGTACAGAGCGAACGACGCCCTCGCCGTGGCCGCGACACCGAAGCGCCGGTGCAGGGGCCAGGCGCAGTGGTGGCCGACGCGGATGGCGACGCCCTCGTCGTCGAGGATCTGGCCGAGATCGTGCGCGTGGATTCCGTCGACCACGAACGACACGGCCCCGCCGCGGTCCTCGGCGGTCGTAGGTCCGATGATGCGCACACCATCGATGGCGCCGAGCGCTGCCAGTGCCGCCTCGACCAGGGTGTGCTCGTGCGCCGCGACCGCGTCCATCCCGATCTCGTCGAGATAGCGGACCGCCGCGCCGAGACCGACCACCTGCGACGTCATCGGGACGCCCGCCTCGAAGCGCTGCGGCGGCGGCGCGTAGGTGGTGCGTTCCATCGTGACGGTCTCGATCATCGAGCCACCGGTGATGAACGGCGGCATCGCGTTCAGCAGTTCCCGGCGTCCGTACAGGACACCCACGCCGGACGGGCCGAGCATCTTGTGACCGGAGAACGCCGCATAGTCGACTCCGAGCGCGTGGAAGTCCACCGCCATGTGCGGGACGGACTGGCAGGCGTCGAGCACCACCAGCGCGCCGACCGCGCGGGCGCGGCGGACCAGCTCCTCGACCGGTGCCACCGCCCCGGTCACGTTGGACTGGTGGGTGAACGCCACCACCTTGACGGCAGCGGTCAGCTCGAGCGAGTCGAGGTCGATGCGGCCGTCGTCGGTGACGCCGTACCAGCGCAACGTGGCACCGGTGCTGCGCGCGAGTTCCTGCCACGGCACCAGATTGGCGTGATGCTCGAGCTCGGTGATGACGATCTCGTCGCCGGGACCGAGGTGCCGTTCGAAGCGGTCGTCGCCGAGGACGTGGGTGACGAGGTTGAGGGACTCCGTCGCGTTCTTGGTGAACACGAGTTCGTCGCTGTCGACGCCGACGAACCCGGCGATCGCCGCACGCGCGTTCTCGTACGCGTCCGTGGCCTCCTCGGCGAGCTGGTGAGCGCCTCGGTGCACGGCAGCGTTACAGGTGGTGAGAAACTCCCTCTCGGCGTCGAGCACCTGGTTCGGGCGCTGCGATGTGGCACCCGAATCGAGGTACACCAGCGGTTTTCCGTCGCGGACCGTACGCGCCAGGATCGGGAAGTCGTTCCGGATCCGGGTGACGTCGAATACGCGCACCGAGGTGGTCATCTGCGTTTATGCTCCTTGCGTTGCTGCAGCCTGGGTGAATCGCTCGTAGCCGTTCGCCTCGAGCTCGTCGGCCAGTTCCGGTCCGCCCGACTCGACGACACGGCCTCCGACGAACACGTGAACGTACTCCGGCTTGATGTACCGGAGGATGCGCGTGTAGTGCGTGATCAGCAGGATTCCGCCGTGCTGGCGCTCCTTGTAGCGGTTCACACCCTCGGAGACGACGCGCAGGGCGTCGACGTCGAGTCCGGAGTCGGTCTCGTCGAGGATCGCGATCTTCGGCTTCAGGAGGCCGAGCTGCAGGATCTCGTGGCGCTTCTTCTCACCGCCGGAGAACCCTTCGTTGACACTGCGCTCGCCGAACGACGGGTCGATGTCGAGTTCGGTCAGCGCCTCCTTGACTTCCTTCACCCAGTGGCGGAGCTTCGGGGCCTCGCCACGGACGGCGGTGGCCGCGGTGCGCAGGAAGTTCGACATGGAGACGCCGGGGACCTCGACGGGGTACTGCATCGCGAGGAACAGTCCCGCGCGGGCGCGCTCGTCGACGCTCATCTCGAGGACGTCTTCGCCGTTGAGCGTGATGGAACCCGAGGTGATCTGGTACTTGGGGTGCCCCGCGATCGCGTACGACAGCGTCGACTTGCCGGAACCGTTGGGTCCCATGATCGCGTGAGTCTCGCCGGAACGAACCGTCAGGTTCACACCCTTGAGGATGTTGATCGGTTCGGCGTTCTCGTCGGTGTTCGCGACGTCGACGTGCAGGTCCTTGATTTCCAGGACCGAGGTTTCGGGGGTGGAGGCGTCAGGGGTAGACATTGTGATCCTTCGAAGAAATGGGAAGTAATGGTCCGGCGGCGCGGCTCAGACGCCGACTGCGGCGAGTTCGGCCTCGACGGCAGCCTCGAGACGCTCACGGATCTCGGCGACGGCGATCTTGTTGATGATCTCGTGGAAGAAACCGCGCACGACGAGTCGCCGTGCCGCGTCCTCGGGGATTCCGCGGGCGCGCAGGTAGAACAACTGCTCGTCGTCGAATCGACCCGTGGCGCTGGCGTGGCCGGCACCCACGATCTCGCCGGTCTCGATTTCCAGGTTCGGGACCGAATCCGCGCGGGCGCCGTCCGTGAGGACGAGGTTGCGGTTCAGCTCGAACGTGTCGGTGCCTTCGGCCGCCGCACGGATCAGCACGTCGCCGACCCACACGGTGTGCGCGTCGGGCTTCCCCGACTCCGGATCACCCTGCAGGGCGCCCTTGTAGACCACGTTGGACTTGCAGTGCGGCTGCGAATGATCCACCAGCAGGCGCTGCTCGAAGTGCTGTCCCGCGTCGGCGAAGTACAGGCCGAGCAGTTCGGCGTCGCCGCCGGGGCCGTCGTACTTGACGGTCGCGGAGAGGCGGACGAGGTCGCCGCCGAGGCTGACGGCGTTGTGCCGCAGGACCGCGTCCCGGCCGAGCCGCGCGTGATGCGACGCGACGTGCACGGTGTCGTCCGCCCAGTCCTGGACGGCGACGACGGTGAGGTGGGCGCTGTCGCCGAGCACGAACTCGACGTTCTCGGCGAACGTTCCGCTGCCGCGCTGGTCGATCACGACGGTCGCCTTCGCGAACGCGTCGAGCCGGATCTGCAGATGCCCGAAGGCAACCTTGCCCTCGCCCGGGCCCGTGATCGTGATGTTGATCGTCTCGTCGACCTCGACCTCACGGCCGACGGTGACGACGGTCGCCGTCTCGAAACCCGAGTACGCCTGTGCGGCCACACGGTCGGCGGGAACCCCGGCCTTGCCCAGCCGGTCGTCGTCGCGCCCGACGGTCTCGACCGTCACCGGGTCCGGGCCGGCGACGTCGACGGTGGCCGTGCCGTTTGCCACGGCCGTTCCGTCGTGCAGTCCGCGGAGACGGCGCAGCGGGGTGAATCGCCAGACCTCGTCACGACCACCCGGGATCTCGAACGCGTTGACGTCGAACGACGTGAAGACCTCGCCCTTGTTGGCGATCGGCGAGCCGGTGGACGTCCGCGCTATCCGCGGATTCTCGCCGGCGACGGCACCCGTGACTCCGAGATTCTGGACACCAGTTTCTGGCGTGGTCACTAACCCACCGCCCCTTCCATCTGCAGTTCGATCAGGCGGTTCAGTTCCAGGGCGTACTCCATCGGGAGTTCCTTGGCGATCGGCTCGACGAAGCCGCGCACGACCGTGGCCATGGCCTCGTCTTCGGTGAGCCCGCGGCTCATCAGGTAGAACAACTGGTCGTCGCTGACCTTCGACACGGTGGCCTCGTGACCCATGGTTACGTCGTCCTCCCGGATGTCGACGTACGGGTAGGTGTCCGAGCGGCTGATCTGATCGACCAGCAGCGCGTCACACTTGACCGTCGACTTGGAGCCGTGGGCGCCCTTGTTGACCTGGACGAGTCCGCGGTAGGACGCGCGTCCACCGCCGCGGGCCACCGACTTGCTGATGATGGTCGACGACGTGTGCGGCGCGAGGTGCAGCATCTTGGCGCCGGTGTCCTGGTGCTGGCCCTCACCGGCGAATGCCACGGAGAGAACCTCGCCGCGGGCGTGCTCGCCCATCATCCAGACGGCCGGGTACTTCATGGTGACCTTGGACCCGATGTTGCCGTCGATCCACTCCATGGATCCGCCGGCCTCCACCTTGGTGCGCTTGGTGACCAGGTTGTAGACGTTGTTCGACCAGTTCTGAATGGTCGTGTAGCGGCAGTGACCGCCCTTCTTCACGATGATCTCGACCACCGCGGAGTGCAGCGAGTCGGACTTGTAGATCGGTGCGGTGCAGCCCTCGACGTAGTGCACCGAGGCGCCCTCGTCGACGATGATCAGGGTCCGCTCGAACTGGCCCATGTTCTCCGTGTTGATACGGAAGTAGGCCTGCAGCGGGATGTCGACGTGCACGCCCGGCGGGACGTAGATGAACGAGCCACCCGACCACACGGCGGTGTTCAGCGCGGAGAACTTGTTGTCGCCGGCCGGGATGACCGTGCCGAAGTACTCCTGGAACAGTTCGGGGTGCTGCTTCAGACCCGTGTCGGTGTCGAGGAAGATGACGCCCTGCGACTCGAGGTCCTCACGGATCGAGTGATAGACGACCTCCGACTCGTACTGAGCCGCGACACCGGCGACGAGGCGCTGCTTCTCGGCCTCGGGGATGCCCAGCTTGTCGTACGTGTTCTTGATGTCCTCGGGCAGGTCTTCCCAGCTCTCGGCCTGCTTCTCGCTCGAGCGCACGAAGTACTTGATGTTGTCGAAGTGAATGCCTTCGAGGTCCGATCCCCAGTTCGGCATCGGCTTCTTGTCGAAGGTCTTCAGCGCCCGCAGGCGGATGTCGAGCATCCAGTCCGGTTCGCTCTTCTTCGCCGAGATGTCGCGCACGACGTCTTCGGACAGACCGCGCTGCGCACTGGCACCGGCCTCGTCGGAATCGGACCAGCCGTACCCGTAATGCCCGAGTGACGCGATGGTCTCTTCCTGCGTGAGCGGCTCGGCGTTGGCCGACGCAGTGGATGTCACCTGGTCTGATGTGACGGTCATGCGAGCTCCTTCCGGAGTCTTGTTACGAGACCGGCGAGGGCTGGTCGCCGGTGGAATTGCGTACTAGAGGATCTATCGGTGAAGCGATCTGTTCGTGGAGCGTTGTCATCTGGGACCGGACGGCGGGACGAGTGGAACGTGGGTGGTGCAGGCGCAGTCGCCGTTCGCGATGGTCGCGAGCCGCTGGACGTGGGTGCCGAGCAGTTGGGCGAACGCTGCCTGCTCGGCTTCGCACAATTCCGGGAATTCCTCGGCGACGTGCGAGACCGGGCAGTGGTGCTGGCAGATCTGCACGCCGTTGCCGACCGGGCGGGTCGAGGCCGCGAATCCGGCGGTCGTGAACGCGTCGGCGATGGCGTCGGCGGTGGTTTCGAGGCCCTCGGCGCTCTGATCCGCGGCCGGGGTGACGTCGCCGACGATCGCCTGGACTCGGCGGCGAGCGAATTCGGTGATCGCGGCGTCTCCCCCGACCTCCCGGAGTTGGCGCATGGCCGCGCCCGCGAGGTCGTCGTACGCGTGGCCGAGCCGTCCGCGGCCCTTGGCGGTGATCTGGAAATATTTGGCGGGCCGTCCCCGTCCGCGGTGACGCACGGCGACGGACGACGCCTCGCGCGCCTCGCCGGATTCGAGGAGTGCGTCGAGATGACGACGGACACCGGCGGCGCTCAGACCCAGGCGGGTTCCGATTTCCGAGGCGGTGATCGGCCCCTCCTCGAGAAGGAGCTTCACGACGGCCGCGCGGGTGTGCCCTTCGTGGCCCACGGCGACGGGTGAAGCGGTTGCGACAGGCGCCGCCGAAGAAGGCGCGTGAACTGCGCTTTCCTTCGTTGCACGTGGTGTCGTATCCGTTTTCACAACACCAGTGTGACGGAATTCCGAACGCAGGTCTACTAAGGGTGCCCTGCCTTACACCTGTGATTATGTGCGCCCGGCCGCGGGAATACTGGCCGAACCGGCCGTGTTCGGCGCACCGCTACGCTGCCTGTGTGCCGCAGACCCCCGAGAACCCGGAGCCGACCCGCGCGGAGCCGACCTTGACGGCTCGCGCCGCTCTCCGACATCCGGCCGAGCTCGTCCGGTGGGCGCTGGGCATCGACGGACCCTCGCCCCGCTCGTCGGTGGCGGCCGCGTTGCACGGCGACGAACCGGAGACGGCAGGCCTGAACGGACAGGAGACCGCGCAGCTCCGCGGCATTCGCCGGTTCGGCGCGACCGGCGCCGTCCTGATGGCGGTGGGCGCACTCGGCGCCGGCGCCCAGCCGGTATTGCAGAACCCCGTCCAGGGACTGCGGATCATCGGACTTCCCGCCCGGATCCCCAGCGTCGCGCTGACGCTCACCATGACCGGCACCGTGATGATCGTGCTCGCATGGCTGCTGCTCGGACGGTTCGCGATCGGCAGCCTGCAGTCGGGGGCCGTGCGCCGCCTCAACCGGTCCCAGCTCGACCGCACCCTGTTGCTGTGGATCATCCCGCTGTCCGTCGCGCCGCCGATGTTCAGCAAGGACGTGTACTCGTACCTCGCGCAGAGCGAGATCGCGGCCCGCGGGCTCGACCCGTACGCCATCGGTCCGGCGGGCGCTCTCGGCGTCGATCACGTCCTGACCCGCACCGTGCCGACGATCTGGCGGGACACTCCCGCGCCGTACGGCCCGCTGTTCCTCTGGATGGGGCGCGGGATCAGCTGGCTGACCGGCGAGAACATCGTCGCGGGAATCTTCCTGCACCGGCTGCTCGCCCTCGCCGGTGTGGCCATGATCGTGTGGGCGCTCCCCCGCCTCGCGCGCCGCTGCGGCGTCGCGGAGGTCAGCGCCCTCTGGCTGGGCGCCGCCAACCCCCTGCTGCTGTTCCACCTGGTCGCCGGGATCCACAACGAGGCGCTGATGCTCGGCCTCATGCTGGCCGGGATCGAACTGGCGCTGCGGGCCGTCGAACGGTCGGAACCGATCCGCGGGCAGTCCCTTCTCCTGCTGCTGTCGGGGGCGGCGCTCATCGCCCTGTCGTCGACGATCAAGATTCCCTCCCTCCTCGCGCTGGGGTTCGTCGGGATGGCGCTGGCCCGGCGATGGGGCGGAACTCCGAAAGCGGTGCTCACCGCGGCCGCCCTGCTCGGCGGCGTGGCCCTGGTGGTCACCCTCGTGATCAGCACGTCCAGCGGACTCGGCATCGGCTGGGTGCACACGCTCGGCACGGCGAACGCGGTCCGCAGCTGGATGTCGATACCCACGCTCCTCGGCCTCGGCACCGGACTGGCCGGGGTCCTGCTGGGCCTCGGCGATCACACGACGGCGGTGCTGAGCCTGACCCGGCCGATCGCCGCCGTCGCTGCGGCGTTCATCACACTCCGGATGCTCGTCGCCACCCTCGTCGGCCGCATCCACGCGGTCGGCGCGCTCGGACTGTCCCTCGGCGCGGTCGTCCTGCTGTTCCCCGTGGTGCAGCCCTGGTATCTGCTGTGGGCGGTCCTGCCGCTCGCCGCCTGGGCCACCGCACCCGCCTTCCGCGTCCCCGCGATCGCCTTCTCGTCCATCGTCAGCGTCATCCTCATGCCGAACGGCGGCGAGTACCAGCCGTTCGTCATCGTGCAGGCCGCCATCGCCACCATCTTTACCGCCGGAACGCTGATCGTGATCACCCGCAACCGCCTGCCGTGGCGGGTCGGTCCGGGGCAGCAGCCCGCCGCACCGGAACCGCAGGATCCGCCCCGGGACGATGCCGGCGCGGAAAGCCGGGGCACCGGCCGGGTCACACCCGGCCAGGGCTTACGCTGATTCCCCGTGACCTCGCGAACGCCCGGATCGGCGCAACCTGCTGTACGCCTGGAAGGCGTGGTGAAGACGTTCGACGGCGTGAGGGCCGTCGACGGGCTCGATCTCACCGTCGAACCGGCACAGGTCGTGGCGTTGCTCGGTCCCAACGGCGCGGGTAAGACCACCACCGTCGAGATGTGCGAGGGTTTCGTCCGCCCGGACAGCGGCACCGTCCGCGTCCTCGGACTCGATCCCGTCGTGGATGCCGGCGCCGTCCGGGCCCGGATCGGTGTGATGCTGCAGGGCGGCGGCGCGTACCCCGGTTCCCGCGCCGGCGAGATGCTCGACCTCGTCGCCGCGTACTCCGCCGACCCCCTCGACCCCGACTGGCTGCTGCGCAGCCTCGGCCTCGAGGATTCGCGTCGCACCCCGTACCGCCGGCTGTCCGGCGGACAGCAGCAGCGCCTGTCCCTGGCGTGCGCGCTGGTGGGCCGCCCCGAACTGGTCTTCCTCGACGAGCCCACCGCCGGGCTCGACGCCCAGGCCCGCCTGCTGGTGTGGGAACTGATCGACGCGCTGCGCCGCGACGGCGTCAGCGTGCTGCTGACGACCCATCTGATGGACGAGGCCGAGGAACTCGCGGACCGGCTCGTCATCATCGACCACGGGTCGATCGTCGCCGCCGGAACGCCCGCCGAGGTCACCAGCCGCGGCGCCGAAGGCCAGTTGCGGCTCACCGCGCCCGCCGGCCTGGACACCGGGCCCCTCGCGAGAACACTCCCCGACGGATTCCGGGTGGCCGAGTCCGGACCGGGCACCTACCTCGTCGAAGGGCCGATCGACCCGAAGGTGGTGGCCTCGGTGGCGTCGTGGTGCGCCGATCTGGACGCCCTGATCAGCGACATCCGCGTCGACCAGCGCAGCCTCGAGGACGTCTTTCTCGAACTCACCGGCCGGGAACTGAGGGGATGACGATGAGCACCAGTGACCGTCTGACGGAGAATCGGTTCGCCCCCGGCACGTTCACCCCCGACCCCCGCCCGAGCGGCGCGGCGGTCATGCTGCGGGCGCAGACCGCGCTCGAGCTGAAACTGCTCCTGCGCAACGGCGAACAGCTGCTGCTGACGATGTTCATCCCGATCACGCTGCTGATCGGGCTGTGCCTGCTGCCCATCGGCGACCTCGGCACGTCGCGGGTCGACAAGGTGGTGCCCGCCGTGATGATGGTGGCGGTGATGTCCACCGCGTTCACCGGGCAGGCGATCGCGGTCGGTTTCGACCGCCGGTACGGCGCCCTCAAACGGCTCGGCGCGACTCCCCTGCCGACGTGGGGAATCATCGCCGGGAAGAGCGCCGCCGTGGTCATCGTCGTCGCCCTGCAATCCGTCCTCCTCGGTGCGATCGGACTGGCACTCGGCTGGCGTCCCAGTGCGTGGGGACTCCTCCTCGGCGCGGTGATCATCGCCCTGGGTACCGTGACGTTCGCGGCGATGGGCCTGCTGCTCGGCGGCACCCTCCGCGCCGACATCGTCCTCGCCCTCGCCAACATCCTGTGGTTCGTGATGGTCGGCGTCGGCAGTGTGGTGTTCGCCACCGGCGAACTCCCCTGGCTCCTGCACACCGGGGCCCGGCTGATTCCGTCCGGAGCGCTCGCGCACGCCCTCGACGCCGCCCTGTCGGGATCGGTGGATCTGCTCAGCGTCGTGGTCCTCGCCGTCTGGGGGGCGGCCGCGGGGGCCCTGGCGGCGAGGACGTTCCGATTCACGTGATCCGCCGACCCACAGCCCGCCGCGCCGGCACCGTTCTCGCAGTCCTGCTCGCCGTCCTCTGCGGTGGCGCGCTGCCCGCGGGCGCCGCCCCGCAGTGGGGTCCGCCCGCCTCGCCGAATCCGTTCCTCGGGCCCGCGGGCACGTCCACGATGCACGGCGACGCCGGGTCCACCGACGTGACTCCGCTGCCCGGTCCCGGTGCCGGCCCCGTCACGCTGTCCGCGTACCCGCTGGTGTCGGCGTGCCCGACCCTCCTGCAGGGTTCCGACCGCCACGTCGTCGCACTGTGCACGTCCGTGGCCGGCCAGGTTCCCACCGTGCACCTGATCGACCCCGCCGCCCCCGCGGCGCCGTTCGGAGGCTCGCTCGCCACGTTCGCGCTGGCGAAGGGCAGCCTGCTCGGCGGCGTGTACGCGTTCCTCGACAACGACAACCGCCTCGTCGTCGTCGACGGCAACCGTCAGCTCCTGCGCCTCGGGCATGCGAAGGACCCCGGCGGCCGATGGCGGCTCACCGTCGATTCACACGTCGACCTGTCCGGCAGCGTTCCCCAGGACGACAGCGTCACCGGGCTGACGCCGGACTGGCAGGGCAACGTCTGGTTCGCGACGGGCGGCGGCGTCGTCGGAGCCGTGGATCGCGGCGGTGTCGCGCACACCCTGCCGCTGGCCGCGGGCGAGCAGGTGCAGAACAGCATCTCCACCTCTCCCGCCGGCGCCGCGGTCGCGACCACCCACGCCCTGTACCAGTTCGCGCTCCGCGACGGCGAGGTCCGTCTGGACTGGCGCCGCGAATACGACCGCGGACCGGGCCGGAAACCGGGGCAGCTCAGCCACGGCACCGGCTCCACCCCCACCTACTTCGGGCCGTCGACCGGCAGCGATTTCGTCGCGATCGTCGACAACGCCGACCCGCAGGTGAACCTCCGGGTCTTCCGCGCCGATTCCGGCGACGAGATCTGCACGCTCCCGGTGCTCGACAATCCGGGCGGCAGCGAGAACTCCCCGATCGGCATCGGCAACTCGGTGTACGTCGCCGGGACGTACGGCTACCCGTATCCCACCGTTCCGGACGGGGCGGGACCGGCCGTTCCGACGAACGCGCCCTTCACCGGCGGCATGACCCGGGTGGACATCGACCCGATCGGCTGCCACCAGGTGTGGAGCAACGACGTCCGCAGCGCCGCGGTCCCGCACCTGTCGACCGGCGACGGCCTGCTGTACACCGTGATCCGTCAGGGATTCGACGTCACGACGCCCCTGGACGGTTTCGCGTTCGCGGTGATCGACCCGTCCGACGGCTCGGTCGAGCACACCAGCCCGCTCCCCGGGACCGCGGTCAACGACACCCTGCAGATGTCCGGACTGGTGACCGACACCGGCGACTTCTGGCAGGGCACGGTGACCGGCATCCTGCGCATTCGCGGCGAGTAGCACGGAGTCGGCCGCGCCGCCACCGGCCCAACGACACGCTGTAGTTGACGGCCCTCTACCATCGATGCCGTGCTGTATCGCGGGTTGTGCATGTAGTTGATGGGACTACTACACCCTACCTGATACCGATTCCGGTCATGTAATACAGGATTACAGACACTTTTATTATAGGTAGGTACAAGTAGACCCCGAAAACGTTAGAAACGCTCTCAGGGTCTACTCATTAGGAGGTAGGGCAATGACAACCCTTCCCGCTTCTTTCGAAGCAAGTCTTTACCTGATCACCAGAGCGGGCTGTCCGAATTTATCCCGAAGCCGAACTCTGTAATCCAGGTTTCACCAGGTTTGATGAAGTGCTTGATGGTATGGATTCTGTAGTTGGTATCCAGTTTGTCCTGGTATTTGATGCTAATAGTTTCGTACATGTCGATCATGGACGTAGTGAATAACTCGTCATGTGTACGTACCGGGAACCTCAGAGTACTAGCAGTGATTACTGGGTCCTTGTACTTGTCCAGGATTTTGTTCTGAATGTCTGACCAGTCAACCCTGTTGAACATTTGTAGTTTGTATTCAGCCTTACGATACTTCCTGAGCGATTCTTCATCGAAGAAAGACAGTTCAGTCTTCGCTACGTTGTTGTGAATCAACAGGTCCTCATCCACGCTAATCACATGGTCGAAGGCAGTCAAAGCAACATAGTTGATGACGTTGGTTGTGCCGTACTGTAGGTCCAGTTTGCTGTAGGAGAACTCATCACCTACCGGCGTCTGATCCGTGAACACTGTCGTTTGGTCAGGGGGATCACCAGCAAGGATGATTCTATTGAACCTATCGAAGTAGGCATAACCGAACTGACTGTTACGAGTGATGAATAGAGCATCCAACATGGTCATGTTCAATGAGTCGTCACGAAGTTTCCACAGACCTGTGTAGTCACCGTATCCGGCAGAACTAGCATTAGGGTCTGTTGGCTTTGCTCCATTGATTCCCCCGGTCTCATGAAGCACCGTCACGATACCGAGGTAAGGGAACAAGTTCATGTAGTTCTCAAGCGCCTTGAACGCATACTCTGTCTTTTCCAGCAGAGTAGTAAAACTGTTGGTTCCCAGTACCTTGATTTCTGGTCTCGCACCACGTGGATAGGTTGCACGTCGGTTCTCTAGAGTTCCCTGGAAAACCGTGTTGAAATAGTTCATCGGAACTCCACCCCACTCAGTCTCAGGGATGTTGTTGGAGGTGTTCGTTCTGATTCGGAATGCCTTACCAGGAGCGAACGTTTCATCCACATCAATACCTGTGTCATCACGAAGGGTCAGAGCACAGGTACTTACCTCTGAGTCGAATCGCTGAATCGTAATGTCAGAGACAGAACCAACCATGTCCACATAGGAGTAGTAGTTGTGTCCGTCAGTTCCATCGGCATCAATGTCTGCATACAGAGCAGGACCGGAAACAAAGCCAAGGTTGACCTTGATGGTTACTGTATTGCCGTCAACCAGGTTGGGAGCAAGAGGGACCTTCACCCACTGCGCTACCGCACTTGCTGGAACTGTCTTTGTGCTGCTGGCACTACCACCAGAAACATTGATTGTGAATGATGACGTTGGCTGAGCAGTCCAGAATGAGAACACAGCACCTTCGGTAGCAATCAAAGAGTCATCAGGAATGTCAATGGTTGCCTGGATACCATCGGTGTACCCAGGTGTACTGATTGCCTGACTACGCCAATCATAAGTAGTAGGTCTTGATGCTGAACTGATCCATTCCTGGATACCAGAACTTTCTTCAAACAGGTTTGCACTGTCGAAGTCGATTTCCCAGAATGCCAACTGTGGAGGCAATGGGTTACCGCTACCGAAGTAGTCCTGAGGTAACCAAATGTCTCTAGTTGCTGACCAGTCGTAGTCATGTTCCACTTCCAAACGGAAGTACAGTTTTCCTACCGGCATTGCCGCAACAGGTGACAGTAGAACCTGTGAGTCTCGCTTACCTGGATGGAAGTTGTAGTACTGATTTGCAGGGTTGGCTGGATTGATTCGAGGTGATCGAGCAATCAGAACATCCTGAGCCTCATTACCGTTTGAGGCATAGAGGTTGATGTATGCCGGAGGCTGGGTTACATAGTCGAATGCACCTGGCATAGCGGTAACGAAGGTAGCAATGTCAATGGTCACGCTGTAGTACTTGCCTGCTACTCCCGTAACCGAGGTTGGCATTTGAAGACCAATTACCTTCCTGACCATCGTTGAGTTGTTGAGTGAATACTTGTAGTTACCGAACGCATCAGGTCCCGTTCTTACCCAGGGTGCATACAGACGACGTAGACCACCTGTACCTGGACCACCGCCGGTATTACCTGGACGGTAGACGGTGTAGTTACCCCATGAGAAGGTCCCGTAGTACATAGCAGTAAGACGTTCCTGTGCAGCAACCACCAGTGGCGCTACATTGTATGTTTTCTTGTTTTCGATTTCTACGAGAACATCACCGTTCTCTAATTTTCCACCTATCATTCTCTCCACCTTGATCCATTAACTCTTTCAAAATCCTGAATAGCCGTGACTACTGCTCTACCTGTTTCCTCAGGAGAACTGATGCCCGATTGAACGTTTAGGGTGATGGTGCTTCCTGCTCCACCTCTGCCAGTCACAGCAGCATCGAATTCAAGTCTTCCTTCCCAACCACCAAGTCTTGCCGTAGCAATTCCTGATAGACCAGAAGCAGCAGAGGCAACACTTGAACTTGCCTTTTTGATTCCTTCTGCTACCTGTTCACCAATAGTTAGTCCGGCAGAGAAGAATGGCTTGCTCTCGAATCCCTTCTGAGCAGCGATACCTATTGACGCACCGGCTTTTTCTACAGCCTTTGCTTCATCCTTGATACCAAGTACGTAACCTTCACCTGTCCAAATACCGAACTGACGGAACAACTTAGAAGGTGATCCAATGCTCAGTGCTGACTTGGCTGCATTGATAGCACCCTCCACAACTGATCGAGCAGCAGAGGCAATGTTCGATGCCATAGCCCTTACACCGTTGATCAGACCCTGAATCATTTGAACACCGATGGTGTAGAACCTTCCGGCTAGTCCACCGATAAAACTCAGGATGTTGTTGAACGTGTTTGTCACGATGTTTCGAACTTCATTGACACCGTTTGTCACGGCATTACGAATGTTATTCCAAGCGTTCTGTAGGAAGTTCACGATGGAATTCCAGACGCTAGTTGCAGTGCTGAATACCATTGACCAACCGTTGCTGATCCAGTTCACCACGAAGTTGATAGCGCCCATGACTACAGACTTGATGGTGTTCCATGTTGCCTGTAGAAAGTTCAGAATTGCATTCCATACGGTGATAGCGGCTGACTTGATTGCTTCCCAGCAGGCAAGTAAGAATGCCTTCACTGTGTCCCAGTTGGAAATCAGAAGCCAGACGATAGCGATTACCGCGACGATTGCAGCAATGATCCATACCAGAGGAAATCCGTACATCGATGCGTTGAGTAGCCACTGCACAGCTGTCCATGCGATTGTTGCCACACGTACCGCTACGGCTACACCGTTGTAGAGAACGATTGCTAGTTGAGCAGCGATCATTGCCACCTTGAGACCCACGAACGCCGCCACTAGACCCTGAACTAGCCCTGGATGCTCTCCTAAGAACGTTCCGATGGTTGTGAAGGCAGGAACTAGGGTTCCGGTAATTACGTCCGATACAGCCTGAAATGCCGTCACTAGCAGAGGTAGTACCGCAGTACCGATGGGTGTCAGTGAGACAAGCAATTCACCAATGATGGGTAGCAACTGACCGATGGTTGTCATCAACGTAGTGACGAACGCTAATACCTCAGGTCTGTTCACTGCATCGAAGAATCCCTTCATGCCGTCAGTGACAGGACCAAGACCATCGATGAACGCTAGAAGTGGCCCCTGACCAGCACGGAATGCTGACTCCAACATTGGTCCCAACTTCTGCGCGAGAGGGGTCAACTTGTCACCAATTTGGGTGATCATGGGACCGAGCAAACCGACGATGTTGCTGATGCTTGGTGCTAGAGCGTCGAAGGCTCCCCTGGCCTGCAATGCGAACTGTTTCAGAGGCTCTACCAGAGGACCCGTTAGGTCCGTCATTGACTGTGTCACATGGTCTTTCAGACTCGTGAAGGAGTCTTTGACCTCTTGGTTCTTGGCTGCAAAGTAAATCAGTGCTCCACCGATTGCCGCTGTCATACCGGCAGCAGCAGCAGAGGCAACAGCACCAGCCGCTACACCGGCAGCAGCCATACCTGCCATAGCAATGCCAAGTCCAGCCATTGCCTTGATTCCAACGTTGGCAATGTTGTTTAGACTCGCAATGTCTCTATTCGCTTGTCTGATTGCTCTGTTTAGGCTTGAGTTGTCTCCTAAAATTTGAACGACGATTGTATTCGCTATTGTCTCCTACGCACCTTTCCTGGAAGCCTGCCTGTTGGCTTCCTTGATGAATTCATTGATTTCGATTTGTGTCAACTGGTCATACTCAGAGGGTGGAATTCCTGTGGATAGACAGAACCTAGCCTTGTCCTTCGCGTGCTGCTTGAGTACGTCTAGGTACTCTTCATCCTCGTCATACCCAGGGAAGAATTCCGCCACCTCTAACTACTCCCCTAGACCGAGTTCCTCGGTGATTTCCTCAAGTGTCTTTGAGAAACCGTAGTCCTCGAATGTAAGTGTTGGATTGTCACGCTTGGCGATCACCCAACCAAGAGCGATAAGCAGGTCAGCCTTTGGATAGTTGGGGTCTTCTAGCGTTGCTAGAGAAAGACCGGCCTTACGTTCTGCCATGCTTAGTTCTGCTGCTTTCATAGTCTGAATAGCATTCTTCTTATTCTTCTGTGTCATTGTTTAAAACTCTCCCTAAAATGTATTTTATGAGCCTAAGCCCAATGTTCTAATTATACTACTTAATTCGTTACTTATTTCTCGCTTTGCATAATCCTGATTCTGATTAGCAGCAGTAGTCAGGAATGGTCTAGGACCCTTGCTTCTGTGTGTATAAGTACCGTAGTGCGCGATTGGCGCATAGACTCCACCACCATGTGAACGTCTGCTTGCGCCACCGGCTCGAATCGTTGCTTTATTCTTGGTTCTACCTGCTCTGATTGATCGAGCAAGAGCACCTGTGGCAGTAGGGGTAAGCGGTACAGCATCACGCTTTACTTTGTTACCGATACGGTCGAAGGCTTGTTTCAAGTCACCAGAACGCTGTCCAAGTTTGGTCAGAGAACTGATGACATTGAGAATGCCGTCAACCTTTACGCTTACCCCTGTCACCGCTAGGCCACAACCTTTGTAGGTTCATCGTTTACATCGAGACGAGCCTCGAATGTAAAGACCTCATTCGCAGTACCACCAACAGGAGGCTTAGAGCCTACATTGAGCGTGCCTGAGAAATGAGGCTGAGCGGCAGTTGCAGTTGCGTTTCCGTATGGCTTGAATAGGAATGCAATGTCTGTTGACCCTGCTTCCGTCCATAGGAATGACCAGAGACTTGTCTCTGAGTAATCGGCTACTGCTTCAATTTCGAAGTACCACTGAACAGCACCACCATTCGCAAGGTCTGCGAAAGTCGTAGCGTCATCGTCCGCTTCCTCGTTCTGTAGAACGATAGAAGTTAGGTCCATGTTGTATTCAACTGAGTCTACGGTGATGCTAAGTGATTTACCCTTGTACTTATTTGCCATGATTTATTCATCCTCTCCAAGTTTTAATTGTGCTTCAATTTGAATAATTGCCCCAAAGTAGGTGTTGCCGCTGAATGCTGCTTCACCTGGAGCAGAAACATTTACAATGTCAAAGTCTTCATCCAGTGCTCTGATTGCTGTCAGGATTAACTCATCCATCGAGTCAGCAGCAACTCGGTTAGAAGACTTTGGTGGTCCAAGTAGCATTACCTGAACCGCGACATTGTATTCACCAAACTTGAAATTGTTTCCAGTCTGGAGAACTATGTAGTTGTCATCAGGAACAACTACGGCTAACGGTGGAGAGAGTTTCGTCTCTGCATAATCAACTGTCCTGATACCCGCTTCTGACAGAGCAGTAGCAATGTCCTGCCTTAGTTCTGATAGAGGGTTTACCACGGTAATACCCACTTTCTCAGAACCATGTAGGCAGGAACCATTGGGTCTCTGCTAGTGATGATTGGGGATAGGTCAGTCTGAAAAGTGTCCTGAACATGACGGTAAGAAGTTGAGTACTGCGCCCATAGTTCATTGATTACCTTGATAGTTGCTAGGTCAACAATCGGTTCAGGGATAACAGTGTCACCAATGTAATCCTCAATAAGAATGATTGCCTGTCCTAGCAACTCTTCAACCAAGTCGTAGTCCTCAGGGCCAACATTAATTTCTCTCGTCGCTCTCTCCACCGTTACAGCCATTGTTAGGACACTCCGTCATCCTTGATGAAGGTAATACCCTTTACGTCAGGTACGTCTACACCGAAGTAACCGTAAACTGAGTAGTCCTTTGTCAAGTTGACAATGTTCTCATCAGTTAGACGGAATGGAGCACCTGCTGATTCACGGGAAACTAGAGCCTGGCTTGCGGCAACAACAACGGTGCCTGCTGCAAGGTTCTTTCCAACTACTACAGGAGTGCCGTCGATTACACCGGCTAGCTTTCCATTTAGAGGAAGTGAACCGAATGTATTCTGTCCATCACCATTCACTGCGAATACAGGGCGACCTGATAGGTCAGTGATTGTCGCTAGTTTCTTGTGAACGTCGCGGCTGATTACGATGAAGTCTGCGCTTAGTCCAAGCTTAGAGTTGTCATCGATTTCTGCCTTCGCGTCTAGAACAGCACCGATCCATACCTCTGCATCAGTAGAAGTCTGATCGATAACTACCTCGTTTGCAGTAGCAGAAGTGGCTAGAAGTGCAGCCTGAACTGCTGCCTCTGTTGCGTTTGCGTATGCAATTGTCTGGAAGCGTAGAACTGCTTCTAGGTAGGCAACGTCTGAACGCTCAATAGCCTGACGGCTGATGCTTGAGTATCCACCGTATGTCTTCACAGCAGCGTTGGCAGTATCAATGTCCAACTTTAGGTAGGCAAGGTTGTCACCTTCGTTGGCCTGAACTCCAACTGTTCCTGTCTGTGTCTTTACGTATGGGTATTCGTAGGTGTTGCCACTCTGAGGTAGCGGAGCCTGTGAGAATAGACCCTTAACGATGCGCTGCTTTTCAACTAGCTTTAGACCATCGTTGATCCAAGCTGGGCGAGTAATGTCAGCGTCTACAGAAGTTGCGAAGTCACGTGCTTCGGTGTCTCCCTTGAATAGTGCCTTCATCCATTCACCTGCTGAACGGAACTGAACAGTGTCCTGCTCGTCACGCTCTGTAACCTTGTCAAACTTTCTGCCTAGTTCAGCAAGCTCACTACGAACTTCACCGATTTCAGCAGAATAATCAAAATTGTCTTCCATTTTATTCTCCTTATTATTTTTATTATCGGCTTCGCGTACCGAAGTAACACTTGCCTTTGTGTAAGCAGGGAAATTGACAACTGAAACTTCTTTCAATGTTGCTTTCTCTCTTACGATCACATCGCCTTCTTTACGACTCTTGGTCGGAATAAAGCCGATGGAAAACTTTGATACGTCGCCGGCCTTGAGTGCGCGGTAGACGTTTTCACCTTTGTCTGTATCGTTTAGTACAGCATCGATTTCTAGACCATGTTCTGTGTCACGCATTGCTGTGACTCGACCAATAGGAATGTCTCTATGATCGTGTCCCCATAGGAGAGGCACAGACTTCGTTGTATCGAATGCGCCTCTTTCAACACGTTCCTGGAAACCTCCAAGGTCAATGGTCTGCCCGTAGGGTACGGCTAAGCCAGTAACCTGACGCATTTCTACGTCAGACATACGTGCTTCAAAGTCGTACTCTCTAGTCTCCATTTCCATTGTCGGATACTTCCTTATCAGAATTAGCCTTTGAGTCTTCGACTACCGCAGGCTTAGCGGCTTCTTTCTTAGGCAGTGCTGGTAAGCCTTCCTGCTTACGCTGCTCCGCACCGTCGTAGTAACCTACGTCGTACTGAGTCTTTTTTACTGCCCAAAGTTTCTCAGGAGACATACGTAGTAGTTGCTCCTCATTGAATTCAACTCTCTGATTGCGTGGAAGCAGACTAGAGAGGAACTGCTCGATTTCATTCATGTAGTTCGACAGGGTGTTCTGGTAGAACTGAATGTTTGATTCGATGTAGTTGGTGTACGTCATTGACGTTCCCTGAATTGCTGACAACAAGTTGGCAGCAGGGATACCGAAAATACGAGCAATGTTGCGAATGTTGGCTTCTGCTACGTCGATGTACTGAACTTCCATTGGCTTTGCAGAGAAGGCTTCATAAGTCATACCGAAGGGCAGAACTGCCTGTCCTGAACTCCCCTTAAGGAAGTTGTTCCATGCCTCTACGATTTGAGCAGACTGAGTAGCGTTCGGTGTCTGAGTCGTAGAGAGGATTCCTCTAGGTGTTCCTGTGGTGTCAAACCATGTCTGCTGGAACTTGTCTAGAAGGTATGCAGCCTTGAGTTCACCACCCATACCCGTGAGTGGACCAATACCTTTGAGTTGCCCCGGCATACGGTCCAACTTGAGGTGTCTTATACGGCCAGCCGGAACGACCTTGTTACCAACGTAGTAGGTGGTCTTCCCGGTATCGGGGTCTTTCGTCACTGTGACGCTATCGGGGTCCAGGACCTCGACTGATGACACAGGGTCTCCGAAGGTTCTGACGTAAGCATTGCCCCAAAGTGCAAGTGACCAGACGACTTGCTGAACGAATGATCGTTGGCTCTCGCCTTCGATTGGGTTCTGAATAACCAATGGGGTGTTGATTTTCTTTTCGCCTCTGTAGACCTCTAGAGGCATTTGAGAAATCATGGTGCTGATGATGTTGACAGAGCGGTACACAGTACCGATTCTTGAAGCCTCTTTAGGGTTAATTCCTACGGCTTCTCTTGAAGGTGGAAGAATGGCAGGACTGGGTTCACCATCAGGTGTTGACCTAGTTTCTACTTCATTTCTAACCTGTTCTACTGGTGCTCCAAACCAGAAATCGTTCCATTTACTCATGCTGTTTATTATTTTATCACATTATAAAACAATTAGTTTGAAGTCTTGCATTTCCATACGCTCTGCCTGATAAACAGCCATGACCATACTTCTAACTGCATCGATTTCACCCGTTGAATGTGTAATGCTGATTTTTACTCCTTCTCCTGAATTTTTCATAACTGTATTAGGTAACTGCCTCTTCATTAGTGGTTCATCGGCATGAATCATTCGCCCTGTGCCAATCAGAGAGGTTGCTGTAGAGGTAGCAGAAACCATTTGAGCCTCTGTAATGTATTCGGCTGGTAGGTTGTGCTGCTCTCTTAGGTTTATAGCCAAGTCACGTAGTGCCATACCATTAACTACGAACAGTTCTGCTCTCTGATTTGAATACAAGTACATGCAGACTTGCTCTAGGTATTCCAGGTTTGGCTGGTAAATACGACACACCATTTCGGTGTAGACCACATCATCAATTTTTGCTGCTGCTGTGACTGTTGCCCATTCCCAACCCTGAGTCTTATCGATTGAGTACACAACATTGCCTGTGTAGTGCTCAGGAATACCCTTACCGTTGGCCTTAGCCCATACATCGAGAGACAACCAAATGTCTTCTGAGTGGATGAACTCATTACGTCGGTAGCGTCTGAACTCTGCATAGTCACCGGCAGGGTTCGCCTTGCCTTCCAGGATTTCCTGGTCAATGTCGATACGTGGTGGGTTGGTCTGAGAAGCAGGGTTAGCCCTGAGCAGTGCCTCTCGGTCGAACAACTCAGTTCCCTCTGCAACTGTCCAGTGCCAGAAGCCAAATCGTGGGTTGGCATCCTCTCCCCCGGCGATTGCAGCCTGACCAGTCTTGTAGAGGCGCTTAAGAAGCTCTGAGTCCTCCGTACCGGCTGTAGTGATACCGATGACTACCGCTGAGAGACACGTAGAGGCACCCTTCACAGCAGCGTCATAGGCTTCGGTCTTCGTGATGTGTAGTTCGTCTACGACCACGGGGACGTTGCCCACGAAGGTAATACCCTGTAGACCATCACCATTACCGGCATGGATTTTGAAGTGAGCAGGCTTGTCAGTCCTACGAGACTCAAGACCTTTGCTGTTGGTGGTCTTGAAACGCTTCTTAAGCGCTTCGTTGTTCTCGAAGTTGTACTTGGTGTTGTCGAATACTTCTTTCGCCTGCTCTTTGGTAGACGCAAGAACACCAATGTTTGGTGCCACTGAGAGCAACATGGAGTACGTAACTAGAACAGAGGCAAGCGTTGACTTACCGTTACGTCTAGGGATACTTACAATCGCCTGACGATAGCGAAGGCATCCACGAAGGTGTTCTACCTCGTAGTCATCAGGGTATAACTCAAGAATCGAGTCAATTAGCCTGATTTGGTAATCGTCTAGTTCTAGGTACTTGCCGTTCTCCTGCTTAAACAGTTTGCAAGCAAGAGCACGTGCTCTAGGACCATCAGAGGGAGCATCAGGACTTAAAGGTGGTGTCCATTCGAGAGGACAATAAGGTTCTGTTCCGTCGAAGTACTGCGGCTTTCCGTACTTCTGAACTCTGTCTTCGTTAGACAAAGTCCTTCATCAGTTCATCGAACTCGTCTAGAACCTGCTCCTTTGGTAGTCCTGGCTTGCGCTTGTGCAATTCACGCATTACCTGTCTAAATTCACCTAGCAATGACGCTGTGGTTCGCTTATCCAGTGCTTCGGCCGCTTTATAGAGCGAAGTTACTAGAGGTTGATCACTATCCGTCATCCATTCCTGATTAGCCTCAATGTAGAGGTCAATCGACTCTACGTATGTTGCATTTCTTACTACTGCCATTCATTTACAACTCCTTTTTGGTTTTTCTAACTCCATTATAAACTATTTCATCACTAGGCAGGGGTCATGAGTTTCATTTCAAAAAAACGAGCATTAATTGGTGTCAATTAGTCTGCTTATTCACACACAATAGGGCCATAGTTATTTCTCTATTCGTGCTGATGATGAATTGATTTGAATTTAATTGATTTCTTTTTACTTTTCTCAATCGAACAATGTACGAGCCAATACTAGGCAGGGGTCATGAGTTTCATTTCAAAAAAACGAGCATTAATTGGTGTCAATTAGTCTGCTTATTCACACACAATAGGGCCATAGTTATTTCTCTATTCGTGCTGATGATGAATTGATTTGAATTTAATTGATTTCTTTTTACTTTTCTCAATCGAACAATGTACGAGCCAATACTAGGCAGGGATGACTACTATTATGCACATCATTGTTCACTGTGCTCTCAGTAGTAGTAATAGGTACTAATAGGTAGCACTGCTACCCAGTACTGCTACTGGTATACATACCAATACCTATGTGTATTACCCCTATGGGTATCAGGGTATGTCACTCACTACCCACCGGCGCTTACTGCGATACCCCTACCCTATTTAATTACTAGTACCCTGGCCTTCTAATTGGGCCGTCTGGGAAGTACTTCTTAGAGAACCATGACTTCTGTACTGACTGCTGCTTGTCCTGCTTCTTACTATTACACCTACGACACAAGACCTGTAGGTTCTCTATGTCATCGGTTCCACCCTTGGCCTTAGCAATGATGTGGTCAACGCTAAGGTGTTTGTCTAACTCGCAAATAGAGGGAAACAATCCGATGCACTGATAACCGAAGTTGGCTAATACTATTTGTCTGATGCGCTCCCATTCTTTACCGCGCGAACTGTGCTGAGACACTAGGCAGGACCTACCCAACGAACCACTCCCCTAGTTCGGACACCACCGAACCAAGTGCCATAGACGGTTCTCGTTGCTCCTGATCCCTGCCACATCCAGAAGTAGAGCAAGTCATTCGCATTGAAGACCCTGCTGACTCTGGCATGAGGACCAGCCCAACCATTACCCGCACCCTGTGCTGCTGCAATCGAATTATTAACAACGCTAGTGCCATTCATCGTGACTGTGGCTGAGCAGACTGATGTGCCTACACCATCCACAAACCACTGCCAATCGAGTTCGTATCGTCCTGTGAATGGGATTAGAACTCTTGCCTTAGTAGTGTCACCTGCTCCACCTCCACCCGCGCCAAACCACATGTTCGCTGTGTCTACGACAGACGAGAATCCACCACCTGCTGACGTGTCAGAGGCATTACCGATACCGAATGTTCCTGAGTACACGAAGTCACAGACTGGTGCTGTAGTTCGTCCCTCTGCTCCGTAGAGTGCTTTTTGTAGGTCAATCACATCACTGACGTTATGCATGTGTGGCGTAGGGTTGTACGCCGTTACTTTAATTCCCATTTTCTCTAACCTCTTTCTGTAGTTTTTTAGTCTCCATGAAGCACTTCAATACTTCCGATTTGGGCCAACCAAGTTCCTTGGCTATTTTCTTGAGGTACGCGATGTACTCTCGGTCGGTCATTTCTGGCAATTCAGGCTCGTTCATACCGGCTCCACAATCAAATAGGTTCCGGTGGTTAATGTGTTGTATGTGTCGATTGAAGAACCTGTGTCCTCTACCTCCATAGTGATCACATCACCGTTGTTCAGGGTTGTATTTCGTGTTTTTTCCGTGGTGTCGTTATCGAAGTACTCGACTGCTCCCAGAACAACCCCGTTGACCATGATTCTCGTTGGAATGTCTGATAGACCAGTGCTACTGACTCTAATGACACGGAATCGAATTGTTACTGCACCTGAACCTGACACCACGATTCCATCGGACGTAATCACTGTATTCGGATAGCCTGAACGAACAGTCCATCCTGGAACCTTGGTCCAAGGGAAGTTCTCAAAGTAGAAGTCTCCAGACTTGTCCATTCCCATCGGAACAAATGGAATTACTAGAGGTCTTAGGAGTATCAAACCTTCTCACCCACAATGTAAGCCGTTAGGCGCTTACCCGGTGTTGTTCCTACCGCCGTTGTGTAGACCGTCAACACATCACCAGCCGCAAACGACCATGAGCCTGTGACCGCTGATGGAGACGTAGAAGCCGTTCCTGATGTACCTGAGACCGCTGAACCGTTCTTTCTCAATTCGACTGTGGTAGTTCCTGAAGCATCGGCAGTACCCATTTTGTATTTCACCGATGTGATGGTCATTGCGAACGGCATTTCCACACCCTCAGGGATTTCACCTAGACCCGTCGCCCTGTTGCTGAGCGTCTGGATGTAGACGATTGACTCTTTCTTGTACTTATCAAGAGTCGTTTGAAGGTTCGTCACATCACTGATTGCATGAGTGTGAGTGGATGGAGTGAATGTTGAAGGCTTATCGGTGATTCCAGCCCATGTTGTTGTTCCTGCTGGACCTTCTGGACCCTCCGGCCCTTCTACACCCTGGATTCCCTGCTCACCCTGAGGGCCTACGTCACCAGTGTCACCCTTGACTCCCTGAATGCCCTGGTCACCCGTATCACCTTTGACACCCTGAATACCTTGGATGCCTTGTTCACCTTGAGGACCAACAAGACTGTTCAACCATTCGGACTCTGTACCAACGAATCCTTCGGCTACGGCAACCTCATACGCTGACAATCCGTCTGCACCGTCGTTACCGGGTACTCCCTGAATACCTTGAATGCCCTGAGCACCTTGTAGACCCTGTTCGCCTTGAATACCCTGCTCTCCCTGAGGTCCAGTGTCTCCGGTATCACCCTTGATGCCCTGGATGCCTTGTAGACCTTCGGGTCCTTCTGGACCAATCAGAGAAGTAAGCCACTCGGCTTCTGTTCCAACAAATCCATTGGTTACTGCCACCTGAAAGGCAGAATCCCCATCGACTCCATCAGTACCGTTGGTGCCGTTCGTTCCGTCTGCACCAGGTACACCCTGTTCTCCGGTATCACCTTTCACACCTTGGATTCCCTGAATGCCTTGAATACCTTGGTCTCCGGTGTCTCCCTTATCACCCTTCGGACCCTGGATTCCTTGGATACCCTGATCACCTGTAGCTCCTGTTTCGCCCTGAATGCCCTGTAGACCTTGAGGACCTTCGGGACCTACCAAAGTCTCCAACCACTCTGCTTCGGTGCCTACAAAGCCTTCTGAGACGGCAATGGCATAGGCAGAGGCTCCGTCTACACCATTCGTTCCATCGATTCCATCAGTGCCGGCTGGACCCTGAGGACCTTCCACACCTGGAATACCTTGAATACCCTGCTCACCAGTCGCGCCAGTGTCTCCCTTGACACCTTGAATGCCTTGAATTCCCTGAGGTCCGGCATCACCCACAGGACCCTGCTCACCGGCTGGACCCTGTTCACCAGGAATGCCCTGAATGCCCTGTGCTCCGGTATCGCCAGTGTCTCCCTTATCGCCTTTGTCACCCTTGGGACCTGGAACCGTTGAATCGGCTCCTGCTGGACCTTGAGGACCAGTGGCACCAGTTGCACCCTTTGGACCAACGGTTCCTGTCACGTCGATACGAGTTCTGTTGTCGTGGATTTCGATTACGGGATTCTCGTCTATGTAGTCAAGTCGTTCATCATTAGACAAGAGAAGCACCCCTTACCTGGAACTGACCGTAGAGCAGGCGCTCTATGTCTCCGTCAGGGGTTTCTAGCTCTAGCGTGTATGCGTAGGTGTTCGCCTCAATGAGTGCTGTGTCTTCGTCAGAGAAGTAAGCAACCAGGTAACCTTTCTCACCGTCAATTTCTGAGAGGTCTAGTGCTACTTCGTCAATGACTACTTTGGTAGTACCTCGTTTGAGGATGGTGAACGTTCCTGTCCACCCCGCCAAATCGATTGGGCTACCGTCTGAATTCTTGTACCTAAAGGTCTGCTTCCATGAAGCACCTTGGTCCATTGCTAAGTTCTTGCGTACTGCGATCAATGTCTATCCTTAACCCACTGACACCCTTTCTGTTGTCCACCGTGGTTACATCAATTATACAATAAAAGGCTGGTAGGTTTATTTGCCTACCAGCCTTCTAGTGCTTACTACTTGGTTCTATTGGCGTTGATTCTGTCTTTGTTTCGATGATAGTACTCAAGTTTCTTAGCGTTGATTTCTGGACGATGTTCCTTGGCGTACTGCTTGCTGTACTCGGTACGGCATTCCTTGCAATACGGATCAAGTCCGTCCTTCTGTCTGGCCTGCTTGTAGAACTGGTCTAGCGGCTTGACGCAACCATTCTTGGCACACTGCTTCATTCTTCATCCTCCTGTTCTTCGGTTAGTAGTTCGATAATTTCTTGCAACTCGTTTTCCTCAGGAATCAGAGGGAACTTCTCATGGTCTGCCAGGTCAATCATTCTGTTGATGACGTTGATTAGTTGAGGCTTTGTGAGAGTCATCAACCATTCGTTGTATTCCCAACGACGTTCTACGTAGTCATCCTGATCGCTAAGTGATTCATCAAACATCGTCGTCATCCCCTAGCAGTGCCGCCACTCTCGCAGAACGCTCATCCATTTCTCTTACCTGCTGCTGGATTTCAGTGAGACTGCTATCGATACGTCTAACTAACTCAATAAGTTCTAGTAGTTCGAACCTGCTCATGCTGCTACCTCCTGTCCTAGAAGTAGGCCAAAAGGCTTTAGCTCTTCTGCTACGCGGTCCTTGGTTCCCTGACGCTTTGCCCACCAGGGTTCTTCGAGGTTGTCCCATTCTTCAACCGCATCAACCCAACCGATAATGTCCACCACCGGCTTGTAGTTGGTCATTCCGACAACCTTGCCGTTATCCATGATTTGCTCATGAGGCACGAATGTCTTGATGACGATTGCCTTGTGGTCTACATCCTTTGGCCTGACGGCTAGAGGGTTCTTGAGGTTGTTGACTCGACGGATTTCGTAAGCCTGACCATCGTGATTAATGTCGGCTCCGTCATACAAACCCTTATGGGTTGAGAGGTAGAAAGAGGGCCAAATTTCTAGTGGTGTCGTTGTGCAGTCGTATCCGAATGCCTTGACTACCCCGGCTTCCGTCACCACGGAAACGATGTTGAGTTCTTCCTTGGTCATGTACTTGTTGACCGACCCGTAAGCCTTGATGTCATTCTTTCGCTCATTAACTACGGTACGAATGTGCGCTACTTCCTTGATGAATTCCTTCTCCTGCTTTGTGAATGTGATGCGTGTAAATTCCATTTCTTCATTTGTTCTCCTATTGGTAGTTACTCATTACTGAGTACTATTCTATTATAACATAAATAATTAATTCGTGTGAGCGCTTTTGCCATTCCGTGAACCATTGTTTGGGCATAGAAGAGGACCTAGAGAATGAAGGGTTCTCTAGGTCCTGATCGTAATGAAATTTGAAAGGAATTTACTCTTCCGATTCTACACTAATTTCTTTTTCTTCGCTCGCCGCTTTCAATGACTCGGCAATACGCTGTGCTCTCAAATCCTTGCAAAAGACAATGTGTGCGGTCAATTCTTCGATGCTCATGTTCTTTGGCTGTTTCATAATTCCTCCTTCCTAGTTACGTCCCATCCAGTAACCATTGTTTTTCAATACATCCATTTTACGCTGTTTCCTGGATTTTTTTTCTTCACTTCGATCAGGGGCAGGAGCAAGTTCCATCATCCACCAACGTCCAGGGTTCTTAATGTCTAGGTTGAGGATTCTGGCATTGCTCAAAGGCTTTCCAACTTTGTAATCGTATTCCTTGATTGACTCTGGACCCTCTTCTAACAACCCGGCTTTTCCTAGACGTGCAACCAATCGACGCACTACTACACGATCACAACCAACCTGCTCTGCCAATCGTAGTTTTGAAACAACAGGCTGAGTCGTTGTATAGGTTGCTGCTTCCTTGTAAATCCAAACCAGTACGTCTACCTGATTCAGAGTGTTGCAGTGTTCTACGGCCTGGATGAACCAATCCCTCAGAGGCACATCGATGGTTTTGACCTTTGCGGCATTACGCTTTGCCTTGTCCTGTAGGCGCTGGATTTCTTTCCAGGTCAACCCGTGCTTCATCGCCTCCGTTGTGACTCTGCCTGTAGGAAGGTCATAGCGGTAGCAATAGGACATACAGCGAATGTATTCCAACTTCACCTTGTTAGGTTCTGCCTGCTGCATACGGGTGACGTAAGACTGATCCGTCTTCCATACCTCTACCTCAGGAAGTTCAATCGTAATTATTTCTTTGTTGATCACTACGTCTACGGTGCTGCTTGGCAGGATTCCAGGTGTCCCACAGTAACTAATACCCTTACTAATACGGTCTCTGGAAGGTCTAGAAGCAGAGTAGACAGAGAGCACAGCGTCTTTGTAGTCCTCGTCAGTATCAGAATCGAGTACTGCCATTAGGTCTTCAAAGGAAAGTAGTGGTGCTTGTGCTAGTGCTTCATCCTTGGCGAACTGAGGAAGGTGGCGGTGCTCGTCAGTCCTTTCGAATACGTCCCTGATGAATTCTTCATTCCATTCAAGGTCTTTGTAAATTTCTCTCTCGTTCATTAATCATCATTCTCCTTAGTTAATCAGAGAGTGACGATACAAAAGTATCCCCTAGAAGGGCCACTACACACCTTCTAGGGGATACCGTCTTAACTAAGGAAATTAAGTTTCTGTGTTCTCCTGAATTTGAGTAGTGGGTCAAACTCTGTTACTGCTATTATAGCACAATAAAATAATTCGTGTGTACTGCTAACCATTCTCTGGATCGAGCAGACGCCATTCATCCCAGTAGACAACTTTGTTTTCGCAGGGGCACTGAGAGGATTTGCAGGCAAGGCACCAGAGGTAGGTCATTTTGATGTACTTATGCATTGTTGGTCATTTCCATCAATAGCAAGTAGTACTTAGACTTCCATTCATCCAGAGAATCCTGCAAGTCATTCACCTGAGTTTTCAATTCCTTGATTTCATCAAGTAGTTGCTGCTGCTGCTTCTCTCTTTTGTTAGAACTTCTTCGTAGTAGTTCCAGAAGAATTGCAAACACTCCTGCTACTACTGCAACGATAACTTCAATCATTTACATGTTTTGCTCCTTTCCCAGAGTAATTCTATTTTACCATTTAATTCCTGCTACTCCCTGATTCTTCTCTCTACCCTTCCATTCTTACTGTATAAGTAGGTTATTAGTTACTGTGGGACACCTTGAAAACGATCACACATAGTACAACGAATAACTCCATCAAGAAGAACCACCAACCCAAAAGAGAACTCCCCACCACTGAATTAATCAGCAGCAGGGAGTTCCCAGTTAGAACTAGGTCAGACCGAAGGCCCTGTGTACCACCTCCGAGTAGTCCTCCGAGGTGTGCTGTACATAGTACTTGAGGGACACCTGCACGTCGTGATGCCTCATTTGGTTTTTCAGTATGTTTGGAGGACACCCTGCCTTCACCAGTTCAGAAGCGAACTTGTGCCTTAAGGAATGTGGACTCAGGTGTATAGAAGCACGCTTCCCTGTCCTTTGGAGCCCCAGGTAAATGTTGTTCCTCGTGATAGAAGGCTCCCAGTCCACATACTCCTGAGCGAACCAAGCAGGGACATGCACAGGACCAGCAGACTTGGCTGTGGTGATCGTGCCGTTCGGTATGCGTTGCCGGTCCACCAGCAGAACGTTGCCCTTGATGCGTTGCTTCACAGACGCCTCCCCCAACCTCAGACCTGCGTAGAGCATCGAGAACCCGTACATCCTGTACCTGCTTTCATTCAACGTGGTGTGGATCACATCGAGTGCAGCAAGGTCATAGACCCTCTGAGGACTGCTGGTCACCTTGAGTGGCACACCTAACATGGAACGTAGGGCTATGGCATGTTTATTCCTGGTGGCAGGATTGATCACCGTCTGTAGACGGTTGTGGAGGAAGGCAGGGGTGCAGAGTTCTATCGGTGTGTCCATCAGGTCCAAGGACCGCAGAGTGCTCATGTAGTAGTAGACGGTGGATGCTTTGACCTGCTTGTTTGCAAGGTTCGCCTGTGCAACATCGAGAACAGTGGTAGTAGGCACTTCTACTCCTGTTGATCAGGCACAACCCCCAACGACACGCTGTAGTTGACGGCCCTCTACCATCGATGCCGTGCTGTATCGCGGGTTTCTGAGCCTGGTAGACCGTCTTCCCCTTCCGTCGCGGACCGTGCAGCGTGTCATCGCGTTCGCGGTGATCCTCACGCAGGGCGGCATCGCCGTCACCGGGGCCGTCGTCCGAGTGACGGCCTCCGGCCTCGGCTGCCCCACCTGGCCGCAGTGCTTCCCCGGCAGCTTCGTGCCGGTCGGGCACGGTGAGGTCGCCGTCATCCATCAGGCGGTCGAATTCGGCAATCGGCTGCTGACGTTCGTCGTCGTCGTGGCCGCGGCCCTGATCGTCCTTGCCGTCACCCGCGCACGCCGCCGCAGGGAGGTCCTCGTCTATGCGTGGATGATGCCTCTCGGCACCGTCGTGCAGGCCGTCATCGGCGGAGTCACCGTGCTGACCGGTCTGCTGTGGTGGACGGTCGCGGTGCACCTGCTCGCGTCGATGGCGATGGTGTGGCTGGCGACCGTGATGTACGCGAAGATCTGCGAACCCGACGACGCGCCGGCGTTCGACGTGATCCCCGCGCCGCTCCGCTGGCTCACCGCACTGTCGGCTGTTGCGCTCGCCGGGGTCCTCGCCGCCGGAACGCTGGTCACGGGCGCGGGCCCGCACGCGGGAGACAAGAGCCTCGACCGCGTGGTACCCCGCCTCGAGGTGGAAATCGTCACGCTCGTGCACCTGCATGCACAGCTGCTGGTGGGCTATCTGGCCCTGTTGGTCGGCCTGTGCTTCGGTCTGTACGCCGTCGGCGCCGCCCGGGCCGTGAAGGTGCGCATCCAGGTCCTGCTCGCGCTGGTGGTGGCGCAGGCGCTGATCGGGCTGGTCCAGTTCTTCACGGACGTGCCCGCCGTCTTGGTGGCGTTCCACGTGGCGGGAGCCGGGCTGTGCACCGCGGCCACCGCGGCGGTCTGGGCTGCGGGACGCACCCGCGAGCACGTCACGCAGCCCGACACCGCGAGCGTCTAGCGCTCGTTGCGGGCCTTCGGGAACCGGGTCTGCCGCGCCACCCAGCCTGCCATCTTCTGAAAGTGACCCTTGCGGGGCGTGACGATGCTGGTGATCGCACGGTCCCACTCCGACACGGTGACGTCGTCGAGCGAGGCGACGACGGCGTTCGCGGTGGCGAGGTCCTCGACCACCTGGTCACCGAGGATGCCGTCGGCTCCGACGAGGGTGATCCGAACGCCGGCGAGCCCGATGGGCTGGATGACGGCGCTGGCCGAACCGCCGTGCTCGGCCACGAACTTCTTGATCGCGTCGACCGTGTGCGACGGCAGCGAGGGCGCCGGGCTCGAGGGGGCCTGTTCCGCATGGGTGTCGGTACTCATGGTCCGAGAATACTGGGCGGTAGGCGCGGCGTGTCCGCCAGGCTCCGAACGGCGGCCGCGCAGTGGATCGCCGGCGACCCGCGCCGTAAGGAACTGGCGCGACCCGCGCCGTGTAGAACTGAAACCATGCGCGCCATACAGGTTTCCCGTCTCGGTGGTCCCGATGTCCTCGAACCGGTGGAGGTTCCCGAACCCGGGATCGGAGCGACGGATCTGCTCGTTCGCACCGACGCGATCGGCATCAACTTCATCGACACGTACTTCCGGACCGGGCTGTATCCGCGGCCGCTGCCCTACGTTCCCGGCGACGAGGGCTCCGGCGTGGTGGAGGCCGTCGGCGGCGAGGTGACGGATTTCGCGCCCGGCGACCGGGTGGCCTGGTGTGCCGCTCCCGGCAGCTACGCGGAGAAGGTGTCCGTGCCCGCAGCGGCCGCGATCGCCGTCCCCGACTCCGTGCCGGCCCCGCAGGCCGCCTCCGCGCTGCTGCAGGGCATGACCGCCCACTACCTGGCCCACTCCACGTATCCGATCCGGTCCGGCGACACCGTGCTCGTCCACGCCGGGGCGGGCGGAGTCGGTCTGATCCTCACCCAGATGGCGACGACGCTGGGCGCCCGGGTGATCACCACCGTGTCTTCGGACGCGAAGGAGCAGCTGTCCCGCGACGCCGGGGCGCACGAGGTGCTGCGCTACGACGACGACATCGCGGCCCGGGTGCGGGACCTGACCGACGGCGAGGGCGTCGCAGCCGCCTACGACGGCGTCGGCGCGTCCACGTTCGAGGCCAGTCTCGCGTCGGTGCGGATCCGGGGAACGGTCGCGTTGTTCGGTGCGGCGAGCGGGCCGGTGCCGCCGTTCGATCCGCAGCGGCTGAACCCGGCGGGTTCGCTGTTCCTCACCCGGCCCACCCTCGCGCACCACATCCGCAACCGGGAGGAACTGACGTGGCGGGCCGGGGACGTGTTCTCCGCGCTGGCCGACGGCGCACTGACGGTCCGGGTGGGAGCGGAGTACCCGCTCGAGCGGGCGGAGGAGGCGCATCGCGACCTCGAGGCGCGTGCGACGACCGGATCGATCGTCCTGGTGCCCTGACCCTGACGCAGAGTCAGCTCAGCAGGCTGCCGATGGTCTGCAGTCCCAGCACCGAGTCGACGGCGAGCCCGACGAAGACGATGGCCAGGTAGTTGTTGGACTGCAGGAACAGGCGGAGCGGTTTCACGGCCGCTCCGCCGCGGACGCTGCGGTACAGCTGATGGGCCATGAGCAGGAACCAGGCGCCGGCGACGAGCGTGACGGCGGCGTAGACGACACCCGCGGCGGGGACCAGCACGAGCGAGGTGATCACCATCGCCCAGCTGTACAGCAGGATCTGCTTGGTGACGTGCTCCTCGGTGGCGATCACCGGCAGCATCGGGACACCGGCCGCCTTGTAGTCCTCCTTGTACCGCATCGCGAGTGCCCACGTGTGCGGCGGCGTCCAGAAGAAGATGACGAGGAACAGCACGATGGGCTGCCAGCTCAGCGATCCGGTGACCGCCGACCAGCCGACCATGACGGGCATGCAGCCGGCGGCACCGCCCCAGACGACGTTCTGCCAGGTCCGGCGCTTGAGCACCATCGTGTACACGAGGACGTAGAACGCGATGGTCAGAACGACCAGGCACCCGGCGAGCAGGTTGGCCCGCCACCACAACCACAGGAACGACGCGACCCCGAGAGTCATGCCGAACACGAACGCGTGCGACGTCGGCACCGCGTCGCGGGCCAGCGGCCGCCGCGCGGTGCGCTTCATGACCTTGTCGATGTCGGCGTCGACGACGCAGTTGAGGGAGTTCGCGCTCGCCGCGCCCATCCAGCCGCCGAACAGCGTGCTGAGGATCAGCAAGATGTCCACGTTGCCGCGATCGGCCAGCAGCATCGCCGGGATGGTCGCGACCAGCAGCAGTTCGATCACCCGCGGCTTGGTCAATGCGATGTAGGCCAGGACCTTGCCCGTGACGCGACCGAGCACCGTGTCGGTGCCGGTCGCGCGGGGGGCGGGGCTGGGGCTGCCGAAGCCGTGTCCGCTCGGCTGATGCCCTGTCCGCACGTTCTCTCCTCGCACCACGCGTAATTCCACATCCAATGCCGGCGCTGCTCCCGAAGGCCATCGCGACGGCCGGCCGTCTACTACAAACGATGGTAGACCGCCGTAATGCGCGAACCGAATCGACCCGGATACGACCGCACACTAGGCTGGAGTCGCACAAGAGGCCCACGCATCCTCAGGCTCCACGTTCACCCATGTCAGGAGACTTCTGCCCGTGTCGATCACAGACGACATCCACGTCCTCACGCAACCGGTTCATCCCGCCGACTGGACCGAACTGGACACCAAGGCCGTCGACACCATCCGGGTGCTCGCCGCCGATGCAGTGCAGAAGGTGGGCAACGGCCACCCTGGCACGGCGATGAGCCTCGCCCCCCTCGCCTACACCCTCTTCCAGCGTGTCATGCGTCACGACCCCACCGACGCCGACTGGATCGGCCGCGACCGGTTCGTGCTGTCCTGCGGGCACTCCAGCCTCACCCTCTACATCCAGCTGTACCTCGCCGGCTACGGGCTGGAACTGGGCGACCTGGAGGCATTGCGCACCTGGGGCTCGAAGACCCCCGGACACCCCGAGCACGGCCACACCCGCGGCGTCGAGATCACCACCGGACCGCTGGGTCAGGGTCTGGCCTCCGCTGTCGGCATGGCCATGGCCGCCCGCCGTGAGCGCGGCCTGTTCGACCCCGAGCCCGCGCTGGGCGACAGCCCGTTCGATCACCACATCTACGTGATCGCCTCCGACGGCGACATCGAGGAAGGCGTCACCTCCGAGGCGTCGTCCATCGCCGGTGTGCAGCAGCTCGGCAACCTGACGCTGGTCTACGACGACAACAAGATCTCCATCGAGGACGACACGGCCATCGCGCTGTCCGAGGACACCGCCGCCCGCTACGAGGCGTACGGGTGGCACGTGCAGATCGTCGAGGGCGGCGAGAACGTCGTCGCCATCGAGGAGGCCCTGAACAAGGCCCGCGAGGTCACCGACAAGCCGTCGCTGATCCTGCTCCGTACGATCATCGGCTTCCCCGCACCGACCAAGATGAACACGGGCGCGGCACACGGCGCGGCTCTCGGTGCCGACGAGGTCGCGGCCGTGAAGAAGGCGCTCGGCTTCGATCCGGACAAGACGTTCGAGGTCGCGGACGAGGTCATCGCCCACACCCGCAAGGTCGTCGAGCGCGGCGCGCAGGCACACAAGGAATGGCAGGCCCAGTACGACGAGTGGACGCAGCGCGCCCCCGAGGGCAAGAAGCTGCTCGACCGCCTGATCGGACGCGACCTGCCCGCCGGCTGGGCCGACGTCCTGCCGACGTGGGAGCCCGACGCGAAGGGTCTCGCCACCCGGAAGGCGTCCGCCGCCGTCCTGAACGCCGTCGGTCCGGTGCTGCCCGAGCTGTGGGGCGGCTCCGCCGACCTCGCCGAGAGCAACAACACCACCATCAAGGGCGCCGACTCGTTCGGTCCGAAATCCATTTCCACCAGCATGTGGAACGCGGAACTCTACGGCCGCACCCTGCACTTCGGTGTCCGCGAGCACGCGATGGGCTCGATCCTCAACGGCATCGCCCTGCACGGGCCGACCCGCCCGTACGGCGGCACGTTCCTCGTCTTCAGCGACTACATGCGTCCCGCCGTCCGGCTGGCCGCGATCATGAAGACCGCGGTCACCTACGTGTGGACGCACGACTCCATCGGACTCGGCGAGGACGGTCCCACCCACCAGCCGATCGAGCACCTCGCGGCGCTGCGCGCCATTCCCGGTCTGTACGTCGTGCGGCCCGGCGATGCCAACGAGACCGCGCACGCGTGGCGCGCCGTTCTCGAGAAGGGCGCGGACGAGGCCACCCGCGCTCCCGCCGGTCTCGCCCTGACCCGTCAGGACCTGCCGGTCCTCGAAGGCACCAGCTACGAGGGTGTCTCCCGCGGCGGTTACGTCCTCGCCGACGCGTCCACCGGGGCTCCGGAGGTCGTGCTCATCGGCACGGGCTCCGAGCTGCAGCTGGCCGTCGCCGCGCGCGAGGCCCTCGAGGCGGAGGGCATCCCCACCCGGGTCGTGTCCGTGCCCTGCGTCGAGTGGTTCGACGCCCAGGACCAGGCCTACCGCGACGGTGTGCTCCCCCCGACCGTCAAGGCGCGGGTCGCCGTGGAGGCCGGCGTCTCCATGCCGTGGTACCGCTTCGTCGGCGACGCAGGCGAGATCATCTCCATCGAGCATTTCGGCGCCTCCGCCGACTACAAGACCCTGTTCCGCGAGTTCGGTTTCACCGCCGAAGCCGTCACCGCCGCCGCACAGCGCTCGCTCGCACGCGTGAAGGGATAGAACGCCATGACTCAGAACCCCAACCTGCAGAAGCTCTCCGAAGCCGGCGTCTCGGTCTGGCTCGACGACCTCTCCCGGGACCGCATCGAGTCCGGCAACCTCGCCGAACTCGTCGCCACCAAGTCCGTCGTCGGGGTCACCACCAACCCGTCGATCTTCCAGGCCGCGCTGAGCAAGGGCCACGTCTACGACGCACAGGTCCGGGAACTCGCCGAGCGCGGCGCCGACGTCGAAGCCACCATCCGCACGGTGACCACCGACGACGTCCGCGCCGCCTGCGACGTCCTCGCCCCGCAGTTCGAGGCGAGCCACGGCGTCGACGGCCGGGTGTCCATCGAGGTCGACCCGCGCCTCGCGCACGACGCCGACAAGACCGTCGCGCAGGCCGTCGAACTGTGGAAGATCGTCGACCGCCCCAACGTGTTCATCAAGATCCCGGCCACCGAGGCCGGCATCCCGGCGATCGCCAAGGTGCTCGGTGAGGGCATCAGCGTCAACGTCACGCTGATCTTCTCCGTCGAGCGCTACGAACTCGTCATGGGCGCGTACCTCGACGGCCTCGAGGCCGCGAAGGCCGCAGGCCACGACCTGTCGCGTATCCACTCGGTCGCGTCGTTCTTCGTCTCCCGCGTCGACACCGAGATCGACAAGCGGCTCGACAAGATCGGCACCCCCGACGCTCTCGCGCTGCGCGGCAAGGCGGGTCTCGCGAACGCGCGCCTCGCGTACGCCGCCTACCAGCAGATCTTCGAGGTGCAGCCGCGGTTCCAGGGTCTGCTCGACAGCGGTGCCCGCCCGCAGCGCGCGTTGTGGGCGTCGACGGGCGTCAAGAACCCCGACTACCCCGACACCCTGTACGTCACCGAACTGGTCGCGCCGAACACCGTGAACACGATGCCGGAGAAGACCCTCGACGCCGTCGCCGATCACGGCGAGGTCCACGGCGACGCGGTGTCCGGCACCGCCGTCGCGTCGCAGGAGATCTTCGACCAGCTCACCGCCGTCGGCATCGACCTGCCCGACGTCTTCACGGTCCTCGAGGACGAGGGCGTCGACAAGTTCGAGGTGTCCTGGAACGAACTCCTCGACGCCACCGCGGAGCAGCTTCGCGCAGCAGGGCAGAAGAGCTGATACGTGAGCGAACCCGCAGCGTCAGACGATTGGGTCAATCCACTTCGCGACAGTAGGGACAAGCGCCTACCACGCATCGCCGGGCCGTGTGCACTGGTGATCTTCGGTGTCACCGGCGACCTGGCCCGGCGCAAGTTGATGCCCGCCATCTACGATCTGGCCAATCGTGGTCTTCTGCCGCCCGGGTTCGCTCTCGTCGGGTTCGCCCGGAGGGACTGGTCCGACGAGGATTTCGGCAAGATCGTCCACGATGCCGTGCGCGATCATTCCCGGACCCCGTTCCGGGAGGACGTGTGGGAGCGGCTGTCGGAGGGCCTGCGTTTCGTCAAGGGCAGCTTCGACGACCCGGCGTCCTTCCAGGAACTGGCGAACACCCTCGCCACGCTCGAACGCGAACGCGGGACCGGCGGCAATCACGGGTTCTATCTCGCGATTCCGCCGGACGCGTTCCCGGTGGTCCTGAAGCAGCTGTCCGAGGCCGGCCTCGCCCGGTCGAACGACAGCCAGTGGCGCCGGGTGGTCATCGAGAAGCCGTTCGGTCACGACCTCGCGAGCGCACGTGAACTCAATGCGGTCGTGAACGAGGTCTTCCCCGAGGACACCGTCTTCCGGATCGACCACTACCTCGGCAAGGAGACCGTTCAGAACATCCTGGCGCTGCGCTTCGCCAACCAGTTGTTCGATCCGATCTGGAACGCCCACTACGTGGATCACGTGCAGATCACCATGGCCGAGGACATCGGTCTCGGTGGGCGTGCCGGGTACTACGACGGCATCGGGGCGGCGCGCGACGTCATCCAGAATCACCTGCTGCAACTCCTCGCGTTCACCGCAATGGAGGAGCCGATCAGCTTCGAACCGTCGGAGTTGCAGGCGGAGAAGATCAAGGTGCTCTCCGCCACCAAACTCGCGCAGCCGCTCGACGAGACCACCGCGCGCGGCCAGTACGCGGGCGGCTGGCAGGGCGGCACCCGGGTCGTAGGCCTGCTGGAGGAGGACGGCTTCTCGCAGGACTCCACCACGGAGACGTTCGCGGCCATCACCCTCGAGGTGGACACCCGCCGCTGGGCGGGTGTGCCGTTCTATCTCCGCACCGGGAAGCGGCTCGGCCGCCGCGTCACCGAGATCGCCGTGATCTTCAAGCGCGCGCCGCACCTTCCGTTCGATCAGACGATGACCGAGGAACTGGGCCAGAACGCGCTCGTCATCCGGGTGCAGCCGGACGAGGGTGTGACCATGCGCTTCGGGTCCAAGGTTCCGGGATCGAGCATGGAAGTCCGCGACGTCAACATGGACTTCAGCTACGGTCAGGCTTTCACGGAGTCGTCCCCCGAGGCGTACGAACGCCTCATCCTCGACATGCTGCTCGGTGAGCCGTCGCTGTTCCCCGTCAACGCCGAGGTCGAATTGTCGTGGGAGATCCTCGATCCGGCGCTCGATGCCTGGGCCGCGGAAGGCAAGCCGGAACCGTACGAGGCCGGCACGTGGGGTCCGCCGTCCGCGGACGAAATGATGCAGCGCACCGGTCGCGAATGGAGAAGGCCGTAGATGATCATCGACATCCCCTCGACTACCACCGGCCAGGTCAACAAGAAGCTGGTGGAGCTCCGGAAGACCGGCGGGGCGGTGACGCTGGGACGGGTTCTCACCCTGGTGGTGTGCACCCGGGACAGCGAGAACTCCGAGGACATCATCGACGCCGCCAACGAGGCGAGCCGGGAGCATCCCTGCCGGGTCATCGTCGTCGCCCGCGGCTCCCGCGACGCGGAACCGCGGCTGGACGCCCAGATCCGGGTCGGTGGCGACGCCGGCGCGTCGGAGGTGGTGGTGCTCCGGCTGTTCGGTGAACTCGCCGACCACGAGAGCAGTGTGGTGGTGCCGTTCCTCCTTCCCGACACTCCCGTCGTCGTGTGGTGGCCGGAGACCGCGCCCGCCGTCCCTGCGAAGGACCCGGTCGGGAAGCTCGCGATCCGGCGCATCACCGACGCCACGGACCGCGAGGATCCCGCCGCCGAGATCAAGAGCCGCCTCGCGTCGTACACGTCCGGTGATACGGACCTGGCGTGGAGCCGGATCACCTACTGGCGGGGGCTCATCACCTCGGCGGTCGACCAGCCCCCGCACGCGCGCATCGAATCGGCGGTGGTGTCCGGGCTCGTGGACGAGCCCGCCGTCGACATGATCGCCGGATGGCTGGCGGGACGTCTCGATGCGCCCGTCAGCCGCAGGGTGGGACCGTTGTTCGTGACGCTCGAGTTCGCGGACGGCGGCACGCTGACCATCAGCCGCCCGCAGACCGGCACCACCGCGACGTTGTCGCGGACCGGCAAGCCGGATGCACTGGTGGCGCTGGGCAGGCGGGAGACCCGCGACTGCCTGGCCGAAGAACTACGCAGACTGGACCCCGACGAGGCCTACGAGGCCGCACTCGCCGGGCTGACGAAGGTGACGTATGAGTGACATCCACGTAGAAGTGCACCCCGACACCGCCACGCTGGTGACGAAGGCCGCGGAGCGGTTCGTCGCCACCGTCGTCGCCGCCCAGAAGGAACGCGGTTCGGCGTCGGTGGTCCTGACCGGCGGCGGCACCGGGATCGGTCTGCTCGAGAAGGTCCGGGAGAACCCGGGCGACATCGACTGGCGCGCGATCGACATCTTCTGGGGGGACGAGCGTTTCCTGCCCGCCGGCGATCCGGAACGCAACGACGTGCAGGCGCGGGCCGCGCTGCTCGACCACGTCGACGTAGATCCCGCCCGCGTGCACACCATGCCCGTCGCGGACGGGATCTACGAGAACGACCCGGAGGCGGCCGCCGTCGCGTACGCGCAGGTGCTCGGGGCGCACGCGGACGGCAGGCAGGTCCCGGTGTTCGACGTCCACCTGCTCGGCATGGGCGGTGAGGGACACGTCAATTCGCTGTTCCCCGACACCGACGCGGTCCGCGAGGAGCACCGGTTCGTCATCGCGGTGACGGACTCCCCCAAACCGCCGCCGGTGCGCGTCACGCTGACCCTGCCCGCCGTCCGGCACGCCGAGGAGGTGTGGCTCGTCGTGTCCGGTGACGCCAAGGCGGAGGCGGTGGCCGCGGCGATCGCGGGCGCACCGCCCGTCGAGATCCCGGCGTCCGGGGCCCGTGGACTCTCGGCCACCCGGTGGCTGCTCGACGCGCCGGCCGCGTCTCTGCTGCCGAACTGACGCGTACCGAACCGAGCCTCTCATCCGACGGGGTCCTCGTCGTCGTCCGCCGGTAACCCGGCGGGCGACCGGGGATCCCGTTCGACCGGTGTCCGGGTGACCCGGCATTCGGTGACGATGCGGCCGGCCCGATGCGGGCTCGCCGCCCGTGTCCCCCGCCGCCCGATTCCGCCACGCCAATCGACCGGGCCGCCCGCGCATCGCCTCATCCGTCGCCCCACTTCGTCTCGGAAACTTGTGCTCTTTCCCGTTTTGACGCAGCGAGGGACGGTTCGGTTCCCGCGCACCGCAAGAAATCTCGCGGGGCGCGGGAACACTGCTACCCGCTGTTGCGCAGTGCGGTCGCCAGCCCGTTCATCGTGAGCTGGATGCCGCGGCGCGTCTGATCACTGTCGTCCCCCGCCCGGTAGCGGCGCAGCAGTTCCACCTGCAGGTGGTTGAGAGGCTCGAGGTACGGGAACCGGTTGTGCACCGACCGTTCCAGCCCGGGATTGTCGGCGAACAGCGTGTCGTTCCCGGTGACCGCCTTGTACATCCGGATGGTCCGCTCGTGCTCCTCGGCGATCTTGCCGAACACCCGTCGCCGCAGTTCCTCGTCGGGGACGAGTTCCGCGTAGCGGGCGGCGAGACCCATGTCGGACTTCGACATCACCATCGCCAGGTTCGACAACACGGTCCGGAAGAACGGCCACGTCTCGTACAGGCGTGACAGCGTCGCCACCCGTTCGGGGTCGCCCTGCGTCCATTCCTCGAAAGCGGCGCCGGTGCCGTACCACCCGGGCAGCATGACCCGGGACTGACTCCACGACAGCACCCACGGGATGGCCCGCAGATCGGCGATGGACGTCGTCTGCTTGCGGGAGGCCGGACGGCTGCCGATGTTGAGCGCCCCGATCTCCGCGACCGGCGTCGACATCTCGAAGTACTCCACGAATCCGGGTGTCTCGTGCACCAATTCGCCGTAGGCGCGGCGGGCCAGCGCGGCGAGTTCGTCGAGGATGCGGTACGCCGGTTCGGCGTCGTCGCCGAGGCCCTCGACGTCGAGCAGGGTGGCCTCGAGGGTCGCGGCGAGCAGCGTTTCGAGATTGCGTTGCGCGAGGCGGGGTTCCGCGTACTTGGCGGCGATCACCTCACCCTGTTCGGTGATCCGCAGCGATCCGGCCACCGCGCCGGGCGGCTGCGCGAGGATCGCCTCGTAGCTGGGTCCGCCGCCGCGGCCCACGGTGCCGCCGCGGCCGTGGAAGAGCCGCAACCGGATTCCCGTCTTGCGGGCCGCATCGACCAGATCCAGCTCGGCGCGGTACAGCGCCCAGTTGGCGGCCAGGTAGCCGCCGTCCTTGTTGGAGTCGGAGTACCCGAGCATCACTTCCTGGGCGTCGCCGCGCGCCGACACCAGGGCCCGGTAGATCGGGACTTCCAGGGTGGCCTCGAGGGTCGCGGCGCCCTGCTGCAGGTCTTCGATCGTCTCGAACAGCGGCACGATGCCCACCGGGCAGGACGGCGCCTCCCCCGACCCGGGATCGAGGATGCCGACCTCCTTCAGCAGGACCGCGGCCTCGAGCATGTCGCTGACGGAGGTGCACATGCTGATGATGTAGTTGGGCACCGCGCCCGCACCGAGTGTCCGCACCGCGTCGGCGCCGGCCTGGAGAATGGCGAGTTCCTTCGCCGTCAGCTCGCTGAACTCGGCATTCGCCGTGGTCAGGGGGCGCCGGGTGGACAGCTCCGCGGACAGCAACTCCACCCGCTCGTCCTCGGACAGCGACGGGTAGTCGGCGTGCACGCCCGCCCACGCCAGCAATTCGGCGACGACGGTCTCGTGCACGTCCGAGTTCTGCCGCATGTCGAGGCCGGAGAGGTGGAAACCGAACACCTCCACCGAGTCCCGCAGGGTCGCGAGCCCGTCGTCGGCGATCGTGCCGTCGCCGCCGCGCCGCAGGGAGTCGTCGACGACGTCGAGTTCGTCGAGCATCTGCCGCGGACTGTCGTAGGGTGCGAGCCCGAGGTCGAGCCCGTGATCGGGCGCCTCCCCGAGGATGCGGTGCGCGGTCGCGGTGAGCCGCCCCCGGATGCCCCGCACCGCACGCCGGTACGGCTCGTCGGCGCGGAACGGTGAATCGTCCTGAGACGCCGCGGCCAAGAGGTCGAGGGCGGGCGTGACCGCCACGAGACGAGCCGACATGGACAGTTCACGCTCGAGCGTCTCGAGTTGCCCGAGATGATGTTCGAGCGCGGTGGCCGCGGCCCGGGTGGTGGCCTGGCGGACCACCTCGTCGGTGACGTAGGGATTGCCGTCACGGTCGCCGCCGATCCACGATCCGGGACGCAGGATCGGCTCCCGGCCCAGATCGGCGTCCGGCCACCGCGACCGCAGGGCACTGCGCAGTTCTGCGTTGATCTTCGGGACGACCTCGAACAGTGCCGCGTCGTAGTAGCGCAGCCCGACCTCGATCTCGTCCTGGATCCGCAACCGCGACAACCGGATCAGCGCGGTCTGCCACAGGGTGAGGATCTGCCGCCGCAACCGGACGTCGACGTCGGCCGTCTCGGACTCGGTCAGGGCGGTGCGTTCGCGGTACCGCATCAGTTCGGTGATCCGCGTCTGGGTCTCGAACACCGTGCGGCGACGGGTCTCGGTGGGATGCGCGGTGATGACCGGCGACACGAGCGCCCCGCGCAACGCGTCCGCGACGACGTCGCTGCCGAGGTGTGCGGCGTCGAGTTTGGCGAACGTGGCGGTCAGGGTGCTGTCGGGGGCGGGTTCACCGGCGGCGACGTGGACGGCGCGCCGGCGTTCGCGGTGGTTGTCCTCGGCGAGATTGGCCAGCAGGGCGAAGTGGCTGAAGGCCCGGATGACGGGAATGGCGTCGCTCGTGGACACCTCGGTGAACATGTCGGCCAGTTCGGCGCGGTCGATCTCGGAACGACGAACCCGGAACGATTCGACCCGGGCCTTCTCGACGAGGTCGAAGACGCCGTCTCCGGCCTGTTCCCGCACTATCTGACCGAGGATGCCGCCCAGGAGCCGAATGTCTTCGCGGAGTGGTTCAGTGGCCTCACGTGGGGTTTCGATCATGCATCCAGTATCGACCGGCGGAGGCCCGGCCGCATGATGAAGCAGATCAGCCGAACTTGATCTCCAGGCCGATGCCGATGATGGCGATGAACCAGATCAGACCGGTGAACACGGTGAGCCGGTCGAGGTTCTTCTCGACCACGGTGGAACCCGACAGGCTGGACTGGACGCCGCCGCCGAACAGGCTGGACAGACCGCCACCCTTACCGCGGTGCAGCAGCACCAGCAGAATCAGCAGCAAGCTGGTGATCACCAGCAAGATATCCAGGAACAGTTCCATGTCTGTCTACGTCCACCCATCCAGTAGGAACAACTACGACCTCGTACACCCTACAGGCGCTCCGCGCTCGTGCGCCTTTCCGGTCGCGGGAGCAACCAGAAAGGCGCACGAGCGCCGAAGGCGCCTTACGGCAGGGGCCCGCCCGCGGCGATCGCCGACAGCGTGGCGAACTCGTCGGCCTTCAGCGAGGCGCCGCCCACGAGGGCGCCGTCCACATCCGTCTGACCGACGATCTCGCCGACGTTCTTCGCGTTGACGCTGCCGCCGTACAGAACGCGGACACCGGACGCGACGTCCGGCGAGGCCAGCTCGCCGAGCGTGGCACGGATCGCAGCGCACACTTCCTGCGCGTCCGCGGCACTGGCGACCTTGCCGGTGCCGATGGCCCACACCGGCTCGTACGCGATGACGACCCTGGTGATGTCCTCGGCGGACAGCCCGGCGAGCGAACCCCGCAGCTGCTCGACGTTGTAGGACACGTGCTCGCCGGCCTCGCGAATCTCGAGGCCCTCCCCGATGCACACGATGGGGGTGAGCCCGTTCTTCAGCGAGGCCTTGGTCTTGGCCAGCACGGTCTCGTTGTCCTCACCGTGCAGGGTCCGGCGCTCCGAGTGCCCGACGACGACGAACGTGCAGCCCAGCTTGGCCAGCATGGAGCCGCTGATCTCGCCGGTGTACGCGCCCGAATCCTGGGCCGACACGTCCTGCGCACCGTAGGTGAGCAGGAGCTTGTCGCCCTCGACGAGGGTCTGCACGCTGCGGATGTCGGTGAACGGCGGGATCACCGTCACGTCGACCTTGTCGAAGTACTTCGCCGGGAGCGAGAAGGCGATCTTCTGAACCAGCGCGATGGCCTCGAGGTGGTTCAGATTCATCTTCCAGTTGCCGGCGATCAGCGGCTTCCGTGCCATGCCTCAGCCCTCCAGAACTGCGATGCCGGGGAGTTCCTTGCCCTCGAGGTACTCGAGGGAGGCACCGCCACCGGTGGAGATGTGCGAGAACCCGTCCTCGGGCAGACCGAGCTGGCGCACCGCCGCGGCGGAGTCACCGCCACCGACGACGCTGTACGCGCCCTTGCCGGTGGCCTCGATGATCGCCTCGGCGACACCCTTGGTGCCCGCGGCGAACTTCTCGAACTCGAACACACCCATCGGACCGTTCCAGAACACGGTCTTCGCGCTGGTCAGGATCGCCGCGAACCGGCGAACCGACTGCGGTCCGATGTCGAGGCCCATCCAGCCGTCCGGGATCTCGAGCACCGACACGATCTTCGATTCGGCGTCGGCCGAGAACGAATCGGCGATGACCACGTCCTGCGGGATGTGGATGACGTCGGCGTACTGCTCGAGCAGCGCCTTGCACGTGTCGATCATCGACTCCTCGCACAGCGAGTTGCCGACCGAGAGCCCCTGAGCCGCCAGGAACGTGTAGTACATGCCGCCACCGATGACGAGGGTGTCGACCTTGGGGGCCAGCGCCTCGATCACGGCGAGCTTGTCCGACACCTTGGAACCACCGAGCACGACCGCGTACGGCCGCTCCGGCTCCGCGGTGAGCTTGCCGAGCACCTTGATCTCGGCGTCGACGAGCGTGCCCGCGTAGTGCGGGAGCAGCTTGGCCACCTCGTACACCGACGCCTGCGCGCGGTGCACGACGCCGAACCCGTCGGACACGAACGCGCCGTCGTCGCCGACGAGTTCGACCAGGGCCTTGGCGAGCTTGGTCCGCTCGGCCTCGTCCTTGCTGGTCTCCCGCGGATCGAAGCGGATGTTCTCCAGCAGGAGGACGTCGCCGTCGGTGAGCCCCTCTGCACGTGCCAGCGCGTCCTGTCCGACGACGTCGCCGGCGAGCTGGACGTTGCGTCCCAGCACCTCGGCGAGCTTCGCCGCCACCGGGGCGAGGGAGTATTGCGGGTCGGGCTCGCCCTCGGGGCGACCCAGATGGGCGGTGACGATGACCTTGGCGCCCGCCTCCGCGAGCGCCTTCAGCGTCGGCGCGGAAGCGATGATGCGACCGGGATCGGTGATCCGGTCACCGTCGAGCGGAACGTTGAGGTCGGAGCGCACCAGCACGGCGCGCCCCTCGACCCCAGCGTTCAGCAGATCGTCGAGAGTCTGAACTGCCACTGTTATACCGGACCTTCGCTCAGAGAGACTTGGCGACGAGACCGATGAGGTCGGCCAGACGGTTGGAGTAACCCCACTCGTTGTCGTACCAGGACACGATCTTGGCCTGATCCTCGATGACCTTGGTGAGGCCGGAGTCGAAGATGGAGCTGTGCGGATCGGTGACGATGTCGGACGACACGATCGGCGCGTCCGTGTACTTCAGGATGCCCTTGAGCGGTCCCTCGGCGGCGGCCTTCATCGCGGCGTTGATGTCTTCGACGCTGGCCGACTTGCGCAGGTTCGCGGTGAGGTCGGTGACCGAACCGGTGGGGATCGGGACGCGCAACGCGTAACCGTCCAGCTTGCCGAGCAGCTGCGGGAGGACCAGGCCGATGGCCTTGGCGGCTCCGGTTCCGGTGGGGACCACGTTCAGAGCGGCGGCGCGGGCGCGGCGCAGGTCGCTGTGCGGGCCGTCCTGCAGGTTCTGGTCCTGGGTGTAGGCGTGGACCGTGGTCATGAGGCCCTTGACGATGCCGAACTCGTCGTCGAGCACCTTGGCGATGGGGCCGAGGCAGTTGGTGGTGCACGAGGCGTTGGAGATGATGTTCTGGCTGCCGTCGTACTTGTCGTCGTTGACGCCCATCACGATGGTGATGTCCTCGCCCTTGGCCGGGGCGGAGATGATGACCTTCTTGGCGCCGGCCTCGAGGTGACCCTTCGCCTTGGCTGCGTCGGTGAAGATGCCGGTGGACTCGACGACGACGTCGACGCCCAGGTCGCCCCAGGGAAGCGCGGCGGGGCCTTCCTTGATGGCGAGCGCCTTGATCTTCTGGCTTCCGACGACGATGGTGTCTTCACCTTCGAGCGAGACGTCGTGCGGGAGACGACCCAGGATGGAGTCGTACTTCAGGAGATGCGCCAGCGATGCGTTGTCCGTGAGGTCGTTGACCGCCACAATCTCGATGTCGGTGGTTCCGAGCGCCTTCTGCGCATCCACCGCCCTGAAGAAGTTACGTCCGATACGGCCGAAACCGTTTACGCCTACCCGGACAGTCACAATCTGCTCCTTTGCGCATGATTCTGGTTGTGCAGCTCTGCTCCCGCGCCGCTACGACACCACCGACGGGTGGTCGGCGCGGGGGTTTCATCGTTCGATGTGTTTCTTACCCTAGTGCGCGGACGACGCCCGCGCGCGGTCACCACCTCCGGGCACCTTCACCGGCCGCCCCGACCGGAACGAACGGGACGCCCGTTCGATCCGACGCGACGAGCGTCCCGTTCGTCCGGGGCCGGGGGTGGCGGCAGGTGGCGGCGGACGACGGTCAGGCGTCGTCGAGAAGGTCTGCGGTGACGGCCGACTCGGTGTCCGGGATGCCGGTTTCCTTCGCCTTGCGGTCCGCCATCGACAGCAGCCGCCGGATGCGGCCTGCCACGGCGTCCTTGGTCATCGGCGGGTCGGCGAGCTGGCCGAGTTCCTCGAGGGACGCCTGCCGGTGCTCGACCCGCAGGTGGCCCGCGGCCGCCAGGTGGTCGGGGACCTCGTCACCGAGGATGTCGAGAGCCCGTTCGACGCGGGCGGCGGCCGCGACCGCGGCTCGTGCGGAGCGGCGCAGGTTCGCGTCGTCGAAGTTGGCGAGCCGGTTCGCGGTGGCACGGACCTCCCGGCGCATGCGCCGTTCCTCCCACACGAGGCGGGTGTCCTGGGCCCCCATCCGGGTGAGCAGCGCGCCGATGGCCTCGCCGTCGCGGATCACGACGCGGTCGGTGCCGCGGACCTCGCGGGCCTTCGCGGAGATACCCAGCCTGCGCGCCGCCCCGACGAGCGCAAGTGCCGCCTCCGGGCCGGGGCAGGAGACCTCGAGCGCCGACGAGCGGCCCGGCTCGGTCAGCGAACCGTGCGCCAGGAACGCGCCGCGCCACGCGGCTTCCGCATCGGCGACACTACCGCCGACGACCTGCGCGGGAAGCCCGCGCACCGGGCGTCCCCGCAGGTCCAGCAGACCGGTCTGGCGGGCGAGGGCCTCCCCCTCCTTCGCGACCCGCACGATGTACCGGGACGATTTGCGCAGCCCGCCCGCGCTGAGGACGTGGACGTCGGCGCTGTAGGTGAAGAGGTCGAAGATCTCGCGCCGCAGCCGGCGGGCCGTGGACCCCAGATCCACTTCCGCCTCGACCACTACCCGGCCGCCGACGATGTGCAATCCCCCGGCGAACCGCAGCAGCGACGAGACCTCGGCCTTCCGGCAACTCACGTGAGTGACGACGAGACGACTGAGTTCGTCTTTGACCTCTGCTGTCATTGCCACGAAGCGCTCTCCCTTTCCTCTGGTGTCTCGGCCGCTTCGCTCCCCCGAGACCCCGCGTCGGGGTCGCTCCAGAGCTGTTCGAGAACGGACGCAAGTTTTCCTGCATGGTGTGTGTGGGTGCCGTGCTCCGACACGTCGGCGTAGACGACGCGTGCCCGGAACTGCCCGGCGGCGCGGGCGAGGTGCTCGCGCTCGCGCCCCGGTGGAACCGAACCCGAATCGACGACGACGAAGTCGACGGTGAGTTCGGGTGCGTGTTGGGACAGTACGTGCAGATGACGCTCGGTGGAGAATCCCGCGGTCTCACCGGGTTCCGGAGCCAGGTTGAGTACCAGCACCTTCCGCGCCGGGGTGGCGATCAGCGTGTCGAGGAGTTCGGGCACGAGAACGTGCGGGATGACGCTGGAGAACCACGACCCGGGCCCGAGGACGACCATGTCGGCGGCGTCGATCGCCCGGACCGCGTCCGGGCAGGCGGGCGGATTCGCCGGCAGCAACCGCACCCGGCGCACCTTGCCGGGGGTGGTCGCGACCGCGACCTGACCGCGGATGCAGCGGCTGACCCGCGGGTCCGCCTCGAGGCCCTGCACGTCGGCCTCGATGTCCAGGGCGATCGGCGACATCGGCAGCACGCGCCCGTCGATCCGCAGAAGCCGGGCGAGTTCGTCGAGCGCGGCGACGGGGTCGCCGAGCACCTCGGTGAGACCGGCGAGGATGAGATTGCCCACCGAGTGTCCGGCGAGGGCGCCGATTCCGCCGAACCGGTGCTGGATGGTGTCGGTCCAGTCCTGCACCTCGGGGTCGTCCGCGGCGAGCGCGGCGAGCGCCATCCGCAGGTCCCCGGGCGGGATTACGCCGAGTTCGGCGCGCAGCCGCCCCGAGGATCCGCCGTCGTCCGCGACGGTGACGACGGCGGTCACGTCACGGCTGAGCCTGCGGGCGGCGCTGAGGGTGGCGAACAGCCCGTGGCCCCCGCCGAGCGCGACGATCGCCGGCGTCCGGTGCACCGCCCTCATTCGCGCCCCAGATCACGATGGACGACACGCACGTTCAGTCCGGAGTCCTTTCCGAGCCGGCCCGCGAGGGCCTCCGACATCGCGACACTGCGATGTTTCCCCCCGGTGCATCCCACCGCAATGGTCATGTAGCGCTTCCCCTCCCGGCGATATCCGGTGATCGTCAGATCCAGCAGGTGGTGGTAGGTGGCGAGATAGTCCTCCGCACCGTCCTGCGACAACACGTAGTCCCGCACGTCCGCGCTCTGCCCGGTGTGCGGACGCAACTCGGGGATCCAGTGCGGGTTGGGCAGGAACCGGACGTCGCAGACGAGATCGGCGTCCATCGGAAGACCGTACTTGAAACCGAACGACTGGACTGTTACCTGCATGGTGCGGTTCTCGGCGTCGCCGAACGCGTCCTCGATCTTCTGCCGCAACTGGTGCGCGGCGAGGGACGACGTGTCGATCACCAGATCCGCGGCGGCCTTCACCTTCGCGAGCTGGTCGCGCTCGGCGGCGATGCCCTCCGACAGGGTGCCCTCGGCGCCGCCGCCGGACAGCGGGTGACTGCGGCGGACCTGTTCGAATCGGCGGACCAGGACCTCGTCGGACGCGTCGAGGTACAGCACCCGGGTGTGCACGGGCTTGCTCTCCAGTTCGGTGAGGACCCAGCCGAGGTCGCCGGTGAACAACCGGGAGCGCACGTCGATGACGACGGCGAGCCGCTCGAGCCGCGAATCGGATTCCAGGCTCAGATCCACCATCCGGGAGATCAGTTCCGGGGGAAGATTGTCCGCGACGTACCACCCGAGGTCCTCGAGGACCTTCGCCGCCGTCTGCAGACCCGCCCCGGAGAGCCCGGTGACGAGAAGGAAGTCCATCGGCCGAACCGTGGGCGGACGGTCGCTCTGCGCGTGCTGCTCGTTCACTCGACACCTGTCCGTTGCGATGCGCTCTGTGCTGCCGGGCCGTGCTGCCCTACCGGTTCGCGGGGTAGGTCCGCGCCGTTGCGTTCTGCCGTCACCGGCCCGGTCCGATCTGGTTCATCATCCCCCACTCCCGCGACGTCCGCAGACGGTTCCTCCGCCCCGAGAGCGGTGAGTACCGCCTTCGCCGTGGCCGTTCCGATGCCGGGCACCGCGGTGATCTCCTCGACGGAGGCCTGCTTGAGCTTGGCGACGGATCCGAAATGCGTCACCAGGGCCTTGCGCCGGGTCTCGCCGAGACCGCGAACCGAGTCGAGTGCGGAGGCCGTCATCCGGCGGGACCGTTTGCTGCGGTGGAACGTGATCGCGAAGCGGTGCGCCTCGTCCCGCACCCGCTGCAGCAGGTACAGCGACTCGCTGGTGCGCGGGAGGATCACCGGGTCCTCCTCCCCCGGCACCCACACCTCCTCGAGCCGCTTGGCCAGGCCGATCACCGCCACGTCGGTGATGCCCAGTTCGTCGAGCACCGCCGAGGCCGCGGCGACCTGCGGGGCTCCGCCGTCGACGACGTACAGGTTCGGTGGGTACGCGAACCGCCGCGGCCTGCCGGTCTGCGGGTCGATCGCCGCCTCCGGGGCGAGGTCGCCGCCGTCCCCGCCGGACACCTGGTCGCCGTCCGTGTCGGACACCTGGTCGCCGTCCGTGTCGGACGCCTGGTCGCCGTCCGCCCCGGCCGCTTCCGCCCGCAGCACCCCGACGTCACGGTTGTGCCGGAGGAACCGGCGCCGGGTGACCTCGGCGATGCTGGCGACGTCGTCGGAGCGGCCGTCACCGGCCGCCTCCTTGATGGCGTAGTGCCGGTAGTCGGACTTGCGCGGCAGGCCGTCCTCGAAGACGACGAGGGAGGCCACCACATCGGTGCCCTGCACGTGGCTGATGTCGACGCATTCGATGCGCAGCGGCGCCGAGTCCAGGTCGAGGGCCTCCTGGATGCCCTGCAGGGCCGCCGACCGCGACGTGAAGTCGCCGGCGCGGCGCAGCTTGTGCTGTTGCAGCGCCTCCATCGCGTTGCGCTGCACGGTCTCGGCAAGCGCTTTCTTGTCGCCGCGCTGGGGCACCCGGAGACGCACGGCGGAGCCGCGGAGACCGCTGAGCCATTCCTGCACCTGCTCGGCGTCCGGCGGAAGCACCGGTACCAGAACCTCCCGCGGCACCCCGCTGCTGCCCGCCTCCTGGTCGGCCGCACCCGACAGCGCCGCCTGCTCACCGTAGAACTGGGTGAGGAACTGCTCGACGAGCAGCGGCAGATCGGAGCCCGCCGCGGAATCGACCGCGGCCCAGTCGATGACGTCGCCGGCCTTCTCGACCACCCAGCCGCGCTGCCCGCGGACGCGGCCGCCCCGGACGTGGAACACCTGGACGGCGGCCTCGAGTTCGTCGGTCGCGAAAGCGGCGACGTCGGCGTCGGTGCCGTCGCCGAGCACGACGGCCTGTTTCTCGAGCGCCCGCCGCAACGCGCCCACGTCGTCGCGCAGTCGCGCCGCCGTCTCGAAGTCGAGTTCCTCGGACGCCTGCTGCATCCGGGCCTCGAGCTGCCGGACCAGCTTGTCGGTGCGCCCCGACAGGAAGTCGCAGAAGTCCTCGACGATCTTGCGGTGTTCGGCCGCGGACACGCGTCCGACGCACGGCGCGGAGCACTTGTCGATGTAGCCGAGCAGGCAGGGGCGGCCGATCTGGTTGTGCCGCTTGAACACCCCGGCCGAGCAGGTGCGGGCGGGGAAGACCCGCAGCAGCAGGTCGAGGGTTTCGCGGATGGCCCACGCGTGCGAGTAGGGGCCGAAGTAGCGGACACCCTTGCGCCGGGGGCCGCGGTAGACGAACAGCCGCGGGTACTCCTCGTTCAGGGTGACCGCGAGAACCGGGTACGTCTTGTCGTCCCGGTAGCGGACGTTGAAGCGGGGATCGAATTCCTTGATCCAGTTGTACTCGAGCTGAAGCGCCTCGACCTCGGTGCTCACCACGGTCCACTCGACGCTGCCGGCCGTGGTCACCATCTGGCGGGTGCGCGGGTGCAGCGTCGAGACGTCGGCGAAATAGGAATTCAGCCGTGATCGAAGACTCTTCGCCTTCCCGACATAGATGACCCGGCCGTGCGGATCGCGGAACTTGTACACCCCCGGGTCGACCGGAATCGTTCCGGTCGCGGGGCGATATGTCGAAGGATCGGGCACCCCTCCACGTTAGTCGGCGCCACCGACCAACCCCGCATTCGCGACGTCGCGGACGGGCGGCCCGCCGGTCAGGACGGCGCGTACTCCGACGCGAGGGCGCGGAAGCGGTCGACGGCGTCCACCGCGTACTCGCGGTCGTTCGACTGGATGGCCATCACGGCCAGGTACTCGTCGTCGGGCAGTTCGATCCGGGCCCACGCCGCGCCGTCCGGGAAGGACAGCCCCTCGTACAGGTCCCAGTCCACGATGCGTTCACCGAGCACGTTGCGCACGGCGATGCCGCGGGGCCCGATGCGCACCCGCGGGCGGGTCAGCAGCAGGACGGCGGCCGCGAACAGGCAGCCGATGCCCGCGAACGCCAACTGGTCGGCGAGCCGGAAGTACACGCCCGTCGAATCGCCGCGGAGCAGGATTGCGAACGTCACGTGCACGACCACGAGCAGGATCGCCACCCCGATCGCGTAGCGGCGGGACTTGCGCGGCTTCGCGACGAGTGTCCACTCGGATTCGGGGGTGGTCACGGGCGGATCCGGCTCATGCGAAGGACTCCTCGGCTCGGCGCAGCCGCGCCAGCGTGACAGCGGTGTCGAGCGCGGCCGCGCACGCCTGCCCGCCCTTGTCCTCGACGGATCCGGGGAGGCCGCTGCGGTCGACGGCCTGCTGCTCGGTGTCCGTGGTGAGCACACCGTTCCCGACCGGGGTGCTCTCGTCGAGGGAGACTCGGGTCAGACCGGCCGTCACGGCGTCGCAGACGTATTCGAAGTGCGGGGTCCCGCCGCGGATCACGACACCGAGCGCGACGACGGCGTCGTGGCTGCGGGCGAGCGCCTGCGCCACCACGGGCAGTTCGATGGCGCCCGCGACGCGGACCAGCGTGACGTTCTTCACGTTCGCCTCGGCGGCCACCTTCTGCGCGCCGGCGATCAGCGCCTCCGAGATCTCTGCGTGCCAGCTGCCGGCGACGATGGCGAGCCGGAGGTCGCCGGCCTCCCCGAGCTGCAGCTCCGGCAGTCCCTCGCCGCTCACAGCATCTCCCCGGCTTCGAAGTCGTCGAGCCCGATCAGGTCGTGGCCCATGCGGTCGCGCTTGGTGCGCAGGTACGTCAGGTTCTCGGCGTTGGCCCGCAGCGGCATCGACACCCGCTCGGTGATCTGCAGTCCGTAGCCGTCGAGTCCGACCCGCTTGGCCGGGTTGTTGGTGAGCAACCGCATCGAGGAGATGCCCAGATCCACCAGGATCTGCGCGCCGATGCCGTAGTCGCGGGCGTCGGCGGGCAGGCCCAGCTCGAGGTTGGCGTCGACGGTGTCCGAACCCGCGTCCTGCAGCTGGTACGCCTGCAGCTTGTGCATCAGGCCGATGCCCCGGCCCTCGTGCCCGCGCATGTACAGGACCACCCCGCGACCCTCCTGCGCGACCATGTCCAGGGCGGCGTCGAGCTGCGGCCCGCAGTCGCAGCGCAGCGAACCGAACACGTCGCCGGTCAGGCATTCGGAGTGCACGCGCACCAGCACGTCGCTGCCGTCGCCGTCCGGGCCGGGCAGGTCGCCGCGGACCAGCGCCACGTGCTCGACGTCGTCGTAGATGCTCCGGTAGCCGACGGCCGTGAACTCGCCGTGCCGGGTGGGGATGCGCGCGGACGCGACCCGCTCCACGTGCTTCTCGTGCTTGCGGCGCCACGCGATGAGGTCGGCGATGGAGATCAGCGCGAGGTCGTGGTCGTCGGCGAAGACCCGCAGTTCGTCGGTCTGGGCCATGTGGCCCTCGTCCTTCTGGCTGACGATCTCGCAGATCACCCCGGCGGGCCGCAGGTCGGCCATCCGGGCCAGGTCGACGGCGGCCTCGGTGTGGCCGGGACGGCGCAGCACGCCGCCCTCCTTGGCCCGCAGCGGCACGACGTGGCCGGGGCGGGTGAAGTCCTGGGCGCCGCTGGACGGGTCGGCGAGCAACCGCATGGTGGCGGCGCGGTCGGACGCGGAGATGCCGGTCCCGATGCCCTCGCGGGCGTCGACGGTGACGGTGTACGCGGTACCGTGCTTGTCCTGGTTGGTGGCGTACATCGGGGGCAGTCCGAGACGGTCGCAGTCGGCGCCGTCGAGCGGCACACAGAGATAGCCGGAGGTATATCGCACCATGAAGGCCACCAACTCGGGGGTGGCCTTCTCCGCGGCGAAGATGAGGTCTCCCTCGTTCTCGCGGTCCTCGTCGTCGACGACGACGACAGCCTTGCCTGCGGCGATATCCGCAACGGCGCGCTCGATAGTGTCGAACCTGGTCACGTGCTCGGTCTCCAAAGTCTGGGCTGACGCATCTTCGAATACAACGGATGCATCCGTGGGATGCTCCTCAACAGTACGACTCAGCGGCCGGCCGCTTGCAGCCGCTCCACATACTTCGCGATCACGTCGACCTCGAGGTTGACGGGCGTCCCGACGGACGCCGCCCCGAGCGTGGTCAGCTGCAGCGTGGTCGGGATGAGCGAGATCTCGAAGTATTCCGCGCCGCGTTCCCCGCCGAGCGCCGACACCGTCAGCGACACACCGTCGACCGTGATCGACCCCTTCTCCACGACGTACCGGGAGATGGCGTCGGGAAGGGCGATGCGCACGATCTCCCAGTTCTCGGACGGGCTGCGGCTGATGATGTGCCCGGTGCCGTCGACGTGGCCCTGGACGAGGTGGCCGCCGAGGCGGCTGTTCAGCGCCGCGGCCCGCTCCAGGTTGACGCGGCTGCCCACGTCGATCTTCTCCAGACTCGACCGGTTCAGCGTCTCCTGCATGACGTCGGCGGTGAAGGAGCCGTCGGCGAGCACCTCGACGACGGTCAGGCACACACCGTTCACCGCGATCGAATCACCGTGTGACGCATCGGAAGTCACGACCGGACCACGCACGGTGAACCGTGCGGCGTCGGCCAGTTCCTCCTTGGCGACGACCTCACCCAATTCTTCGACGATCCCGGTGAACACTGTGGCTTCTCCTACTTTCGGTGACTGTCAGGGTATTCGGACACTGCTGGAACCAGACTCAACAACAGATCGGGGCCGATTGTTTCGACCGACTCGTGCCGGAACCGCAGGGCGCCGCCGATCGTGTGCACACCCGCCTCCGACACCGCGGATGCACCCGCACCGAGGATCAGCGGGGCGAGGTAGGCCTGGATGCGGTCGACCCGGCCCGCTGCGAGGAACGCGCCCGCCAGCCGTGGCCCGCCCTCGAGCAGCACGTCGGTGTACTCGGAGAGCGCCGCGAGGACCTCGTCCACGTCCCGGGTGCGCAGCCGCAGCGTGGGCGCCGAGTCGTCGAGGACGCGGGCGCCGGGCGGGATGTCGCCGAGTCCGACGACGACGCGCACCGGCTGGTGCGCCGCGAGCGACCCGTCGGGCGTCCGGGCGGTCAGGCGGGGGTCGTCGGCCAGCACCGTTCCCGTCCCGACCACGATCGCGTCGAGTTTCGCGCGATCGGCGTGCACGCGTTCCCGCGCCTCGGGACCGGTGATCCACTGGCTGGTGCCGTCCGCGGCCGCGCTGCGTCCGTCCAGTGTGGCCGCGTACTTCCAGGTCACGTGCGGCCGTCCGGTGCGCTGCCGGTGCAGCCAGGCCCGGAGCGGGCCGCGTTCGACGTCGTCCGCGCGCAGACCGGACGTCACCTCGACGCCTGCGGAGACGAGCGCCTCGGCGCCGCCCGCGGCCTCCGGGTTCGGGTCGCCCACCGCGTAGTGCACGGCCACCACGCCGGCATCGAGGAGCGCCTGCGAGCACGGCCCGGTCCGGCCGTGGTGGTTGCACGGTTCCAGCGTGACGACGGCGGTGCCGCCGCGGGCGGCGTCCCCCGCCTCCCGCAGCGCGACGACCTCCGCGTGGGGGCCGCCGGGCGGCTGCGTCATCCCGACGCCCGCGATGCGCCCGGCGGCGTCGAGGACCACGGCGCCGACCGCCGGGTTCGGGCTGGTGAAGCCGCGCGCCGACTCCGCGGCGCCGATCGCGATCTGCATCGCGGCGTCGAGGTCCGCGGCCGAATTCTCGTGCCGCACGTGGGAGTTCACGACGAGCCGGGCGCCGCTACCGCGACAGGCTCAGGTGCGGCGACGCCTTCGCGGCGCTGGCACGCAGGGCGCGCACGGCCTCCGCGGGATCGCCGGTGCCGTAGACGGCGGAACCGGCGACGAAGCAGTCGACGCCGGCCTCGGCGGCGGCCTCGACGGTGTCGGAGTTGATGCCGCCGTCGATCTCCACGACCAGCCGCAGCTCACCCGAGTCGACGAGGCGTCGGACGGCCTTCGCCTTCGACAGGACCTCCGGGATGAACGACTGACCACCGAAGCCGGGTTCGACGCTCATCACGAGGAGCGTGTCGAAGTCCTTCAGGATCTCCAGGTACGGCTCGATCGGCGTGCCGGGCTTGACGCTGAGGCCGGCCTTGGCGCCGGCGGCGCGGATGTCGCGGGCGACGGACCGGGGATCGTCGGTCGCCTCGGCGTGGAACGTGACGTTGTGCGCCCCCGCCTCCGCGTAGGGCGGCGCCCAGCGGCCGGGGTCGTCGATCATGAGATGGCAGTCGAGCGGGATGTCCGTCGCCGCGAGGAGACTCGTCACGACGGGCAGGCCCAGGGTCAGGTTGGGCACGAAATGTGCGTCCATCACGTCGACGTGCAGCCAGTCGGCACCGGCGACCGCGTCCGCCTCCTCGGCGAGACGCGCGAAATCGGCAGACAGAATGGACGGTGCGATCATCGGGGTTGCCACGCGCCGAAGTTTAGTCGTACGCGTGTGGGGGCCGGGTCACGCGGTCCATACTGGGCCCATGCCGACCTGGACGGACGTCGTGGCGATCGGTGCGTCCCTGCCGGAGGTGCAGGAGAGCACGTCGTACAACACCCCGGCACTGAAGGTGGCGGGCAAGTTGCTCTCCCGGTTGCGAACCGAGTCGGACGGCGGCCTGGTGGTGATGTGCGGCCTCGACGAGAAGGCGGCCCTGCTGGCCCAGGGCGCACCGTTCTACACCACACCGCACTACGACGGTCACGGTTCGATCCTCGTGGATCTCGAGAACGTCGACGTCCCACAGCTGACCGAGTTGCTGCGGGACGCCTGGCGGATCAAGGCCCCGGCGAAGCTGCGCAAGCAGTTCGACGAGATCTGACGAGTTGGCGAGGGCCCGGGCGGCGCCCGCACACCGGCCCGGACCCTCCTGGAATCGGCGTCAGACGCCGAGCTTGAGGCCGGCCCCGGCATCGACCCGCAGTTGCTGACCGGTGACGAACCGGGACTCGTCGGACGACAGGAACACCACCGCGTGCGAGATGTCCTCGGGTTCGACCCACGGGGTGGGCATCGCCTGCATGAACGGGAACGTGACCTTCGCGTCCTCGGCGGTCGGATTCTCGAGGTCGGGGCGGAACGTGCGGAACATCGGGGGACTCTGCAGCATGTCCGTGTTGCAGTTGGTGGGATGGATCGCGTTGACCCGGATGGACTTCGGGCCCAGGGTGAGCGCGAGCGAGTTGGTGTACGTCCACAGCATCTTCTTGGCGAGGCCGTAGCCGTCGCCGCCCGGCCCCTGCAGCGCCTGCTGGCCGTTCAGGCCGGTCTGCGGGACCAGGCCGGCCACCGATCCGGTCGCGATGATCGACGCGCCGGCGTCCAGGTGCGGGAGGGCCGAGTGGATCGTGTTGACCACCCCGACGAAGTCGACGTCGAACGCATCGACGAAGCCCTCGACGGGCACGTCGTTCCCGAGGGGCGCGATTCCCGCGTTGGCGACCACGACGTCCAGCCGTCCCAGCGTCGCGACCGCGGCGTCGAGTTCGCGGCGCAGCGCCGCGCGGTCGCGGACTTCCACCTTGGCGGTGACGACGCGACGTCCCGCCTTCTCGACCAGCCGTCCCGTCTCCGCGAGGTCGGCGTCGGTGGCCAGCGGGTACCCGTTGGATGCGATGTCCTCGCAGAGGTCGAAGGCGATGATGTCGGCGCCCTCGTCGGCGAGATGCACCGCGTGACTACGCCCCTGACCCCGCGCCGCTCCCGTGATCAGAACGACCTTCCCCGCTACCCGATTCATCTGAAGTCCTCCACTCGCTTCGTGACGTACGTCTCTGTCGCGAGAAGAATTAGAACACGTTTCACACAAAAGTGAAACAGGTTCTACCGAGAGTCGGGCAGATGTCCAGGTAACGGGGAGGCGGCCGTCCTACGGCTTGCGCAGCGCGGCCATGAACATCGCATCGGTCCCGTGCCGGTGCGGCCAGAGCTGGACGCTCGGACCGTCCCCCAGACCCGGCACCCCGGGAACGAGTTCACGCGTGTCGAGCGCCGTGAGCCCGTGGCGCCGCACCGCGTCCGCGACCACGGCCACCGTCTCGGACAGGTGCGGCGAACACGTCGCGTACAGGATCACGCCGCCGGGGCGAACCAGGCCGGCGGCCGACGCGAGGAGTTCCCGCTGCAGTTTCGCGAGACCCGCCACGTCCGACGGCTGCCGGCGCCACCGCGCCTCCGGACGCCGGCGCAGCGCACCCAGTCCGGTGCACGGCGCGTCGACCAGAATGCGGTCGAACCCGCCCTCCAGCCCGGGATCCCGGCCGTCGGCGACGTGCACGTCCACCGGAAGTTCCTTCGTCGTCTTGCGGATCAGGTCCGCGCGGTGCGCCACCGGCTCCACGGCGTCGAGGCGCCCGCCCTCGATCCCGGCGAGGGCACCGAGCAGAGCGGCCTTGCCGCCGGGGCCCGCGCACAGGTCGAGCCAGCGGCCGGCGTCCGGTCCGTCCAGCGGCGCCAGCGACAGCGCGCGGGCGACGAGCTGGCTGCCCTCGTCCTGCACCCCGGCGAGCCCCTCCCGGACCGCGTCGAGCAGACCGGGGTCGCCGCCGTCCAGGTAGACCGCGTACGGCGAGTATCGGCCCACCTCGCCGCCGGTGGCGAGCGCGAGTTCCTCCGACGAAATCTCCCCCGGGCGGGCGACGAGATGCACCGCGGGCCGCGCGTCGTCCGCGATGAGCACGTCCTCGAGTTCCCCGGCGTCGGCGCCGAGCGCGTCCGCGAACACCTGCGCGATCCAGGTGGGGTGCGCGTGCTCGAACGCCAGCCGGCCCACCGGGTCGGCCGGGGCCAGCCGCTCCACCCACTCCGCCTCCGATCGCTCCGACACCCGGCGCAGCACGGCGTTGACGAATCCCGCCTTCCCCGGGCCGGCCTCCGCGCGCACCAGGTCGACGGACGTGGCGACGGCGGCGTGCGGGGCGACGCGGGTGCGCAGCAGCTGGTAGGCGCCCAATTGGAGGACGTCGAGGAGCGGTCCGTCGATCTCGTCGATCGGCCTGCCCGCGCAGTCGGCGATCACGGCGTCGAGAAGCCCGCGGGCACGGGCTGCCCCGTACGCCAGTTCCGTGGCGAGGGCGGCGTCGCGTCCGTCCAGGCGCCGCTCACGCAGCAGCCCGGGCAGCACCAGATTGGCGTAGGCGTCGCGTTCCCGGACGGCACGCAGCACGTCCCTCGCGGCGAGCCGCGGCTGGTCGAGCCCGGACTGGGACGCGTCGGGGCGGCGCGCCTGCCGGGGGCGATTGTTGCGGGCGCCCGAGCCGGACTGGCCGCGGCGTGCGGGCCTTCTGGATTCGCTCACTGTGCCCGTACCTCCGCGTCGAGTCGTGCGCCCCGCGCCCAGTCCAGGGCGGCCATCTGTTTCTTGCCCTGCGGCTGGACGCGGTCGAGCCGCACCGCCGCCGTGGACGTCCCGATCAGAAATCCGGACTTGGTCACGGAGATCTCCCCCGGCTCCAGTCGCTCGTCCGTGGGGGTGACCGGGCCGACCTTGAGGCGCACATCACCGATCGTCGTCCAGGCGCCGGGCCCGGGGGTCACCGACCGGACGTGCCGGTCTACCACCGCAGCTGGTCTGTCCCACCGGATCCGGGCCGCCTCGACCGTCACCTTGGCGGCGTGCGAGACCCCCTCGGCCGGTTGCGGGACCGCGGTGATCGCACCGTCCTCGATCCCGTCGAGAACCGACTCGAGGAGCGCGGCGCCACTGTCGGCCAGCCGTCCGAGGAGGTCGCCCGCGGTGTCGGTGTCGCGGATCCGCTCGGTGACCACCCCGTAGACCGGGCCGGTGTCCATCCCCGCCTCCAGCCGGAACGCGCTCGCGCCGGTCATGTCGTCGCCCGCGCCGATCGCGGCCTGCACGGGGGCGGCCCCCCGCCACGCCGGCAACAGCGAGAAGTGCAGGTTCACCCAGCCGTGGGCCGGGATGTCGAGCACCTTCTGCGGCAGCAGCGCCCCGTAGGCGACCACCGGCGCGCAGTCGGGCGCGAGGTCCGTGAGGCGGGCCAGGAACTCCGGTTCGGTGGGCCGCTCGGGGGTGAGCACCTCGATGCCGTGGGAGTCGGCGAGTGCGCCGATCGGTGAGCGGACCACCTTGCGTCCACGGCCCGCGACCGCGTCCGGGCGGGTGATCACCGCCACGACGTCGTGGCGCGGCGACCGGATCAGGCGTTCGAGTGAGGGAACGGCGGGCTCGGGGGTTCCGGCGAAGACTATGCGCACGCCGGCGACCCACACGACGGACGGTGGACCGCTGCGCGGGCCGAAACGGTACTCACGAAGGAAGCTCCCCTTTGATCGACGATGTGCCGACCAGTCTAGGGAGTCGCACCCGGGCCGGAACACTCGGCGAACGGTCGGCGAATCGATTCCGCAGAACCGCCCACAGCGACGGCGGACGGGTATTGACTGTTCTGAGGCCGGCGCGAACGGTCGGGCCGGTGTCCCGTTTTCGAACCTCTGGAGGTAACGATGGCAGGAATCGAGAGCAAATTCGACAAGGCCTATGAGACGAAGCCCGTCGAAGAACTGGCAGGCGCCCCCGTCGCCGCCCTGCAGGGTGTGAGCGATTCCGACGCCGAACACCTGGCCGCCGCGTTCAACATCAAGACCGTGAAGGACCTCGGCACCAACAAGTACTTCCTGTGGGCGCAGGCCGTCGCGAAACTGGCGGAGTAGCAGCCACACACGAGAAGAAGCGGGGCGTCGTGCAGTGCACGACGCCCCGCTTCTCGTGTGTTCCTAGCGGTTGCTGTCGACGATCACCTGCGGGATGTCCGCGCCGATCGGGACGAACCCGCACCGGGCGAGCGGGGTCGCGGCCGGGTCGAGCGCCGCACGGACCAGGTCGAGCGCGAACGGATCGTACGGAGCCCGGAAGTGTCCGGTGCCGTCCTCGGGGCAGCGATCCTGGATCAGGATGTTCTCGGCCCCGGCGCCACGGAGCGCCATGTTCGTGTACGGCTGGATCATTTCGTCGTACCGTGACCCGATCGTCGTGTACGCGACGCCGGGAACGGTGTCGCCGCCCGCGTTGAGGTCGGTCATGAACGGCGAGCCCTGCATCTGCTGACTGACGGCGACCGACGTCACCGTGCGGGCGAAGTCCGGGCCGCCGGGCAGTGCCTGCACGACCGGAACGAGGCCGTACATCACTCCCCCGTAGCTGGGCGACGCCAGTCCGACCCAGTGGTCGACGAACGGGGCGCCGCCGAGCTTGTTGACGTAGTACCTCGTGACGTTCGCGCCCTGCGAGTAGCCGACGACGTCGACCTTGCCGGCGCCGGTGGCGTCGCGGACCCGGTCGACGAACCGGCCGAACTCCTCCGCGCTCGCGACGATGTCCTCGGTCCCGAACGATTCGGCGCCCGGCGCCCCGCCGTAGTTGAGCGCGAACACGCAGTAGCCGTCCGCCGCGAGCATCGGCGACAGGGCGGCCCAGTCCGCATACGCGCTGGCGTCCGTGCCGTGTGCGAGCACCACGGGGTCGGGACGGTCCGGCGAGGGCGTGCAGGAGAAGTCGTTCGATCCGGCGGGCGCGCTGCCCGGGTGCTCGTGGGCGTACAGGGCGGCGGCACTACGGCCGGTCTGCGGGAGCCCGGCCGTGGCCGGAACGGCGGGTGGGGACGGGGATGCATCGTCCGCACGAGCGGTGGACACTGCGCCGGACATCAGCAGGACGACACCCGCGACGACCGCACCGGCACCCCGAAACCTCATGATTCCTCCCGACTTCGCTGCGACGTTTCTGTGAACCCTCCCAGAACGTGCACGCGCTGTCGCGTCGGGCCGGCCGCGTCTCCGGTGTCGCGTGGTGCCCTACGAGTCGGTGTCGCCCTTGCCGGTATCGCCTTGATCATCTTCCGCGAGAAGGCGATACAGCGCGCGCCGCGCCTCGGTGAGAATCTCGCCGGCCCGGCGGACCTGATCGTCGTCGCCGACCGCGGCGACCTGCCCCGCAGCACCCATCAGCAGCCCGATCAGGCCCCGCAGGTCCTCGGCGGGCCTGCCGACGCTCTCCCGCACGTCGTCCCACGGGGTGCCGAGTTCGGTTTTGTTCGCTTCGACGAAGGCCGTGCCCTCGTCGGTGAGGCGCGCGGTCTTGCGGCCCGCCACCTTCTCGATGAGCACCAGGCCCTCGTCCTCGAGCTGCGACAGCGCGGGATAGATCGATCCGGGACTGGGCTTCCACACCCCGTCGCTGCGTTCGACGATCTGCTGGATCAGCTCGTAGCCGTGCATCGGCTGCTCGGTGAGCAGCAGCAGGATCGCGGAGCGGACATCGCCGCGCCGTCCCCGCCCGCCCCGCCCGCGTCCGCGGCCGAAGTGCATTCCCGGACCGAAGCCGGGACCACCCTCGGGGCCGAAGCCGCCTCGGCGGTGTCCGTGACGATGCGGCCCCTCGGGCCGTGCCATCCGTTCGCGTCCGAATCGTTCCCGACGGGAACCTCTGTGTTCGAAATGGAAGTCTTCCATCATCAGCCTCCTTCTGTATCGTTGATGCATCAACGATATATCGTCAATTGCGATCCGGCAAGACCGTTTTTCTGTGACGGCGGTCAACTACCCGATGCGGATGGGGTCGATCTGTACGCGCGCGGGCTGCGAATCCTTCCGCGCGCTGCGCACAGACTGCGCTTCGCCCAGCGCCTTGGCCAGCGGTTTCCCCTCCCCGCGGGGCACTCGAATCAGCATGCGCTCCACGTCCGCCGGCTCCGGTGCGTCACCGGAGAACGGCAGCCGCTCCCCGGCGGGCAATTCGACCGGGCCGAGCAATTCCGCATTCGCCGGCAGGTCGGCGAGTTCCAGGAGGTCGGCGATCGCCTTCGCACTGCCGTCGATCGCCGCGAGGTGGATGGCAGGCGGAAATCCGACCTCCGCCCGCTCCTCGTACTGCGCGCGCGCGTGGCCGACCGGATCCCAGCGGACCAGCGCCTGCACCGTCGGAATGCCCGAATCCGCGACCACGACCACCTGACCGCCGTCGGCGAACGGACGCACGAGGGACGACGCGGTCATCCACCGCCGCATCGTCTCCTCGGCGGCACGCAGATCGGGGCGCCCCAGCAGCGCCCAGCCGTCCAGCAGCAACGCCGCGCCGTAGCCGCCCGGCATCACCGGTTCGGCCCCGACCGTCGACACCACGAGGGTCGGGCCCTGCTTCACTTCGTCGACGACGTCCGATCCTCCCGACATCCGGACGGCGACCCCGGGGAAGGCGCGACCCAGTTCCTCGGCGGTGCGGCCCGCACCGACCACGACGGCCCGCAGCGCCCGTGCTCCGCATGCGTGGCAGCGGTGCGCGGCGTCGGCGACGCCACACCACCGGCAGGCTGGTGTTCCCGCCCCGTCCGGACCGGCCGCGGACGGCAGCGCGAGCGGCCCGTTGCAGCGCCGGCACCGCGCCGGCGCACGGCACTTGCCGCACGCGAGGCTGGGGACGTAGCCGCGCCGGGGAACCTGGACCAGCACCCCGCGGCCGGCGCCGAGAGCCTCCCGGGCGGCGGCGAAGGCGATGGCGGGCAACCGGGCGGCCCGTGCTCCGGGGTCGCGGGCCAGGGCGTGGTCGCTGTCCGCGAGTGCGGTGATCTTCGGGGCGGCCGCCCGCACGGAATCCCGGGACGCCACGAGGTCGTGCGCCCAGCCCGAGTCGACCAGGGCCTGGGCCTCCGCGGTGCGCGCATGGCCGGCCAGCACCACCGCACACCCACTGGCATACGCACGGAGGAGCGCCACCTCGCGGGCGTGCGGGTACGGCGCGCGCGGTTCGGAATGGTTGTCGTCCCCGTCGTCCCACACCACGATCAGTCCGGTGCGCGGTGTCGGCGCGAACACCGAACTCCGGGTTCCGACGACGACCCGGGCGGTCCCGCGCAACGCCGCCAGCCAACGCCGATACCGCAGGGCGGGTCCGAGACCGGCGGCGAGCCCGACGACGGCGTCCTTGCCCAGCAGCGTGCCCACCGCCGCGACCACCCGGTCGAGGTCGCGCTGGTCGGGGACCACGACGACGGTGCTCGCCCCGGTGGCGGCGACGAGCCCGGACAGTTCCGCGAGACGGCCCGGCCAGTTCTCCCCCGGCAGTGCCTGCCACACCGCGCGGGGGGCTCGCCCCTCGGCCAGTGCCGTCAGGAACGCGGCGCCGTGGACGTACCGGTCCCACCCGTCGGTGGCGATGGCGGTGCCGGACACCTCGGGCGGTTCGGACGCGGCCTCGGACTCCGCCCGCGCGTGCCTCGGGGGGATCGCGAGCCGCAGGACGTCCGCGCGGGTTCCGGCGTAGCGGCCGGCGACGAGGTCGACCACCCGGGTGATCTCCTCGGTCAGCACCCGCTCGGGCGAGATCACCCGTTCGAGCCAGCCGAATCGGCCCTGATGGTCGCTCGTCGCGGTGCGGGCCACGACGAATCCGTCGACGAGGCGGCCGGCGAACCGGATACGGACCCGGACCCCGGGTTGCGCGTGCACGTCGAGGTCCTTCGGCACGAGATAGTCGAACTCGCGGTCGAGGTGCGCGAGCGGAAGGAGCGGCAGCACCCGGGCGACCGGGTCGACTTCTGCCGCAACCTTTTCCGCGCTCACGCGGCGGCTCCTACCGCGGCGGCGCCCGCCGCGCCGTGACGACCGATCAGAGGCCTGCGGCTGCCCGCAGCTTCTCCGCCCGGTCGATGCTCTCCCACGGGAGGTCGATGTCGGTACGACCGAAATGACCGTACGCCGCGGTCTGCGCGTAGATCGGCCGCAGCAGGTCGAGGTCGCGGATGATGGCGCCCGGACGCAGATCGAACGTCTCGGTGATGGCCTGTTGGATCCGTGCCGGATCCGTCTTCTCGGTCCCGAACGTCTCGACGAACAGGCCGACCGGCGCCGCCTTGCCGATCGCGTACGCCACCTGGACCTCGATCCGGTCCGCCAGGCCTGCCGCGACCGCGTTCTTGGCCACCCAGCGCATGGCGTAGGCAGCCGACCGGTCGACCTTCGACGGGTCCTTGCCGGAGAACGCGCCGCCGCCGTGCCGGGCCATGCCGCCGTACGTGTCGACGATGATCTTGCGACCGGTCAATCCGGCGTCGCCCATCGGGCCGCCGAGCACGAACTTGCCGGTCGGGTTGACGAGCAGGCGGATGTCCGAGACGTCGAGTTCGGGCATGTCGATCTCCGCGAGAACCGAACCGAGCACCTTCTCCCGCAGATCCGGGGTGAGCAGGTTGTCGAGGTCGATGTCGGCGGCGTGCTGCGTCGAGATGACCACGGTGTCGAGTCGAACGGCCTTGTCACCGTCGTATTCGATGGTGACCTGGGTCTTGCCGTCCGGGCGCAGGTACGGGAGGACCCCCGACTTGCGGACCTCGGTGAGTCGCCGCGACAGCCGGTGCGCCAGCGCGATCGGCAGGGGCATCAGCTCCGGGGTGTCGGTGGTGGCGAACCCGAACATCAGTCCCTGGTCGCCCGCGCCCTGGCGGTCGATCTCGTCGTCGCTCAGTTCGCCGGTGCGGACCTCGTGCGAGTGGTCGACGCCCTGAGCGATCTCCGGGGATTGCGCCCCGATCGCCACGTTGACGCCGCAGGAATTGCCGTCGAAGCCCTTGGCCGAGGAGTCGTACCCGATCTCGAGCACGGTGTCGCGCACGATCTTGGGGATGTCGGCGTAGGCGGTGGTCGTCACCTCACCGGCGACGTGGACCTGTCCGGTGGTCACCAGCGTCTCGACCGCGACGCGGGCGCGGGGGTCGTCGGTGAGGAGCGCGTCGAGGATGGAGTCGCTGATCGCATCACAAATCTTGTCCGGGTGCCCCTCGGTCACAGACTCACTGGTGAATAGCCGACTACCGGACTGGCTCACAGAATTCCCTCTCGACAGTTGTCCTGAACAGCACTTGAAAACAGCTTAGCTGCGTAATACAACGAACGACCCTAGCGCCACCCCGGCGGGAGTGACCACCCTTAGAATCACCGAAACCCTGCCAAACGTTTCGTCAGAGTGTCCGGAAAATCTGGTCGACGGCGTCGAGCACCCGGCTCGCCATCAACGCCTTCGATCCGTGCTCGAGCGCGGACTCGGAACCGTCCGCTCCGAGCAGCCACCCGTCGTTGTGGTCGACCTCGAACGCCTTGCCCTCCCCGACCGCGTTGACGACGAGGAGGTCGCAGCCCTTACGCGCGAGCTTGGCCCGGGCGTACGTGAGGACGTCGCCGTCCGCGTCGCCGGTCTCGGCCGCGAATCCGACGATCACGGTGTTCGACGGGATCTCACCGTCTCTCCGAGCCTGGACGAGGCCGGCGAGGATGTCCTCGTTCTTGGTGAGTGCGATCGAGTCGGGCTCGCCGGCACCCTTCTTGATCTTGCTCGCCACCGTGGTGGTCGGCCGGAAGTCGGCGACGGCCGCGGCCATGATCACCGCGTCGAACCCGGGCGCGTGCTTGGCGACGGCCACCCGCATGTCTTCCGCGGTGCGCACATGCACCATGTCGACGGCGGCCGGGTCGGCGAGACCGGCGGTGTACCCGGAGACGAGGGTGACCTCGGCCCCGCGCTGCACGGCGAGCCGGGCGATGGCGTACCCCTGCTTGCCCGAGCTGCGGTTCCCGAGGAAGCGCACCGGGTCGAGCGGTTCCCGGGTGCCGCCCGCGGACACGAGGACCCGCCGGCCCTCGAGGTCACGGGGCAGCGCGTCGGGACGCTCGACCAGCAACGACGCCAATCCGACGATCTCGTCGGGTTCGGGCAGCCGGCCCGCGCCGGTGTCCTTGCCGGTGAGGCGGCCGGACGCGGGTTCGATCACGGTCACGCCGCGGGCGCGCAACGTGGCGACGTTGGCGGCGGTAGCCGGGTGCTCCCACATCTCCGTGTGCATCGCGGGTGCGAACACGACGGGACATCGCGCGGTGAGCAGCGTTGCGGTGAGCAGGTCGTCCGCGCGTCCCGCCACGGCCCGCGCCATGAGGTCGGCGGTGGCGGGCGCGATGACGACGAGATCCGCTTCCTGCCCGAGCCGAACGTGCGGAACCTGCGGGACGTCGGTGAACACACCCGTGTGCACGGGGTTGCCCGACAGCGCCTCGAACGTCGCCTTGCCGACGAACTCGAGCGCGGACTCCGTCGGGATGACCCGCACATGGTGTCCGGCCTCGGTGAAGGCGCGGATGACGGCGCAGCTCTTGTAGGCGGCGATGCCGCCGCCGACACCGACGACGATCCGCTTCCGCGCCCCCGCAGGCACCGGCTCCGGTGAATCCGTCACGTGCCCGGGGTGCGGGCCCGCTGCCTGGTCAGGCATCGCAGATCCTCCGCTCACTCGCCTTCGGTGTGCTCGAGAAGATCGGAGTGGATCTCACGCAGCGCGATCGACAGCGGCTTCTCCTGCAGGCCCGGCTCCACGAGGGGGCCGACGTACTCGAGGATGCCGTCGCCGAGCTGGTTGTAGTAGTCGTTGATCTGACGCGCGCGCTTGGCCGCGTAGATCACCAGCGCGTACTTCGACGACGTGCGGGCGAGCAGCTCGTCGATCGGAGGGTTGGTGATGCCGAGCGGGGTGTCGTAAGCCGGCAGGGCGCCGTGGCTGGGTGTGGCGGACGCTACTGCGGGGGTGCTGCTCACTCGGTATCTCCTGAAATTGTTCTGGCTAGTGGATGTGAGATCTAGTGGGTCGACTCGGACTGTTCCGGTCGTCCAACCAACAAGGATACCAACTCGTCGCACGTTCGGCTGACATCCTCGTTCACGACGACCACGTCGAACTCGTCCTGCGCCTCCAGCTCGACCCGGGCGGTCGCGAGACGCCGCTCCACGACCTCGGCGGATTCGGTGCCCCGGCCGGTCAATCTCTCGACCAGCACCTCCCAGCTGGGGGGCGCCATGAAGACGAGCAGAGCCTCCGGCATCGCGGCGCGAACAGCCCGCGCGCCGGCGAGATCGACCTCGACCAGCACCGGCCTGCCCTGCTCGATCGCCGCGCGGACCGGGGCGGCCGGGGTTCCCGACAGCTGGAGTCCGCCGTGGATCTCGGCCCATTCGAGCAGCTCACCGGAATCGATCATCCGCTGGAACTCGTCACGTGAGGTGAACCGGTAGTCCTTTCCGTCCACCTCGCCCGGGCGTGGATCGCGTGTCGTCGCGGACACGCTGAAGACGAGCTCCGGCATCCGCTCACGCAGGAGTCGCACCACGCTGGACTTACCGACGGCCGAGGGGCCGGCCAGTACCACCAGCCGACCCCTCCGCACTGCGGTCTTGCGCTCTGACACTTGTGCGTCAGCCACCACTGTCGTGCTCAGGCCTCGAAGTCGAACCTGGCGAGCAGGGCCTTGCGCTGCCGATCGCCGAGGCCACGGAGGCGACGGGTCGGAGCGATCTCCAGCTCGGTCATGATCTCCTGCGCCTTGACCTTGCCCACCTTGGGCAGCGCCTCGAGCAGTGCCGACACCTTCATCTTGCCCAGGATCTCGTCGTCCTCGGCGTCCTTGAGAACCTGCTTGAGGTCGGTGCCACCACGCTTCAGGCGCTCCTTGAGCTCAGCCCTGGCCTTGCGGGCAGCAGCTGCCTTCTCCAAAGCAGCAGCGCGCTGCTCATCAGTCAACTGGGGAAGGGCCACGGTTCCTCCGTCTCGTCGTTGGCAAATAGTCCAAACCACTGGATAACCAGCAGCGATAGCGACCGTACTCACGCCCGGCGCCGATTGCGAACCCACCCCCCGAGGTCAGAGCCGGATTCGGGTGGGCTATGAGAGTGCGGACTCGATCTCGTCACGCACCTTCACGGCCGCCTCGCGCAGTGCCACGGCCGACGGTCCCGCCCGGAGAACACCACGAGAACTGTTCGGCAACAACAGCTTTCGGGAATCGGGAAAAATGTCGGCGAGATCACCGGGAGTCGCGCCCTGGGCGCCGAGACCGGGCGCCAGAATCGGCCCGGAAAAATTCGACAAATCCAGGCCGTGTCCGCGTGTCGCGCCCACCACCAGACCCACCAGACCCGGCTGCGCGTCGTTGTGCCGGACCGCCGCGTCCACCACGGACTGGGCCACGGACACCCCTGCGGCCGTCCCCGCCGCCTGCAGATCGCCGCCTTCCGGATTGGACGTCCGGGCCAGCACGAAGAGCCCGCGGCCCTGCTCGGCCGCCAGCGACAGCGCCGGATCGAGGGCACCGAACCCCAGGTAGGGCGACACCGTCACGGCATCGGACGACAGAGCGGACTCCGGGCCCAGCCAGGACTGCGCGTACGCCGCCATCGTCGACCCGATGTCCCCGCGCTTGGCGTCGGCGACGACGAGCGTCCCTGCCTCTCTGAGGACCGAAATGGTGCGTTCGAGCACCGCGTACCCGGCGGAGCCGTACGCTTCGAAGAACGCCACCTGAGGCTTCACGACGGCCACCTCACCGACGAAGGCCTCCACGCAGATCTCCGCGAACGTCTCCAGCCCCTCGGCGGAGACGGGCAGCCCCCACGCCTGGAGCAGGCCCGGATGCGGGTCGATGCCGACACACAACCGCCCCCGGTGCTCGACCGCCGACGTCAGCCGATGCACCCAGGAGTGGTGGTGATGATGGTGTCCGCTCACGACGAGACGGCCCCGGTCGCGGGGGCCGCGACCACGGCGGGCGACCGCAGCCGCGCGTGCAGCGCCTGGAGCGACTGGACGCCGATGTCGCCGCGGATCGCGGCCTCGATGCCCTGCACCGCGGCGGAGGCTCCCTGCACGGTGGTGACGCACGGAATGTTCATCGCGACGGCCGCGCTGCGGATCTCGTAGCCGTCGACACGCGGTCCGGAGTTGCCGTACGGCGTGTTGATCACCATGTCGACCTCGCCGTCGCGGATCGTCTCGACGATGGTGCGCTCCCCCGCCTCCAGCTGCTCGCCGGAGTGCTTGTGAACCTCCTGGCAGGTGATCCCGTTGCGGCGGAGAACCGCCGCGGTGCCCTCGGTGGCCAGGATCCGGAAGCCCAGGTCGGCGAGCCGCTTGACCGGGAAGATCAGCGACCGCTTGTCCTTGTTGGCGACCGAGACGAACACCGAGCCCGAGGTGGGCAGCGAACCGTACGCGGCCGTCTGGCTCTTCGCGAACGCGGTGCCGAAGTCGGCGTCGATGCCCATGACCTCGCCGGTCGACTTCATCTCCGGGCTCAGCAGGGTGTCGACGCCGGTGCCGTCGGCGCGGCGGAACCGGTTGAACGGCAGCACCGCCTCCTTGACGGCGACGGGCGCGTCCGCCGGGGTCCAGCCGCCGTCACCGGTGGCCGGGAGCACGCCGCTCGTGCGCAGATCGGCGATGGACTCGCCGAGCATGACGCGGGCGCACGCCTTGGCGAGCTGCACAGCCGTCGCCTTCGACACGAACGGCACGGTGCGGCTGGCACGGGGGTTGGCCTCGAGGACGTACAGGATGTCGTCCTTGAGGGCGTACTGGACGTTGAGCAGGCCCTTCACGCCGATACCCTTGGCCAGCGCCTCCGTGGAGCGGCGGACGTTCTCGAGGTCGGCGCGGCCGAGGGTGATCGGCGGCAGCGCGCAGGCCGAGTCGCCCGAGTGGATGCCGGCCTCCTCGATGTGCTCCATCACGCCGCCGAGGTACACCTCGGTGCCGTCGCACAGCGCGTCGACGTCGATCTCGATGGCGTCTTCCAGGAACCGGTCGACGAGCACCGGCCGGTCGTCGGAGATCTCGGTGGCACGGGAGATGTAGCTTTCGAGGGACGCCTCGTCGTACACGATCTCCATGCCGCGGCCACCCAGGACGTACGACGGCCGCACCAGCACCGGGTATCCGATGCCGGCCGCGATGTCGCGGGCCCCGGCGAACGTGGTGGCGGTGCCGAACTTGGGAGCGGGCAGACCGGCGTCGACCAGCACCTTCCCGAACTCGCCGCGATCCTCCGCGAGGTCGATCGCCTCGGGGCTGGTGCCGACGATCGGCACCCCCGCCGCCTTCAGCCGCTTCGCCAGACCCAGCGGGGTCTGACCGCCGAGCTGCACGATCACACCGGCGACGGTGCCCGAGATCGACTCCGCCCGGTACACCTCGAGCACGTCCTCGAACGTGAGCGGTTCGAAGTACAGCCGGTCGGCCGTGTCGTAGTCGGTGGAGACGGTCTCCGGGTTGCAGTTGACCATCACGGTCTCGTAGCCGGCCTCCGACAGCGTCAGTGCGGCGTGGACGCAGGAGTAGTCGAACTCGATGCCCTGACCGATGCGGTTCGGTCCGGAACCGAGGATCAGGACCTTCGGACGCTCGGTCTGCGGGGCCACCTCGGACTCGGCCGCCGGGTCCAGTTCGTACGTGGAGTAGTGGTACGGCGTCTTCGCCTCGAACTCGGCGGCGCAGGTGTCGACCGTCTTGTAGACGGGGTGGACGTCCCACTGCTCACGCAGCGCGCGGACCGCGTCCTCGCCACCGATCTCGGGGCGCAGGGCCGCGATCTGCCGATCCGACAGGCCGTGGTGCTTGGCGCGGCGCAGAACCCGCTCGGTCACCTCGGGCGCCTCGCGCAGCGCGTCTCCGAGCTCGTGGATCTGCTGGATCTGGTCGAGGAACCACGGGTCGATCTTCGTGGCGTCGAACAGCTGCTCGACGGTGGCGCCGAGCGCGAACGCCTTCTCGAGGCCGTACACGCGGCCGTCGCGGGGGATGCTCAGTTCCGCGAGGAGGCTGTCGAGGTCGGCGGCCTCCACGTCGGGACCCGTCCAGTACCCGGCCCGCTTGGTCTCGAGGGAGCGCAGCACCTTGCCGAACGCCTCGGTGAAGTTACGGCCGATCGACATGGCCTCGCCGACCGACTTCATCGTGGTGGTGAGGGTGTCGTCGGCGCCGGGGAACTTCTCGAACGCGAACCGGGGCGCCTTGACCACGACGTAGTCGAGGGTCGGCTCGAAGCACGCCGGGGTTTCCTTGGTGATGTCGTTGACGATCTCGTCCAGGGTGTAGCCGATGGCGAGCTTCGCGGCGATCTTCGCGATCGGGAAGCCGGTCGCCTTGGACGCGAGCGCGCTGGACCGGGACACGCGCGGGTTCATCTCGATGACGACCAGACGCCCGTCGGCGGGGTCCATCGCGAACTGGATGTTGCAACCGCCGGTGTCGACGCCGACCTCGCGGAGGATGTCGATCGAGAGATCGCGCATCGCCTGGTACTCACGGTCGGTGAGGGTCATGGCGGGGGCGACGGTGATCGAGTCACCGGTGTGCACACCGACCGGGTCGACGTTCTCGATCGAACACACGATCACCACATTGTCGCGGCCGTCGCGCATCAGCTCGAGCTCGTATTCCTTCCACCCGAGGATCGACTCCTCGATCAGCACGTTGGCGGTGGGCGACGCGGCGAGGCCGCCGCCGGCGATCCGGGTGAGGTCCTCGTCGTCGTAGGCCATACCGGAGCCGAGCCCGCCCATCGTGAACGACGGCCGCACGACCACGGGGAAGCCCAGTTCGGCGACCGTGTCGCGGACCTCGTCCATCGTGTAGCAGACACGAGAGCGCGCGGACTCGCCGCCGACCTTGGCGACGATATCCTTGAACTTCTGCCGGTCCTCGCCGCGCTGGATGGCGTCGAAATCGGCGCCGATCAGCTCGACGTCGTACTTCTCGAGGATGCCCTGCTCGTGCAGCGCGACCGCGGTGTTGAGGGCCGTCTGCCCGCCGAGGGTCGCGAGGACGGCGTCGATCCGGTGCCCCTTCTCGGCCTCGAGGGCGATGACCTTCTCGACGAATTCGGCGGTGATCGGCTCCACGTACGTGGCGTCCGCGAACTCGGGGTCGGTCATGATCGTGGCCGGGTTGGAGTTGACGAGGCTGACCCGGAGGCCCTCCTCGCGCAGCACCCGGCAGGCCTGGGTTCCGGAATAGTCGAACTCACAGGCCTGGCCGATGACGATCGGCCCGGAGCCGATCACCAGGATGTGGGAGAGATCGGTACGGCGTGGCATTAGTTCTTGACTCCCTCGAGCAGGCTGGTGAAGCGGTCGAACAGGTACGCGGCGTCGTGCGGGCCCGCCGCGGCCTCGGGGTGGTACTGCACCGAGAAGGCGGATCCGTCGAGCAGGCGGACCCCCTCGACGGCGCCGTCGTTGGCGCAGGTGTGACTGACGACGGCCTTGCCGAACGGGGTGTCGAACTCCTGTCCGGCCTCCCCCTCCAGCGCGAACCCGTGGTTCTGCGCGGTGATCGCGATGCGACCCGTCTCGTGTTCGACGACCGGGATGTTGATGCCCCGGTGACCGAACTTCATCTTGTACGTGCCGAGACCGAGAGCGCGCCCGAGAATCTGGTTGCCGAAGCAGATGCCGAACAGGGGCAGTCCCTGCCCGATGACTTCCTTCGTCAGGTGCACGGCGCCGTCGGCGGTCGCCGGGTCGCCGGGACCGTTGGAGAGGAAGACGCCGTCGGCCTTCAGGTCCAGGATCTGCGCGAGCGTCGCGTCGGACGGGAGCACGTGCACCCGGATGCCGCGCTCGGCGAACATCCGCGGGGTGTTGGTCTTGATGCCGAGGTCGATCGCCGCGACCGTGAAGCGGGCGTCTCCCCCGGTCGGCTCGACGATGTACCCGCTGGTGGTGCTGACCTCGCCGGCGAGGTCGGCACCGAGCATCGACGGCTGGCCCTTCACCCGCTCGAGCAGCACGTCGGTGTCGGCGAGGGCGTCGCCGGAGAACACGCCGGCGCGCATGGAGCCGCGGGTACGCAGGTGGCGGACCAGGGCCCGGGTGTCGATGCCGGCGATCCCGACGACTCCCTGTTTGACCAGCTCGTCCTGCAGGGATCCGGTGGCCCGCCAGCTGGAGGTGCGGCGGGCGGGGTCGCGGACGACGTACCCGGCGACCCAGATCTTCGCCTCGGCGCTGCTGCCGGTGGGCCCGACGGACTCGTCGTCCTCGTCGTTCCACCCGGTGTTGCCGATCTGCGGCGCGGTGGCCACCACGATCTGGCGGTGGTAACTGGGGTCGGTGAGCGTCTCCTGGTAACCGGTCATGCCGGTGCTGAAGACGGCCTCACCGAGCGTCTGGCCGACGGCACCGAAAGTGGTGCCCCGGAATACCCGTCCGTCCTCGAGGACCAGTACTGCAGAGTCGGTGTCGTAGCCGCTCATGCGTTCTCTCCGTTCTGCTCGACCTCACCAGAGCTCGCCGCATTCGCTGAATCTTCACTGTCTGTCTTGCCGTCCGGTTTCCCCGCGCCCACCCAGGCGGGGTACACGGACTTGTCGTCGCTGCGGAATCCGGTGTCGATCTCGGTGCCGGTCGGCAGCTCCCACCGGATCACCAGGACGCCGTCCTTGCTCATGACCTTGCCCGCCAGGCCGCGCTCGGTGCGCACGGCCCGGACCGCGTCCTGCGGGATCCAGATCGCCGACGCCCCGTCGCGTTCGAGCAGGATCCCGGTGTCGTAGCGGGAGATCTCACCCGTCGCCCGGAAACCGAGGTCCCCGACCGCGATCCGGTCCTGCCAGCTGGGGGCGAGGGTGCTGCCCACGTACAGTCCGGTGGCCGGGGCGATCGTCTGCGCGCCCAGGTGCGCGGGCACGCCGGGAAGCTGCCCGATCCGGTCGGCCTGCCGCCGGGCGCGACCGCGCCAACCGACGTACATGAGGAAGATGGCCAGCGCCCAGAACGCGACGAGGCCGACTATCCACAGGATTCTCTCCACCGTCATCCCCTGCCGTTCCGCACCCGGACGCGGGCCTGGCCGTCGCTCGCGGTGATCCGGCCGCGCAGGATCGTCGTCGTCACCCGCGCCGGGAGAGTCATCGACTCGTACGGCGTGTTGTGGGCGACGCTGGCCAGATCGGGGCCGTGCACGGTCCATTCGGCGTCCGGGTCGATCAGCACGAGGTTGGCGGGCTCGCCGACCTCGATCGGGCGACCCTGGTCGTCGAGTCCGACGATCTCGGCCGGGCGCTCACTCATCACCCGGGCCACGCCGCGCCAGTCGAGCAGCCCCGTCCGGACCATCGTCTGCACGACGATCGACAGCGCGGTCTCGAGCCCCAGCATCCCGGGGCGGGCGGCCGCGAACTCGCAGCACTTGTCCTGCTCGGCGTGCGGCGCGTGATCGGTCGCGACGCAGTCGATGGTCCCCTCGGCCAGTCCGGCGCGGAGCGCGGCGACGTCACTCGCCTCGCGCAGCGGCGGGTTCACCTTGTTGACGGCGTCGTACGTCTCGAGCCGGGAGTCGTCGAGCAGCAGATGGTGCGGGGTGACCTCGGCGGTGATCGAAATACCTTGTCCGCGTGCCCACTTCATCAGTTCCACGGTGCCCGCGGTGGAGGCGTGACAGATGTGCACCCGCGCCCCGGCGTCGCGGGCGAGCAGTGCGTCGCGGGCGACGATCGACTCCTCGGCGGCGCGCGGCCAGCCCGCCAGCCCGAGCCGGGCGGCGGTGGGACCTTCGTGCGCGATCGCCCCGACGGTCAGTCGCGGCTCCTCCGCGTGCTGCGCGATGAGCACCCCGAGCGAACTCGAGTATTCGAGGGCCCGGCGCATGATCAGCGGATCGTAGACGCAGTGGCCGTCGTCGGAGAACATCCGCACCCGGCCGGTCCCGGACGCCATCGTGGCCATCTCGGCGAGCTGCTTGCCCTCGAGCCCGACGGTGACGGCGCCGACGGGGTGTACGTCGACGAGCCCGACCTCCTGCCCGCGGCGCCACACGTGATCGGTGACGACCACCGAATCGGCGACCGGGCTGGTGTTGGCCATCGCGAACACCGCGGTGTACCCGCCGAGCGCGGCGGCGGCCGAGCCGGAATCGATGGTCTCGGTGTCCTCCCGGCCGGGTTCCCGCAGGTGGGTGTGCAGGTCGACGAAACCGGGGAGCAGGATCTGCCCCGCCGCGTCGATCACCTCGGCGTCGGGCGCAGCCTCCTTGCCCGCGTCCGCACCGATCGCGGCGATGACGCCGTCACCGAGCAGCACGTCGGTGGGCTCGCCCTCGCCGTACAGCAGCACGTTCTTGATGAGCACTGTCTCTCCTGTCACTGCACTGTCACTCATCCCGTCACTGTCACTCATCCCGCAACGTCCTCCGCCCCGACCAGCAGCCGGAACAGCACCGCCATCCGCATGTGCACTCCGTTGGTCACCTGCTGCAGCACAGCGGTTCTCGTCGAATCGGCGACCGCGGAGGCGATTTCCATGCCGCGCAGCATCGGGCCGGGGTGCAGCACCACCGCGTGCTCGGGGAGCAGCGCGAGCCGCTTCTCCGACAGGCCGTAATTGATCGAGTACTCCCGCTGGGACGGGAAGAACCCGCCGTTCATCCGCTCCGCCTGCACCCGCAGCATGAGGACGGCGTCGAGACCGGGCAGCTCCGCGTCGAGGGAATGCGCCACCGACACCGGCCACGACGACACACCGACCGGGAGCAGCGTGGGCGGCGCGACGAGGACGACCTCGGCGCCGAGCATCGACAGCAGCAGCGCGTTCGACCGCGCGACCCTGCTGTGCAGGATGTCGCCGACGATGGCGATGCGCTTGCCCTCGATGTCGCCGAGGCGCTGACGCAGCGTGAGCGCGTCGAGCAGCGCCTGGGTGGGGTGTTCGTGCGTGCCGTCGCCGGCATTGATCACCGCGGGTCCGCCGTCGTCCTGACGTCCGGTCCAGCTCGCGATCTGATGGGCCGCACCCGACGCCGGGTGCCGCACGATCAGGGCGTCGGCGCCGGCGGCGCGCAACGTCATCGCCGTGTCCCGGAGGGATTCGCCCTTCGACACCGAAGAACTGGACGCGCTGACGTTGATGACGTCCGCGCTCATCCACTTCCCGGCGACCTCGAACGACACCCGGGTGCGGGTCGAGTTCTCGAAGAACACGGTCATCACGGTCCGGCCGCGCAGCGTCGGGAGCTTCCGCACCTCACGTCCGAGGAGGGCCTGTTCGAAGCGTTCGGCCTCGTCGAGAAGTTCGACGGCCGATTCCCGTGTCAGGTCCGCGATCGACAACAGGTGCTTCACTTAGCTCTTCCCCCCGGAGATCATGACCGCGTCGCGGCCGTCGTGTTCGCTCAGGAGCACCTTGACGTCCTCGGTGCGGGCGGTGGGCACGTTCTTGCCCACGTAGTCGGCGCGCAGCGGCAGTTCGCGATGGCCGCGGTCGACGAGGACGGCCAGCTGGACGGCGCGGGGCCGCCCGAGGTCGCGGAGGGCGTCGAGCGCCGAGCGGACGGTGCGGCCGGAGAACAGCACGTCGTCGACGAGGACGACCAGGGTGTTGTCGACGCCGCCCTCGGGAACCGAGGTGCGCTCGAGGGGGCGGTGCGGCTTGGTGCGCAGATCGTCGCGGTACAGGGTGATGTCGAGGGAGCCGACCGGTGGGCGCACCCCGGAGAATTCTTCGACCTTCCCGGCGAGCCGCGCGGCGAGCGTCGTGCCCCGGGTCGGGATGCCGATCAGAACGACACGCGGCGCCTCGCCGTCGGCGGCGTCGATCGCGGTCTTCTCGATGATCTGGTGCGCGATTCGCGCAATGGTCCGTCCCACATCGGCTGCGGACAGCAGCTCCCGTGCGGGTTCGACGGACGGGGACTCTTCTGGTGTTGAATCCGCCGGTTCCCCGGCGGGGCGAGACCCTTCGGGCACACGCATACAACGACCTCCTTCTCCGCCTCACTGGACGGATCGTTAAAGGATGCCTGACGCGGACAGCTTATCAGCGCGTCGACTGCGCCAGGCCCGGGACCCCTGACCTGCGGACCCGCCGGATCGCCCTCGCGAGGGTCGACGTGGTGGGCCCGCAGCGGGACTCGAACTTACGAGCGGGCGTCGTTCGACTCGCCGTCGGCGGTCTCGGCGCGGCGCGACGTCGCGGCCGCAGCCGACCGCACCTGCGGGGCCACCAGCACGACCTGGCCGAGGATGCCGTTGACGAAACCCGGCGATTCGTCGGTGGAGAGCTGCTTGGCGAGCTCCACCGCCTCGTCCACGGCCACGACCGGAGGCACGTCGGTGGCGTGGAACAGCTCCCACACGGCGATGCGCAGGATCGCGCGGTCGACGGCGGGAAGCCGCTCGAGCGTCCAGTCCTGCAGGTGGGACGAGATCACCTCGTCGAGACGGTCCAGGTTCTCCGCGACACCCGTCACCACGGTGACGGTGTACGGGGCGACCGGCGCCACCGAATCGTCTTTGCCGGACAGTTCGGCGCGCTCGGTCGCGAGATCGACCGGATCGAGATCTCGCGCCTCGGCCTCGAAGAGGAAATCGACGGCGCGTTTGCGGGCCTTGTGCCGTGCGCCGAGCTTCTTATGTGTACCGGACACTCAGGAATTCACACGCCCGAGGTAGTTGCCGTCGCGGGAGTCGACCTTCAGCTTGTCGCCGGTGTTGATGAACAGCGGAACGTTGATCTCGGCGCCGGTCTCGAGGGTGGCGGGCTTGGTGCCGCCGGTGGAGCGGTCGCCCTGCAGACCGGGGTCGGTGTGCTGGACCACCAGTTCGACGGTGACGGGCAGTTCCACGAACAGCGGAACGTCCTCGTGCGTCGCGACCTGCACGGCCATGTTCTCGAGCATGAAGCGGGCGCCGTCGCCGACGGTCGCCTCGCTGATCGAGATCTGGTCGTAGGTGTCGCCGTCCATGAAGATGTAGTCGGTGCCGTCGTGGTACAGGTACGTCATGTCACGACGGTCGACCGTGGCCGTGTCCACCTTGACGCCGGCGTTGAACGTCTTGTCGACGACCTTGCCCGAGAGCACGTTCTTCAGCTTGGTGCGCACGAACGCGGGACCCTTGCCGGGCTTCACGTGCTGGAACTCGGTAATCGTCCACAGCTGGCCTTCGATCTGCAGGACCAGGCCGTTCTTGAAATCACTGGTGGAAGCCACTTGCTTCGCGTCTCCTCGATAAGGTCGAAACCGTCTACACGACAGTCAGGTCTTTGGTGGTGAGTGTGAGCAGTTCCGGTCCCTGCTCACGAACCACGAGCGTGTCCTCGATCCGCACGCCTCCGCGCCCGGAGAAGTACACGCCCGGCTCGACGGTCACCGCCGCACCGTCCAGCAGTGTACCGGTGCCCAGCTTGCCGATTCCCGGAGCTTCGTGGATCTCCAGGCCGACGCCGTGTCCGAGGCCGTGCAGGAACAGCTCGCCGTAGCCGGCGTCCTCGATGACCCGGCGGGCGGCGGCGTCCACCGCGGACACCTCCGCTCCCGGGCGCAGCGCGTCCCGCCCGGCCTCCTGCGACCGCGCGACCAGCGCATATACGTCGCGTTGCCAGTCGGCGGCCTGCTCGAGGACGTACGTTCTGGTCATGTCCGAGTGGTAACCGCCGATCTCCGCCCCGAAGTCCAGCTTCACGAAGTCGCCGCTGCCGAGCACGGCCTCGGTGGGGCGGTGATGCGGGATCGCCGAGTGGGCGCCCGCCGCGACGATGGTCTCGAACGAGATGCCGTCGGCTCCGTGCGCGAGCATCAGCGCCTCGAGTTCCCGGCCCACCTCCTTCTCGGTGCGTCCGGGGCGGAGACCACCACGCTCGATCAGCTCGGCGAGCGCGGAGTCTGCCGCGGCACACGCCGCGCGCAGCAGTCCGACCTCGAAGTCGTCTTTCACCATCCGCAGTTCCTCGACGAGACCCGGAACGGGGTCGAGCCGCGCGTCCGGCGCGAGCACCGACCACGCCGCGAACTCGTCCACCGTGACGACGTGACTCTCGAACGCCAGCGACGACGGACTCCGCCGCCCCACCGACTCGATCAGGTGGGCGGCACTGGCCCGGGCGATCTCGGCGCGCAGATCAGGAACCTGTTCCCCCACCTGCGTCAGGTAGCGGCCGTCTGTGCAGATGACGGTGCGCTCCTCGGCGCCCTCGGCGTCCGAAGCGTGCACGAGCAGCGCGGCGTTGGAGCCGGTGAATCCGGTGAGATACCGGATGTTCACCAGATTCGTCACCAGCAGTGCGTCGAGATCCCGGGCGGCGAGGGCCGCGCGCAGCGCCGCGCGCCGCGAACCATGATCAGCAGGCATGCCGTCAAACGTACCGGCAAACCGGCACCCGGAGGGCACGGATCGACGGCGCCCGCCCGCGGCGAGAACAGGTTGCAGAGCGCGAGCGTGTGGGTTAGGCCACACGCCGCAAATCCCGCTGGTTACGCTGTGCCCATGAATGCGTGGGTGGTACGCGGCCTCGGCATGGCCCTGATACATGTTTTCGTTCGTGTGATCCTCGGTGTGTCGATCACACAGTGGCCGCTTCAGGGTTCCGCTCTGAGATGGCTCGCACTGCTGATCGTGGTGTTCGTGGCACTGATCTGGGCCGGCATCGACGGCATCCGGGACCGCCGCCGGAACCCGGATCCGGAGGACGGCGCCGACCTGACGATGCTGTGGCTGAAGGCGGCCCTGCTCGGTGGAGTCGTCGCGGGTGTGGGGAGCTGGCTGGCCAACCTGGTACCGAACCTCAACGTCACCCAGAACTCGTTCTTCTTCGAGATCACGTCCGGGGCCGCGTTCACGGTCCTGCTGATCTTCGTGCCTGCCATGCTCGCCGTGTTCCTCGGCCGGTTCTTCGTCGGCCGGGAGTCCAGGAAGACGGTGAAGGACCGCGGCGAACGCCGGCCGGCGGCGCACGGCGCCGGAGTGGCTGCAGGAGCCGCAGCGGGGGGAACCGCAGCCGCAGCCGTGGCCGACGACGACGGTTACGGGCAGAACTACCCCGGCCAGGCGTACGAGCAGACCCCGGACACCGCGTATGCCGGCTCCGATGCCGACACGGCCGTGTTCGAACCGGTCCACAACTACCGCGAGGACACGTCCGACCTCGATCAGCCGCAGGGCGGGGACACCACCTGGCAGGACCCGGTCGACCTCGGGAAACGGACGGACGACCAGCGCCGCGGCGAGTAGCCGCTCTCGGCTCTCCGACAGAAGACAGAGGAACAGCGACAGACGACGCGGCGGTGTGAGCGCACTCGCTCACACCGCCGCGTCCTTGCCCTTCTCCGGCTACGTCACAGCAGGACGGCGCCGCCGGTGCCCGGCGTCCCCTCGCGGGCCACCGCGGAGTACGCCGCGACGAGCAGCGACGGGTCCGGGCCCTCGAGCCGTCCGGGCTTCGCGAGCCCGTCCAGGACGACGAACCGCAGCACGCCGGCCCGGTTCTTCTTGTCCGTCTGCATCCCCTCGACCAGCTGACCGAACGCGTCCGCGTCGTAGGTGGTGGGCAGCCCCACCAGTTCCAGGATGGTGCGGTGCCGGTCCGCCGTCGCATCGTCCAGGCGTCCCGCCAGCCGCCCCAGCTCGGCTGCGAACACGAGCCCGACGGCGACCGCCGCACCGTGACGCCAGCGGTAGCGTTCCCGCCGCTCGATCGCGTGCCCGAGCGTGTGCCCGTAGTTGAGGATCTCCCGCAGATCCGACTCCCGCAGGTCGGCGGCCACGACCTTGGCCTTGACCTCCACGGACCGCCGGATCAGTTCGGGCAGAACGGTTCCCGTGGGGTCCAGCGCGGCTTCGGGATCTTTCTCGATGAGCTCGAGGATCACGGGGTCGGCGATGAATCCGGTCTTCACGACCTCCGCCATGCCCGCGACGATCTCGTTGCGGGGCACCGTCTCGAGCGTCGCCAGGTCGATCAGCACCGCCGACGGCTCGTGGAACGATCCCACCAGGTTCTTGCCGGCCTCGGTGTTGATGCCGGTCTTGCCGCCGACCGCCGCGTCCACCATGGCGAGCAGCGTCGTGGGCACGTGGATCACACGCACACCGCGCATCCACGTCGCAGCGACGAACCCGGCGAGGTCGGTGGCCGCGCCGCCGCCCAGACTGACCACGGCGTCGCTGCGGGTCAGGCCGATCCGGCCGAGGACCTCCCAGCAGAACCCGGCGACGGCCAGATCCTTGCCGTCCTCCGCGTCCGGAATCTCGATGCGGTGCGCATCGATCCCCTTCTCCGCGAGTGCCGCGCGCACCGCCTCCGCCGTCTCGGCGAGCGGCGGCTGGTGGAAGATCGCCACCGTCCTCGTGCCGGTGAGTTCGTCCACCAGCTCACCGAGCAATCCGCGCCCGATGATGACCGGGTAGGGGTTCGCCGTCTGCACCTGTACGCGTACCGGTTCGGTCACTGTCTGCTGCTCCGCTCCGTCTTGTCCGAGGTTCTCGGATGTCTCTGTTCCGCCGGGGTCGCCGATCACTCGGCGAGTTTCGCCACCAACTGCTGCACCACCCGGGCGGGACTCCGCCCGTCCGTGCGTATCCGGATGGACGCCACCTGCCGGTACAGCGGTCGGCGCTTGCGCATCAACTCGGTGTACACCTGGCGGGGGTCGCCACCGGAGAGGAGGGGGCGCGCGGTGTTGGTACCCGTGCGCTTGAGCCCCTCGGCCACGCTGATCTCGAGGTAGATCACGGTGTGGCCCTTCAACAATTCCCGGGTGCGTTCGGAGAGGATCGACCCGCCGCCGAGCGACACGATTCCCTCGTGGCTCTCGATGGCCTTCCGGACGATCTCTTCCTCGAGAGCGCGGAAGGCGGGTTCGCCCTCCTCGACGAAGATCTCGGCGATCGTGCGCCCGGCCTCTTCCTCGACGGCCACGTCCGTGTCGAACAACGTGAGGTCCAGCGCCTGCGCGAGGCGGCGCCCGATCGTGGACTTACCCGCTCCCGGCGGACCGACGAGCACGGCTTTCGGTGCCATCATCCGTCACCGCCCCGACGCGACGGCAGACGGGCTGGTCATCGCGCGAGCCGGGCTGCGACACCCGACGCGTAACGCTCGTAGTTGGCGGCCGTCTCGGCGACCGAGTCGCCACCGAACTTCTCGAGCGCGGCCTGGGCGACGACCAACGCCACCATCGCCTCGGCCACGACACCGGCGGCGGGCACCGCGCACACGTCGGAGCGCTGGTGAATGGCCACGGCCTCCTCACCGGTCGACATGTCGACGGTGGCCAGGGCGCGCGGGACCGTCGAGATCGGCTTCATCGCCGCGCGCACGCGGAGCGCCTCACCGTTGGTCATGCCGCCCTCGAGACCGCCTGCGCGGTTGGTGGAACGCAGAATTCCGTCCGGGCCCGGCCGCATCTCGTCGTGTGCCTGGCTGCCGCGGCGGCGGGCGGTCTCGAAGCCGTCGCCGACCTCGACGCCCTTGATGGCCTGGATTCCCATCAGGGCGGACGCCAGCCGGGCGTCGAGGCGGTCCGCGCCGCTGATGAACGATCCGAGGCCCACGGGCAGACCGTGGATGACGACCTCGACGATGCCGCCGAGGGTGTCGCCGTCACGCTTGGCGGCCTCGATCTCCGCGATCATCGATTCCTCGGCGGCCTTGTCGAACGCGCGCACCGGGCTGGCGTCGATCGCCGCGAGGTCCGACGCGGTGGGTTCGGGACCGGCGTACGGATCGGACGCGCCGATCGAGATCACGTGTGACAGCACCTCCACGCCGAACACCTGGCGTAGGAATCCCCGGGCGAACGTCGCGGCCGCGACCCGGGCCGCCGTCTCGCGCGCACTCGCGCGTTCGAGAACGGGGCGGGCGTCGTCGAACCCGTACTTGAGCATGCCCGAGTAGTCGGCGTGGCCGGGGCGCGGACGGGTGAGCGGCGCGTTCCGCGCCTGGTCGGCGAGCAGGTCGGCGTCCACCGGGTCCGCGGACATGATGGTTTCCCACTTGGGCCACTCGGTGTTGCCCACCTCGACGGCGATCGGGCCGCCGAGCGTCCGGCCGTGCCGGACGCCACCGACGATGGTGACCTTGTCGGCCTCGAACTTCATCCGCGCACCGCGGCCGTAGCCGAGGCGGCGTCGCGCGAGTTGGGTCGAAATGTCCTCGGACGTCACTTCGACGCCCGCGACCATCCCCTCGAGCATCGCGACGAGGGCGGGACCATGGGATTCTCCGGCAGTTATCCAGCGCAGCACGCCAATATCCTTCCATGTCGCCGCGTCCGGCAGTGACGGTGGTCCTCCCGGGGCGCGCGCGAGGTGTGGACTCGGTCAGGTGAGGAGCCCGGCGAACAGCGCCACCAGCGTCGCAGCACACATGGCGGGTCCGTGCGGGAGCGGCGGCGGCGACCGCCGGACGGCGAGGACGACGCAGCCCGCCACTGCGGTCAGAGCCGGCGCGAGCGCTGCCGCGAACACCCAGGCCTCTCCCCCGGCCAGGCCGGCGGCCGCGCCGACCCCGAGCGCGAGTTTCACGTCACCCGCACCGACCGCACCGGGTGCCCCGAGATACAGGGCGAGATAGGCGGCCGCCAGCAGGAGACCGCCGATCACGGCCGCGGACGCGGACCCGGTCGCGACCCCGATGCCGACGATCACCAGGAACCCGGGCAGCGTCAGCAGGTTCGGCAGTCTCCGCGCGCACAGGTCGGCGGTGGCGAGACTCACACACCACCACCAGAACGCGAGCGCCCCCGGCAGCATCCACACCGGGTTGCGGCCGGCGTCGGCCCAGACCGCGGCGGCCACGCCGACAGCGCACACCGCCTCGCACCAGCCCGGCCGCACCGGGCCCACGAACCGGCCTGCGGTGAGGCGCGCACACCGTCCCGCACCCGCACCGGCCACCACACTCGTCACGATCAGCCACCACATGCCGATCAGCGTGCGGGACCGGACCCCGGGAACCTTCGCGGCGACCTGCGGAAACGATTGCCCTGTGGATGGCGGCGGGGCCTGTGGACAACTAGCCCAGAGCCGCCGCCATCGCCTCGCGCGGCGCGGGGCGGCCGGTAAACTGCTCGACTTGCCCGAACGCCTGGTGCAGGAGCATCGACAGACCGCCGACGACCGTTCCCCCGGCCGCCTCGACCGCGGCCGCCAGTGGGGTCGGCCACGGGTCGTAGATCGCGTCGAGCACGAACGGTGCCCGGCCGAGAACGTCCGCACAGTCGGCGATTGCGGCGCACGGAACGGTGCTGACGAGTGCGGCTGCGGCGGCGCACCGGGCACCGAGTTCGGGGCTGTCGAAGCCCAGCAACCGCACCTCGAGCCCTACCGATTCCGCGCACCCCAGCGCACCCGCCGCCCGACCCGCGTCGCGTGCCACCACGGTCACCGATTTCACGCCCAGGTCGGCGAGCGCGACGAGCGCGGGCCTGGCCGTCCCGCCGGCGCCGACGACGACCGCCTCGGCGCCCGCGATGGCGCCGACGCCACCCGCGGTGAGCGCGCCGCTGACCCCGTCCACGTCGGTGCAGTCGGCGCGCCAGCCGCCCTCGATGCGGACGAGTGTGTTCGCAGAGCCGATCGCCACGGCCCGGTCGGTGCGCTCGGATGCGAATTCGAGTGCCGCGATCTTGCCCGGCATCGTGACGGACAGGCCGACCCATTCCGGGCCGAGCCCGGACACGAGTCCGGGGAGTCGTTCTCCGTCGCACTCGATGCGGTCGTACGTCCACCCGGTGAGACCGAGCGCCCGGTACGCCGCGAGATGCAGTTGCGGTGATCGCGAATGCGCGATCGGGCTACCCAGCACCGCAGCTCTGCGTGCGGTCACCAACTCATCGTCCACTGTTGAGAATCCCGTTGTTCAGAGCCTGGTCGATGTTGGCCAGGTGTTCGTCGTAGCTCTTCGTGAAGAGTGTCGTGCCCTTCGAATCGACCGTCACGAAGTAGATCCAGTCGCCGGGCGCCGGTTGTTCGACCGCTTGGAGCGCCCCGATGCTCGGCGACGAGATCGGCGTCGCGGGCAGGCCGGGGCTGGCGTACGTGTTCCAGGGTGTCACCTGCGCACGGTCGGCGTCGGTGGTGGCGAGTTCGGTGGTGTCCAGCGCGTAGTTGACGGTGGAGTCGAACTGCAGCGCCTGGTTGACGGCGAGCCGGTTCAGGATGACGCGGGCGACCTTCGAGAAGTCGTCGGGCATCGCCTCGCGTTCCACGAGCGACGCCGCGACCAGCATCTTGTACGGCGTGAGACCGACCTGGTTGCCCGCGGTGAGGATCCCGGTCTTCTCGTAGCTCGCCGAACTCTCGGACACCAGCCGCTGCAGGATGGCGACCGGTCCCGCGGTCGGATCGAAATCCCAACTGCCGGCGGCGATCAGGCCCTCCAGCTGGCGATCCCGGTCCGGGACCCCCGCGACCGAGTCCTTCGCCCAGTCGGGCACGCCGAGCGCGGACAGGTCGCCCGAACCGGCGGCGTTGAGGTCGTCGTAGCTGATGCACTTCTCCTGGCCGGCGTCACCCAGGCAGCTGGCCTCGGAGATCAGTGTGTAGATCCCCTTCTTCTTGGCGCCGGTCTGCACGTCGGTCGTGTCGTGGAGTTGTCTGCCCTCGGAGATGATCATCTGCCCGACGCGAGAGGCGGGGTCGACCAGTTCCTGCACGGCGTCGTCCGCCGGGATCTGGGTCGAGAGGCTGTAGAAGCCGGGTTGCACGGAGTTCATGGCATTGCTCTGGACCGCGGCGTTGAAGAACGCCGATCCGCTGGCGACGACGTCGCGGTCCGCCAGGGTGGTGGCGATCTCCTCGGCGGTGTCGCCCGGATGGACCTGCACGACCACCTCGGGACCGCCCGGGCCGGCGTAGTCCGCGGGAGCGTCGGTCCCGCCGAAGAACAACTTGCCGCCGACGAACACGACACCGACCAGCACGATCAGGACCGTCGCGGCCGCGAGGACGCCGAACACCTTGCCCCGGCGGGCGCGTCCCCTGGCCTGTTTGCGCCTGCGGGCCTGGGTGCGGGCGGCGGCGCGGGTAGGCGGGATCTCCTCGGGGATCGCCGAGATTATCTGGGTCTCGGCCTCGGCGAACGCGACGTCGGGTTCCTCGTGGGGACGGTCGTAGCCGTCGCCGGGGTACGCGTGGGCCTCGTACGGCTCGTCGACGTCGCCGGAATCGTCCACATACCGGTGGGCGTCGGCCGGCGGCTCCCGGTAGGCGCGGGCGTCGCCGTAGGAGCGGGGTCCGTATCCGTCCTCGTACTCGGGTTCTGCCTCGTAGGGCTGCTCGTACCGCGGCTCCGCGTAGTCGTGGCTCGGCTCGTCGTAGCGCGGTTCGTCGTAGCGCGGTTCGTCGTGCAGCACGGCGTGGCGGCCGGTGGTGACGAGGTCGTCGTCGGGGGGCGGCGTGTAGTCGACCTCGTCGTCGTCCTCGTCGAGGTAGCGGTGCCGCCGGGGTTCGCGGGGGATGTACTGGAAGTCGGGTCGCTCGCCTGCGGGGCGGCGGTGATTGCTCACTGGCCTGCCTCCGGTAGCTGCACGTCCCCACCGACATCCCCTGCATTCACCGACCTGCTCCGCTCGTCCAACCATCCCTGCAAGATCGCCACCGCCGCAGCCTGGTCGATCACAGGACGCTGGCCTCTCGCACTGACACCGCTCTCGCGAAGCGCCCGCGCGGCCGTGACGGTCGTCAGACGTTCGTCCGCCATCCGCACCGGGATCGGGTCGACCTTCCTTCGCAATCGCTTCGCGAACACAGTAGCGATCGAGGCGGCTTTCCCCCGTTCACCCCGCAAGGTCTGCGGCAGACCGACGATAACCTCCACCGCCTCGTATTCCTCGACAATGTCGGCAATGCGCCGGATATCCGGCGCGTCGGGCCCACGGTCCTTGGACCGGGGCACCGTCTCCACGGGGGTGGCGAGGATGCCGTCGGGGTCGCTCGACGCGACGCCGATCCGGACACTGCCCACATCGATGCCGATACGCCGACCACGCCCAGGGTCGTCGACTCCCGGTCGATCCGGACCCTGTTCCGCGTGATCCACCGTTACCGGCTCCCCACCTTGTCCGCGACTTGTCCCCGGACCGCGCCGAGGGCGGCCGCAATTCCGCTGGTGTCCGAACCCGAACCCTGTGCCATGTCGGCCTTTCCGCCGCCGCGGCCGCCGATCTTCGGACCGAACTCCTTCACGAGGTCGCCGGCCGACAGGCCGAGTTCCTGTGCGGCCTTGCTCACGGCCACCACGAACGGCACCTTGCCGTCGACGTCACCGAGCAGCACGACGACGGCGGGCTGGGTGCCGAACCGGCCGCGGATGTCCGTGACGAGCCCGCGCAAGTCGTTGCCGCCGACACCGGCCGGGGCGGAGTCCGCGACCAGGAGCACCGGCCCGACACGCTCGGCCTTGTCGACGAACGTGCCCGCCGACGCGAGCACCGCCTGCGCGCGGGTCTGTTCGAGTTCCTTCTCCGCCACCCGGAGTCGCTCGACCAGGGCCTCGACGCGGGCGGGCACCTCTTCCGAGGGCACCTTCAGCGAAGACGACAACCCGGCGAGCAGCGCCCGCTCCTTGGCCAGGTAGCGGTACGAGTCGAGCCCGACGTAGGCCTCGACGCGGCGCACGCCGGAGCCGACGGACTGCTCACCGAGCAGGGTGACGTTACCGATCTGCGAGGAGCTGCCCACGTGGGTTCCACCGCACAGTTCCATCGAAAACGGTCCGCCGATCTCGACGACCCGCACCTCGTCGCCGTAGTTCTCGCCGAATAACGCCATCGCGCCCATCGACTTCGCCTTGTCGAGGTCGGTGACGAACGTGTTCACGGAGTAGTCGGCGGCCACCGCTTCGTTCGCGACGACCTCGATGTCCTGCTTCTGCGCTTCCGTCAGCGCACCCTGCCAGGAGAAGTCGAACCGCAGGTAGCCCGGCTTGTTCAGCGAGCCGGCCTGAACGGCGTTGGGGCCGAGCACCTGTCGCAACGCGGCGTGCACCATGTGCGTGCCGGAGTGCCCCTGGGTGGCGCCCTTGCGCCACGCGGCGTCGACCTGCGCGAGCACGACGTCACCCTCGGTGATCTGCCCGTCCTGCACGGTCACCTTGTGGACCCACAGCTTCTTGGCGATCTTCTGGACGTCGTTGACCTTGACGCGGAGCCCCGGACCGGTGAGGGTGCCGAGGTCGGCGATCTGGCCGCCCGCCTCCGCGTACAGGGGGCTGCGGTCGAGGATCACCTCGACGTCCTGCCCCGCCGTCGCGACGGGGACGCGCTGCCCCTGCGAGATCAGCGCGAGAACGTGTGCCTCGGAGACCAATTCGTGGAATCCGGTGAACTCGGTGGGTCCGCGGTCGAGGAGTTCCTTGTAGATGGTCAGGTCGGCGTGCGCGTGCTTGCGCGCCTGGGCGTCGTCCTTCGCGCGCTGCCGCTGTTCGGCCATCAGCGCGCGGAAGCCCTCCTCGTCGACGGTCAGACCGGCCTCGGCCGCCATCTCCAGGGTCAGGTCGATCGGGAAGCCGTACGTGTCGTGCAGCGCGAACGCCTGTTCGCCGCCGATCGTCGACTTGCCGGACGCCTTCACCGATTCGGCGGCGCCTTCGAAGAGCTTGGAACCGGACGTGAGGGTCTTGAGGAACGCGGCCTCCTCCCCCACGGCGACGGTCTCGATGCGACCGAAGTCGGTGTCGAGGACCGGGTACGAGGGCGCCATCGTGTCGCGGACGACGGTGATGAATTCCCGCATGCTGGGCTTGTCGGCGCCGAGCAGCTTCGCGGAGCGGACGATGCGCCGGAGCAGGCGGCGCAGGACGTAGCCGCGGCCGTCGTTGCCGGGGTTCACGCCGTCGGCGATGAGCATCGCGGCGGTGCGCGCGTGGTCGGCGATCACCCGGAACCGCACGTCGTCGTCGTGGTCGACGCCGTACTTGCGGCCCGACAGCTCCTCGGCCTTCGCGATGACCGGGCGCACGAGATCGGTCTCGTACACGTTGTCGACGCCCTGGAGCAGGAACGCGACCCGCTCGACGCCCATGCCGGTGTCGATGTTCTGTTTCGGCAGCGGCCCGAGAATCTCGAAGTTGTCCTTGCTGATTCCGAGACCACGCTCGTTCTGCATGAACACGAGATTCCAGATCTCGATGTAGCGGTCCTCGTCGGCCTCGGGGCCGCCCTCCGCACCGAATTCGGGGCCGCGGTCGAAGTAGATCTCCGAGCACGGGCCGCACGGGCCGGGGATGCCCATGGACCAGTAGTTGTCGGCCATGCCGCGGCGCTGGATCCGGGTCTCGGGAACGCCGACCTCGTCGCGCCAGATGTCGCGCGCCTCGTCGTCGTCGAGGTAGACCGTCACCCAGATCCGCTCCGGGTCGAATCCGTAGCCGCCGTCGTCGACGCTCGACGTCAGCAGCGCCCACGCATGCTTGATCGCGTCGCGCTTGAAGTAGTCGCCGAAGGAGAAGTTTCCGGCCATCTGGAAGAACGTGTTGTGCCGAGTGGTGATGCCCACATTCTCGATGTCGAGGGTGCGCACACACTTCTGGACGCTGGTCGCCCTGGGGTACGGCGGAGTCTGCTGGCCGAGGAAGAACGGCACGAACTGCACCATGCCCGCATTGACGAACAGCAGGTTCGGATCATCGAGAATCAGCGAGGCGCTGGGTACCTCGGTGTGGGCCGCCTTGACGAAATGGTCGAGGAAGCGCCGGCGAATCTCGTGGGTCTGCACGTCAGTGATCCTTATTGTCTGTCTCGAGGGCAACTACGGTCGCCGGGTGGCGGGGCACACCCGGCGGTTCGGCAACATTCAGCTTAACCGGCCCCCCTGACGGTTCGTGCCGCGGACGATGGCGCGCAGCTTGTCCACACGCCCCGCGATGTCACGCTCGCCGCCGTGCGTGGTCGGCTGGTAGTAGTCGACGCCGACGAGCTCGTCGGGCGGATACTGCTGTGCCAGTACCCCGTCCGGGTGGTCGTGGGGATACCGGTAGCCGACGGCGTTGCCGAGCTTGGCCGCCCCCGCGTAGTGGCCGTCGCGCAGGTGCGGCGGGACGAGCCCGGCGTTTCCCGCCGCGACGTCCGCCATGGCGGCGCCGAGCGCGGCGATGACGGCGCCCGACTTCGGCGCGGTCGCGAGGTGGATGGTGGCCTGCGCGAGGGCGAGGCGGGCCTCCGGCATCCCGATCAGCTGCACCGCCTGCGCGGCGGCGGTCGCGGTCTGCAGCGCGGTGGGGTCGGCCATCCCGATGTCCTCGCTGGCGTGGACGACCAGCCGCCGCGCGATGAAGCGGGGGTCCTCGCCCGCGGTCAGCATCCGCGCCAGATAGTGCAGGGCGGCGTCGACGTCCGAGCCGCGGATCGACTTGATGAACGCACTGATCACGTCGTAGTGCTGGTCGCCGTCGCGGTCGTAGCGGACGGCCGCCTTGTCGACGCTCGCCTCCACCGTCGCGAGGTCCAGCAGCACCGGGCGGTCCGCGTCACCGGCCTGGTCGAGCGCCGCGCCCGCCGCCGCCTCGAGCGCGGTGAGCGCGCGCCGGGCGTCACCGGCCGCGAGGCGCACCAGATGGTCCATCGCGTCGCCGGCGATCTCGATGTCCCCGCCGAGACCCCGCTCGTCGGTGCGCGCCCGCTCCAGGAGGTTCTCGATGTCGTCCGCCGTCAGCGACTGCAGTTGCAGGACCAGGGAGCGGGACAGCAGCGGGGACACCACCGAGAACGACGGATTCTCGGTGGTGGCGGCCACCAGTAGCACGATCCGGTTCTCGACCGCCGCCAACAATGCGTCCTGCTGGGTCTTGGAGAAGCGGTGCACCTCGTCGATGAACAGCACCGTCTGCTCGCCCGCCAGGAGCCGGCGGCGGGCCAGTTCGATGACGCCACGCACTTCCTTCACGCCGGCGGACAGGGCGGACAGCGCCTCGAAGCGGCGCCCGGTGGCACCGGAGATCAGCGACGCCAGCGTGGTCTTGCCGGTGCCGGGCGGCCCGTACAGCAGCACCGACGCCGCTCCCGACCCTTCCACCAGGCGCCGTAGCGGCGCGCCGGGGCCGAGGAGATGCTGCTGCCCGACCACCTCGCCGAGCGTGCGGGGACGCATGCGCACGGCGAGCGGTGCGCGGTGGTCGACCGGGACCGGGCCGGGAACCGGGCGCGGCGGCGCCGCCTCGTCCGGCCGCGCCGTCTCGAACAGGCCCGCCGACTCGTCCTCGCCGACATCCGAACCGAAAAGATCGCTCACAAGTTCGACGCTACTGGAACCCGCATCGTCCGACCCAGTCCGGCCGGACCGCGGGTCAGCCGACGGACAGTCCCCGGATCTTGTCGGCGATGACGCGGGCGTGGTGTGCGACCACCGTGTTCCCCGCGTGATCGGCCGAGCGGGCCAGCTTGTCCCAGCGCTGGGTGAGCGCCTCGGACCGCGGCACCGACAGGTGATGCTCGCGGACGGCGGCGATCCGTGTGTGGTTGTCCGGCAGGAACAGGTAGGTGCTGAGCCACACCCAGATCAGTTGCGCCTCGACCATGCGGGCGGCGAGCACGTTGTCGTCGGCGAGCGCCGGCCACATCCCCACGACCTCCGCACGCCAGGCCTCGATCATCGCCTGGGTGCGGTCTTCGGACAGTTCGATGCTGCACAGGCAGCCCGGGAACGACACCAGCGCGTACGCGATGTCGAGCATCGCGTCGCGGAAACCGCCCCACTCGTAGTCGAGGAACCGGACGCCCTCGCCGTTGACGATGATGTTGTCGGGGCACAGGTCGGACGGGCTGAACGCCCGGAACCGGCCGCTCTCGAACAGCTTCGCGGCCCGCGCCACCTGTTCGGTCAGCTCCGGCGAGACGTCGACGCGGAGGATGTCGGACAGCAGACCGGGCACGGCGGGCACCGCACGCTCGACCTGCTCGGCCACGGTGTCGTCGCAGTGCGCCACCTCGGCGCGGCGCAGCAGCGCGGTGAAGTCTTCTTCGCGGCCCACGGTGGCCGCGTGCATGCGGCCGAGCGCCTGGGCCATGGCCATCAGAGTGTTGGTGACGGTGTCGGAGTCGGAGTGCTCGAGCAGCGCGCTGATCGGGGTGGCGTCCCCGAGGTCGCTGAGCACGAGGAGCCGGGCCTCGAGGTCGGAGGCGAGCAGTTCGGCTCCGGGGCGGCTGTCCGTCGCCAGCGCCGTGGCGAACTGGTACGAGACGGCCTCGCGGAGGAAGGCGCTGCGGCTGTCGCCGGACAGGTCGTCGGGATCGACGGCCCGCGCGCCGGACACACCGGACTCCTCGCGGACCTGCTTGATCACCAACGTCCGGGGAAGGGAGAACGGATTCTCCGCCACCCGCACACGGAGCACGATGGTGCGGCCACTACCGCCGAGATCCACGGGATCCACCAGTGTCACGGGTGCCCCTGTGCGACGGGTGAGCAGCTTCTCGGCTGCGGCAACTACCTCTGAAACGGGGTCTGCCAGTATTGCAGTCATCGCGGACCAACTTACCTGCTAGTGACACGGATCATCGAGTCCTCCTCCGGAAGCCCCGATGAATTTCAGCATTTCGGCTGATCCGGTGCGAGTACTTCCATCGGCGCCACGTCAACCGACACCGCAATGGTGCTGTTTCGTGCCTCTGTGTATATGACACCGCGCAGCGGCGGCACGTCGGCGTAGTCCCGGCCCCACGCGACCACGGTGTACCGCTCGTCGACGAGCTGGTCGTTGGTGGGGTCGAAGGCCAGCCACCGCTCCCCCGGCATCCACACCGCGGCCCAGGCGTGTGTCGCGTCGACGCCGATCATCCGTTCCTTGCCGGGCGGCGGCTGCGTCGCCAGGTACCCGGACACGTACCGGGCCGCGAGTCCGCGCGAGCGCAGGCAGGCGATGGCGAGCCGGGCGAAGTCCTGGCACACCCCCGACCGCTTCTCCAGTACCTCCGCCACCCGCGTCGAAACCGACGTGGACCCCGACTTGTACCGGAAGTCGCGGTGGATGCGGGTCGTGAGGTCGACCACTGCGTCGACGAGGGGCCGTTCCGGCGGGAAACTCGGCGCCGCGTACTCGCGGACCGCGTCGCCGATCTCGGGCGGGTCGAGGTCGAGCACGAACTCCTGCGCCATCGCGCCCTCGGTGCCCACCGGCCGGGACAGCTCCCACGGCGCGTTCGCCGGTGCCACGGTGAGCCTGGACGTGTCCGGTCCGTAGACCTCGATCTCGGATTCGGCCGCCACCACGAGTTCCTCGTGCGGCGTGCTCACCTGGAAGTACAGGTCCCGGTTGCCGTACACGTCCGACCCGGTGGAGCGGTCGGCGGGCGGCGGCGTGATCTCGACGACGGAACCGACGCACCGCTGGTCCTCGGTGTCGCGCGGCAGGAGGTACCCCCGGCCGTACGACGAGGTCACCGGGCCCGAGTACGTGTACGTCGTGCGGTGGGTGATCGTGTATCTGCGCAGAACGGGACGTTCCGCTGCCGGGTCCGTCCCGGGCGTCGTGCCGGTCATGCGGACACTCCGCCCGGGGAGGCGCTCCACGAGGTGGCGCTGCCCCACAGCGGCTGGGTGCCGCCGGGCAGTGACAGCTGACCTTTCAGCATCACGTCGGACAGTTCGCTCAGCAGTGCGCGCATCGTGGTCGTCAGCTCACCCAGCTCCTTCCGGGACCCGCCCGCGTCGACCGATTCGAGTCGGACGGGGTCGACACGCCGCACGGTGTTGACCATGTCCTCGACGAGCCGCTCCGCGCGGGACGCCCCCGAGGCGTCCGGGAGTGCGGCCAGATTCGTGCGCAGCGCCTCCAGTTGGAACGCCAGCGACCGCGGGTTCTTCACGTCGAACAGCAGCAACTCGGCGACGGCCGCCGGGCGGATACCGCGGTTGCGGCGGCGGTAGACCACGGAGCTCTCGGTGGCGAGGAGGAGCGATTCGATCACCGCCCGTTCGGTCGCGGGATCCGTCTGCCGACCGAGGGTGGAGTCGACCAGCGCGATCAGGGTCGATGCCCGCTCGATCCGTTTGCCGATGTCCATGACATGCCAGCCGGTGTCGCGAACCAGCGACTCCGCGGCGACCCCGGACAGGGCGAGCATGCCGCCGAGCACCGCGGACTGCGCCTCGAACAGCGCGGACCCGTCGTCGATGGTGTCGGACGCGACTTGTCCGAGGGTGCGCTCGACGGAGCTGAGGACGGCCCAGATGTCGCCCGACAGTTGCCCGCGGACGGCCCGCGCGGCCTGCTCGACGCCGCGCACCGCGTGGGCGAGCGACCCCTCCCGGTCGGGGTCCGCCGTCAGTGAGCGGAACTCGGAGCGCACCCGCCGCTGGTCGGTGACCGGATCCGGGCCCGGGTCGGCGCCGGGATCGCGCCCCTCCGGGTGGTTCCCTGCGTCGGCGACCCGCAGGACCGTGGTCAGCAGGATCGGGAGGCTGCCGCCGCCCGCCAGCCACGGTCGCAGTCGGTAGTCGCGGTATTTCTCCCCCACGGCGATCATCAGCCGGGCCGCGCCCTCGGCGCGCTCGGCGAACCGGCCCATCCAGAACAGTTCGGTCAGCGCGCGCGGCGACGTCATCAGGTCGGACGTCGTCGCCGCATACGTGGGCAGGGCCTCCCCGTCCCGCTCGGCGCCGTCGCCCGGGTCCGTGGACGCGGTTCGCTGCGCCAGCCGGATCCAGACGTCCTTCGCGCCGGCGTGGCGGCGGTCCCCGCGCTCGGCCCCGGGAACGAGGGACGTGCCGAGACCGCCGGCCATCGGGGTGAATCCCACCTGCTGCGCGACGCTGAACAGCCGCATCCCGACCGGTGCGAGCACGACGTCCCCGGATCCACCGGCGGCGGGCGCGTACGACGGGTCCGGGACGATCTGCCCGACCCACCGCTCGGGCTCGGCCCGCACCCGGTCCAGCAGGGTGTCCCGGTCGGCGTCACCCAGGTCGGCGGGCACGATCGGCGAACCCCCGTGCACCGCGCGCAGCACCATCGACGAGGCGTTCGCGAGGATGTGCGACAGCTCGGACCGGTCGCCGCCCCAGAAACTCGGAACCGACGGCAACAGCAGATCCTCGTCCAGCAGCCGGCGGCACAGGCCCGGAAGCAAGCGGGTGAGGGCGGGGTTCTCGAGGATTCCGCTGCCGAGGGTGTTGACGACGGTCACCGCGCCCCGCCGTAGCACCTCGACGAGTCCGACCACCCCGGACCGGGAGCCGGGGCGCAGGTCGAGGGGGTCGGCGAGGTCGGCGTCGACCCGCCGCACGATGACGTCGACGCGTTCCAGACTGCCGAGGGACCGCATCCACACGTGGCCGTCGCGGACCACCAGGTCGGCGCTCTCCACGAGCGGGAAGCCCAGGACCGTCGCCAGATACGCCTGATCGAACGCAGCCTCGGAGCGGGTGCGGGGGCTGAGGACGACGACGAGCGGGTCCTCGGTGCCAGCGGGGGCGGCGTCGATCGCCGCCAGCCGCATCGACTGCGCGAACGAGGACAGCGGGCGCGGTCCGACCGTCTCGTAGATGCCCGGCATCGCCCGTGCGATGACACGGCGGTCCGCCATCGCGTATCCGGCGCCTGCCGGCGACTGCGTGTGGTCGCGCAGCGCGTGGAACGTGCCGTCCGCCCCGCGGCCGACGTCGAGTCCGTGCAGGAACAGCTGGTGGCGGCCCGGCACCGTGATGCCGTGTGCCGCACGGACGTAGCCCGGGTGCCCGAACACCGTGCGGGCCGGGACGGCGCCGCTCCGGACGAGCGTCATCGGCCCGTACAGGTCCGCGAGTACCGCGTCGAGAAGCCGGGAGCGCTGCACGAGGCCCGCCGCCAGCGGCTCCCACTCCTCGGCGGCGACGATCAGCGGGACGGCATCGATCTCCCACCGCGGCGGCGCGGTCGGCGCGTCCGAACCGTCGAGGGGGTTGTAGGTGATCCCGTGGTTGTCGACGAGGAGCCGGATGCGGGCCTGCAGGCGGCGGACGGAGTCCGGCCCGCCGTCCGTGAAGTCGCGGGCCAGCTCCGCCCACGGTTCCCGGAGGCCGCCGTCGTCGTCGAACAATTCGTCGTAGCCCGCGCCGTCGTGCGGTGAGACGCTCATCAGGCCCTCCGCCGCTGCGCCACGGATCGTTGCCTGCGTGCCTGCTCGAGCAACCGGCGGGGATCGCCGCCGCTGCGCAGCCGCAGCGCCAGGACCAGGACGCCGGCGACGACGATGCCCACCATGTTGACCCCGAGTTGCAGTGCCGCCAGGGCCGCGACGCGCCACTCGCCCACGGTGACCGCGACGACCGCGAAACCGGCCGCGGGAACGGTGGTGACGGAGATGAAGACGCCGACGAGTGCCGCCGACTTCGCGGACACGAGCGCGAGCATGCCCGCCGCACCGGCGAGCAGCGCGACGATCAGCGACAGCGGCCCGACCCGGTAGATGAAATCGACCTGGTCGAGGGACTCGATGCTCTCGAACTCCATCCACCCGACCCGCTCCATCAGCAGCGTCGCGACCAGCGTCGCCACCATTGCGAACGGGAATCCGAGCAGCAGGGCGATCAGCGACCGCCGGGCCAGCCCGAGCTTGCGCCGCATCAGGGCGACGGCGAGCGCGGCGAGGGGGCCGAACTCCGGTCCCACCACCATGGCCCCGACGACGGTGATCGGCGAGTCGGTCACCACCCCCACCGCCGCCAGCAGGCAGGCGATGGTGAGGAACGCGAGGAACGTAAAGTTCAGCGTCGACTCCTCGCGCGTGCGGCTGACCAATTCCTCCCAGACGACGCTGTCCGCGGGATCGCCCGGGGCCGCCTTCTCGGCCTGGCGCGCGGACTTCGACAGCACCGTCTCCACGGGCTCCACCGTGATCGCGCCGGTGCGATCGATTCCCAGCGCCTCGAGCGCATCGATCACGTCGTTCGCCGCCTCACGGGCGACGTCGGTCTGGATCGCGTCGCCGGCGGGGTCGATCGCCGCCTGTCGCAGCACCACCACGTGGGTGGCGCCGGGTTCCGCGGCGAGCACACCGAGGACGTCCTCGGTGCGCTCGGCCGGACAGATCACTCGCACGTGCAACATCGTGTCCCCCGGCTGTTCCGCGTGGTCCGGTCGTTCGGGTCCGCCGGCGGAGTTCGCCGGCGGGCCCGCCTACTTCTCGGCGGATACCTGCGGCTTCGCCGCGGCGGCGTCGCCCTTCGGCTCCGGCTTGGCGTCGACGCCCGATTCCTTGCGCTGCTGCGCGGTGATCGGCGCCGGCGCACTGGTCAGCGGATCGACACCGCCGCCCGACTTCGGGAACGCGATGACCTCGCGGATCGAATCGACCCCGGCCAGCAGGGCGGTGATGCGGTCCCAGCCGAACGCGATACCGCCGTGCGGCGGCGCCCCGAACGCGAACGCGTCGAGGAGGAACCCGAACTTCTCCTCGGCCTCCTCGTGGGAGATGCCCATCACCTTGAACACCCGCTCCTGAATGTCCTTGCGGTGGATACGAATACTGCCGCCGCCGATCTCGTTGCCGTTGCAGACGATGTCGTAGGCGTACGCCAGCGCGGAACCCGGGTCGGTGTCGAACGTGTCGATCGACTCCGGCTTCGGGGAGGTGAACGCGTGGTGCACCGCCGTCCAGGCGCTGTAGCCGAGCGCGACGTCGCCGCTCGCGGTGGCGTCCGCGGTCGGCTCGAACAGCGGTGCGTCGACGATCCACACGAACGCCCACGCGTCCGGGTCGATGAGGTTCTGCTTACGGGCGATCTCGCCGCGGGCGGCGCCGAGCAGCGCGCGGGAGGACTTGGTGGCGCCGGCGGCGAAGAAGATGCAGTCGCCGGGCTTCGCGCCGACGTGCGCGGCCAGGCCGTCACGTTCGGCGTCGGTGAGGTTCTTGGCCACCGGTCCGCCGAGGGTGCCGTCCTCGCCGACGAGCACGTACGCCAGGCCCTTCGCCCCGCGCTGCTTCGCCCATTCCTGCCAGGCGTCGAGCTGCTTACGCGGCTGGCTCGCACCACCGGGCATGACCACCGCGCCGACGTACTCCTGCTGGAAGACGCGGAACGTGGTGTCCGTGAAGAACTCGGCGCACTCGACCAGTTCGACACCGAAGCGCAGGTCCGGCTTGTCGGAACCGTAGCGGCGCATCGCCTCGGCGTACGTCATCCGCGCGATCGGCGTCTTGATCTCGTGCCCGACCAGCTTCCACAGCGAGGTCAGCACCTCCTCGGCGAGGAGGATGACGTCGTCCTGGTTGACGAAGCTCATCTCGATGTCGAGCTGCGTGAACTCGGGCTGGCGGTCCGCGCGGAAGTCCTCGTCGCGGTAGCAGCGCGCGATCTGGTAGTAGCGTTCGATGCCACCGACCATGAGCAGCTGCTTGAACAGCTGCGGGCTCTGCGGCAACGCGTAGAAGCTGCCCGGCTGCAGGCGCGCGGGGACCAGGAAGTCGCGGGCGCCCTCCGGCGTCGACCGCGTCAACGTGGGCGTCTCGACCTCGACGAACTCGTGGTGCGCGAGCACGGCGCGGGCCGCGGCGTTGACCTTGGACCGCAACCGGATCGCATGACCGGGGCCCTCGCGGCGCAGGTCCAGGTAGCGGTACTTCAGGCGTGCTTCCTCGCCGGCCTGGTCGTCCAGCTGGAACGGCAGCGGCGCGCTCTCGTTGAGGACCTCGAGCTCGGTGACGTTGACCTCGATCGCACCGGTCGGGATCTCGAAGTTCTGGTTGCCCTCGGGACGCACCTCGACCACACCGGTGACCTTGACGCAGTACTCGGCGCGCAGGCGGTGGGCCTGCTCGGCGGCGGCGCCCTCACGGAACACCACCTGGGACACGCCCGACGCGTCACGTAGATCGATGAAGATCACCCCGCCGTGATCACGACGCCTGGCAACCCAACCGGTGAGGGTTACGGTCTGCTGGGCCTGCTCGGCTCGCAATGAACCGGCGAGATGTGTGCGCAGCACGGGATTCCTTTCGAAACATGGGGCAAGCTACTTCGTTGGCTGAGATCCTACGGAGACACCGTGCGTGAGCGGAAACGCATACCCGCTTCACGTGCGAGGCTCGATCGGCACGCACCGTAAAAACTGCAGAGAAAGCGAAGACACATGACCTTCAACGAGGGCGCCCGAATGGACTCCGGCCGGGTGTCGACCGGAGGTGGGGGCGGCGGCGGCCTCGGCGGCAAGTTCGCAATGGGCGGCGGCGCCGGCGGTCTTATCGTGCTGGTTCTGGCGCTGCTGCTCGGCGGCGATCCCGGTTCACTGCTCGGCGGTCTCAGCGGCACCACCGACTCCTCCGCTCAGAGTTCCGCCGGCCTCGAAGGATGCGAGACCGGCGCCGACGCCAACCGCGACGTGAACTGCCGGGTGGTGTTCACGGCGGGAAGCCTCGACTCCGTGTGGGGGCAGGAACTCGCCCAGCAGACCGGCACCGCGTACGTGCCACCGGAGGTCGTGCTGTTCTCGGGTTCCGTCAACACCGGCTGCGGCAACGCGACCAGCGACGTCGGGCCGTTCTACTGCCCGGCCGACTCGACGGCGTACTTCGACACCAGTTTCTTCCAGCTCCTCGTCGACCGCTTCGGGTCCAGCGGCGGCCCGCTGGCGCAGGAGTACGTCGTGGCGCACGAGTTCGGCCACCACATCCAGAACCAGCTCGGCGACATCGGACGAGCTCAGGCCGACCCGCGGGGCGCCGACTCGGCCGCGGTGCGGACCGAACTGCAGGCCGACTGCTACGCGGGCGTGTGGGCCCACTACGCCGATACCCTCCCCGGCCCCGACGGCGGACCACCGTTCCTGAACACCCTCACCGACACCGACATCGACGACGCCCTGTCCGCCGCCTCCTCGGTCGGCGACGATCGGATCCAGCAGTCTGCGGGCGCCCGGGTGAATCCGGAGGGCTGGACGCACGGCTCCTCGCAGCAGCGCCAGAAATGGTTCGCCACCGGCTACCGGACCGGTCAGGTGCAGGCCTGCGACACCTACTCCGCGCGCGATCTGAACAACCCACCCGCACTGCGCTGACCATCCGTTCCTCCGACAAATATTTTTGTCTTGACAGAACTATTTGTCGGTGGAACAGTGGACGCATGCTGGACGTAGCAGTGATCGATCAAGCAGCCGCCGCCGAGATCTCCCTGGACCCGGTCCGGGCCCGGTTGCTGGCGACGCTCGCCGAGCCCGGTTCGGCGAGTTCCGTCGCCGCGACGGTCGGATTGACACGGCAGAAGGCCAACTACCACCTGCGGGCGCTCGAGGAGCACGGACTCGTCGAACTCGTCGAGGAACGCAGGAAGGGGAACGTCACCGAACGCGTCTTCCAGGCCACCGCGGCGTCGTACGTGATCTCCCCCGCCGCGTTCGCGGCCCTCGCCCCCGACCCCGACCGCTCACCCGACCAACTATCGGCCCGCTGGCTGGTGGCACTGGCCGCGCGACTGGTGCGTGAGGTCGGCGAGTTGATCGCCGGCGCCACCGCGGCGCGTCAGCCGCTGGCCACCTACGCGATCGACAGCGAGATCCGGTTCGCGTCGGCCGCCGACCGCTCGGCCTTCGCCGACGAACTCGGTGAGTCCGTGAAGAACCTGGTGTCCCGATACCACGACGAGAAGGCCCCGAACGGACGCAGGCACCGCCTCGTCGTCGCACTGCACCCCAGCCTGAAAACGCCTTCCGCGCAAGCGAAGTCACCCGACACCCGTCACGAGGAGAGCTAGCCATGTCGAAGAATTTCGAGATCCGCCGCGAAGTCGTCCTGACCGCCACCCCCGAGGAGGTGTTCGCCGCCGTCACCACCGGCACCGGCGGGTGGATGTTCCCCACCCACCTCGATCCCGGGGTCGGCAGCGAGGGGCCGGACGACCCGGCCGTCGTCGCGTGGGAGCCGCCGCAGAAGTTCGCGGTCCGCCAGGAGGGCCCGGACGGCTGGTTCAACGCGCTCGAGTACCTCATCGAGGCGCGCGACGGCGGCACCGCGGCGCTGCGCTACGTGCACAGCGGCATCTTCACCGACGACTGGGACGCCCAGTACGACGGCGCCGACAAGCACACCACGTTCTACCTGCACAGCCTCGGCCAGTACGTCCGGTACTTCGCGGGCCGCGCGGCCACCTACATCGCGACCGGCGGCCCGGAGGCCTCCGCCGATCCCGGCGCGATGGCCACGCTCCGCGGCGCGCTCGGCCTGTCCGACACGTCGACCGCCGGCGACACCGTCACCGTCGACGTCCCCGGATTCGGCACGGTGGACGGCGTCGTCGACTACCTGACGCCGCACTTCATCGGCATCCGGACCGCCGACGCGCTGTACCGGTTCTACGGCCGCAACGCATTCGGCGGAACCGTCGATGCGGCGCACCACCTGTTCGCCGCGGGTGCCGACCAGGAGAAGTCGCAGGACGCGTGGAAGTCGTGGCTGGACAACGCCTTCGCCTAGGCGCCCGCCTGGTTCAGGACACCGTGAACTCGCCGCCACCCGCAATGTTCGGGGTGCTCGGGATGATCTCGACACCGACCCGGCCCGCCCCCGGATCGAAGTAGACGGCTGTCGGCGCTCCCGGACCGTCCCATCCGCTGAGTGCCCATTGCGTCGTTCCGGAGGCGCCGGTGTCGAGATTGCGCCAGCGCAGGGTTCCGTCGACCAGGCAGACCCTCGACGTGCCGACGAAATAGGCACTCAGCACTATGTAGTTCGGTCCGTGCGGCTCCGGGTAGTCGGACGAGGAACGCGCCTCGATCCGGCCGCCGCAGATGCTGACGTCGCCGGGGTACAGGCCGTGCCCGATCGTGAACGTGGGTGTCAGCGTCTCCGTCTCCGCAACGGCGGCAGCGGGCGCGCCGAACAGTGCTACGGCCGCAACCGAACCCACCACCGCCGAACGGACTACCGAATTTCCCACGGTCATGACACTCCTCGGTCGTGTGCGGCGGGCGAACCCCTCCCCCGTTTGTCTCCGGGAATGCGGGGCGCGTTACGCGTCCCCCCGGCTAGGGTCGAGGCACCACAGTGACATCGACCGCCGTCGGACTGGAGAATTCTCATGTCGTTCACGGACGAAGAAATCGCCTACCTGCGGTCGCAGCCGATCGCGCGGGTCGCCACCGTCGGCGCCGACGGGCAACCCGATGTGGTTCCGCTGGCGTTCGAGTTCGACGGAACGGACTTCTGGGTAGGCGGGACCGGGCCGTCCGTCGCCGGTACCCGCAAGTTCCGGAACATCCGGGCAGGCAACCACAAGGTGTCGCTGGTCGTCGACGACCTGGTGTCGTTCGAACCGTTCGTCGCGCGATCCATCCGGGTCTACGGCACGGCCGATCAGCCGGTGGAACGGGACGGAATGGTGGGGCCCGGAATTTATGTGCGCATCGCTCCGACCATCTCGTGGAGTTGGAACATGGCGGGAGAACCCGCCGGCGCCGAATGGTACGAACCGAGGCGGACCGTCCACCTCAGAAGAGGGTGAGCGCCGGTCCGGGACGACCGGCGCCGACCAACTCACTGCGATCCGGGTCGGGCTGCCCGGCCTCCCGATGTTTCGCACCGCCGCCGAGGCCGTACCGGTCGACGAGGGGGTCGACGCGCTGTTTCAGCCACGACTTGTATTCGGACGGAACGTAGGCCGCCCGACCGTACAACTGCCGGTACTGCCGGACCAGCGCGGGATGCTCCGTCGACAGCCAGTTCATGAACCAGCCCTTGGTGCTGCCGCGCAGATGCATCGGAAACACGGTCACGCCCGAGGCGCCCGCCTCGGCGATCGATTCGAGCAGGCCGTCCAGGTGCCGCACCGAATCGGTGAGGAACGGAATCACGGGGGCCACCATCACATTGCACGGCAGCCCGGCGTCGGTAATCGCGCGGATCAGGTCGAGGCGTGCCTTCGGGGTTGGCGTCCCCGGCTCGATCGACTTCTGGAGGTCGGGATCGTGGATCGCGAGCGAGACGCCGATGCTCACCGGCACCTGCTGGGCGGCGAGAGTCAGTAGCGGGAGGTCGCGCCGCAGCAGCGTCCCCTTGGTGAGAATCGAGAACGGGGTCGCGGACTCGGCCAGCGCGCGAATGATGCCGGGCATCAGGCGGTATCGGCCCTCGGCGCGCTGATACGGATCGGTGTTGGTGCCGAGCGCCACGTGCTCACGCTTCCACGACCGGCGCCCCAGCTCCTTGCGCAGCACCGCCGCGACGTTGGTCTTCACGACGATCTGACTGTCGAAGTCGCGACCCGCATCGAGGTCGAGGTATTCGTGGGTGGGCCGCGCGAAACAGTAGCGGCACGAGTGCGAGCACCCGCGAAAGGCGTTGACAGTGAATCGGAATGGCAGTTGCGACTCCTCGGGCATCTTGTTCAGCGCACTCTTGCACAGCACCTCGTGGAAGGTGATGCCGTCGAACTCGGGCGTCTGCACGCTGCGCACCAGCCCGGCGCGTTCCAGCCCTGGCAAAGCTCCGTCGTCGACGTCGACCGCCTGCCCATCCCACCTCATGAGTACATGCGAACATTTGTTCTAACCGGTGTCAAGGCTTCGCGCCGGGTAGACACGAGATCGTGGTCGTCGACCGCGCTGGTGAGCGCCGGATCGGGGCTTGCGACAATGTCGCTCATGTCGAACAGAAACAACATCTCGTCCGGTTCCGAGTGGGAAGGCAAGATCGGCTATTCCCGTGCCGTGCGCATCGGCCAGCTCGTCTCGGTGTCCGGCACCACCGCGTCGGGTCCCGACGGCCCCGTCGGCGGAGACGATCTCGTCGAGCAGACCCGGGAGGCGCTGCGCCGAATCGAGGCAGCGCTCACCGAGGCCGGCGCGAGCACCACCGATGTGATCCGCACCCGCATGTACCTCACCGACATGAGCCGGTGGGAAGAGGCCGGCATCGCACACGGCGAGGTCTTCGGCGAGATCCGTCCCGCCACCACAATCCTCGAGGTCAGCGCGCTGATCGCCCCCGGCCTGCTCATCGAGATCGAGGCCGACGCCGTCATCGGCGACTGACCGATCCGGGGAGGCGGCACCCCACCGTGAAGCGCCGCGTCCGCCTCCCCGCGAACGACTCGACGCCATCGACCCCGGAATTCCCCCACTCTTCGACGGGAGTGGGGGAACAATTGTCGTAGTGAGCCCCCTGGGACGAATCGGTCGAGCGCTCCTCGCGTTCGCGCTGGTCGTCGTCATCGGCACGGTCGGCTACATCGTCCTCGGCTTCGGGATCCTGGACGCGCTTTATCAGACCGTCACCACGATCACGACCGTCGGATTCCGCGAAGTACATCCCCTCAGCCGTTTCGGCGAAATCTTCACGATTACGCTCATCCTCGCGGGGGTGGGCACCGCGCTGTACATGTTCGGCGTCCTCCTCGAGGCGCTGATCGAAGGTCACCTACGCCACCACATGGAGAGACGGCGAATGGATCGACGCATCAGCCGGATGACCGGCCACATCATCATCTGCGGATGGGGCAGGGTGGGTACTGCGAGTGCGCAGTACCTCACCTCGCTCGGCCGGGACATCGTCGTCGTCGACCGCGAGGCGGACAAACTCCGAGATATCGAGCATCCCACCGTCATCGGAGACGTCACCGACGACCGGACCCTCGAAGCAGCCGGGATCGCACACGCACACGCTTTGATCTCCGCGCTCGACACCGACGCCGACAACGTGTACGTCACGCTGTCGAGCCGGGCATTGCGCCCGGATCTCGTCATCATCGCCCGCGCCCGGAACGAGGGCTCGACGTCCAAGCTCGTGCGTGCCGGCGCCAACCGGGTGGTCAACCCGCAACTGATCGGCGGCCGCAGAATGGGTTCCTTTGCACTGCAACCCCACGTGGCCGAATTCTTCGACGTGGTGATGCACGACGAAAGCCTGGACTACCGGATGGAGGAGATCGCCGTCGGTTCCACATCACCCTGGGTGGGGCACACGCTTGCGCAGATGGGTCTCCACGCGAGCGGCGCACTGCTGCTCGCGATTCGCACCGTCTCCGGTCAGTTCGTCGCCAATCCGGCACCCAGTCTCCGACTCGAACCCGAGACGATCCTCATTGCTCTCGGCACACCGGGCGAACTCGATGCCGCACGCCACCACGTCAATCCGTGACTCCCGGCGCGGGTCGAGCATCTGTGCACCGCGGTCATCGCGCACCTGCCGGAACACCTCGTCCATGCCATTCGCGCCCCAACCGCGCCGATGTCGTGGTGTCGTTTCCTCCCGGTCGCAGCAACTGCTGACCGGCGGCGACTTCGACGAGACCCAGATTCCGGGGGGATACGAGCCGGCACAGGTTCGCTGCAGAGGTCGGTGCAGGCGGCAGGCATTCCCCACAGCGGCAACGTGGGACAGTAGACGATGAGCAACTGGCCGTACTGGTTCGAGATAGCGGTGATATGCGGAATCACCGCCGTGGGCACCATCGTGTGGGGGCACTGGGAGGAACACACCCCGAAATGGCGGCGGATCGGGAAGACCGTCGTGTTCTGCGGGCTTTCGGTCCTCGTTTCCGCCACCGCTGGGCGAGTCTGGTTCTTCGTGCTGCTCGGTGTCCTCGTCGCGATGGTGCTGCTGATCCACGCCTGGTGGCTTCCGCGAAAAGGCATCAACGGGTGGACCGGCGAACCCCGCGAGAAGTACTACACCCTCCGCCGCTGGACATGGCCGCCGGAGAGGTGATGAGAAAGTTCGCTCTCGCGGCGTCGACGCACCAATCGATCGATTCGCGACAGCGGGCCCCGGGGAGTTGGCCAAGCTCGACGCGATGACCGCACCGGCCGAAGCTCGGTATGTGCGGCAACTGCTGAGCCTTCCCGAATACAGGCCGCTGGCGGGTTGAACCTGGCACGATACCGGCGGACGGGCAGCCGGGGCGGGTGGATCGACACACGTCACTTCGGCGGATTCGCGTCCTGCCGGCGACGTCGATGAAACCGCTCGCGCTGCTCGTCGAGCAGGATCACACCACGACGCTGGACGCGGTGCTGTTCTCGGGCAGCCTGCAGTCGCACCGACGCCGTTCTCCTCTTCAGGTCGGCTGCGCGTCTGGCCGCATCCTCATCGTTGAGCAGGTAGGCCGCGGCTCGGTCGCACTCGATGAGGATCTGCTCGTAGGCGAGCCGTATCGGTTCGCGTTCGTCGAGCCGAGTCACCGCCACGTCTTCGAACAGTCGCAGCGGAAGCCGCGCCAGCCGATAGTTCACGCGGAGCAGGGCCATGGGTAGCGAGCTGAGTGTCACGCGCCGAATCGTAAGCTCGGCGAAAGCACTGGAGAATAGAGTCTTTGGTCCCGTTGTCGACGCCGAGCCTTCCGCGGAGCGCCCGTACCGATCCGGCTGCCGTCTCCATCTCCGCTGACACCGATTCGGTCCGCAGGCACGCCACGCGTGTCATTCGCGCCCCAATCGCGCCGAGTGGCCCGATAATCGGGCGAGCACCGGTTGAGTCGTTGCCGGTGCATCGTCGCAGGAGGTGCCGAATTGCAATCCAGGACCGTTCTCAAACTCGCGGGCGCCACCGTGGCCGCAGGAGTGATGCTGTCCGGGGTGATGTTCCCGCTCGCCGCCGGGCTCGGGTACGCATCCAACCGCGCCGCCGACAGCGTCGGTAATTCCTCGGCCGAACTGGCCGACGGGGTGGTGCCTGCGGTGACGACGATGACCGACGTCACGGGGAACCCGATCGCCTGGCTGTACGACCAGCGCCGATTCGAGGTCCCCAGCGACCAGATCTCCAACGAGATGAAACTGGCGATTCTCTCCATCGAGGACAGGCGCTTCGGCGAACACCAGGGGGTGGACTGGCAGGGCACGATGCGGGCGTTCTTCACCAACACCACCAGCGGTCAGATCGAACAGGGCGCCTCGACCATCAATCAGCAGTACGTGAAGAACTACCTGCTGCACGTGGTCGCCAAGACCGACGGTGAACGCCGCGCCGCGATCGAGACCACGCCGGTCCGCAAGATCCGGGAGATCCGGATGGCGATGACCCTCGACCAAGAACTCTCCAAAGAGGAAATTCTCACCCGGTATCTGAATCTGGTGCCGTTCGGCAACGGTTCCTTCGGGGTGCAGGACGCCGCCCGCACGTACTTCGGCATCGACGCGAAGGATCTGAACCTCCAGCAGTCGGCGATGCTCGCAGGCATGGTGCAGTCCAGCTCCGCACTCAACCCGTACACCAACCCGGAAGGGGTGTTCGAGCGCCGCAATGTCGTCCTGGACACCCTGGTCGTGAATGTTCCGGACCGGGCGGCGGAGATCCGCGCCCTGAAGGAAACGCCACTCGGAGTGCTCCCGAAACCGAACAACCTGCCCCGCGGATGCATCGCCGCCGGCGACCGCGGGTTCTTCTGCGACTACGCGTTGCAGTACCTCCAGAACGCCGGGCTGTCCCGGGAGCAGCTCGAAAGGGGCGGCTACCTCATCCGCACCACCCTCGATCCGGCCGTACAGGGATCGGTGAAGTCGGCGGTATCCACCTACGCCGACCCGAAACTCCCGGACATAGCGAGCGTGATGAACGTCGTGCAGCCCGGGCAGGACCAGCACCGGGTCCTGGCCATGGCGGGCAGCCGCAACTACGGCCTGGACGCGGCCGCCGCCGAGACGGTGCAGGAGCTGCCTTATTCACTGTCCGGGCACGGTGCCGGATCGGTGTTCAAGATCTTCACCACCGCGGCGGCCATGGAGAAGGGGCTGCGCCTGAACGCGATCCTCGACGTACCGGGCCGGTTCGATGCGTTCGGGATGGGCGACGGCGGCGCTCCCGGGTGCCCCGGCGGCGCCTACTGCGTGCAGAACGCCGCCCCGTATCCGCGGGCGCTGTCGGTCACCGACGCCCTCGCCCAGTCCCCGAACACCGCGTTCGTGAAACTTCTCCAGGCCACCGGGGTCGATGCGACGGTGGACATGGCGGTGCGCCTCGGCATGCGGTCCTACACCGAACCGGGCACGTCCGGTTTCGGGGACCAGAGCCTGGCCGACATGCAGAAAGACCAGAATCTGGGATCGTTCACCCTCGGCCCGGTGTGGATCAACCCGCTCGAGCTGTCGAATGTCGCCGCGACCCTGGCCTCACACGGCAAGTGGTGCCCGCCGACTCCGATCGACTCCATCGTCGACCGGCAGGGCAAGCCGGTTCCGCTCACCCAGCAGGCGTGCGAGCAGGTCATCGATCCCGGCCTGGCCGACACCCTGTCCAACGCGCTCAGCAAGGACGATCTGCCCGGTGGCACGGCGTCGGCCGCCGCCGGCGCCGCCGGGTGGAAACTGCCGATGTCCGGCAAGACCGGGACCACCGAATCGCACATGTCGTCGGCGTTCGTCGGGTACACGAACAACCTGGCGGGCAGCGTCTACGTGTTCGGGGACTCGCCGACCCCCGGCCAGATCTGCACCAGCCCGCTGCGCTCGTGCGGGGACGGAAACCTGTTCGGCGGCACCGAGCCTGCTCGCACCTGGTTCACGGCGATGATGCCGATCGCGAACAACTTCGGCCCCACCGCCCTGCCTCCGATCGACCCGCGCTACGCCCGTTGACCGGACGGCGCGGACACCAGCCCTCGGCGACCGTCGGTAGTCTCGGAGCATGAGCAAGCCGACGGTCCCGAGCGGCACGGGTGCACAGGGCCCGTGCTGCTGGCCTGGTTGCAGCCACCGAGACAAGACCGGTCGGTAGAAACCCGGGCTCCGCACGCCCTCTCTCATGTGTGTGCCCGTAAGAGTTCGTCGCGGGTGCCGGGCATGCCACTGTCACCCCGTTCGGTGCTTCTGACCGCCAGAATCTGGTTGATCCCGAGCCGGTTCGCCGAGAAGGCCAACGCCGCCCCGGCCATGTACAGCCGCCATACCCGTGCCCGTCCGGCACTGCTGGCGGCCACCGCCTCGTCCCAGTTCGCCTCCAGATTCGCCACCCAGGCCCGCAGCGTCAGCGCGTAGTGCTCGCGAAGCGACTCGACGTCGCGCACCTCGAAACCCGCCCCTTCCAGTGCGTCGATCATCGGTGCCATCGGTTCGATTTCACCGTCCGGGAACACGTAGCGATCGATGAACGACGTGGAGGAGAACGTGTCCGCGGATTCGCGTGGTCGCCGCGAGATCGCGTGGTTGAGCAACCGGCCCTGCGGGCGGAGCAGGGCGAACAGGTCCGCGGCGTAGGTCGCCAGCATCGCGTCGCCGACGTGTTCGGCCATGCCGATGCTGGAGATCGCGTCGTAGGGGCCGTCCGCGACGTCGCGGTAGTCCTGGACCCGGATCTGCACCAACTCCCCCACCCCGGCGTCGACCATCCGTTTGGCGGCGTAGTCCGCCTGCTCGTGGGACAGGGTGACACCGACGACGTGCACGCCGTAGTGACGTGCCGCGTGCAGCGCGAACGTCCCCCACCCGCAGCCGACGTCGAGCACCCGCATCCCCGCGGTCAGGCCGAGCTTGCGGGCCACCAGATCGCACTTGGCGTACTGGGCAGCGTCCAGATCCCCGCCCGGCTCCGCCCAGTACGCACACGAGTACGTCATCGACTCACCGAGCACGAGTCGATAGAAATCGTTGCCCACGTCGTAGTGGTGGCTGATCGCGGCGGCGTCCCTGGCCTTGTCGTGCCGGCGTCCGCGCGCCAATTTCATCTCCTCCGCCGGCGGCTTCGGTGGCAGCCCGACGATTCCCAGGCGCAGCGCCGCCGTCACCAGCGCCTTCTTCGTCTGCCCGTCGATGCGCACCCCGGGGCCCCTGCTCGGGTCCGCCACCTCCTCCAGCGCGTCCAGTCCGGCGAGCAGGTCACCCTCGATGTCGATGTCGCCGGACACGTAGGCCCGAGCGAAACCGAGATCGTTGGGCGCCCACAACAACCGCCGCAGACCACGCCGATTGACGAGGTGGACCTGCCACGGCGCGTCCGGAGGCCCGCTGCGACTACCGTCCCAGCACCTGATCCCCACCGGGACCTGTGTACCCAGCACCGCGCGCACCAGCGGAGCCACCGTGTCGGCGACCGTCATACCCACCTCCGTCGAAGTGTGGGTCCGGCCCGCTCACGTCTTGCCGCTCGCCCGACCCACAGGCCTGTCAACCACAACCGTCTCGCCTTGCACCTCGTCGACCATATCGATGGAACGTCCATCGCCGCAGACCATCACACCAACTATTGCGTGTTCTGGAATCTCGTCGCGCGGCACGCCTAAGAACCACTAGGTGAATGTCGGTGTTCTCCGATCGTCCCGGCGACGACTCTGAGGAGGGAACCCGCCGCGCCGGCGGTGACGGGTGGTCGCCCGGGTCGCCTGGACCGCCCGCACAGCGAAAGGACTCTCCGTGCCGACTGACAGCTCTGCGGTAGCCGGATGGGCCCCGCCCGAGAAGGCGCAGCTGCCGGCGTCGTCGGCAGGCGACTCCGGGAACTGGCAGGCGCGTGCCGCATGCCGCGGTAGCGAGCTGGCGGTGTTCTTCGCCCCGGACGCCGAACGCGGCCACGCCCGTGCCCGGCGCGAAGCGCACGCCCGGCAGATCTGCCTGCCCTGTCCCGTGCTCGAGCAGTGCCGCGATCACGCGCTCACGGTGGGTGAACCCTACGGCGTGTGGGGTGGCATGACGGAGGCGGACCGACGTAGGCACACCAAGCGACTTCGCAGCGGTGAGCGCCGGACCTCGCGATTTGAGGCAAACGCCCCATGCGGCGACGGAACCGGCGGACCGATGATCAGGGCATGACGAAACGAGCTCAGGAATCACGGAAATCACCGGTCATGACCGAATGGGCATTCGAACCACCGACCGTCGGGCGGGTCGACACGTGCCGGTCCAATCATGCACCCGAAGCGGCGGGCGGCGGGCGAGTCGATGCGGTCGACGTGAGCAGGAATGCCGGGGGGCGGCAGATCCTCCAGACGCTGTCGATGTCGGTCGAACCCGGCGAGTTGGTCGCCATCGCCGGCGGCAGTGGAGCGGGAAAGAGCACGCTGCTGGAAATCCTCGCGGGACTGCAACCCCCGTCCGCCGGGGAGGTGCGGCACGACGGCGTCGTTCGCGGGGCCCGGGTCGGCGCCGATTCCCGCATCGGCTACGTACCCCAGGACGAGATCATCCACCTCGAGATGCCCCTGCGTCGCACGCTGCGTTACGCGGCGCGGCTCCGGCTGCCCGCGGGCACCTCGGCAGCCGAAGCGGACCGGGTCGTCGAAGAGACCATGCAGGACCTCGACCTGGCGGATCGGGCCGAGGTGCCGGTCCGTGCGCTGTCCGGCGGCCAGCGCAAGCGGGCCAGTATCGCCGTGGAGCTCCTCACCCGGCCGCGCCTCTTCTTCCTCGACGAACCCACCTCCGGGCTCGATCCGTCGACCGCGGCCGACGTGATGCGCCTGCTGCGCCGACTCACCCAGCGCGGGGTCACGGTCGTCCTCACGACGCATGAGCCGGCCGGCATCGACCGGTGTGACCGGGTGGTGTTCCTCGCTCGCGACGGCCACCTGGCCTTCGCCGGCAGCCCGGCCGAGGCGCGACGCTACTTCGGTGTGGAGGATCTCGCCGAGGTGTACGACCGGCTGGCACGCGAGCACACCCCGGCGATCTGGGCGGAGCGGTTCGCGGACAGCGGTGGGAATGCCGACACCCGGCCCGGCTCGGCTCCACCGCCGCTCCCGGCCACCCGTTCCGACGTCACACGCCCAGGCGCGGTGCGGCAATGGTGGCTGCTCACCCGGCGCAATGTCGATGTACTCCTTCGCAACCGGCTGACCCTGGCGGTCCTGCTCGGCTCCCCGGTGCTGGTCACGGCGATGATGGCAACGCTCTTCCAGCGCGGCGCGTTCGATCCACGGGGCGCGGCCGACCTCGGCCCCGCCCAGATCGTGTTCTGGATCGCATTCGCGGGCTTCTTCTTCGGCCTCACGTACGGCCTGCTCCAGATCGTCGGGGAGATGGCCGTCTTCCGGCAGGAGCGCCTGGCCGGGCTCAGCGTGAGCGCCTACGTGGCGTCCAAGGTGGCAGCGCTGCTTCCGGTGCTGGCCGGAGTGAGCGCGCTGCTTCTCGGTGTCCTGCGGGCGCTCGGCCGGCTCCCCGACGTCGGATGGCACGTGTACGCCTTCCTGTTCGTGACGATCGTGATCGAAGCGACGTCCGCGCTCGTCCTCGGTTTGCTCTCCTCGGCCGCGGTCTCCAACGCCGCGCAGGCCGCCCTGGCCCTGCCGATGCTCTGTTTCCCTCAGGTTCTGTTCGGTGGCGCCATTGTCCCCGTCGACGAGATGGCCGTCCCGGGACGCCTGATGAGCCTCGGACTGTCCAACCGCCACGCATTCGAAGCGCTGGGTCGCGACCTGGATCTCGACCGGTACAGCGCCACGGTGCCGGCCATGTCCGCCTACGGCGACACCTTCCGGGGTGGTACCGGCGGCAGTCTCCTCGCGCTCGCCTCGTTCGCGGTGGTCCTCACGCTGGCCACGGTGTGGGTACTGGACCGGCGGTCCCGGCCCGGCGCATCCCGCCGATGACGTCGACCGAGATGTCACTTTCCGACCGGCGCATCGACCGGGTAGCCCACCAGTCCCCGGTCGATCGCGGCGAGACCGGCCTGCGTGCGGTTGTTCACACCGAGCTTGGCGTAGACACGTTCGACGTGGTTGCGCGCCGTTTTCTCGGCGATGAACAGTTCGGCGGCGATCTCCTTGTTCGATCGGCCCTGCGCGACGAGTCTCAGGATCTCGACCTCGCGGTCGGTCAACCCGGCCGGCCAGGGTGTCCGCCGCGACTGCCGCTGCCCGGCCGCCGCCAGCACGGCGGCCACCGACTCGGCGTCGAGGCGTCCGGCACGCGCCTCCTCCCCCAACCGATCGGCCGCACCGCGCGCGTCGAGGGCGGGCCGGTGCGGACGCGGCTCGAGCAGACCCTGGTACGCCTCCGCCGCGGCGAGCAGCCGGTCCTTCGCGGTCAATTCCGCGCCGGCGATCCCGCGGGGAAAGCCGGACCCGTCGAGCCGTTCCCGGTGCTTCATCGCGACGGACACGACCGACTCCAGGCCGTTGACGCGGCGCAGTATCCGGCCGGTCAAGTCCGGGTACATGCGGACCCGTTCCCATTCGGCCGTCGTCAGCGGCCCCTTCTTCTCCCAGATCTGGTTGGACACTCCCATTTTGCCGAGGCTGTGCACGAGCCCGGCGCGGTACAGATGCGTGACGTCCGGTGGCGACATGCCCAGGTGCCGGGCCGCACCGGCCGCCAGACCCGCGACGCCACGCGAATGCCCCAGCGTGAAAGGGGATTTCAGGTCGACGAAATCGGCCATGGCCCTGAGCAGCTCGTCGCTCTCCTCCGCCCCCAGGGTTCGGTCACGGTCCGGCGCGCGGGTCAACGCCGCAATCCAGACGTCCATGTCGAACAACCCGTCCACGATTGCGGCCGCGTCACGTTCGAACACGTCCGCCACGGCCGGGCTGAACTGACTTCCGCGCCGACAACGGAGGACGTCCTTCGCGTGCTCGAGCCCACCCGTCCGCAGGTGCACCTCGACGACGTCTGCGACGTGAGCGATGTGGATCTCGACCGGGATGCCCTCTCCGCGACACCCGTTGGGCAGCCCTCGACCGTCCCAGCGCTCGAAGGCGTAGGCCAGCGCCTGTCCGACCTGCCCGTCCAAGCCCATCCGATCGGACAGAACCCCGGCGGAACTGCAATGGGAATGGATCAGGGTGGCGACCTGGCTGCGAGCCGCGACCAGAAACACGGCGGCGCTGATTCCGCGTTTCCAGCCCGGTAATCCGCGCCCCACGTGACCGGTCATCAGCCGCAGGAACGGCAGACCGGTCATGTCCACCGTGTAGGTGTCGGCGCGGAAGGCGATGTCGTCGCCGAAGAGCGCCGAGAGTTCGTGGGAGTCGGCGTGACAGCCGATCCACCCGATCAGGTTGGCGTAGTACACAGTTGCCCGCTGCTGCGGGTCCAGCCCCATCCGCTCGGCGATCCGCGTCGCGATCAGCGAAGACCGGAGCATGTGTTCCATCGGCTGGCCCAGACCGAGGTCGATCGCCAGCGATACCGCGGCCAGCAGTTCGGCTCTGCTCAGCCCCTTGTCCGGGCCGGGCGGCCTCCCGTGCGGGTGCATCTTCCCATTGTCCACCCGAACCCGGCCGGAACGCTGCCGTGAACATGTCGTCGAACGGGACCGGTGTTGCCCGATTCGGGCTGTCACCGTCCACAAACTCGGTAGGGTCCGATCTCATGGCCGATCAGGGGAAGATCCGGACCGTGGTGTGGGGAACCGGGAATGTGGGGCGGGCCGCGATCCGTGCCGTCGACGCCCACCCCGGGCTCGAGTTGTCGGCGGTGCTCGTGGCGAACCCGGAGAAGGTCGGACGCGATGCCGGGGGTCTCGCGCGCCTCGGCCGCTCGCTCGGGGTGGCGGCAACCGACGATGCCGGCGCCGTGCTCGCGGACTCCCCCGAGGCGGTCGTCTACGCCGCGTCGGGTGAGATTCGCCCGGACGACGCGGCAGCCGACATCATCCGCGCGCTCGCCGTGGGAGCCGTCGTCGTGACTCCGTCCCTCTACGCGCTGTACGACCAGAGCAACGCGCCGGCCGAATTGCGCGACCCGATCGACTCTGCGGCGAAGTCGGGCGGCGGGGCGCTGTTCGTGTCGGGCGTAGATCCGGGATGGGGCAACGACGTCCTGCCGATCCTGATGACGGGCCTGGCGGGCACGATCGATCGGATCCGCTGCCAGGAGATCTTCGACTACACCACGTACGACCAGCACGATTCGGTGCGGTACCTCGTCGGCATGGGCCAGCCGATGGACTACGAACCGCCGATGGTCGCGGCGACGGTACCCACGATGGTGTGGGGCGGCCAGATCCGGCTCATCGCCCGCGCCCTCGCGGTGGAACTCGACGAGATCCGGGAGACGCTGCTGCGCCGGCCGCTCGAGGAGACGATCACCACCGAACTCATGGGCGAGTTCGAGGCAGGAACCCAGGGGGCGCTGCGTTTCGAGGTGCAGGGCATCGTGGGCGGCGAACCCCGCATCGTCATCGAGCACGTCACCCGGATCCATCCGTCGTGCGCCCCGGATTGGCCCGTGCCACCGGACGGCGGGGACGGCGCCCACAAGGTGATCATCGAGGGACGCCCGCGGATCGAGGTCAACGTGGAGGCCACCGACGAGGGCGGCAATCGAGCGGCCGGCGGCAACGCCACCGCGGTGGGGCGCCTGGTCAACGCGATTCCGTGGCTGCGGACAGCCGCACCGGGGCTCTACGACGCCCTGGACGTCCCGCTCGTCCCCGGTCGCGGCAAGCTTTGCTGACACCCCCAACAGTTAGCCCTTGCGCTAACCATTGTTGCGGTGGAATACTTTCCCTTGTGGCTCAGTATCCGGAGCAGCTCAACGGTATCTTCCAAGCGCTCGCCGACCCCACCCGGCGGGCCGTGCTCGGCCGCCTGAGCCGCGGCCCGGCCACGGTCGGCGAACTGGCAAAGCCGTTCGACATGGCACTGCCCTCCTTCATGAAGCACATCCACTTCCTGGAGGACAGCGGGTGGATCCGGACACGCAAGGAAGGCCGGGTACGGACGTGCGCGATCGAGAAGGCGCCGTTCACCGCGGTCGAATCGTGGCTCGCGGAGCAACAGGAACTCTGGGAGAGCCGCACCGACAGGCTCGAACACTTCGTCACCGAACACACCGTCACAACACACACGGTCACCACACACGCAAAGGACACACCACCATGACCGGCATTGCCAGACCCGATCTCGACCTTACGATTTCGCGCATCATCCGGGCGCCCCGGGCGGTCGTGTGGCGCGCCTGGACCGACCCCGCCAGCTTCGAACAGTGGTGGGTCCCCGCGCCCTCCCGATGCCGGGTCGTCGACATGGACCTACGCCCGGGCGGCGCGCTCACCACCCAGATCAGCGAGGACGGCGGTGATTTCGTGCCCCACCTCAGTGGCTGCTTCCTCGCCGTCGACGAACTCGAACGCATCGTGTTCACCAACTCCCTGATCGGTGGCTGGCGGCCCGCCGAACAGCCGTTCATGACCGCGATCATCACGCTGAACGACCATCCGACGGGCACGGAGTACGTCGCCCACGTGATGCACAAGAACAACGCCGACCGGAACACCCACGAAGAAATGGGCTTCTACGACGGCTGGGGCACCGTCACGGAGCAGCTCGCCGAACTCGCCGAGCGCAGTGCCTGACTCGGATTACCCCACCGTCGCGAACTCCCCTGCCGCGGACCATCGTTGCCGCTCGGCGGCGAACGCGACGGCCTGTCCGGCCCAGAAGTCGCCGATCGATTCGGCGTTGGCCGCGAGGAACTGCTGGTGCTCGGCGAGCGAGAACGTGCCGTCCGTGATCTCGATTCCGCCGCCGCGGCCGGCTGCGACGTCCGATCGCAGGTCCATCAGCTCGTCCGGTTCCACGGGGTACCAGGAGATCCGGTCGAAGAAGCGCAGCAGCCAGGGGGTGCCGTCCTCGAACGGTCCGGACTTCTCGGGATGCCGATGGTTCCACACCTGGGTGGTGCGGCCGACGAACTGGTAGCCGCCGGGGCCCTCCATTCCGTAGATGCACAGGTACGCCCCGCCGATGCCGACCGCGTTCTCCGGCGTCCACGTGCGGGCGGGATTGTATTTCGTGGTGACCAGCCGATGCCGCGGGTCGAGAGGTGTCGCGACGGGCGCGCCGAGGTAGACGTCGCCGAGTCCGAGCACCATGTACTCGGCACCGAAGACGGTGTCGAAGACGTCGTCGACACTGCCGAGGCCGTTCATGCGGCGGATGAACTCGATGTTCCACGGGCACCACGGCGCGTCCGAGCGGACACCGTGCATGTACCGCTGGATCGCCTCCCGCGTCGAGGGGTCGTCCCACGACAGCGGCATCCGCACGGACCGACTCGGCACCACGAGTTCGTTCGCCGCGGGCAGCGCGTCCTCCGCCTCGGCGAGTAGCCCCATCAGCTTCGGGATCGGCAGCACGTCAGGGTCGACCCGGACCTGCAGCGACCGGATGCCCGGTGTCAGGTCGAGGAGCCCGGCCGGCTTCTCGACCTCGAGACGCTGGTGGAGCGCGTGCGCGCGGGCCCGCAACGCCAGGTCGAGGCTCATGTCACCGTACTCGACGAGGACGTTGTCGTCGCCGGATCGTCGGTACGTCACGGCGGTCTCGCCGTCGCGCCGGGCGATCACGCCGTCGTCACGATCACCGGTGGTGGAGAAGACCGTCGAGAACGCCGCCCGCCGCGCAGGCCCCAGCGCGCGTGTCGACGCGGCCCGGTCGGCCCTGATCGGCACGAAGCGCACCGTGTCGCCGGGAGCCAGTTGTCCGAGCTTCCACCGTTCCGCGGAGACGACCGTGACGGGACACACGAACCCGCCGAGGCTCGGACCGTCCGGGCCCAGGAGAATCGGGGTGTCTCCCGTGAAGTCCAGGGCGCCGACCGAATACGCGTTGTCGTGAATGTTGGACGGGTGCAGTCCTGCCTCGCCGCCGTCCGTGCGCGCCCAGTCGGGTTTGGGCCCGATCAGCCGCACCCCGGTGCGGTCCGAATTGAAATGCACCTCGTAGTCGGTCCGGTACAGCGTGTCGATGTCGGCGCGGGTGAAGAATTCGGGTGCGCCGTGCGGGCCTTCGGTGACCGCGATCTCCCAGCGACTGCACAGGGCCGGAACGTGTTCGGCGGGAACGGCGGCCGCAGGGGTGCCGGTGTGGTCGCCGACCGCGAGCACGTCGCCCTGCCGCAGGGTGCGGCCCTGATGCCCGCCGAACTTGCCGAGCGTGAACGTCGAGGCGCTGCCGAGGAAATCGTCGACGTCGAGGCCACCGTGAATCAGCACGTAGATGCGCAGGCCGGGCCCGGCGACCGCGCCGACGTCCAGGACTCCGCCTGCCGGAACGCGTACCGGACGCCACTGCGCGTGCAGCACTCCGTCGACGGTGACCGGGGCGGGTGCGCCGGTCACGCAGACCACCATGTCCTCGTCGAACTGCAACGCGGGGCCGGACATGGCGCATTCGAGTCCGGCGGCACCCTCGTCGTTGCCGAGTGCGGCGTTCCCGAGCCGGAACGACAGGTCGTCCATCGGGCCCGACGGCGGCACCCCGACGTGCCAGTACCCGGTCCGCCCCGGAAAGTCCTGCACCGTGGTGAGCATGCCGGGCCGGTGCACGGTGATCTTGGCGCTCATGCGGGTGCCCCCGTCGGCCGGGTCACGATCATCCGCACCGGTGTCGGATCGAAACCGTTACAGGGGTTGTTGATCTGCGGGCAATTGGACACCAGTACCAGAACGTCGCGCTCCGCGCGGAGCGCGAGCCGGCGGCCGGGGGCGGACAGGCCGTCGACGATACCGAGCGTGCCGTCGGCGTCGACGGGAACGTTCATGAAGAAGTTGATGTTCGACACCAGATCCCGCTTGCCGATCCCCCACCGCGACCCTTCCGCGAGGAAGTTCTCGACGCAGGCGTGCTGATGCTTGGTGTGGTGGCCGTACCGCAGGGTGTTCGACTCCTGGGAGCAGGCGCCGCCCACCGTGTCGTGTGAGCCGACCTCGTCGGCGACGAGCGTCATCAGCGCGTCGTGATCGTCGGTGCGGAGAACACTTCCCGTGGTCAGGAACAGATTTCGCTGCGCCGACACCGTCGCGGCGGCCGAGTAGCGCTGCCCGTGGTCGTCGGCCGCGTAGATCAGGGTGTCGACGGCCTGGTTGCCGCACAGGTCGACGACGGTCAGGACGTCGCCCGCCGCGACGACCGTGGACCAGGGTCCGCGGGCGCCGACCTCCTCGTCCAGGATCACCGTTCCCGGTACCAGCGGTGCGGTCTCGATGGTGGTGGTCATGCCTGCTCCCGTCCCTGGCGCTGCGCTGCAGCCCAGACGTCTTCGGTGTTGAGGAAGGCGCGCCGGTACTCCGGGTCGGCGTCGACGGGTTCGGCCACGTCGGCGCCGGTCCAGGCGAGCACTTCCAGCGCTGTCGTGTCGTACGTCGGCGACGGATCGAGCGGGTGCGCCGTGTTGGCGATCAGGACGATCACCGGGAGGTGGATCACGAGTTCGACGGCGGTGTCCGGGCCGGCGGATCCGATGCTGCTCAGCGCTCCGTCCGCGCCCACCCGCACCCCGTGGAAGAACGACAGCGACGGCGGGAGGTCGCGGCGCTCGAGCCCGTGCTTCGCCGCCGCGACGGTGAAGAGTTCGCGGCCGGCGGGGGACGCCGAATGCAGGCTGCCGTCACCGTATTTCGCGGTGTTCGTGGCGAGCGACGTGGTACCGCAGAGAGCGTCGTGCCGCCCGGACCCGTCCGACACGACGGTCGCGAGGACGCGCCCCTGGTCGGAGAGCACCGGATGCCCGGGCCCCAGGTACGCCTGCCACGGCACCTTCACGGTGTCGGCGACGTTGAGCCGCTCCCACGGCGCGTCCGCCCGGTACAGCAGCAGGTGGGCGCAGGCCCGGCCGTCGACGTCCCGCAGTCGCAGTCGGGTGCCGCGGCCCAGCACCTTCGTGGTGTACCGGCCGCCCGGAACCGTCTCCGCCCACGTGAGCAGCGCCGGATCGATGCCGGACGGTGGAGTTGGCCAGGACGACGCCGGAAGCACCGGCATCGAGTCGGTGACCACTCCCGACTGGGCCCGCGCATGTTCCTTCGCGGCGCTGGTGGTCGAGGTGTCCACTGAGGTCATGTCAGGCTCCGATCGTGACGGGGTTGGGGGTGGTGCGGCCGCGCGGGAAGCACGCGATTCCGAGCGCGACCACGGCGGCGACGGTGACGGGGGCGGCCCACCGCAGAAGCGGGTAGTCGCCGCTGGGGTCGAAGATCTCGGCGCGCGGCCAGGACAGGTTGACGACCATCAGCGCCCCGTATCCGACCGCGAGGATGTTGACGGGAAGTCCGAACCGTCCGAGCGAGAACAGCTTCCGTCCGTCCGCGTCGACCTGGGGTCCACCGTGCGGCCAGCCCTTCAGCCTGCGCAGCAGGAGCGGCACCGTGACCATCAGGTAGGCGAGGTAGATCAGGATGATGCAGACGCTCGAGAGGGTCGCGAAGATCGCGGAGTTCCCGACGTTGACGGCGAGGATGCCGATGCACACCACGCCGATCAGGACGGACGGCGCGATGGGGGTTCCGGTGCGGGTGTTCACCGTCGACAGAATCCGCGAGGCGGGCAGCCGTCCGTCCCGGGCCATCGAGAACACCAGCCGTGACGCCGCCGTCTGGATGGCCAGCGTGCACACGAACACCGCGATCGCGACGTCGACGAGGAGCAGGGTTCCCCACGGGGAGCTGAGGATCGACGAGAGCACGTACGGCAGGCCTTCGGCGGCGAGGCGGCCGTCGGTCAGGCTCGGTGCGGCCATCAGCGCGCCGATGATCATCAGCCCGCCGCCGAGCGCCGACACCGAGAGTGCGAGGCGGATCGTGCGCGGGGCGACCCGGCGCGGGTTCCGCGTCTCCTCGGCCAGTTCGCCGGCCGAACCGAACCCGACCATCACGTACGCCGCCATCAGTCCCGAGACGATCCACGCCCAGCCGTACCCCGGTGACGCGCCCGCGGTGCCGGTGTCGAACACGACCTGCGGCCCGCGCTGGGCGTGCGTGAGGAACATGCCGATCACCGCGATGACGCCGACGATCTCGCAGGTGACGCCAATGTTGTTGATCCGGGACATCCAGTTGACGCCGATGGAGTTGATGAACGTGGTCAGCACGAGCAGGACGGAGCCGAGGAGCACCGCGTTGGCGGCACCGCTCGCGGACGTCAAAGTGCTGTCCTCCCCGATGATCTGAAATCCGCTCCACACGTTGGGGAGAACGACCTGCAGGGCTATGGCCGCGGCGGAGGCCGTCACCATCTGCGCGAGGATCATGAACCATCCGGCGAACCAGCCGACCACCTCACCGCCCATCCGGCGGGACCACTGGTAGATCGCCCCCGAGATGGGGTACCGGGCGGCCAGTTCTGCGAAGTTGAGCGCCACCATGAACTGGCCCGCGAACACCACCGGCCACGTCCAGAAGAACGCGGGCCCGGCGAACCCGAATCCGAGCCCGAAGAGCTGGAAGATGGTGGTGAGGATGGAGACGAACGAGAAGCCGGCGGCGAACGACGCGAACTTGCCCAGGGAACGGTGGAGTTGCTGCTCGTAGCCGAATTCGCCGAGGTCACCCGTGTCGTCGACGCCGGACGGGCGGGGAGGTGCGGGAGCCGGCGCGGTCGGCGCGTGCGCAGTCCTTGTGGGTGTACTCAAGGGCGTACTCCTTCGGCGAGAGCAATATCTGTCGATCGATAGTTTTCTCGCGGAAGGGCCTCGATGGGTGACGCCCGCGTATCCAGATCCCGCTCGGCCGTAACAGCATCGTTGCCTACGTTTCGGTCGCGTGACCAAACCCTCACGGCAGGTGGACGGGGCCGGGCCCGGACGCGACCTGACATCATGGAGCGGTGACCACAGGGCCGGGACGACCCCGACTGACCAGTCAGCGCAGACCGGGACGGACCACTCCCGAGGAGATACTCGACGCCGCCGGAGAGCTGTTCACCACCAAGGGTTTCGCCGCCACGTCGACACGGCAGATCGCCGATATGGTCGGCATCCGGCAGGCGTCGCTCTACCACCACTTCCCCAACAAGGAAGAGATCCTCGCGGCACTGCTCGAAGAAACGGTCTCCCCCGCGCTGGCCGCCGCCGAGCGGCTCAGCGATGCCGACGCCCCCGCCACGGTGCGCCTGCACGCGCTGGCCACCTACGACGTCACGCAACTCACGACCACCCGATGGAATCTCGGTGCGCTGTACCTTCTTCCGGAACTGCTGGCCGATCGATTCGAGCCGTTCCGCACCCAGCGCACCCTCCTGCGCGGCCATTACCGACTGCTGGCGGATGGGGCCCTCACGGAGATGTCCGACGCGTCCGGCGACACCTCTCCAGCCCTGGCCGACCTGCCGTTCCGAATCGTCGAGAGCGCCATCGCAACCCGTGCCGACATCGAACGCGGACTGCTCCCCGGACCCGAGAACGAGGGCGCCGCCGGCCTCCTCGCCGACGCCTGCCTCCGCGCCCTCGGGTGGACGGAGCCGCTGGACCAGATCAGATCGAAGACGCGGGCACTGCTCGCCGAGACCGAGGGCGGAGCACCCCGTCATCTCTAGCCGTGCGTGTCGTTCCCGTGGGATAAAGTCTGGCGAACGCTTAATCACTGGGGGGTCATCTTGAGCGAAGTCTTCGTCGTCACGGACGGCATCAGGAAATACGGCGCCACCGCGGCGCAGGCGGCCGAACAGATCAGCAGCGCCGCCGCACTGGATCTCGGGGCGAACCTCGCGGCGCTCGCGCCCGTGTTCGGCCCGATCGGAGCCGACTTTCTCGCGTCCTTCGCTGCCGCGCAGGCAAACCACGCCACATCGGTCGCCGAACTCGCGACGCACTACGCGCAGACCGCGATCGCCGCCGACGCCACAGCCCAGTCCTACGACTCCGTCGACGGCGCCAACGGCGCTGCGCTGGGTAGTGTCGGCGACGGACTCGGAGGGCTCTCATGACGTCCGCGGGAACTCCTGCAGAACACGGAACGATCCTCGACCTGATCCAGGGCTCCCCCGTCGGCGACGCCCTCGCGACACCACTGCCGAGCACCCCGCTCGAGGCACTGCAGAATTCCCCGCTCCGCCCGTTGCTGGATGCGCCGCTCGGTGAGCTGCCGCCGTTGCCCGCCCTGCCGTCGTTGCCGCCCCTGCCGCCGAACCCGATCGAGGTCCTGCTGCAGGGCCACGCCCTGCCCGCACTGCCGGGTGTGGACGAATTGTTCAAGCCGCTCACCGATCTCGCCGGGAGCTTCGGCACCGGCACGTTCGGGTCGTTCGACCCGACGTCGCTTCTCGACATGTCCTCGGGCCTGATCGACCAGGCCATGTCGATGAGCCTGTCGGGTCTGAAGATCCTCGACCAGATCTGGCAGAGCCAGGCCGCGCAGGCCGCGCAGGCCCAGGGCGTGCAGGTCCAGGCGAGCGGCACCGAACTGAGCGAACGTGGCACGGAGATCTCGACCACCACCCAGACCGCCGCCGCGTCCGTGGCGCGGGGCAACGCGAACCTGATGACGATCTCGGAGTCGTTCGCGGCCACCGCGGTCGCCGCGGCGCCGATGGTGATGACTCCGCCGGGGCAGGCGATGCTGCTCGCGTCCGCGGCCGAACACATCAAGGCGGCCATCGGGGTGGTGACGCAGACCCGCACCGAACTGAACGAGCAGACCCTCACGATGAACGGTCTCGCCGCGCCAGTGCCGGTACCGCCGCCCCCGGCACCGGGAGCCGCGCCGACGTCGCCGTTCGCCGTCGCGTCCACCGTGATCGAGGGTGTGGGCAAGCCGATGATCTCCACCGTCACCGACGGTGTCGGCGATCTGGTGTCGGCGAGTACCCAGGCGGCCGCGGTCTCCTCGGCGGACCTGCCCGCCGACGCCCTCACGGCGAAATCCGCCGTCACCCCGGCGCACGGGGCCGCGGGTGGAGTTCCCGGCGCGGTGGGCACGGCCGGCGGCGCGGGCATCGCCATGTACGGCGGAAGCGCCTCCGCGGGCAGCGGTTCGGTAGCCCGCGGACCAGTGACCGGGGCGATCGTGCCGTCGGCGAGTGCGACCCCGACGACACCGGGGGCCGCTCCGGTGCCCGGAACCACTTCGGCTGCCGCATCCCCGCTCGCACCGGGCGGAGCGATGGGCGGGATCGGCGGCGGCGCCGGCATGGCGGGCGCCGGGCGCGGTGGCGACGAGCAGCTCAGCGGCCGGTCCACACCGAGCTACCTCGTCAACGCCGGCGAAAACAACGCGTTCGCCGGCGACCTGCCGATGGTCGCACCCGCCGTGATCGGCGGCGAGGATCTCGACGACACGTCGTTCGGCGATCGGGGCTGATCGCTCAGTCGAGGAGTGCCGCCACCTCGTGATCGGTGAGCGTGGTGGTGGGCACGCGGCCCTCCGAACGCACCAGTTCCACGGCACGGAACAGCGGGCGTTCGGGAAGGGCCGCGCCCCGCGCTTCCGCGCGGAGTTGCTCGATGAGGACCGACGCGATTGCGGCGGCCGGTACCAGTTCGCTCGTCGTCAGGGCGTCGGCGAGCCTGCGGAGCCCGAGGATCTCGAGTTCGCGACCGCCGTCGGTCGTGTAGAGGGCGAGCGGAATCGCGAGGCTTCCGTCGGGATCCGTGATCCGGACGCTCACCTCACTGACCCGGGCCGAACGGACCACCAGTTCCGCGGCCACCGCGCGGGTGACGTCGACGCGCCGGCTGCGCAGTCCCCCCGTCGACCGGATTCGCCCGGCCTGCAGCGTGATGCGACGCCGCAACGTGAGGAGCGCGGACGCGGCGGTCGGGACCGCGATCACGGCCCCGACCGTCACGCCGACCCACACGGGACCGAAGAACCCGACTACGACGCCGACCACGACACCGATCAGCACGGCGAGCGCCGCGACTTTCTTGAGCCGCGGTGCGATCAACTCGATCGGGACGAGGTCGAGCGACACCGGCGCGGTGTCGTCAGGCGCCAAGGATGGCTCCGACGCGCGCGAGGACATCCGCCGACGACACCGATTCCTGATCGCCGGTGGCGAGGTTCTTGATTCCCACCGTGCCCTCGGCGATGTCGCGGTCACCGAGCACCAGCGCCAGCGCGGCGCCGGACCTGTCGGCGGCCTTCATCGCGCCCTTCACGCCGCGGTTGCCGTACGCGAGGTCGACTCGAATTCCCTGGGCGCGCAACTGCTGTGCGATCACCACCAGCTTCGCCTTCGCCTCCTCGCCCAGCGGGACGCCGAAGACCTCGCAGCGGGCCGTCGAGCCCGCGGTCTTGCCCTCGGCGGCGAGCGCCAGGACGGTGCGGTCGACACCGAGCCCGAAACCGATGCCGGACAACGGCTGACCACCGAGCTGCGCCATCAGACCGTCGTAACGTCCGCCACCGCCGATACCCGACTGCGCGCCGAGACCGTCGTGGACGAACTCGAACGTCGTCTTGGTGTAGTAGTCGAGGCCGCGGACCATCCGCGGGTTGACCACGTACGGCACCCCCAGCGCATCGAGGTGGGCGAGCACCTCGTCGAAGTGTGCCTTCGCGGTGTCCGAGAGGTGATCGAGCATGAGCGGGGCGTCGGCCGTCATCTCGCGCACCTCCTTGCGCTTGTCGTCGAGCACCCGCAGCGGGTTGATCTCCGCCCGCCGGCGCGTCTCCTCGTCGAGGGGAAGGGCGAACAGGAACTCCTGCAACCGTTCCCGGTACTGCGGACGGCACGTGTCGTCGCCGAGCGAGGTGATCTCCAGCCGGAAGCCCTCGAGACCGAGGCCGCGGAAACCGGCGTCGGCGACGGCGATGACCTCGGCGTCCAAAGCCGGGTCGTCGACGCCGATGGCCTCGACCCCGACCTGCTGCAGCTGGCGGTAACGACCGGCCTGCGGACGCTCGTAGCGGAAGAACGGTCCGGCGTAGCTCAGCTTCACCGGCAACTGGCCGCGGTCCAGGCCGTGTTCGATGACAGCGCGCATGACGCCCGCCGTGCCCTCGGGCCGCAGGGTCACCGAACGGTCACCGCGGTCGGCGAACGTGTACATCTCCTTGCTGACGACGTCGGTGGACTCGCCGACGCCGCGGGCGAACAGCCCGGTGTCCTCGAAGATGGGAAGTTCGATGTGGCCGTATCCGGCCAGTCGCGCAGCGCGCGTGAGTCCGTCACGGACCGCGACGAACTCCGACGACTGCGGCGGGACGTAATCGGGGACGCCCTTGGGGGCGGAGAAGGTGCTGGCTTTGCTCACTGTCGTTACTTTTCCTTATTTCGATCCCGAGAGTCCAACGAGAAACGGGTTCGACCCACGTTCGGCACCGACGGTGCTCGACCCGCCGTGCCCGGGGAGGACCGCCGTGTCGTCGGCGAGGATCAGAAGCTTGTCGGCAATGGACCGCAGCAACTGTTCGTGGTTGCCGCCGGGCAGGTCGCTGCGACCGATCGACCCCTGGAACAGCGTGTCACCGGTGAGGGCGATCTCGACGGGGCCGTTCTCGGTGTCGACCCGGGTCCGGAAGACCACGGACCCCTGCGTGTGCCCCGGGGTGTGGTCGACGGCGAACGACATCCCGGCCTGCTCGATCACGTCGCCGTCGGCCAGCGCGATCACCTCGCCGGGCTCGACGAACGTCATGCCCTCGATGAACGGCTTCATCGTCGGGCCGATGCCGCGGCCGGGGTCCGACAGCATGTACCGGTCCTCTGGATGGATGTACGCGGGGATCCCGAACTTCTCGCAGACGTCGTAGGCGTTCCAGACGTGGTCGAGGTGACCGTGGGTCAGCAGCACCGCCGTCGGGGTGAGATTCTTCTGGTCCAGGAACTCGAACAGCGGTTCGGCGGCGTCCTGTCCTGGGTCGACGACGACGCACTCCGGGGCGTCGTCCTGCGCGAGGATGTAGCAGTTGGTCTGAAACATCCCGGCCGGGAATCCTGTGACGAGCACGCGCGACGCTCCTGTTCGAGTGGTCCTTGCAGTCGCTACAGCCTAAGCCGCCGCCCCGCCAGGATGTTCTCAGGTTCGGATGGCAGACTCTGGAGGTCGTGTGCCGGGGGTTAGTTCGCACCGGCCAACTGCCCTATCGACCGACTTCCAGCCAGACCGACACGGGAGGACCACCGCAGTGCCGAGCAACGAGCAGCGCCGGGAAGCAGCGAAACGAAAGCTCGAGCGTCAGCTCGAACGCCGCGCCGACAGAGCACGCAAGCGTAAGCAGCTGACCATCGCCGGTTCGGTGCTCGGTGTCGTGCTCGTGGTGGCGGCGGGCGCCGTCGTCTTCGCCCTCACCAGCGGCGACGACGAGGCGACGGAGGCATCGGCGGCGGAGTCGGTGACGGCGTCACCGCAGTCGCCCGGCGTGATGCCCGCGGGCCGGTCCGAACCGCTGCCCGAGAAGGTGTCGTGCACGTACACCCCCGGCACTCAGCCGCCCGCGAAGCAGGTGAACCCGCCGCGCACCGACGACATCGACACCACCCTCCAGGAAGTCAGCGTCAGCATGCAGACGACGCAGGGCAACATCGGCCTGATCCTGGACAACGCGGACTCCCCGTGCACCGTCAACAACTTCCTGAGCCTGGCGAGCCAGAACTACTTCGACAACACGCCGTGCCACCGGCTCGTCACGTCCGAGGGATTGAAGGTCCTGCAGTGCGGTGATCCCACGGGTGCAGGTACCGGCGGCCCCGGTTACGGGTTCGCCAACGAATTCCCCACCGACCAGTACGAGGCATCGGATCCGTCCCTGCAGGTGCCGGTGACGTACCCGCGCGGCACCATCGCGATGGCCAACAGCGGTCAGCCCGACAGCAACGGCAGCCAGTTCTTCCTCGTCTACGCCGACTCGCAGCTGCCCCCGCAGTACACCGCGTTCGGGAAGGTCGACGAGACCGGTCTCGCGACCATCGAGAAGGTGGCGGCGGCCGGTGACGACGGATCGATGCAGGCCGGCGGCGGCAAGCCCAACCTGCCCATCGACATCACGTCCGTCCGGATGGACTAGGTCTCGTGTGAGGATAGACCGATGAAACGCACCTCGATCCTCGTCGCAGGCGTGAGCCTCGCGGTCCTCCTCGCCGGCTGTTCGGATTCGTCCGACTCCGGCGGCTCGTCGACCAGCACCTCGAAGGCGGCGTCCACGAGCGCGGCGGAACAGTCGCTCGATCTGTCCAAGTTCGGCACGCTGCCTGCGGTCCCGCCGCCCGCGGCTGCCACCGTGGACTGCGCGTACCCGGAAGGGCAGCCCGCCGCCAAGGACGTCACCCCGCCGCCCACCACCGGTGTCTCCACCGAGGGCACGGTTCCCGTCGATCTCCAGACGAGCGCCGGACCGATCGGCCTCGTCCTCGACCGCGCCGAGGCCCCGTGCACGGTCAACAGCTTCACGAGCCTGGCCCAGCAGGGGTACTTCGACGACACCCCCTGCCACCGGCTCACGACCGAAGTGGGTCTGCAGGTGCTGCAGTGCGGCGACCCGAGCGGAAAGGGCACCGGCGGACCGGGCTACGGCTTCGACACGGAGTACCCGGAGACCGCGTTCGCGCCGAACGATCCCGCACTCGCGAATCCGGTGGTCTACCCGCGCGGCACCGTCGCGATGGCCAACAGCGGGCAGCCCGGCAGCAACGGCAGCCAGTTCTTCCTCGTCTACGCCGACTCGGTGCTCCCGCCCAACTACACCGTCTTCGGTTCGATCTCCGAGGAGGGCCTCGCGACCGTCGAGAAGATCGCGGCGGACGGCGACGACGGATCCATGTCCGCGGGCGGCGGCAAGCCCAACACGCCGGTGCAGATCGAGACCGCGAAGGTCGGCTGACCCCCGCACCCCCGCCACACGAACGGGACGGTCGTTCGATCTGATCGAACGACCGTCCCGTTCGTCGCCGGGGGGTGACCGTTAGGCGGCGGACGTCACCCGGTACACGTCGTACACGCCCTCGACGTTGCGGACCACGTTGAGCACGTGCCCGAGGTGCTTCGGGTCGCCCATCTCGAACGTGAACTTGCTGATCGCCACCCGGTCGCCGGACGTCGTCACCGACGCCGACAGGATGTTGACCTTCTCGTCCGCGAGCGCCTTCGTCACGTCCGACAGCAGCCGGTGCCGATCGAGCGCCTCGATCTGGATGGCCACCAGGAACACCGACGACGGCGACGGCGCCCACTTGACCTCGATGATCCGCTCGGACTGCTCCTGCAGGGAGCCGGCGTTGGTGCAGTCGGTGCGGTGGACGCTGACCGCTCCGCCCCGGGTCACGAAGCCCATGATCTCGTCGCCGGGGACGGGTGTGCAGCACTTGGCGAGCTTGGCGACCGTGCCCTCCGCGCCGGGAACCAGCACACCCGCGTCGCCGGTGCTCCGCGGGCGCATCGGCATGGTCGACGGGGTGGACCGCTCGGCGAGTTCCTCCTCGACGTCACCGACCCCGCCCAGATGCGCCACCAGACGCTGGACGACGTGCTGCGCCGACACGTGGCTCTCGCCGACCGCCGTGTACAGCATCGACACATCGGTGTAGTGCAGTTCGTGCGCGATGGACGCCATCGATTCGGCGTTCATCAGGCGCTGCAGCGGCAGGCCGACCCGCCGCACTTCCTTCGCGATGGCGTCCTTGCCCGCCTCGAGCGCTTCTTCGCGACGTTCCTTGGCGAACCACTGCCGGATCTTCGTCTTGGCGCGCGGCGAGACTGCGAACATCTGCCAGTCGCGGCTCGGGCCCGCATTGACGGCCTTGGAGGTGAAGACCTCCACGACCTCGCCGTTCTCGAGCTTGCGTTCGAGCGCCACCAGCCTGCCGTTGACCCGGGCACCGATACAGCGGTGCCCGACCTCCGTGTGCACGGCGTACGCGAAGTCGACGGGCGTCGACCCGGCGGGCAGCGTCACCACGTCGCCCTTGGGGGTGAAGACGAAGATCTCCTTGACCGCCAGGTCGTAGCGCAGCGACTCGAGGAACTCCCCCGGGTCGGCGGCCTCACGCTGCCAGTCGAGGAGCTGACGCATCCACGCCATGTCGTCGACCTCGGCGACGTCACCGGAATGCCGGCCCTTGGTCTCCTTGTACCGCCAGTGCGCGGCGATACCGAACTCCGCGGTCCGGTGCATGTCGTGGGTGCGGATCTGCACCTCGAGGGGTTTGCCCTCGGGTCCGACGACGGTGGTGTGCAGCGACTGGTAGACGCCGTACCGCGGCTGCGCGATGTAGTCCTTGAACCGGCCCGCCATCGGCTGCCACAGCGAGTGGACGACACCGACGGCCGCGTAACAGTCACGGACCTCGTCGCACAGGATCCGCACCCCGACCAGGTCGTGGATGTCGTCGAAGTCGCGACCCTTGACGATCATCTTCTGGTAGATCGACCAGTAGTGCTTGGGCCTGCCCTCGACGACCGCGTTGATGCGCGACGCCGTCAGCGTCGCGTTGATCTCCGCCCGCACCTTCGCGAGGTAGGTGTCGCGGGACGGTGCCCGGTCGGCGACGAGCCGCACGATCTCGTCGTACTTCTTGGGATGCAGGATCGCGAAGGACAGGTCCTCGAGTTCCCATTTCACGGTGGCCATGCCGAGCCGGTGGGCCAGCGGCGCGATCACCTCGAGGGTTTCGCGGGCCTTGCGGGCCTGCTTCTCGGGCGGCAGGAACCGCATGGTCCGCATGTTGTGGAGCCGGTCGGCCACCTTGATCACCAGCACGCGCGGATCGCGGGCCATCGCGATGATCATCTTGCGGATGGTCTCGCCCTCGGCGGCGTTGCCGAGCACCACCTTGTCGAGTTTGGTGACGCCGTCGACCAGGTGCGCGACCTCTTCGCCGAACTCGTCGGTCAGCTGCTCGAGGGAGTAGCCGGTGTCTTCGACGGTGTCGTGGAGCAGGGCCGCGACCAGGGTGGTCGTGTCCATTCCCAGTTCGGCGAGGATGCTGGCGACGGCGAGCGGATGCGTGATGTACGGATCGCCCGACTTGCGGCGCTGGCTGGCGTGCCGCTCCTCGGCCACGTCGTAGGCGCGCTGCAGGAGCGCCAGGTCCGCCTTGGGGTAGAGCTCGCGATGCAGACTGACGAGGGGTTCGAGAACCGGCCGGATGGTCGTGTTCCGCTGCCCCGTGATGCGCCTGGCGAGTCGCGCTCGTACCCGGCGCGATGCGGACGCCGGAACGGCGAATCCCTGTGCTCCACGGTTGTTACCGGAAGCCGGGTTCGCTGCAGGTGACTCGGCATCGGATTGCGCAGACGAGGGTGATCCCGTGTTCTGCGACCGATCAAGATTCGAAGTCATGCCGTCACCTCCTACCACTGAAATGGCTCGGGCCGTGCGGCCCTGGTTGGTCTCGGGCATGCGCCCCGGTGGCCGTGCCGACCACCAGGCCCAACTTTAGTACTCAGACCGTGACGAGGGACGTGAGCGGGTACTTTCCGAGGCGCTCCCGGCCACCCAGTGCGGCGATCTCCAGGACCACGGCGATGCCGATCACGCGGGCACCTGCGGATTCCACGAGCCGCGCCGTCGCGTCGAGGGTGCCGCCGGTGGCGAGGACGTCGTCCACGACGAGAACCGAGCGCCCGTCCAGGCCGATCGACCCGGCCGGGATCTCCAGCGTTGCCGTTCCGTACTCGAGGGTGTACGACTGCGACAACACGGGCGGCGGCAGTTTGCCCGACTTCCGCACGGCCACCACACCCGATCCCAGCTCCCGGGCGACGCCGCCGCCGAGGAGGAACCCCCGCGCGTCGACGGCGGCGATCACCTCCGTCGCCGGCGCACATGCGGCGAGCGCGTCGACGACGACACGGAAACCGTCGGCGTCGGAGAAGACCGGCGTCAGATCGGCGAACCGCACGCCGGGTTGCGGGAAGTCGTCGGCCCACCGGGTGAGCCGGGTGACCGCGTCACGGGCAGCGGAATGATCGGTCACCGGCGCAGCACCCACCTGTCCATGTTCCACCCGGCGCCCGAACGCGTCGGATTGACCGTTCCCGCCTGCAGACCGGACGCGAACGCGACGGTGCGCGGCTGGTCGAACAGCGGCACCGTCGGCACATCCGACCACAGGATGTTCTCCGCTTCCGTCGACAGCGACAGCTGGGTGGCGGTCGTGTCGTCGACGGCCAGTTGATCGACGATCTGGTCGACGCGGCTGTTGCTGTAGTCGCCGAAGTTCGATCCGTTTCCGCTGCGGAGGGCGTACATCGCGGTGGTGGCCGCGGCGGTGCCTGCCGCACCGGGAGCGGACGCCGTCCCCGCGAGCACCACGTCCACCTGTCCGCTGCGCAGCATCGACGGCGTGAACTCCGGCGAGGCGGCGTCCTGCACGGTGATCCCGGCCGGGGCGCACGCCGCCGCGACCGCGGACACGATCTCGGCGCGCCGCGGGTTCGGCCCCAGGTATCCGATCCGGACGGTCGCCGTGGTGTTGTCGGTGTCGGCCAGCGCGGCGGTCGCCGCCGCCGTGTCCGCCGTCTCGTACCGGCCAGCGACGGCGCCGGCCACCGACTGGTGGACCAGACTGTCGGTAGGGGTGACCCGCGTGTCGACCGGACCGGCGGGCGCGGCGCCGTCCGCGTCCGGTTCCGCGGGGAGCCCGAACTTCGACGCCAGATCTTCTCGGGGCAGGCAGGACGCGAACGCGCGCCGTCCGGCCGCGTTCTCGAACAGCCCCGAGGTGGACAGGACGAACTGCTCGACGCTGCGGGAGGCCACCTCGGTCACGTCGAACCCGCCGAGGTCCAGGTCCGGCACCGATCCCGCGGCGACGTCGACGACCTCGACCGAGCCGTCACCGATCCGCGCGCTGACGTCGGAAGACTTGGGCCACACCACGATCCGGGACGTGGCGGGGCGGTTCCCCCACCAGCGGTCGTTGGCCACCAGCACCAGACCCTCGTCCGCGGAGAACGATTCGACCTTGTAGGGGCCGGACGCCGGGAACAGCGCGAGGTCGAGGTCGCCCGGTGTCATCGTCCATCCGTCGTTCCAGAAGTCCGCGACGCGCGTCAGCGCCGCGGTGTCCGAATTCTGGACGGCGGACACGATGTCGGGGACGCCGGTGGCGGTCGCGGCGACGTGCGCGGGCATCATCGACGTCGCACCGAACAGCGACTTCCAGTCGGTGACGTTCCGTCCCGCCTTGAACGTGACGACGGCGTCCTTCGCACCGGTCTGGCAGTCGATCCGGTCGATGTCCGTGTATCCGGCGGTACTCGCCGCATCGAACATCGGGAAGCGGCCGCTGTTCGCCGCCCAGGTGAGCACGAGGTCGTCGCAGGACATCGGGACGCCGTCCGAGTAGACGGAGTTGGGGTTCAGCTTGTACTGGATGGTGAGGGCGTCCCCGGGCACGGCGTTGGCGGTGCCGATGTCCGTGTCGGCCACCGGTCCGCCCTCGGGCCCGGTGTAGTTGAACCCGGGCAGCACCCGCGCGAAGGCCTGACGCGCCCCCGACACGGCACCCGCGACGGTGTTCGCGTTGTAGGTGGTGACGGTGTTGTCGATGGCGTAGCCGATCGACGGGATCTGCTCGCCCTCCTCGGCGCATCCGACGAGAGTGCCGGCGAGGAGCACGGTGGCGAGGAGACCGGCACCCGACACGGCCGCCGTCCGGCCGTGTCGGGTGGGCGCACCGCGCCGGGTGCTGTGCGATGCGGGCATGTCAGTGCCTCTTCTTGTTGCGCTTCCCGGTGGGTCGTGAACCCGGAGCGGGTGCGGTCGCCTCGGTTCGGCGACGCGGCACGGCCGGCTGCGGGGTGGATGCGGCGGCCGCGGTCGCCGGGGCGCCGGCCTTCTGCGCCCCGCCCTCGGCCAGGGTCGCCCGGCGGGCGAGGACCTTCCGCGTGTGTGCGGCCACCGGACCCCACCGCTCCTTCAGGGTGACCAGCAGCGGTGTCGCGAAGAAGATCGACGAGTACGCACCGACGATGATGCCGACGAGCTGCACCAGCGCCAGGTCCTTCAGCGTGCCGACGCCGAGCATCCACACCGCGACCACCATCAGCGCGAGCACCGGCAGCACGCTGATCAGGGTCGTGTTGATGGAGCGCATCAACGTCTGGTTGACCGCCAGGTTCGCCTGCTCGGCGTACGTGCGACGGGTCAGGTGCAGGATCCCCCGGGTGTTCTCCTCGACCTTGTCGAACACCACCACCGAGTCGTAGAGCGAGAAACCGAGAATGGTCAGCAGGCCGATGACGGTCGCCGGGGTCACCTCGAAGCCGACGAGCGAATACACGCCGGCGGTGACGGCGATGTCGAAGAAGAGTGCGACGATCGCGGCGATCGCCATGTCGCGCTCGAACCGGACGGCGATGTAGATGCTGACGATCACCAGGAACACGAGCAGCGCGATCAGCGCCTTCTGGGTGATCTGCCCGCCCCACGTCTCGCTGACGTCGGCGACGCTGATCACGTTCTCGTTGACGGTGCCGTCACTGTCCTTCGGCTGGAACTCGTCGTACAGCGCGTTCTGCAGTGTCACCACCTGGGCCGCGTCGAGAGCCTCGGAGCGGATCTGGACGGTCGCGCTCGAACCCGAGCCCACCGTCTGCACCGAGACGGGGTCCATTCCCAGCGCCTCGGAGTAGACGTTCTCCACCTGCGCGGTGTCCACCCCGCCGCCCGCGGGGAACTGGATCCGCGACCCGCCCTCGAAGTCGATACCGAGGGTGAATCCGCGAACGAGGATGCTCAGCAGCGAGATCAGCACGATCGTGCCGGTCAGGATGTAGTAGAACTTGCGGCGCCCGACCACCTCGAAGGCGCCGGTTCCGGTGTAGAGCCGGGACAGCCAGCTGTGCTGGGGCATCGTCGTCTGGTTGACGCCCGAATCGGACAGCGAGGACTCGCGGTCCGTCTGCGACGCAGACGTGGTCGATTCGCTCATACTCGTGACTCCTTCGCCGACGCTGCGGCAGCCTTGCGTTCCTTGGCGATCTGCTGCACGGCACCCAGCCCGTTGACACCCGGCCTGGACCAGAACGGCGACTTCGAGGCCAGGTGGACCAGCGGCCACGTCACCAGGAACACGACGACGACGTCGAGAATGGTGGTCAGGCCGAGGGTGAACGCGAAGCCGCGCACCTGGCCGACCGCGAGGACGTACAGCACCGCGGCGGCGATGAAGCTGACCGCGTTACCGGACAGGATGGTGCGGCGGGCACGGGCCCAGCCGCGCGGCACCGCGGACCGGAAACTGCGGCCCTCTCTCATCTCGTCCTTGATTCTCTCGAAGAACACCACGAACGAGTCGGCCGTCATGCCGATACCGATGATCAGACCGGCGATGCCGGCGAGGTCGAGCGTGAAGTTGATGTACCGGCCGAGCAGCACCATGATCGCGTAGACCATGACACCGGACAGGACCAGGGACAGCGCCGTGAGCACTCCGAGCATGCGGTAGTAGAGCAGGCAGTAGAGCAGCACCAGGACCAGACCCACCAGACCGGCGATGAGACCGGCCTCCAGCGAGGCGAGACCCAGGGTCGCGGACACCGTCTCGGCTTCCGACGCCGCGAACGACAGCGGCAGCGAACCGTACTTCAGGGTGTTCGCGAGTTCCTTCGCGCTGTCCGCGGTGAACGAGCCGGTGATCGACGTCGAACTGCCTGCGGGTGTCGCGCCCTGCACGACCGGCGCGCTCACCACCTTGGAGTCGAGCGTGAATGCGGCCTGCTTGCCGATGTTCTGCGACGTGAACGTGGCCCAGGTGTTGCTGCCCTCGGACTTGAACGTCAGGCTCACCTCGTGCCGCGACTGCTGGGAGTTGTACCCGGACGTCGCGTCGGCGATCTCCTGGCCGTCGATGATCGCCGGGTCGAGCAGGTAGACGGCCTGACCGTCGGTGGAACACGCGACCAGCGGCAGGGCCGGGTCGTCGTTGCCGCGCAGCGGGTCGGGCACGCTGCAGTCGAGGGTGGCCATCGCCTGCTGCTGCACGGCGGGGTCGGTGCTCTGGCGCGTGGCCCGGGCCGCCGCGATCTCGTCGGCCGCCTGCGCGGTCTCGGTTCCGGACTCGTCGGCGGGTGCCGGCTCCGCCGTGGGGGCGGGCTCGGGGGACGTGGACGGATCCTGCGCCGGGAACGGCCGGTTCTGCGGCGCGGGGGTCTCGGTCCCGGCGGGTGCCTGGGCCGGCGTCTCCCCGGCGGCGGGCGCCTGGGTGCCGGCCGCGGCCGCGGCCTGCGACGTCTGGACGGGACGGACGTACAGCCGCGCCGTCTGGCCGAGGGAGCGCGCCTGAGCGCTGTCGTCGCCGGGGACGGTGATGACCAGGTTGTCGCCGTCGATGACCACCTCGGAGCCGGACACGCCGAGTCCGTTCACACGGGTCTCGATGATCTCCTGCGCCTGCCGCAGGCTGTCCGGCGTCGGCTTGCTGCCGTCCGGGGTGCGTGCGGTGAGGGTGACTCGGGTCCCACCTTGCAGGTCGATGCCCAGCTTGGGTGTCGCGGACTTGTCGCCGGTGAAGAACACCAGGGCATACAGAACCGCCACGAGCACCGCGAAAACGGTGAGGTAGCGGACGGGATGCACCGATCCTGTGGAAGGTGCCACGATCTCTATGTCTCCTCAGTACGTGCAGTTCGGGTGGGAACGCTCACAGCGCACGGGTCCGTCGGGCGCAGGGCTGTGCCCCGGTCGCCGCGCCGGCGGCGCCTGCGACGCGTCGGCTGCGCGGGTACGCCGCGGAAGCGCCGGTCAATCCTTGTTCAGCCGCGGCGTGCTGTCGCCGCCGTTCTCACGATCCTCGCGCACGATGTCGGTGGCGGGGGCCTCGGTGCCGAGCGACTCGTGGTCGATGGCACTGTCATCCTGCAGCGGGGCGTCGACGATCTGCTCTCGGACGACGAGACGCGACCACGTGGTGACCACGCCGGGAGCGATCTCGAGTTCGATCGTCTGGTCGCCGAGCGCGACGACGGTTCCGTGCAGTCCGGCAGTCGTGAGGATGCGGTCGCCCACCGAGAGCGAGTCCTGCAGAGCGGTCACCTTGGCCGCCTCCTTCTTCTGCCGGCGGATCCCCAGGAACATCGGGACGAGCAGCGCCAGAATCAGGAGCGGGAAGAGAAAATCCATCTGTAAGTCAACCTCGAGGTATGTCGCACGGTCCGAAGCACTGGTCCCGGTTGGACCGATGCAATACACCAGTGTGCCATCACCGGCCCGGACACCGGTTCGGTCGGCACGGGGCAGGCGTTTCTCCCGGCGTGGATCAGGGGTCTTCGGGATCGAACAGGGACGCCTGCGGCTCGTTGACGCGGACATCGATTCCGCCGGTCACGGCGTCCGGCGGCGGTGTCAGGCCGAGTTGCGTCCACGCGGCCGCGGTGGCGACCCGGCCGCGGGGTGTGCGGGCGATCATTCCGGCGCGGACGAGGAACGGCTCACACACCTCTTCGACGGTGGCGGGTTCCTCACCGACCGCGACGGCCAGGGTGGACACGCCGACCGGTCCGCCGCCGAAGCTGCGCACCAGGGCGCTGAGGACGGAGCGGTCGAGGCGGTCGAGTCCCAGCTGGTCGACGTCGTACACGGCGAGGGCCGCGTGCGCGATCTCGCGGGTGACGACGCCGTCCGCGCGGACCTCGGCGTAGTCGCGGACGCGGCGGAGCAGGCGGTTCGCGATGCGGGGCGTGCCGCGGGACCGGCTCGCGATCTCGGCGCCGGCCTCCTCGCCGAGCTGCACCCCGAGGATGCCCGCCGATCGCATGAGGATCTGCTTCAGCTCCGCCGGTTCGTAGAAGTCCATGTGGGCGGTGAACCCGAACCGGTCGCGCAGCGGGCCGGTGAGCGCCCCCGAGCGGGTGGTGGCCCCGACCAGGGTGAACGGCGCGACCTCCAGGGGGATGGAGGTGGCGCCGGGGCCCTTGCCGACCACGACGTCGACCCGGAAGTCCTCCATCGCGAGGTAGAGCATCTCTTCCGCGGGGCGGGCGATGCGGTGGATCTCGTCGATGAACAGCACGTCGCCCTCGACGAGATTGCTCAACATGGCGGCCAGGTCGCCGGCGCGCTCGAGCGCCGGACCCGATGTCAGCCGCAGTGAGGACCCCAGTTCGGCGGCGATGATCATCGCCATGCTGGTCTTCCCCAGCCCGGGCGGGCCGGAGAGCAGGATGTGGTCGGGGGTGCCGCCGCGCATCTTGGCGCCGGTCAGGACGAGTTGCAACTGCTCCCGGACCCGCGGCTGCCCGATGAAATCGTGCAGGTTCTTCGGCCGCAGGCTGGCCTCGATGTCACCGTCGCCGGCGACGAGGTCGGCCGAGACCGGGGACTCGCCGTCGTAGCCGCCGCCGAGTTCGGGACTCATCTGGTCTTCCCGAGCAGGGACAGGGCGGAGCGCAGCGCGGACGAGGTGGTCGACTCGGGTGCCTCGGCGAGGACCGAATCGGTGGCCTGTTCGGCCTGCTTGGCCGGGAACCCGAGCCCGACGAGCGCCTCGACGATCTGGTCGCGAACCGATCCGCCGCCGCCCGCACCGAGCGGCACCGCCCCGGACGTGGACCCGACCGCGTCGACCTTGTCGCGCAGTTCGACGACCATCCGCTCGGCCCCGCGCTTGCCGATGCCCGGCACCCGTGTGAGTGCCGTGACGTTGCCCTCGGCCAGCGCGGACCGCAACGCCTCGGGTTCGAGGACGGCGAGGGTCGCCATGGCCAGGCGCGGACCGACACCCGACACCGTCTGGAGCAGCCCGAACAATTCCTTGGACTCCGAGTCGGGGAACCCGTACAGCGTCATCGAGTCCTCGCGGACGATCATCGCCGTGACCAGCCGGGCCTCGGTTCCCCGCTGCAGCCCACCGAGGGTGGCCGGGGTCGCATTCACGCGGTATCCCACTCCCGCGGATTCGATCACCGCGTGGTCGAGAGCGATCTCGAGCACCTCGCCGCGGACGGACGCGATCATCGTGTACCTGCCTTCTTCACTTCGGCCAGTCGGGCCTGGTAGCGACGTTTCTGTTCGGCGGCCGCGGCTTCGGCGCGGGCCATGCGTTCGATCATCGGCGCCCGCCAGCAATGGCAGATCGCCAGTGCCAGCGCGTCCGCGGCGTCGGCCGGTCTGGGTGCGGCCGCGAGCTTGAGGATGCGTGTCACCATCGCCGTCACCTGAGCTTTGTCAGCCGATCCGCTCCCGGTGACGGCCGCCTTGACCTCACTCGGGGTATGGAAACACACGGGGATGCCGCGGCGCGCGGCAGCGAGGGCAACGACGCCGCCCGCCTGCGCGGTGCCCATCGCGGTGCGCACGTTGTGCTGGGCGAACACCCGCTCGATCGCCACGACCTCCGGCCGGTGCAGGTCGATCCATGATTCGGCGGCCTCGGAGATCCGCAGCAGCCGGGACGACAATTCGAGGTCTGCCGGGGTTCGGACCACGTCAACGGCGACCGGGGTGACGGTGCGACCGTTGCCGCCGTCCACCACTCCGAATCCGCACCGGGTCAGACCGGGATCCACACCCAGCACACGCACGCAAAGCCACCTCTCCCACGCCGAACAGCTGTTCGATAGCTTAGCCGTGGGGTGGGACGTGCCGGCGCACCAACACGCTGAACGAGGCGGGGCGGGCGAGCACCGCTCCCCCGCCCCGCCGCCGTGCGTCCGTGCGATCAGTCGTCGAGCTCGGCGAGCACCTCGTCGGAGAGGTCGACATTGGTGTAGACGTTCTGGACGTCGTCGGACTCCTCGAGTGCGTCGACGAGCTTGAACACCTTGCGGGCCCCGTCGGCGTCGACCGGCACCTCGACGGACGCGCGGAAGTCGGCCTCGGCGGAGTCGTAGTCGATGCCCGCCTCCTGCAGGGCGCTGCGCACGGCGACGAGGTCGGTGGGCTCGCTCACGATCTCGAACGTCTCGCCGAGGTCGGTGACCTCTTCGGCGCCCGCGTCGAGGACCGCCATGAGCACGTCGTCCTCGGTCTGGTCGCCCTTCTCCAGGGTGACGACGCCCTTGCGGGTGAACAGGTAGGACACGGACCCCGGGTCGGCCATGTTGCCGCCGTTACGGGTCATCGCGGTCCGCACCTCGCCGGCCGCACGGTTGCGGTTGTCGGTCAGGCACTCGATGAGGACGGCGACACCGTTGGGTCCGTAGCCCTCGTACATGATGGTCTGCCAGTCGGCGCCGCCCGCTTCTTCACCGGCGCCGCGCTTGCGGGCGCGCTCGATGTTGTCGTTGGGGACCGACGTCTTCTTGGCCTTCTGGATGGCGTCGTACAGGGTGGGGTTTCCCGCAGGGTCGCCACCGCCGGTACGGGCCGCCACCTCGATGTTCTTGATCAGCTTCGCGAAGGCTTTGCCACGCTTGGCGTCGATCACAGCCTTCTTGTGCTTGGTGGTGGCCCATTTGGAGTGGCCGCTCATGCGATTCAAGCCCCTTTCCTGCTGCTTTTGGCACGCCGAATGCGCGGTTTCAGCTTTGACGATGTTACCCGCCGCCCGGCGGCCCCTGCGCGTTCCCGGGGTAACAACTCGCATAAGTCGCCATTGTTTGCATAGAATGCAAACATGTTGATGCGAGTCGACCACAGCTCCGGCACCCCACTGGGCGAACAGATCGCCGCCAATGTGCGCGGCGCGTTCCTGCGCGGCGAGATCGGCGCGGGCGACCGGCTCCCCTCCGCCCGGGCGCTGGCCGAGTCCATCGACGTCAACCTCCACACGGTGCTGCGCGCCTACGCCACCCTGCGGGACGAGGGGCTGATCGACCTCCGCCGCGGACGAGGCGCGGTGGTCCGCGCCGACACGGACCCGATTCGCACCGGATTGACCGAAGCCGCACGCACTTTCGTATCCGAGGCACGACGCCTTGGACTCGACACCGAACAGATGATCGACGTGATCAAGGAGACCACGAAACAATGACGACCTCCCGCACGCGCCTCCTCGCCGCGACCTCGGCCGTACCCCTCCTCGCCCTCGTGATCGCGAGACTCGCGTGGGGCGGAGCCCGGCCGCCGGTGGTGGCCAGCCACTGGTCCGGCACCGAACCCGACGGTTTCAGCGACACCGACGCCTACTTCTGGATCGCGTTCGCCGTCTGCGCGATCGCCGCGGGAATCGCCGGCGTCGTCGCGGCCCGGATCCGCACCGACGCCGCGCTCTGGCTCCCCGCCACCGTGTTCACCGGGTGGACGGTGGCCAGCACCTGGATCGTCAGCGTCGCAGCCACCGCCGCGGCGGGCTCGCCCGAAGCGGCGACCCTGGGCTGGTGGATCGCAATTCCCCTGCTGGGAATCCTGTGGGCGGTCGCCGTGTTCGCCCTGCTCCCCCGGCCGTCGCACGCCGCGGAGACCGGCCCCGCGCCGACACTGCCCGTCCCACTGGCGCCCGGCGAGCGCGCGTCCTGGACCGGACATGTGCGCGGGCGCTGGGCCGGCGTGCTCGCTCTCGCCATGGCCGTCGCCGCGGTCGTGTCCGCGCTGGTGGGCGCACTCTGGCTCGCGGTGCTGTTTCTCGTTCTGGTGGTCGCCGGTGGCGCCTTCGCCTCGGTGACCGTGCAGGTCGACCGCACCGGGCTGAGCCTCTCGTCGTGGAACGTCCGCTGGCGGCACATCCCACTCGGCTCGGTCGACGAGGCACAGGTGACCGAGATCCGCCCCGGGGAATGGGGCGGCTGGGGATACCGCTTCTCACCGCGCGGAACGGCGGTGGTGATCCGCGGCGGCGAAGGCATCGTGGTGAGCCGCGCCGGCGGCCGCCCGTTCGCGGTCACCGTCGACGGCGCCGCTCAGGGTGCGGCGCTCCTCAACTCGCTCTCCGCACCACGCGTCGGCTAGACCCCGCGGACGATGTCGACGAACAACTCGTGCACTCGCCGGTCGCCCGTGACCTCCGGGTGGAACGACGTCGCCACCACGGAACCCTGCCGCACGGCCACGATGCGCCCGGCGGCCGCGCCACCCGATTCGGGCACCCGGGCGAGGATCTGGACGTCGTCGCCGACGCGCTCCACCCACGGGGCACGGATGAACACGGCCCGCATCGGGTCGCCGACGATGCCCTCGAATTCGAGGTCGGACTCGAAGGAATCGACCTGGCGGCCGAATGCGTTGCGGCGCACCGTCATGTCGATGGCGCCGAGGTGCTGGGCGTCGGGTCGGGTGTCGAGGATCTCGCTTGCGAGGAGAATCATCCCGGCGCACGACCCGTAGGCGGGCAACCCGTCGCGCAGCCGCGCCTTCAGCGGTTCGAGCAGTTCGAAGATCTGCAGCAGCTTGCTCATCGTCGTCGACTCACCGCCGGGGATGACCAGCCCGTCGATCTTCTCGAGCTCCTCCGGGCGCCGGATGCCCACGGCGTCGGCGCCCGAATCATTCAGTGCGGCAAGGTGTTCACGGACGTCGCCCTGCAGGGCGAGTACTCCGACGAGGGGACGGGTCATGCCATGTTTCCTGTCTCGATGTCGCGCTGGTCCTGATCGCGCTGGATTCGGGTCAACCCCTCCTGCACCACGGCGGCGACCATGGTGCCCTTCCGGTCGAACATGCGGCCCTGGGTGAGGGCGCGGCCGAAGCCGGCGGAGGGTGAGGTCTGGTCGTAGAGCAGCCACTCGTCGGCGCGGAACGGGCGCAGGAACCACATGGCGTGGTCGAGCGACGCGGTCTGGGTGACCACTCCCGGGTGCGGGACCTTCGACGCGCCGAGGAGCGTCATGTCACTGAGGTAGGCGAGGGTGCAGATGTGGAAGACCTGATCGTCGGGCAGCTTGTTGCGGTACCGCATCCACACGCGTTGCTTCGCGGCGATTCCGGGAGTCTTCCCGGTGCAGCCGGCCGGAACGATACGGACGTCCCATTCCTTCCACTCGCGGTAGAGATCGGTGGCGGCCATCTCCTCGACGGTCTGCGCGTCGACGAGTTCCTCGGGTTCGGGGACCGACGGCATCGTGTCCTGGTGCTCGATGCCCTCGTCCTGCGAGTGGAACGACGCCGACATGGTGAAGATCGCCTTGCCGTCCTGGATTCCGGTGACGCGCCGGGTGCAGAAGGACCGGCCGTCCCGGATCCGGTCGACCAGGTACACGGTGGGTTCCGTCGGATTCCCGGGGCGCAGGAAGTAGCCGTGCAGCGAATGCACCTCGAATCGCTCGTCGACGGTGCGGACGGCGGAGACGAGCGACTGACCGGCGACCTGCCCGCCGAAGGTCCTCTTCAGAACGGAAGGATGCACCGCGCCGCGGAAGATGTCCTTCTCCAGCGCCTCGAGTTCGAGAATGTCCTCGATGCTCGCCATGAGCCCTCCTTCTGTGCCTGGTCAAGGTTATCGGCCCGGTTCGGGCTCGAGGCACCATGGGTGCCATGACGCTGTTCACACCGACGAGCCCGGACGGTCTCGTCGCACTCGTCACCGAACGCTGTCTGGCGGTGGACGGCACCGCTGTCGTCGCGATCGACGCGCCCGACGGCGCGCACCCGATACCCCTCGCGGACTCGATCTGCGTGTCCCTGCGGGAGCAGGGCCGGCCGTGCGACGTCGTGTCTCTCCACGACTACGTCCGGCCCGCCTCCCTGCGGTTCGAGCACGGCCGCGACGATGAACTCAGCTACCGCACGCTCTGGTTCGACTACGACGCACTGAACCGGGAGGTAGTGGGTTCGGTGCGCACCGACCGCCGGTGGTTGCCGCGGTTGTGGGACGAGAACGAGGATCGCTCCGCCCGCTGTGCCCGCGTGCCCGCGGCCGACGGGCAGGTGCTTCTCGTGGCCGGTCCGATGCTGCTGGGCCGGGGCCTCGACTTCGACGTCACCGTGCAACTCCACCTGGGTGAAGGAGCGCTGACCCGCCGCACCCCGGCCGATCAGCGGTGGACCGTGCCGGCTCTGCTGGGGCACGCTGCCGACGTCTCGGACGAACCCGATCTGCTGGTGCGGTACGACCATCCGCCCAGACCCGCGGTCCGGGCGGGCCGCTGATCCGCTCACGTCGGGCGCAGGAACCGGGTCAGCCCTTCCTGCACCACGGCCGCGACAAGGTTTCCCTTCCGATCGAAGATCCTGCCCTGCGCCAACCCTCGCCCGTAACCGGCGGACGGCGACGTCTGGTCGTACAGCAGCCACTCGTCGGCCCGGAAGGGTCGCAGGAACCACAGCGCGTGATCGAGTGAGGCACCGTTGATCTCGACACCGGGGTGCGGTGTCATGGCGGAACCGATGAGCGTCATGTCGCTCATGTAGGCGAGAGCGCAGATGTGGAAGACGGGGTCGTCGGGCAGCGTCTTGCGGGACCGGAACCACGCCTGCTGCTGGGCGGCGGCACCGCGTCGGCGGTCGACCTCGCCGTGCCCGACCATCCGGATGTCCCAGTCGGACCACTCCTGTGCGAGCCAGGCGATCTCCGGATCGTCGGAGTCACTGGCGAACGGCAGTGAATCCGGGGGCGGGACCACCGGCATCTCGTCCTGGTGCTCGATGCCCACGTCCTCGACCTGGAAGGACGCCGACATCGTGAAGATGGCCTGGCCGTCCTGGACGGCGCTGACCCGCCGGGTCACGAACGAGCGACCGTCCCGGATCCGGTCCACGAGGTACACGATCGGCATCGTGGGGTTCCCGGGACGAAGGAAGTAGCCGTGCAGCGAGTGCACCGTGAACCGGGGTTCGACCGTGCGGACCGCCGCAACCAGCGCCTGACCGGCCACCTGTCCACCGAACGTGCGGGGAAGCATGGTCTCGGTCGCTATGCCCCGGAAGATGTTCTCCTCGAGGCGTTCCACTTCCAGGATCTCTTCGATCGTCGCCATCCACGGCCCCTTCCGTTGCTCGTCCGCTGACACTTTCCCACGAACCCGCGCACCGGCCCGCACCGCACGGGGCCCCGTCGGGGCGTCGTGCGGTGCGAGCGGAAGAACACTGCCGGAAGCGCCGGCGATCGATCAGTGATCGATCGCCGGGATCACCAGCCGCGCTCGGCGAGCCGGTGCGGGACCGGGATGTCGTCGACGTTGATACCGACCATGGCCTCACCCAGCCCGCGGGAGACCTTCGCCAGGACGTCCGGGTCGTCGAAGAACGTGGTGGCCTTGACGATCGCCGCGGCCCGCTCGGCCGGGTTGCCCGACTTGAAGATGCCGGAGCCGACGAACACACCCTCCGCACCGAGCTGCATCATCATCGCCGCATCGGCCGGGGTGGCGATGCCACCGGCGGTGAACATGGTGACCGGCAGCTTGCCGGCCTTGGCGACCTCGACGACCAGGTCGTACGGGGCCTGCAGTTCCTTGGCCGCCACGTACAGCTCGTCCTCGCTCAGCGACGTCAGCCGGCGGATCTCCCCGCCGATCGTGCGCATGTGGGTGGTCGCGTTGGACACGTCACCGGTGCCGGCCTCGCCCTTCGAGCGGATCATCGCCGCACCCTCGGTGATGCGGCGCAGCGCCTCGCCGAGGTTGGTGGCACCACAGACGAACGGAACGGTGAACTTCCACTTGTCGATGTGGTTGGCGTAGTCGGCCGGGGTGAGGACCTCGGACTCGTCGATGTAGTCGACACCGAGCGACTGCAGGATCTGCGCCTCGACGAAGTGCCCGATCCGGGCCTTGGCCATCACCGGGATCGAGACGGCGGAGATGATGCCGTCGATCATGTCCGGATCGCTCATCCGGGACACGCCGCCCTGGGCGCGGATGTCCGCGGGCACCCGCTCGAGTGCCATTACCGCGACGGCACCGGCGTCCTCGGCGATCTTCGCCTGGTCCGGGGTGACGACGTCCATGATGACCCCGCCCTTCAACATCTCGGCCATGCCGCGCTTGACGCGCGCCGTACCGGTGGTGGGGGTGGTGTCGGGGGTGCTCACAGCGAACTCCTGAGGTGTGGCGTGGATTGATTGCGATAGCGGCATGCGTGAGCGACGACGTTCACGCTGCAGTACCCGATTCTAGGACGAACGCCAGTCCACTTCCGTAGCCAGTCCGCGATTGCTGGCTTTCTCCGAAGCGACGGGTCAGGTGATCGCCCGCACCTCGGGGTCGTCGGCGGCCGCGGCGACCGCCTCTGCCTCGTCGAGGAGATCCGCGAGGTCGTGCGGGTACACGGCCTCGCCCGCCGCCGCCAGTTCGCGGACGGTGTCCGCGGTGCACCACCGGTGACCGGTGATGGTGCAGCTCTCGAGTTCGGTGAAGCCGCCGTGATGCGGTTCGAACCCGTCGGTGCGCAGCGCGAAGAACAGCTCCTCGGACCGGATGAGCTGGCCGTTCCACGAGAAGATCGCCACTCGTCGCCACATCGGTCCGCGCAGCGACTCGGGTGATGCGGTGTGCCCGGTCTCCTCCGCGATCTCCCGGACCGCGGCCGCCCGGAGGTTCTCGCCCTTCTCGACGGCGCCACCGATCGTGAACCAGTAGTAGATGTCGGGGACGGTGGGGTCATGTCCCCGCAGCAGCAGCACCCGGCCCCGGCCGTCGAGCAGCACCACCCGGGCGGACGTCCGGACGGAGTCGAGGGCCAGGCCCTCGGTGACCGCGGCGGCGGACGAGCGTTCGGTGATCTCGAAGTACGTCGGCAGCGGGGCGGTGCCGCCGAGGTGCAGCCAGCGGACGGGCCGCCGGGTGCGCAGGGCGAGGGTATCGCGGACGGCGTCGTTGTGGAACCGGCGGGCGATCAGCACCCGAGCCTCGGCGTCGGCGAGTTCCGCCACCAGCTGGGGGCGCAGGGTGTCCGGGTCGAGGGAGGAGAGTGCGCCCGACAGCGCGTTCTCCGCGATCTCCCGGTCGGCCCGGTCCGATCGCTCGGCCCTGGCCGCCAGAGCGGCCAGCGACCGGCCGTCGGGTGGGTCCATCGCCGCGGCCGCCGCGCGGACGACCACCGCCCGGCGGGCGAGCGCCGCGTCGAGGGCCTGCCAGGAGAGGTCGGAGCGGACGTGCAGGCGGTCGAGGCGGTTGGCCGTGCCGTACGCCCACAGGCCGATCGCGAGGACGACGGCCGCCACCAGCGCGAGAACCAGGATGGTGAGGGCGGAGAGCGTCACGAGCCGACCTCCCGGACGCCGTCACGGCCGACGGTGACCGTCTCGTAGACACGCAGGATCTGCTCGGCGACCACCGGCCAGTCGTATTCGGTGACCACCGTGCGGCCTGCGTCGGTGAGCGCGGCGCTGCGTTCGGGGTCGCCGAGCACCGAGTCGATCCCGGCGGCGAGCGCCGCCGCATCCCCCACCGGCACCAGCACGCCCGCCTGCCCGTCCCGCAGGACCCGGCGGAATGCGTCCAGTTCGCTCGCGACGACGGCGGCTCCGGCGGCCATCGCCTCCACCAGCACGATGCCGAAGCTCTCACCGCCGAGGTTGGGGGCGCAGTACACGTCGGCGCTCCGCAGCGCCGACGCCTTCTCGGCGTCGTCGACCTGGCCGAGCAGCCTCAGATGCCCGAACACGGGGCCCGCCTCGCGGCGCAGCTTGTCCTCGTCGCCGCGGCCGACCACGAGCACCTCGAGGCCGGGATACTTCTCCACCAGCGCGGGCAGCGCCTTCAAGAGCACGGCCATGCCCTTGCGGGGCTCGTCGTAGCGGCCGAGGAAGAGGATGGTCTTGCCGGGGCGCGGGTAGCCGGGCAGCGGTTCGGCGTTCGCGAAGGCCGGGACGTCGACGCCGTTGGGGATCTCGACCGCATCGGAGCCGAGCGATTCCACCTGCCAGCGCCGCGCGAGTTCCGATACCGCGATGCGTCCGCTGATCTTCTCCAGGTACGGCTGGAGCACGCCTTGAAACGTGCTCAGCACCAACGACTTCGTTGTCGAGGTGTGGAACGTCGCCACGATGGGCCCCTCGGCCACCCGCATGGCGAGCATCGACAGGCTCGGCGCGTTCGGCTCGTGGATGTGCAGGACGTCGAAGTCGTTGTCCGAGATCCAGCGCCGGACCCGGGCGCTGGCGGCGGGGCCGAAACTCAGCCGGGCGACCGAACCGTTGTAGGGAATGGCGAGGGCCCGTCCCGCCGACACGACGAAACCGGGCAGGTCGACGTCGTCGGACGCCGGGGCCAGGACGCTCACCTTGTGTCCGCGCTCGATCAGGACCTCCGCGAGGTCGACGACGTGGGCCTGCACTCCGCCCGGGACGTCGAACGAGTACGGGCAGACCATGCCGATCCTCACGAGTTCTCCATGCGGGAGAGCCTCGCCTGCGACAGGTCGGACAGCCACAGCGGCTGGAGCATGTGCCAGTCCTCGGGATGCGCCGCGATGTTGACCTCGAACCGGTCCGCAAGGGCCTGGATCGCGGCGGCCACTCCCCCGGTCGTGTCGATCGGCGGGTCGATGCGGAAGCCCCACCCGCCGTCGGTGAACCAGCAGTGCACCGGCAGCAGCGGCGCACCGGTGTCGATCGCCAGCTTGGCGGGACCGGCGGGCATGCGGGTCGGTTCCCCGAAGAACGTCACCGGGACGCCCTTCTTCGCCAGGTCGCGTTCACCGAGAAGACACACGATGCCGTTGCCGCGCAGCCGCTCCGACAGTTCCACGAACGGGGGGTGCTCACCGCCGCTGAGCGGGAAGATCTCGAAGCCGAGCCCTTCGCGGTAGTCGACGAACCGCTGGTACAGCGATTCGGGTTTCAGCCGCTCGGCGACCGTGGACAGACCACCCCAGTGCTGGGCGCACCACACACCGGCCATGTCCCAGTTGCCGCTGTGCGGCAGTGCGAGAATCGCGCCCCGGCCGGCGTCCTTCGCGGCGTCGAGGTGCTTCTGTCCCTCGATCAGCTCGTCGAGGGCGGCGCCCGTCTTCACCAGGTCCATCGACGGCAGCCGGAACGCCTCCCGCCAATACCGTGCGTAGGACCGCATCGACGCCCGCATCAGTGCGTCCGGCACCTCGGCGGCGGGCACGCCCAGCACCCGGGCGAGATTGCGGCGCAACTGGTCCGGGCCACCGTTGCGGACGGCGAAGTCGGCCCCCCTGTCGAACAGGGTGACCGCGGCCTTCTCGGGCAGTGCGCGCACCAGCCGCCAGCCTGCCGCGTACCCCAGGTCGCTGATGCGTTCGGACACGGCGCTCACCGCGCGGTCGCCTGTCCGTCTTCCGGCGTCGGGTCCGCGGGCGGCAGGGGCAGCACGTCCCGCGCCCCCGGCGACCGGCGGACCGCCAGAACCCGCTGGAACACAGTGATCACACTGCCCGCCGACAGCAACCACATCGCGACGTGCACGGCCCACGGCACCCCGAGCCCGGTGACGCCGGCGCCGACGAGCACGATGATCAGCCGATCGGGCCGTTCGATGAGCCCGCCGTCGGCGGACAGTCCGCTCGCCTCGGCGCGGGCCTTGGCGTACGAGATCACCTGCGAGGTCACCAGGCACAGCAGCGTCGCGATCAGCAGCGGCTTGCTGTTCTCGTGGTAGACGGCCCACCAGGCGAGACCGGCGAAGATCGCGCCGTCGGCCACCCGGTCGCAGGTGGCGTCGAGGACGGCGCCGTACCGGGTGCCGCCGCCCCGCGCGCGTGCCATCGCGCCGTCCAGCATGTCGAACATCACGAACAGCCAGATGAACATCGCTCCCCAGAACAGATGCCCGCTGGGAAACAGCGTGACGGCTCCCGCCACCGTCGCGACGGTACCGATGACGGTGACGGAATCGGGGGTGAGCCCGGTCTTGACCAGGGCCTTCCCCAGCGGCGCCGTCACCTTGGACACGGATGCCCGTCCGAAGAAGCTCAGCACCTCTCCACCCCGTTCTTCACTTCCCGGCAGGAACCCCGAACGCGTGAGTCAGCGACTCGCGCGTCATTCATCTATCGCGTCATTCATTCCAGGCCTTCGCCAGCAGCCCCCGGGTCTCGCGCAGCAATTGCGGCATGACCTTGACCCCGGCGAGGACCGTGATGAAGTTCGCGTCCCCGCCCCAGCGCGGAACGATGTGCTGATGCAGATGCTCGGCGAGCGAACCGCCCGCCGCCGCACCGAGATTGAGGCCGACATTGAAACCGTCCGGCCGCGACACCCGCTTGATCACGCGCAGCGCCTGCTGCGTGAACGACATCAGCTCGGCGCTCTCCTCTTCCGTCAGGTCTTCGAGCGCCGCGACCTTGCGGTAGGGAACCACCATCAGGTGCCCCGGGTTGTACGGGTACAGGTTGAGCACCGCGTACACGTGCTCCCCGCGGGCGACGATCAGCCCGTCCTCGTCGTCCATCTTCGGGATGTCGATGAACGGCTCGTTCGGGGTGTCCCGCGACTTCGGTGTCTCGGCGATGTACGACATGCGGTGCGGCGACCAGATCCGCTGAAGGTGATCGGGCTCGCCGGGCCCGCGGTCGACCAGGCGGCCGGGGCCGCCGAGCATCTCGTCGGCCGTCACGTCGTCACCTCCGGTCATGTGTGTCACCCTTCCCGACCGGATTGCAGCAGTTCCGCCGTCGGCGAGGCGTTCTCGCGGCGGCCGATCCAGTCGGTGACGATGCGCACGGCATCGTCCACGGGCACGCCGTTGACCTGGGTGCCGTCGCGGAATCGGAAGCTGACGGCACCGGCCTCGACGTCACGCGCACCCGCCAGCAGCATGAACGGCACCTTCTGCGCGGTGTTGTTGAAGATCTTCTTCTGCATGCGGTCGTCGCTCGCGTCGACCTCGGCGCGGACACCGGCCGCCTTGAGCCGCTTCACCACGTCGAAGAGGTGGTCGGCGAACGTCTCGGCCACCGGGATGCCGACCACCTGGACAGGCGCCAGCCAGGCCGGGAACGCGCCCGCGTAGTGCTCGGTGAGCACCCCGAAGAACCGTTCGATGGACCCGAACAGGGCGCGGTGGATCATCACCGGCCGCTTCTTGGTGCCGTCGCTGGCGGTGTACTCGAGGTCGAACCGCTCGGGCAGGTTGAAGTCGAGCTGAATCGTCGACATCTGCCAGGTGCGCCCCAGGGCGTCCTGCACCTGCACCGAGATCTTCGGTCCGTAGAACGCGGCGCCGCCCGGATCGGGAACGAGGTTCAGCCCCGACGATTCCGCGACCTCGGCGAGCGTCGCCGTCGCTTCCTCCCACACGGCGTCGTCGCCGACGAATTTGTCCGGGTTCTTGGTGGACAGCTCGAGATAGAAGTCGTCGAGTCCGTAGTCCTTCAGCAGGCCGAGGACGAACTGCAGGGTGGTCGCCAGTTCGTCGCGCATCTGCTCGCGGGTGCAGTAGATGTGCGCGTCGTCCTGCGTCATGCCACGCACGCGGGTCAGTCCGTGGACGACACCCGACTTCTCGTACCGGTAGACCGATCCGAACTCGAAGAGCCGCAACGGCAGTTCCCGGTACGACCGTCCGCGGGAGCGGAAGATCAGGTTGTGCATGGGGCAGTTCATCGGCTTGAGGTAGTAGTCCTGGCCCGGCTTGCGCACGGTGCCGTCCTCGTTCAGTTCCTCGTCGATGTGCATCGCCGGGAACATGCCGTCGCGGTACCAGTCCAGGTGGCCCGACACCTCGTAGAGGTGACCCTTGGTGATGTGGGGGGTGTTGACGAACTCGTACCCCTCCTCGACGTGGCGTTTGCGGGAGTAGTCCTCCATCTCGGTGCGGATGATCCCGCCCCGGGGATGGAACACGGGCAGTCCCGAGCCGAGCTCGTCGGGGAAGCTGAACAAGTCGAGTTCCGACCCCAGCTTGCGGTGGTCGCGGCGCTCGGCCTCGGCGAGCAGTTCCAGATGCTGTTCCTGGGCCTCCGCCGACTCCCACGCGGTGCCGTAGATGCGCTGGAGGTCGGCGTTGTCCTGGTTACCACGCCAGTACGCCGCCGAGCTGCGGGTGAGCTTGAATGCCGGGATGTGCTTCGTGGTGGGAATGTGCGGGCCGCGGCACAGGTCGCCCCACACCTTCTCGCCGGTCCGCGGGTCCAGGTTGTCGTAGATGGTCAGCTCGTTGCCGCCCACCTCCATGATCTCCGGATCGTCGATCCCCGACTTGTCGTCGATGAGCTCGAGCTTGAAGGGCTCGTTCGCCAGTTCGGCGCGCGCCTCCTCCAGCGAGTCGACGACGCGGCGCGAGAACCGCTGCGATCCCTTGACGATCTTCTTCATCCGCTTCTCGAGGTTCGCGAGGTCCTCGGGAGTGAACGGGCGCTCGACGGCGAAGTCGTAGTAGAAGCCGTCCTTGATCGGCGGGCCGATGCCGAGCTTGGCCTCCGGAAATTCCTGTTGAACGGCCTGCGCGAGCACGTGCGCCGCCGAGTGGCGGATGACACTGCGGCCGTCGTCGGTGTTCGCCGCGACCGGTTCGACGTCGACGTCGGCGTCGGGCACCCAGGACAGGTCCCTGAGCCCGCCCTCGGCGTCACGGACCACGACGACCACGTCCGGGCCCTTGCTCGGGTAGCCGGCCTCCCGAACCGCTGTACCGGCCGTCGTCCCCGCGGGCACCCGGACGAGGGCGGCTGGGGCGGCGGATGCGGGGGTGCTCACGGCGATGTTCTCCTAGGTGAGGTGTGCGGTGCAGACATGGTGAATGTGCCAGCCCATGTTATCGGCCCAGCAGTGACACCCAATCATGCGTACGGCTAGAGCGGGCTCTCCAGCCACGGGTAGTCGAGGCCGATCCACGTCCCGACGAGACCGAACGTCCCGAGCAACCACAGCGTGGCGAGGACGACGGCACACGTCAGCAACGCGCCCGCCCCCTTGACCACCAGCGACTGCCGCGAGAACCAGTCCATGAACTTGTCGTAGCGCTGCCGCGCGTAGTGCAGCAACCGGTGGGCCCACGCGAATTCGGACGCGAGGATTCCGAGCCCCGCGAACACGATCAGCCAGCCGGGTCCGGGGTACGGGATCGCGACGATCCCGGCGGCCAGCACGAGAGCGCCGATCACCCCCACCACGATGCGGTACGCCAGGTTGAGGCCCGGGCGCGCGGCGACGTGTGCCCGCCACCGGCGCCAGCGGCTCTCCGCTTCCTGGAACGGAGACAGATCCGAGTCGTCCACGTCCCTGTTCTCGGGCGCGGGTCCGGGCCGGGCTTCTCTGCTGGTCACCAGTCCACCCTACCGACCGCGACCTGCGGTCAGCCCTTCACACAGACGACCTGCCGCAGGTGGGCCACGACCTCGACGAGATCGGCCTGCGCTTCGATCACCTGCTCGATGTCCTTGTAGGCGCCCGGGATCTCGTCGATCACGCCGGCGTCCTTGCGCGATTCGACCCCGGATGTCTGCCGCACCAGGTCGTCGACGGTGAACCGCTTCTTCGCCTTGGTGCGGCTCATCGTCCGTCCCGCCCCGTGTGACGCCGAATTGAACGACAACTCGGAGCCGAGGCCTCGGACCACGTAGGAACCGGTGCCCATCGACCCGGGGATCAGCCCGAGATCACCGCGGCCTGCCCGAATCGCGCCCTTACGGGTGACGAGCATCGGCTCGCCGTCGACGATCTCCTCCGACACGTAGTTGTGGTGGCAGGAGATCGGCTCGTCGAACCGCACCGTCCTGCCGGGAAGGGACTGCCGGAAGGCACGCATCACCAACGTGAGCATGACGGCACGGTTCCGGGCCGCGTACTCCTGCGCCCAGGTCAGGTCGTGGCGGTACGCATCCATCTCCTTGCTGCCGGCGAGGAACACCGCGAGATCCCGATCGACCAGCCGCTGGTTGTGCGGCAGGGCCCGCGCCACCGTGATGTGCCGCTCCGCCAGTTCCTTGCCGATGTTGCGTGACCCGGAGTGGAGCATCAGCCAGACCTCGTCGGCATCCGACAGGCACACCTCGATGAAGTGGTTGCCGCCGCCGAGTGTGCCGATCTGCTTCATCGCCCGCGACTCCCGGGACTGCACACCGGTATGCAGATCGCCGAACTCCTGCCAGAAGCGCTGCCACCCCTTCCTCGCTCCCCCGGCATCCGGACCCAGTGCGCCGACGTTCACCGAATGCTCGTGCATGGCGAAACCGACGGGCACCGCGCGCTCGATGTGCGACCTCATCGGCCGCAGGCTGTCGGGCAGGTCGCTCGCGGTCACATCGGTCCGGACCGCCGTCATTCCGCAGCCGATGTCGACACCGACCGCCGCGGGTGCGACCGCCTCCCGCATCGCGATGACGGAACCGACCGTCGCGCCCTTGCCCACGTGGACGTCGGGCATGACGCGCACACCGTGCACCCACGGCAGGTCGGCCATGTTCCGCAGCTGCTGCAGCGCAGCCTGCTCTATGGCCTGCTCCTCCGCCCACATCAAGGTCGGCGCGGTGGTGCCTTCCAGCCTCACGGGGAACATGGGACTCGGTCCTTCGGTAGCGGATCACCCGGGACATTTTCGGCCGGCTCAGTTCATTGTCCGCCGCACCGGAGAGCGGCAACAACCGATTTTCCGGGTGCGCACACGAAAAAGAAGAGGCCGTTTCCGATTTCGGAAACGGCCTCTTCTTTCGGTGGTCCCGGCTGGGATCGAACCAGCGACCTCCCCGGTGTGAACGGGACGCTCTTCCACTGAGCCACGGGACCGAGGCGCGCCAAACGCTCGCGCTCGAACGAGTTGGAACACTAACAGACCGAGCGGCCGAACGAAAATCACCCCGATGGGATTCGTGTGGGATTCGCGCCGGACTCTGCCTGCAGCACGCCCACGACCCGGTCCCGTTCACGCCGAGTTCACCGTCTGATGCCTTGACCTGCAGATTTGTAACTATCGCGGATGGTCGGCTAATGTTCTCAACCGCACCACGGAGAACATTCTCCGCGAGTTACACGGTGCATGCGGACGTGGCGCAGCTGGTAGCGCACAACCTTGCCAAGGTTGGGGTCGCGGGTTCGAATCCCGTCGTCCGCTCGAGAGGTTGGACTCAACCTTCACGGTGGAGTGGCCGAGTGGTGAGGCAACGGCCTGCAAAGCCGTGCACACGGGTTCGATTCCCGTCTCCACCTCGCGCGATTAGCTCAGCGGGAGAGCGCTTCCCTGACACGGAAGAGGTCACTGGTTCAATCCCAGTATCGCGCACCGAGATAGATGCTCGACTGTTAGATGTTTGACTTGCTCGACAGTGACGGCCCCGGCAGGGGCTTTCACGAATGCGGACGTGGCGCAGCTGGTAGCGCACAACCTTGCCAAGGTTGGGGTCGCGGGTTCGAATCCCGTCGTCCGCTCTCTTTTTTCCGTCCCGCGCGATTAGCTCAGCGGGAGAGCGCTTCCCTGACACGGAAGAGGTCACTGGTTCAATCCCAGTATCGCGCACCATTTCGCGTTCAACCGAAAAAGTTCAGGCGTGCGGCCCCGGTCATCGACCGGGGCCGCACGCCGTTGTCCGTCAGGCGGGCCGGAGCCGGTTGGCGCCGGAGATCATCGCGCGCAGAGTCGATTCCGTGCGGGACTCGCCGATTCCCATCGCCCAGAGCCGGATGCCGGCGCTCTCACAGAGCAGGAATGTCACCGTGCGGTGCCCGATCTCGTGCTGGTGGAAAGACAGGATCTCCATCGCGCAGCCCGCATCGAACAGCATCGAGGTCATGGCGGCCACCGGACCGGGCGCGCTCGCACCGGTCTTGCAGATCGATTCGCCGATGCCGAGAGTGGCCTCGAAATCCCACATTCCGGGTCCGGTCTTCGTTTCCGACCAGCTGCCCAGACGGAACGGCCCGTTGGACGGTGCATACACGGCGTCGAACGCGTTCCAGGTCATCCCGGCAGCCTCGCTGCGGAGGTCCGCCGGCAGCGACTTGCCGTGGCGCGCGGCGAACGGGTCGGCGGCCGGTGCCGACGAGGGAAAAGATGAAGCGAAAGAATTGCTGGCGCTCATTGTCGTGGTCTTCCTGAAAGAAGGGAGGACCAACGCGTAGCTCAACGACCCGCAGCGAGGGGTCGGTCCGTATCAGACCCCGCTACGGCGGAGAACTACGAGGATGCGCTGCATGGAGGACACTGTAAGCGACAACCGTCCGCCGAGACAACCCCCGGCGCGCGCGGGAGCGGCGGGCGGGTGACGAAATCGTTACCGCCGCTTCTGGAACGTGAGGAATTCCTCATGTATCGTCGAACTTGCCATCCACCCCCCCGATGGCAATGAGCCCCAGCCATGACCCCCCATCCAAGGCTGGGGCTCAGTCTTGTTCCGGGCGCCCACGGGCCGCGTCCTCACCCCGCTACCGCAGTACAAGGCCGATTCGGGTTCGACGACACGGTCATCGTGGCCGCCGTCGCGTCGGTGTCCTCAGCTCCGGGGCGGGAAGCATCCTCGCCGAGCACCCGGCCCGCCGATTCTCCAGCAGAGCGGCACTGCAAGTACGGCGAGATCGCCGTCGTCCGTGCGGTTCTGCGGTCGGTCGCCGGTGTGGCGGTCGTCGTGATGGTCGTAGCGCGGGTGCGGGGAGCACGACCACGACGAGCAAACCGAGTGCGCTCCCGATCGTGACCGACGGCAGATGTTCTACTGGGGTCATGCGACTCGACGACGCCACCCGTCACAAGGTGACGTGCCTCCCGGACCGGGTCCGGACCGTTGCGGCGATCGGCCGGCTGCGGGACAGTACGGGGATGACACCTCCGACAGCGAAGGACGCGGTGGATCAGCTGTGACTGTCGAAATCGACCCGGCGGGAATCTGGGATTCCGAAGCGATTGCCGACGTCGCCGCGGCGACGTTCCCTCTCGCGTGCCCACCCGGGGCGACGCAGGACGACATCGCCACGTTCATCGACGACGTGCTGTCCGCCGAACGGTTCTCCGAGTACCTCACCGACCCCGACCGGACCGTTCTCAAGGTCACGCACGGCGGGGCGATCGTCGGATACGCGATGCTGATCGACGGGGAACCCGCCGACCCGGACGTCGGCAGGGTCGTGACCCTGCGGCCGACCACCGAGATCAGCAAGCTCTACGTGCTGCCCGGCAATCACGGAACCGGTGTCGCGTCTGCTCTGATGGCGGCGATCGTCGAACGCGCCCACGCCGCCAGATGTGCCGGACTGTGGCTGGGGGTCAACCAGGAGAACGTGCGGGCGCAGCGCTTCTACGCGAAACACGGATTCACGAAGGTCGGAACGAAGACGTTCCCGGTGGGCACCCAGCTGCACCACGATTTCGTGATGCAGCGGGCGCTGTAGCGGGCCGGGTCAGCTCGCGGCGACCTCGAAGCGCGACAGCGCGAGCAGTCGCGACGTGGCACGCAGGTACTTCTTCCGGTATCCACCGGCCAGCATCTCGGGGGTGAAGATCGCGTCGAGCTTGGCCCCCGACGAGGTGACCGGGATGCTCGCGTCGTACAGACGGTCGGCCAGCACCACCAGGCGCAGCGCGACCGACTGGTCCTCGGCGGGGTGGACGCCGTCCAGGAACACGGCCGGAATGCCCTCGACCAGCTTGTTGTAGCGGGACGGGTGCAGCGTGCTCAGGTGCTTGCACAGCTCGTCGAAGTCGTCGAGCGTGGAACCCGGGATGCTGTCGGCGCGCTCGGCGAGCTCCGCCGAGGAGATCGGGTCCGGGGCGGGCGGCAGGTCGCGGTGGCGGTAGTCGGGTCCGTCGACGCGGATCGTCTCGAAGATGGAGCCGAGCTTCTTGATCTCCCGCAGGAAGTCCTGTGCGGCGAATCGTCCTTCACCGAGCTGGCCGGGCAGCGTGTTCGACGTCGCCACGATGGACACGCCGCGCGCCGACAACTCCGACAGCAGACGGGAGACCAGCATGGTGTCGCCCGGGTCGTCGAGTTCGAATTCGTCGATGCACAGGACGCTGTGGTCGGACAGCTGCTCGACGGCCTTGTTGAAGCCGAGGGCGCCGACGACGTGCGTCAACTCCACGAACGTGCCGAACGCCTTGGGCGACGGGACGCTGTGGAAGATCGAGGCCAGGAGGTGGGTCTTGCCGACGCCGAAGCCGCCGTCGAGGTAGAGACCGGCACCGGTGGCCGGTGTCTTCTTCCCGAACAGACCGCGTCGGCCGCCGCTGCGGATCTTCACGACCTTCTTCGCGAACTCCTCGGCCTTCTGGACCGCGACGGCCTGGCTGGGTTCTGCGGGATCGGGAATGTACGACGCGAAGCTCACCTCGTCGAACATGGCCGGGGGCACCATCTGAGCTACCAACTGATCAGCGGGGACCACGGGGCTGCGATCGACAAGACGTGCATGCATACAAGCAGGGTATCCACGTGTTGAGATCACCAACATGCACCGTGTACATATTGCGACATTTTTCACACCGGACAGTCCGCCCGCCGAGGAGGAGTCCAGCGAATCGACCGCGAACTCGCTGCGTGCGTTGTACGCGTATCCGGCGGAGACGCCGCGGCCGTGGATCCGCGTCAACTTCGTGAGCAGCATCGACGGCGCCGTCTCCGTCGACGGGGTCAGCGGAGCGCTGGGCACCCCCGCGGACGCGCTGGTCTTCGAGACGCTGCGGGAGCTGGCCGACGTCGTGCTGGTCGGGGCCGGAACCGTGCGGGCCGAGAACTACGGCGGGGCGCGCATCGGTGCGGAGGGCAGGGGACGCCGCGTGGCATCGGGGATGCCGGAGGTCCCGCCGATCGCCGTCGTGTCCGCCCGCGCCCACCTCGACCCGCACGCGCGCCTGTTCACGGACACCGAGGTGGCACCGATCGTCGTCACGTGCGCGGACGCGGACCCGGCGCGGATCCGCGACCTCGCCGCCGCGGGCGCCCGGATCGTCACGGCCGGCGAGGTGCAGATCACCAGTGAAGGACTGATCGCGGCGCTGGACGACCTCGGACTGCGCCGGGTGCTCTGCGAGGGCGGCCCGAGCCTGTTCGGGCAGCTGATCGCGGACGACTCCGTCGACGAGGTCTGCCTGACCACGGCGCCGGTGCTCGCCAGCGGAACCGCCGGTCGCGTCGCCACCGCACCCGGTGCCCGGATCACCGCGATGACTCCCGCGCACATCCTGACCGACACCGATGGCACCGTCCTCACCCGATGGGTGCGGCTGCCCCGCCCGTAGGGGAACCTGGCAGGGTGGTCGCCATGCGCAGATCGGTGTTGCTCGCAATGGTTCTCGTGGTGTGCACCGCGTGCGGAGCCGGACCGTCCAACCGCCCGCACGTGGCAGTCGAGCGAGAGGGTGGCGGCAGCGAACCCACCGCGACCGAGACCGAGAACCCCGACGCTCCCCCGCCCGTGTTGCAGACCCCGAAGAACGACCTGGCGTGGACCGACTGCACCCAGAGCACGCTCGGAGCCCTGGACCCGGGCACGACACCCCCCGCCGGGCTCATCTTCGAATGCGGCTCCTACGAGGCGGCCGTCGACGAGAGCGGCACCCTGCCCGGGACCTTCACGATGGGTGCGATGCGGGCGCGGCTCGCCGACACCCCCGAGAACGCGGCCCCGCTCGTGCTCACCTCGGGATCGGACCGGTCGTCGAGCGCGACGCTCGCAGCGCTCAGCACCGGCGGTCTGACGTCGCTGTTGTCGACGCGTCCGGTGGTCGCGGTGGACCGCCGCGGGATCGCCGCCTCGCAGGAGATCGAATGCCTCACCCCGGAGCTCCGCAGCAGCCTCGCGAATCTCGGGCACTTCGACCCGGGGACGGGCGACCAGGTCGACAAGGTGACCGCGCTGGGCCGCGACGCCACGATCGCGTGCACCGACTACCTGCAGCCGCAGGAACTCGCGTTCGACAGCACCCACGCCGCCGACGACATCGAGGAACTGCGCCGCACCTGGGACGTCGACGCGCTGGGGATCCTCGCCACCGGCAACGGCAGCGCCGTCGCGCTCAGCTACGCCGCCAAGTACCCCGGCCGGGTCGGCCGGCTCGTCCTCGACTCCCCCGCGGTCACCACGGTCGACGCCGCGACCGTCACCGAGCAGCAGGTCGCGGGTCAGGAGGCGGCGTTCGATGCGTTCGCCCGCCAGTGCACGGCCCTGAACTGCTCCCTCGGCGCCGATCCCCGCGCCGCGATGACGGACGCCGTCACCCGCGCCGCGAACGGCCAGATCCCGCAGGTCTCCGCGAACGCACTGCTCACCGCGGTGTCCGGGTCGCTCGCCGCGGCAGGCGGTGACCAGCAGGGCCGCGTCCGCGCCCTGTCGGATGCGGTGTCCGCCGCCCTCGCCGGGAACACGGCGCCGATCCTCGCGGCGGTCGCGAAGGCCGAGGCCGCCTACGAGAGTGACGGCCAGTTCATCACCCGCTGCACGGACGGCCAGCAGTGGCCCGCACCCGACCGGGTCCGGGAACTGCAGAAGCTGTGGGGCGAACGCTTCCCGCTGTTCGGCCCGAACGCCGCCGTCGGGCTGCTCACGTGCACCTCCTGGCCCGCGACCGCGCCACCCGCTCTGCCCGGCGAGCTGACACTGCCGGTCCTGGTGCTCAGTGGCACCGCGGACCCGGTCGTCGGGAACGCCGGGGTGGGGACGGTGACGGGTGCCGTGTCGAGCGCGGGCGCCGCGACGGCGACGCTGACGTGGCACGGCAGCGGCCATCCCGCCACCCATTCGGACTGCGCGCAGAAGTCGATCGTCACCTACGTCACGGACGGGGTGCTGCCGCCGGACGGCAGCGCCTGCCCCGCCTAGCGGAGGTGTTCCGCCCGACACCCGCAGGGGGTGCGTGACCGCACGTCAGGGCTTCTCGGTGTACCGTGCCGTGGTGTTCCTTCGACAACTCGAACCGCGCACCGGGCGGACTGCCAACGAGGTAATCAACTTCGCGCTGTGGCCGATCGCCGTCATGACCGTGCTGCATCGAGTGGTCGTCAAGGCGGTCAACGGGTACATCACCGACGACTTCCGGCCGGTGTACAACGCTGCGCTGGCCTTCCTCAACGGGCGTCCCGTCTACACCGCCAACTTCGACTGGGTCGATCCGCACTACCTGTATCCGCCGTCCGGGACGCTGCTGATGGCGCCGATCGCGGTGATCGACCCCGAGAAGTCCCGCTGGCTGTTCATCATCGCCAACGCGATCGCCATCGTGATCGCCCTGTACCTGCTGCTGCGGCTGTTCGGCCTGGGATTGAACTCCATCGCGGCCCCGATACTGCTGCTCGCCACGTTCTCGTCCGAGACCGTCACCAACACCCTGGTCTTCACGAACATCAACGGCCTCGTCCTGCTCGGCGAGATCGCGTTCCTGGTGCTGCTCATGAAGCGCAGGGACCTGTGGTCCGGCGTCGCCATCGGGTTGACGTTCGCGGTCAAACCGATCCTCGCCCCACTCCTGCTGCTGCCTCTGGTGCGCGGGCAGTGGAAGGTGTTCGTCACCGCGATCGGCATCCCCCTGATCCTCACCGCCGTGGCGTGGCCGCTGTCCGCGGACCCGATGGACTTCGTGCACCACACGGTGCCGTACCTGATGGAGTCGCGCGACTACTTCAACAGCGCGATCGTCGGCAACGGCAAGTACTACGGCCTGCCCACCGGCATGATCTGGGCGCTGCGCGGCGTCTTCGCGGCCATCGTGCTCTCGTCCCTGTGGCTGCTCCACCGCTTCTACCGCCACGACGAACTGTTCTTCGTCGTCACCACGTCCGGGGTTCTGCTGACGGCGTCGTGGCTGCTCGGCTCGCTGGGCCAGATGTACTACTCGATGATGCTGTTCCCGCTCCTGATGTCGGTGGTGCTGAAGAATTCGGTGATGCGGAACTGGCCGGCGTGGCTGGCCGTGTACGGCTTCATGAGCTATGACAGCTGGCTGTCGAGCCGGTTCATCGAAGCCGGCCGGACCGCCGAGTACATGAAGACCACGCTGGGGTGGAGTCTGATGCTCCTCGTGATCTTCGGCGTGCTCACCGTCCGCTACGTCACGGCGCGCCGCGAAGGCCGCCTCGACCGGGGCATCGATCCGGCGTTCCTGCTCGAACCGGGCGAGAAGACCCCCGAGACTCCGCGGGAGCCGGAGCCGGACGAGCAGCCGCAGGTCGAGTCGGCCGCTGCCAAGACGTAGCCGCGTCCCACGCCTCGGCCTCACGGCCGGAACCGGCGAAACGTATTAGCGTGGAGCCATGAGTTCGCAGCAGCAGGATCCCACGCAGTCCGCCCCGAAGGTTGCTCTCTCCGACAGCGAGTGGCGCGAGAAACTGACTCCCGAGGAGTACGCGGTGCTGCGCCAGGCCGGCACCGAGCGCCCGTTCGTCGGCGAGTACACCGACACGAAGACGGAAGGCGTCTACCATTGCCGGGCCTGTGGCGCCGAACTGTTCCGCAGCAGTGAGAAGTTCGAATCGCACTGCGGGTGGCCGTCGTTCTTCGACCCGTCCGACTCGGACGCCGTCATCCTCCGCGAGGACACCTCGCTGGGCATGCGCCGCGTCGAGGTGGTCTGCGCGACGTGCCACAGCCACCTCGGCCACGTCTTCGAGGGCGAGGGCTACCCCACCCCCACCGATCAGCGGTACTGCATCAACTCGATCTCGCTGACCCTGGAACCGGCCGGGGAATGATCGCGGGCGGATCGAACGCCCGGATCGGTGGCAGCTCGCCGTCGTAGCGTTCGATCTGCACGAGCACGTGCTGGCCCGTGCAGCCGTGGGCCAGTGCCGACGTGCCCACGTCCGGGGTCAGCACGTTCGGGTTTCCGTGCACGCAGAGCGAATCCGGGTCGGTGGCGTCGAGCGGGTCGTACCAGGCGCCCGTCGACAGCTGCACCACCGCGCGGCGGACACCCTCGTCCACCACCACACCGGCGAGGCACGCGCCCCGGTCGTTGAACACGCGGACGACGTCGCCGCCGCTCAGTCCGCGGTCGGCGGCGTCGTCCGGATGGATGCGCAGCGGTTCGCGGCCGTGGATCTTCGACTTCTGGCTGGTGCCGCCGTGATCGAGTTGGCTGTGCAGGCGGGTGCGCGGCTGGTTGGCGATCAGATGCAGCGGGAACTGCCGGGCCCGCGGGCCGCCGAGCCACTCCTCCGGCTCGTACCAGCGGGGGTGTCCGGCGCAGTCGTCGTAGCCGAATCCGTCGATGTCCTCGGAGAAGATCTCGATCCGGCCGCTCGGGGTGCCGAGCGGGAACTTCGCCGGATCCGCCCGGAAGTCGCCGAACAGGATCAGGTCGTCCTCGGTCCGCATGCGCACGTGGCCCTGCGTCCAGAAGTCGTCGAAACTCGGCGCCGGTCCGCCGTCGGCGCGGACGAAGTCACGCCACTGCCCGTACAGGTGCTCGAGCCACTGCCCGGACGTGCGGCCCTCGGTGAACTTCTCGCCGACACCCAGCTTCCGGGCGACGGCGGCGAACGTGTCGTAGTCGTCCTGCGCGTCGGCGTACGGTGTCACCGCGGCGTGCATGGCGACGAGCAGCGGGTCGTTGCGGGTGCAGCTGATGTCGGCCCGCTCGAGCGACGTGGTGGACGGGACGACGATGTCGGCGTGCCGCGCCATCGGCGTCCAGTAGGGGTCGTGGACCACGATCGTGTCGGGCCGGGCCAGCGCGCGTCGCAGACGCGGAATGTCCTGATGGTGGTGGAAGGGGTTGCCGCCCGCCCAGTACAGCATCTTGATGTCCGGGTACGTCAGGCGCTGACCGTCGTAGTCGAACGGGGCGCCCGGGTTCAACAGCATGTCCGAGACCGCGGCCACGGGGATGAAGTCGCGGACCGGGTTCAGTCCCTGGGGAAGCGTCGGCAGCGGGTACGGGACCGGGGCGAGTCCGGGCTCGTTCATGGAACCGTAGCCGTGACCGAAACCCCCACCGGGAAGACCGATCTGGCCCAGCATCGCGGCGAGGGTGACTCCCATCCACGGGGCCTGCTCGCCGTGCCGGACCCGCTGCAGCGACCAGGTGACGGTCACGATCGTCCGGCCCGCCGCCATCCGCCGGGCGAGGGCCACCAGATCCGGGGCGGCGATGCCGGAGATCTGCTCCGCCCACGCCGGCGACTTCGGCACGCCGTCGGAGCGTCCGAGGAGGTAGTCCTCGAAGCGGTCGTAGCCGACGCAGTGGCTGCCGAGGAATGCCGTGTCGTGCAGGCCTTCCGTCGCGAGAACGTACGCGAGGGCGAGCATGATCGCGACATCCGTGCCGGGCACCGGCGCGTGCCGTTCGGCGACGCCGTGCATGTCGTCGCTCAGCGGACTGAACGACACGACGGATCCGCCGCGTCGCCGGAGGGCGTCGAGGGCGTCGCGGGTGGGGTGGTCGCTGGTGCCGCCGTGATTGACGCCGGTGTTCTTGAGGGGGACGCCGCCGAAGCACACCATGAGGTCGGTGTGCTCGGCGATGAGCTTCCAGGACGTGGAGCGGGCGAACATCTTCCAGTGCGTGCCCACCACCCGGGGCATGACGACGCCCGTCGCGCCCAGGGAGTAGCTGTGCACCGAACGGGTGTAGCCGCCGAGGGTGTTCAGGAACCGGTGGACCTGGCTCTGCGCGTGATGGAACCGCCCCGCGCTGGCCCACCCGTAGGAACCGCCGTAGATCGCGCTGTTGCCGTGGGTGTCGACCACCCTGCGCAACTCGTTCGCCAGTCGCTGGGTCAGCTCCTCCCAGTCCACCGGCACGAACTCGTCGGAACCGCGGGAACTGCTCGGTCCCGGGCCGTGCTCGAGCCACCCCCGGCGCACCACCGGACCGGTGATCCGCGCCTTGGTGCGGACCGACCCGGCGAGGTTGCCCAGCACCGGTGACGGGTCGGCGTCACCGGTGTAGGGGTGCGCGGCCACGACGTCGCCGTCGGCGACCTCGGCCTCGAACATGCCCCAGTGCGACATGTGCTGGTAGCGGGGCTGCGCGGTGCGGGCCCCGTCGGCGTCACTCATCGGTCGTGCGTCAGATCACGGCAGAGCCGCGACGAGCTTCTCCACATCCACCCGCGGGCCGGTGAAGAACGGCACCTCCTCGCGGACGTGCAGCCGGGCCTCGGTGGCGCGCAGGTCGCGCATGAGGTCGACGATGCGGTACAGCTCGGGCGCCTCGAACGCGAGGATCCACTCGTAGTCGCCGAGCGCGAACGCGGGCACGGTGTTGGCGCGCACGTCCTTGTAGGTGCGGGCCGCCATGCCGTGGTCGGCGAGCATCTTCCGGCGCTCGTCGTCGGGCAGCAGGTACCACTCGTAGGAGCGGACGAACGGGTACACGCAGATGTAGTTGCCCGGATCCTCGCCGGCCAGGAACGCCGGGATGTGGCTCTTGTTGAACTCGGCCGGGCGGTGGCACGCGACGTTGCTCCACACGGGCTTGCTCGCGCGGCCCAGGGCGGTGGTGCGGCGGAAGTCGGCGTACGTGGCCTGCAGGGCCTCGATGCTCGCCGAGTGCGTCCAGATCATGAAGTCGGCGTCGGCGCGCAGTCCCGCCACGTCGTAGAGCCCGCGCACCACGACACCCTTCTCGGCCTGGCCTTCGAAGAAGATCCGTGCCTCCTTGATCACAGCTTCCCGGTCGTCCCCGAGTACACCGGGTTCCACCTGGAACACCGAGAACATGAGGTAGCGGATTTCAGAGTTCAATGCGTCGAAGTCGAGGCGTGCCATGGGTCTATCGTGCCACTCGCCCGGCGAGCCGTGCAGCCGCCGTCGTCGCAGCGGCCACACAGGCGGGTACACCCACCCCGCGCAGGAGCGCCCCCGACACCTCGACACCGTCCAGACCTGCGACTTCCTGCTCGATCTCCGCCACCCGCTCGAGGTGGCCGGGACCGTACTGCGGCAGTCCGCCGTGCCAGCGCTGCACGTGCGCGGCGACGGGTTCCGCGGCCACCCCGGTGACGGTCGCGAGGTCGCGCCGGGCCGCGGCGATCAGCTCGTCGTCGGGTGCGTCGACGACGGCGGCGTCGCCGAACCGTCCGAACGATGCGCGCACGAGAGTGACCTCCCGCTCGGCGAGGTGCGGCCACTTGCGGCTCGACAGGGTGAACGCCTTCGCGCCGAGCGAGGTGTCGGTGGCGACGAGGATCCCGGAGTTCTGGGGGACGTCGGTGCCCGCGGGCAGGGCCAGCGCGACGACGGCCGAGGAGGCCAGCGGGATGTCGGCGGCGGCCGCCGACGCGCGGGGGGCGATGCCGGCGAGCAGTTCGGCGAGCTGCGGGGCGGGCACGGCGAGCACCACGCCGTCCACCCGGCCCACCGGGTCCGCCGACCAGCTTTCGCCGTCGCGGCCGAGGTCCCGGATCCGCTCGTGCACGATCTCCGCGCCCGCGGCGTCCGTGAGCGCGCGCAGCAGGACGCCGTAGCCGTCGCGCAGCGCCCCGAATACCGGTCCTGCGGCGGGAGGAGGCAGTGCCTCCGCCACGGCGGCGGACAGGCTCGTGGCGCCGCGGTCGAGGGCCGCCGCGAGGGTGGGGACGGCGGCGCGGACACCGATGGTGTCCGCCAGCCCCGAATAGACCCCGCCGAGAAGCGGATCCACCGACCGCTGAACCACCTGCGCGCCGAACCGGTCACCGACCAGCGCACCGACGGCGACGTCGGCGCCCGGTGTCCAGTCGAGCGGCACCGCCCGCTCCCCCGCCACCCGGGCGAGGGTCCGGTCGTCGACGAGACCGCGCAGGCTGTCGGCGTCGGCGGGGATCCCCATCAGCGTGTTCGACGGCAGCGGGTGCAGTGCGTCCTCGGACCAGATGAGCGGACGCAGTCCCGCCGGGTGCACGAGCTGGTCGGCGAGACCGAGTTCCCCGAGCAGGGCAGGCAGTTCCGGGCGCCGCGCGATGAAGGCTTCCGCCCCGACGTCGACGGGCTCCCCGGCGAGGTCCACCGTGCGCAGCTTGCCCCCGAGCCGCTGCGCGCCGTCGGCGACGACGATCCGGGCACCGGCGCCGAGCCGTTGCCGCAGCCGGTACGCGGCCACGAGTCCGGATATGCCGCCGCCGACGACGAGAACGTTCGGCGACGACCCGGTCACAGGGAGTGCACCAACTCGACCAGCGCGGTCAGCGCGCCCGGGTCGGTGTCGGGCAGGACGCCGTGCCCGAGGTTGAAGATGTGTCCCGTGGCGCCTGCGGCGAGGGCGGCGTCGGCCTCCGCGGTGATGCGGCGCACCTGCTTCTCGACGGCCGCCGATCCCGCGAACAGCACCGCGGGGTCGAGGTTTCCCTGCAGCGCCTTGCCCGGGCCGACCCGGCGCGCCGCGACGTCCAGGGGGATGCGCCAGTCGACGCCGACGACGTCGGCGCCGGCCTCGCCCATCGCGCCGAGCAGTTCACCGGTTCCGACACCGAAGTGGATCCGCGGCACCTTCGCGCTCTCCACTTCCGCGAACACCCGCTCGGAGTGGGGCAGCACGAATTCCCGGTACTCGGCCAGCGACAGCGCGCCCGCCCACGAGTCGAACAGCTGGATCGCGTCGACGCCGGCACGCAGCTGCGCCTGCAGGAACGTGATGGTCGTGTCGGCGAGGGTGCCGAGCAGCGCGTGCCACGTCTTGGGGTCGGAGTGCATGAGCGCCTTCGTGCGCTCGTGGTTGCGGCTCGGGCCGCCCTCGACCAGGTACGAGGCGAGGGTGAACGGGGCACCGGCGAAACCGATCAGCGGCGTCGAACCGAGTTCCGCGGTGAGCAGCTGCACGGCCTGCGCGACCGCGCCGACCTCCTCGGGTACGAGGCGGGGCAGGGCGGCGACGTCCGCGATCGACCGGACCGGATTCGCGACGACGGGACCGGTGCCGGCCACGATGTCGAGATCGATGCCGGCGGCCTTGAGCGGCACCACGATGTCGGAGAACAGGATCGCCGCGTCGACGCCGTGCCTGCGCACGGGCTGCATGGTGATCTCGCAGACCAGAGCCGGATCGAAGCACGACTCCAGCATGCCGATCCCCGACCGGATCTCGCGGTACTCGGGAAGCGAGCGGCCCGCCTGCCGCATGAACCACACCGGGCGCCGGCCGGGAGCGCGCCCTTCGGCGGCCGCCAGGAGGGGTGCGTCGGGGAGCACCCGCCTCGCGGCGTACGTCGCCCGTTCGCTCATGCCTGCATTGGTGCTTTCCAACCCGCTCATCGGTCCTCGCGCTCTCTGCCTGCTCGAATTTCGGCAGCTCTCATGCTGCCATGCCGCGGCTCCGCCGCCGATCGGCCCTGCTCGGCGCGCCTCCGACGAGAAACGAGGGTCCGGGTCTAACGTCCCGGGCTGTGACGACTTCGGGATCGCCCGCCGAACCGGCCGAGTTCCGCGCCGCCGTCGAAGCGATGAATTCCGCGCAGGTCCGTGCGGACATCGAGGTGGGCCCCATCCGGCCTCCGCAACGACTCGCGCCGTTCAGCTACGCCGTCGGCGCCGAGGTCGTGCACGAGGACACCGGGGTCGTCGCCGAACAGAGCGAGGGCGACGCGTTCGGCAGGTTGATCCTCCTGTTCGACCCCGAGGGTGACGAGGCCTGGAACGGCACGATGCGGCTGGTCGCCTACATTCAGGCCGACCTCGACGCGGCCGTGGCGTCCGACCCGCTGCTTCCCGAAGTGGCATGGAGCTGGCTCGTCGACGCTCTGGAGTCACGTCACGAACCCCTCAACGCGCTCGGCGGGACGGTCACCGCGACGACGTCGGTGCGGTACGGCGACATCGCCGGTCCCCCGCACGCGCATCAGCTGGAACTGCGCGCGTCGTGGACGGCGACGTCGGTCGAACTGGCCACGCACGTCGAGGCGTTCTGCGAGGTGCTGGCGTACGCCGCGGGCCTGCCGCCCGCCGGGGTCGCGCAGCTGAAGACCCTCGGCGGCAAGTAGTCAGGCCGATTCCGTGCCCGCCGCGGGGACGTCGGTGGTGGCGCTGCGCGACCATTCCAGGAACCGCCCGACCGCCTGCGTCACGGAGATGCTGCGGATCGAGGGGAACACGTCGAACGCATGCTGCGCGCCCTTCAGTTCCGCGTAGACGACGGGGTTCTCGGACACCTGCCGCAGTTCGTCGACGAAGACCCGCGCCTCGGCGACGGGAATGAGCGAATCGCTCGTCCCGTGGATCACGAAGAACGGTGGCGCGTCCGCCCGGAGGTGCGCGAGCGGCGACGCGGCCCGGTAGTCGTCAGGGAACACGGCGTTCCTACCGAGCACCATCGGCATCAGTCCGGAGTGCACGCGCTGGAGGACCGCCTTGATTCCGGTGTCGCCGGCGATGTCGTAGACGCCGTAGTACGGGACACACGCCTGGACCGACGTGTCCACGTCCTCGAATCCGGGCTGCAGCCGACTGTCGTTCGCGGTGAGTCCGACCATGGCGGCGAGGTGGCCGCCCGCGGAACCGCCGGTGACGGCGATGAAGTCGGGGTTGCCGCCGTATTCCTCGACGTGCTCCCGGAGCCAGGCCAGGGCCTGCTTGATCGCTACGAGGTGTTCCGGCCACTTCGCCTTCGGCGACAGCGGGTAGTTGACGGCCGCGCACACCCATCCCCGGGATGCCATCTCGAGCATCAGCGGCAGACCCTGTTGATCCTTGTTCCCGATCACCCAGCCGCCGCCGTGGATCTGGAGGAGGACCGGGCTCGTCGACGGCCGATCCTGCCGGTGGTAGATGTCGAGGCGGGCCCGGCGCCCGCCCGGTCCGTACGCGAGGTTGCGGACCCGGGTGACGGCCTTGTTCCGCATCCAGAACGGGTTGAGGAGTTGCCGCCACACGGGTCGCCCCGGGTGGTCGATGGCGTTGTCGCGGTCGGTGTAGTTCTCGCCGAGCGTCTCGACGAGCGCGGATTCCGCTTCGGCTCCGGCGCCCCGGCCGGTGGCGATGACGGCGGCGAGCCCGGCGGCGGTGGCGGCGGCCAGCGCGAGACCGACGCGGTCGCTGCGGGTCCGCGTTCCGCGACGGGCGGCGTGCTGGGCCGCGTCGGCGGCGGTCACGGCGAGGAGGTGGGGTGCGAGTTCGGTGGTGAGCCACCCCGAGAAGAAGGCGACCACCGAGGTGGGCGCACCGGGCAGGGGACGCAGGGCGTTGGCGGCGAGTGCGGCGCCGACGGCCTGCCGGAGAACGAAGCCTCGGGTCATACCTCCAACCGTAGAACATGTTCTAATGGACCGGTTGCCCGCCCCGTTCCCACGCAGGCGAATCGAGAACGATCCGGAGCGGCGTCTCCCCGGTTCGCTGTCGCGCGGACCTCGTCGTTCCGCGATTCGGTGCACCACCTTCTAGAACGTGTTCTAGTATTGGTTCATGCAGCGACTCAGCGGTCTCGACGCGTCCTTTCTCTATCTCGAAACGTCGACGCAACTCCTCCACGTCTGCGGAGTCATCGTTCTCGACGTCTCGACGATTCCGGGCGGCTACACGTTCGCCGGGTTCAGGGCCGAACTCGGCGCCCGCACCGAGGCGATTCCCTCGTTCCGGCGCAAGCTGCAGGACTCCCGGTTCAACCTCGACCACCCGGTATGGGTCGAGGACACCGACTTCGACATCGACCGGCACTGCCACCGCGTGGCTCTTCCCGCCCCCGGCGGGCGCGACGAGTTGGCCGAACTGTGCGGCGACATCGCGGGCATTCCCCTCGACCGCGCCCGGCCGCTGTGGGAGATGTGGGTGATCGAGGGCCTCGAGGACGGTGCGGTCGCCGTGATGTCGAAGATGCACCACGCCGGCGTCGACGGGATCACCGGCGCGAACATGATGGCCCAGCTGTGCGGCCTCGAACCGGACGCCCCGCGCCCCGAGCGCGACGACTCCGCCGAGAGCGCGGGGCAGGCGAGCACGCTCGACATCGCCGTGGGCGGGCTGCTCGCGGTCGCCTCCCGGCCCGCGAAACTGCTGAGGATCGTCCCGCAGAGCCTGACGCTGCTGCCCCGCTGGATCGGCCGGGCCCGGCGCGGCGAGGCGATGCCGGCGCCGTTCACCGCACCGCGCACGTCCCTCAACGGCACGCTGACCAGTCACCGCAATCTCGCGTTCACCCAACTCGACCTGGCGAAGGTCAAGACGGTCAAGAACGCGTTCGACGTCACGGTCAACGACGTCGTCCTCGCCCTGTGCTCGGGCGCCCTGCGGAAGTACCTGCAGAACCGCAGGGAACTGCCCGACAAGTCGCTGGTCGCGATCGTCCCGGTCTCGGTCCACGGGAAATCGGACCGGCCCGGCACCAACCAGGTGTCCGGGATGTTCACTCAACTCGGCACCCAGATCGAGGACCCCGCCGAACGCCTGCTGGCGATCGGCGAGCACAACTCGACGTCCAAGGAACACAACGAGACCCTCGGCGCGAGCCTGCTCCAGGACTGGTCCCAGTTCGCCGGCCAGGCCGTGTTCGGCACCGCGATGCGCCTCTACTCGACCCTCGGCCTGGCGGAACGGCATCCGGTGGTCCACAACCTGGTGATCTCCAATGTGCCGGGGCCTGCGGTCCCGCTGTACTTCCTGGGCGCCCTGATCCGGGCGATGTATCCGCTGGGCCCGATCTTCCACGGCGCGGGGCTCAACGTGACGGTGATGTCGCTGAACGGTCAACTCGACGTCGGCCTGATGAGCTGCCCGGAACTCGCGCCCCACCTCTGGGACCTCGTCGACGCATTTCCGGCCGCCCTGGACGAGCTCGTCGAGGCAGCGGAGAACCGGCCGTGAACCCGCCGGTGCGCTGCGGGAATCCCGAAGAGACGTAGAGTCAGCTGTCATGTCCGAAGTCACCGACGACGCCTCGTCACCCGTCCCCGCCGAAGAACCCGGCAGGCAGGTAGTACCCCTGCTCGCACCCCGGGACGGCGTACCCGACGTGGTGACCACCGCGGAGGGTGTCGCGAAGGCCGCGGCCGCGCTGAGCGAGGGCACCGGGCCGCTGGCGGTCGACGCCGAGCGGGCGTCCGGCTTCCGCTACTCGGCGCGGGCGTATCTCGTGCAGCTGCGCCGGGAGGGGGCGGGGACGGTGCTCCTCGACCCGATTCCCACCGCCGCCGATCTCGCCCCACTGGCGGAGGTGATCAACCCGCTGGAATGGATCCTGCACTCCGCCGACCAGGATCTGCCGGGGCTCGCGGAGATCGGCCTCGCGCCGGCGACGCTGTTCGACACCGAACTCGCGGGGCGCCTCGCCGGGTTCGAACGGGTCGGCCTCGCCGCGATCGTCGAGCGGACCCTCGGCTTCGAACTGCGAAAGGGCCACGGCGCCGCCGACTGGTCGAAGCGGCCGCTGCCCGACACGTGGCTGAACTACGCGGCCCTCGACGTCGAGGTCCTGGTCGAGTTGCGGAACGCGATGGCCGCGGAACTCGGAGAGCAGGGCAAGAGCGATTGGGCGGCACAGGAATTCGAGCACATCCGGCTCGCCGGGCCACCGCGGCCCAAGCCCGACCGCTGGCGGCGGACGTCGCACATCACGTCACTGAAGACGCAGCGGCAGCTCGCCGCCGTGCGCTCGCTGTGGCAGGCCCGTGAGGACCTGGCCCGCAAACGCGACGTCTCCCCCAGCCGGGTGCTTCCGGATTCGGCGATCATCGACGCCGCGACGAAGGACCCCCGGAGCATCGAGGCGCTGCGGGCGCTGCCGGTGTTCGGCGGTCCCCGGCAGCGGCGGCATTCCCGGATCTGGTTGCAGGCGCTCGAGGATGCGCGGGCGCTACCGGACTCCGAACTACCCCCGAAGACCCCGCCGTTCACCGGACCGCCGCCGGCGAGCCGGTGGGCGCGGCACGACCCCGACGCTGCCGAACGCCTGACCGCCGCCCGCGCCGCGCTGGCCGCCCTCGGGGCGGAGGTGTCGGTGCCGGTGGAAAACCTGGTAACCCCGGAACTCGTCCGCAGGCTGTGCTGGGACTGGTCGGTTCCCGAGGACGGCGCCGAGGCGGCGATCGACCGGGTGCTCGACGCGGGCGGGGCGCGACCGTGGCAGCGGATGCTGACGGTGCCCCGGCTGGCGACCGCGCTGCGCGCCGCGGCCGAGCAGAAGGGCGCCGGCGACGACTGACCCTGCGCACCGACACGCGGGGTGAGCGCGTGAATTCCCGATGAGGTACCCATTAAGTTACCCGCGAGTAACGCGAGGGGTACGCTGGTCTGGAGGCCGGACGCCTGGCCGTGATCCGGAACCAAACTGCTCCATCAGGAGGAATTCGCGTGGCTCCATCCACCACAACTCAACGCAACGTCGTATTCGTCGACGGCATCCGCACTCCGTTCGGCAAGGCCGGCCCCAAGGGCATGTACGCGGAGACCCGCGCGGACGACCTCGTCGTCAAGACCATCCGTGAGCTGCTTCGCCGCAACCCGCAGCTCGACCCCGCACGCATCGACGAGGTCGCCATCGCCGCGACCACGCAGACGGGCGACCAGGGCCTCACCATCGGCCGCACGGCCGCGATCCTGGCCGGGCTCCCCGAGACGGTTCCCGGTTTCGCCATCGACCGCATGTGCGCGGGCGCCATGACGTCCGTCACCACCACCGCCTCGGGCATCGGCTTCGGCCAGTACGACGTGGTGATCGCCGGCGGCGTCGAGCACATGGGACACCACCCGATGGGTGAGGGCGCCGACCCGAACCCCCGGTTCCTCGCCGATCGCCTCGTCGACCCCAGCGCACTCGTCATGGGCAACACGGCCGAGAACCTCCACGACCGGTTCCCCACCATCACCAAGGACCGCACCGACGCGTACGCCGTCGCCAGCCAGAACAAGTACGAGGCCGCCCGCAAGGCCGGCTTCATCGCCGACACCCTCGTACCCGTCGCCACCCGCTCCGCCGCGGGCTGGGGACTGGCCACCGAGGACGAGCCGCCGCGCCCGGGCACCACGATCGAGGACCTCGCGAAGCTGAAGACGCCGTTCCGTCCCGCGGGCCGCATCACCGCGGGCAACGCGGCCGGTCTGAACGACGGCGCCACCGCCGCTCTCCTCGCCGGTGAGGACACCGCCGTCGAACTCGGGCTGCCGATCGGCATGCGCATGGTCGGATTCGCGTTCCAGGGCGTCGACCCCGCTGTCATGGGCATCGGGCCGGTGCCCGCCACCGAAAAACTGCTGGCCCGTACCGGTCTGAAGATCGAGGACATCGGCCTGTTCGAGATCAACGAGGCGTTCGCCGTCCAGGTCCTCGCGTTCCTCGAGCACTACGGCATCGCCGACGACGATCCGCGAGTCAACCAGTGGGGCGGCGCCATCGCGTGCGGCCACCCCCTCGCGTCCTCCGGTGTCCGCCTGATGACCCAGCTGTCCCGCCAATTCGCCCAGCGCCCCGACGTCCGCTACGGCCTGACCACGATGTGCATCGGTCTGGGTATGGGCGGAACCGTGATCTGGGAGAACCCGAACTTCGATGGAGCCAAGTAGATGACCGACATTGCAACGGCATTCGCCGACGAGGTCGTGACCAACGCGTACACCAAGGTCGTCGCGGTACCGGGCATCGAGGGCCCGGTCGCGCTGATCACCCTCGACAACGGTTTCGACCACACCAAGCCGTCGTCGTTCGGCCCGGGTGGCCTGGCTGCCCTCGACGCCGCCCTGGACGAGGCGTTCGCCGCCCACCCCGTCGCGATCGCGATCACCGGCAAACCCTTCATCTTCGCCGCCGGGGCGGATCTCAAGGGCGTCCCGAGCATCGCGAACCGTGACCAGGCGCTCGAACTCGGCCGCCTCGGGCACAAGGTGTTCCGCCGGCTGCGCGAGTCGTCCGTGCCGACGTTCGCGTTCGTCAACGGCGTCGCGCTCGGCGGCGGGCTCGAGGTCGCGCTGCACAGCCACTACCGCACCGCCTCCGAAAGCGCGGGCGCGCTGGGCCTGCCCGAGACATTCCTGGGACTGGTCCCGGGCTGGGGCGGAACGCAGTTGCTGCCCAACCTCATCGGCCCCTCGAACGCCGTCACCGTCGTCCTCGAGAACGCGCTGAACCAGAACCGGACGCTCACCCCGAAGAAGGCCCTCGAACTCGGCGTCGTCGACGCGGTGTTCGGTTCGGCCGACTTCCTCGAGCAGTCGTTCGCCTGGGCCGGACAGGTCCTGGCCGGAGAGATCACCCCCGCGCGTCCCGAGATCGACCGGGGCAAGGGGTGGGACGAGGCGATCGCCCGCGCGAAGGCGATCGTCGAGGGCAAGACCAAGAACAACGCACCCGGACCGGTCAAGGCCGTCGAACTCCTCGAGCTGGCCCGGACCACCGACCTCACCGACCCCGCATCACTCGACAAGGGCTTCGCCGCCGAGGACGAGGCGCTCGCCGACCTGCTGCTCGCCGACGAGCTCCGCGCGGGCCTGTACGCGTTCGACCTGGTGAACAAGCGGGCCAAGCGGCCCGCCGGCGCACCCGACAAGTCCCTCGCCCGCAAGGTCACCGGCGTCGGCATCGTCGGTGCCGGCCTGATGGCCAGCCAGCTCGCGATGCTGTTCGTCCGTCAGCTGAAGGTGCCGGTCGTCCTCACCGACATCGACCAGGAGCGCATCGACAAGGGCGTCGGCTACGTCCACGGCGAGATCGACAAGCTCCAGGGCAAGGGCAGGCTGTCCCCCGACGCCGCCAACCGCCTGAAGGGTCTCGTGTCCGGCTCGCTCGACAAGGCCGCGTTCGCGAACACCGACTTCGTGATCGAGGCGGTATTCGAGAACCTCGACCTGAAGAAGAAGATCTTCGCGGAACTCGAGGAGCACATCGCCCCCGAGACCATCCTCGCCACCAACACGTCCTCGCTGTCGATCACCGAGATGGCCGCGGACCTGCTGCACCCCGAGCGGGTGGTGGGTTTCCACTTCTTCAACCCGGTCGCCGTGCTGCCGCTGCTCGAGGTCATCAAGGGCCAGAAGACCGACGACGCCACCCTGGCAACGGCATTCGCCACCGCCAAGGCGCTGAAGAAGTCGGCCGTCGGTTCCGCCGACCTGCCCGGGTTCGTCTTCAACCGGCTCCTGATCCGCACCCTCGGCGAGGTCATGAACGCGGTCGACGAGGGCACCCCGTTCGAGGTGGCCGACAACGCCATCGCCGAACTCGGCATGCCGATGACCCCGTTCACCCTGCTGGCGCTCGTCGGTCCCGCGGTCGCGTTGCACACCGGCGAGACCCTCGCCGCGGCGTACCCGGAGCGGTTCCACAACTCCCCCGGGCTCGAGGCGCTGGTCGAGGCGAAGAAGCCGGCGGTGTGGAGCTATGGCGCCGACGGCAAGCAGGTCGTCGACCCCGAGGTCGCGGCGCTGTGGAAGCAGGGCGACAAGGGGTCGACGTCGGCGGAGGTCCTCGAGCGGACGCGGCGCGCGTTCGCGGAGGAGATCCAGATCATGCTCGACGAGGGTGTCGTCGCGGCCGCCGAGGACATCGACCTCTGCCTGATCCTCGGCGGCGGGTTCGGCTTCTGGAACGGCGGCATCACGCCGTACCTGGACCGCACCGGCACGTCCGAGGCCGTTAACGGCAAGCGGTTCCTGGCGCCGGGCGTCGCGAGCGTCTGACCCCCAGGTGAGTGGCAAAGTGTGCGCGAGCACACTTTGCCACTCACGTGCTCAGGGGACCGGGACGTGGTCGGCGGCGGCGAGGGCCTGGCGGGCGTAGGCCCGCACGTCGGCGTCCGTGTCCCCGAGTGCGGCGGTGAGGGCATCGACGGCGCCGCGGTCGCCGGTCCACCGGCCGAGTGCGAGGACGGCGGCCTTGCGCACGTCGAGGTGCGCGTCCGTCAGGGCGTCCGCCAGCGGGGGCACCGCGACGTCGGAGTCCGCACCGGCGAGAGCCCGCGCGGCGCCCTGCCGGATCTGCCAGGCCGATTCCCGCAGCGCCGCCGTCGCGAGTGCGACGTCGTCGCCGCGGCAGCCCAGGCTCGCGAACGCCGTGAGCGCGGCGGCGCGCACCAGCGGATCCCGGTCACCGGCCAGTGTGCGCACCGTCTCGGCACCGCCGAGTCCGACGGTCGCCAGGCCGTGCGCGACGGTGATCCGCACCTCGCGGTTCTCGTCGCGCGCTCCCTCGGCCACCGACTCCCACCGGTCCAGCGACACCAGTGCCCGCACCGCTTCGATCCGGACGTGGTGATCGGTATCGGACAGCGCGGCCAGGAACTGGTCAGCCGAACCGGCGTGCAGGGCGCGCAGGACGTCCACGACGGCCGCCCGGACCACCGCGTCACCGGACCCCAGATGGCCGGCCAGTCCGTCGGCGGACGGCAGCACCTCGACGAGTTCGCGCAATCCGTCGGCGGCGGCGCGGCGCACCGTCACCGCACCGTCACCGAGCGCCGCGATCAGCGCTTCCCCGAATCCCTCCGGCGTGCCTTCCGTCAGCACCGACAGTGCCGTGACGCGGACCTGCGGATCGGCGTCCTGCAGATACGGTGCGAGTTCGGCGACGCTCGGCGCGTCGAGTCCCAGGACCGCGACGATGGCCGGCGAGGACGGCTCCTGCCGGGCCGGCGCCGCGATGCGGGAGCGTTCCTCCACCGGCGCCCGGCCCCCGACCAGCGGCGGCTGCGCCACCGGGACGACCGACCGGTCCACCGGTGGAAGGGAATCGAGTCCGGGGACCGGCACGAAGTACGGTTCGACGGGCCGCTTGAGGAATTCCATGTCGCCGTTCTCGCCGCGCCGCAGATTCAGGTGGTATCCCCATTCGCCGTCACGCTGCTCCGGGAGATCCGCGCGTTCGTGGTAGAGCCCCCAGCGACTTTCGGTTCTGGTGAGCGAGCTGCGGGACGCCATTTCCGCGCAGTCCCGGATGAACGTGACCTCTGCGCAGCGCATCAGCTCGTGCGGGGTGGTCGCGCCCATCCCGGCGATCTCCCCCGCCATCCGCTCGAACGTCTCGACGGCGATCGACAACTTCGTCGCCGTCTTCGGCGGCGCCACATAGTCGTTGACGAAGCGGCGCAGCTTGTACTCGACCTGCGGCTGGGGCGGACCGTCCGGGTTGCGCAGCGGCCGGTAGATCAGCTCGTGCGCGGCGGCCAGCTGCTCCGCGGGCAGCGCGGTGGGCGCCTCGACGCCCGGCAGGGTGCCGGTGGCGTGGGATCCGGCGAGGTCGCCGTAGACGAACGCGCCGATCATGTAGTTGTGGGGTACGCAGGCGAGGTCGCCGGCGGCGTACAGCCCCGGCACGGTGGTGGCGCCGTGCTCGTCCACCCACACCCCGGACGCGGAATGTCCACTGCACAGCCCGATCTCGGAGATGTGCATCTCGATGTCGTGGCTGCGGTAGTCGTGACCGCGGTTCGCGTGGAACGTGCCGCGGGTGGGGCGTTCGGTGGTGTGCAGGATCGACTCGAGTGTGCCCAGAGTTTCCTCCGGCAGGTGGCTGACCTTGAGATAGATGGGGCCGCGGGCGGATTCGATCTCGCTCTTGACCTCGCTCATCATCTGCCCGGACCAGTAGTCCGAGTCGACGAACCGCTCCCCCTCGGCGTTGACCTGGTAACCGCCGAACGGGTTCGCGACGTACGCGCAGGCCGGGCCGTTGTAGTCCTTGATCAGGGGGTTGATCTGGAAGCACTCGATGCCGCTCAGTTCGGCGCCCGCGTGGTACGCCATCGAGTAGCCGTCACCGGCGTTGGTGGGGTTCTCGTACGTGCCGTAGAGGTACCCCGACGCCGGCAGCCCCAGCCGGCCGCACGGGCCCGTCGCGAGGATGACCGCCTTCGCGCCGACCGCCACGAACTCGCCCGTGCGGGTGTTCAGCGCGGCGGCGCCGACGGCCCGGCCGTTCTCCGTCAGGACGCGAACGGGCATCAGCCGGTTCTCGATGCGGATCTTCTCGCGCATCTTCCGCTGTCGCAGCACCCGGTAGAGGGCCTTCTTCAGGTCCTTGCCCTCGGGCATCGGCAGCACGTACGACCCGGAGCGGTGCACGCGGCGGACCGCGTATTCGCCGTACTCGTCCTTCTCGAACTTGACGCCGTACTTCTCGAGGCGCTGCACCATCGCGAAACCGCGGGTGGCCGTCTGGTACACGGTGCGCTGGTTGACGATTCCGTCGTTGGCGCGCGTGATCTCGGCGACGTAGTCCTCGGGTTCGGCCTTACCGGGAATGACGGCGTTGTTGACGCCGTCCATTCCCATGGCGAGCGCACCGGAATGGCGCACGTGCGCCTTCTCGAGCAGGAGCACGTTCGCGCCGTTCTCGGCGGCGGTCAGCGCCGCCATCGTGCCCGCGGTGCCGCCGCCGATGACGAGGACGTCGCAATCGAGGCGGACGGTGTCGGCGAGATCGGGGATGTCCATCAGGTCTCCGGAGTGTGGTTCAGCGCGCCGAGAACGTCGGCGCGGGCGGCACGGGTGCCGGGATGGTCGAGGCGGTCGCGGTCGCGGGGGTGCGGGATGTCGACGAGCGCCCGCAGCGGCTCACCCGCCCGGCCCAGCACCGCCACCCGGTCGCCGAGCAGCACCGCCTCGTCGACGTCGTGGGTCACGAACACCACGGTCGTCGGGTGGGTACTCCACGTGTCGACGAGCAGTCGCTGCATGACGCCGCGGGTCTGGGTGTCGAGGGCGCCGAACGGTTCGTCCATCATCACCGCCCGCGGCGCCCCGGCGAGGCCGCGCGCCAACTGGACCCGCTGGCGCATGCCGCCGGACAGGTTCTTCGGCAGGTAGTCGCCGAACCCGGTCAGACCCACCTCGGCGATCCAGCGATCGGCGGTCTCGCGGCGCCCCTTGCGGGGTTCGCCGCGGAGCGCAAGGGCCAGTTCGATGTTCGAGCGCACCGTGCGCCACGGCAGAAGCGCGTTGTCCTGGAAGACGACGGCCCGGTCCCGGGAGGTCGATGTCACCGCGGTGCCGTCGGCGACGACCCGGCCCGAATCGGGCGGCAGCAGACCCGCCAGGGCCCGGAGCACGGTGGACTTGCCGCACCCCGAGGGTCCGGTGAGCACCAGGATCTCGCCGGGCACCACGGTCAGCGACAGCGAACGGATGACGGGTATCCCGGTGTAGGAAAGGGTGACGTCGTCGAGAACCAGCGACATGCCCTCGGCCACGGGCGTTCCGGCGGCGGCGGTCATCCGCGCTCCCCTCGTGGCAGCCAGCGGGTGACGCGCCTGCCGAGCAGTTCGACCGCCCCGGACGTGAGAAATCCGAGGATGCCGATGGTGATCATGCCGACGAAGACACCGGGGTAGTCGACGATCGTGTACGCCTGCCAGGTGCGGTACCCGACACCGAGCCTGCCGGAGATCATCTCGGCGGAGATCACGCAGATCCAGGCGACCCCGATCCCGACCGACAGTCCACCGAACACGCCGGGCAGGATCCCGGGCAGCACGACCCGGGCGAGCACGTCCCAGCGTCCGCCGCCGAGGGTGCGCACCGAGTCCTCCCACAGCGTGGGGAGTGCCCGGACGGCGTGCCGGGTGCTCACCATGATCGGGAAGAACGCGGCGACGAACGTGATGAACACGATGCCCGCCTCGTCGCTGGGGAACAGCAGGATCGCGACGGGTACCACTGCGATGGCTGGGATGGGCCGGGCGAGTTCGGTCAGCGGGCCGAGGACGTCGGCGAACAGTTCCGATCTGCCGAGGGCGATTCCGGTGGCGACCCCGACTATGGTGGCGAGGCCGAATCCGCTGAGGATGCGGATCAGCGACTGCCCGAGGTCGAGGTAGAACAGGTCGGTCCGCAGCTGTGTGCCGAACGCGGACACCACGTCGGTGACGGTGGGGAGCGTGTCGAACCGCAGCCACAGCCGAACGTCGTGGGCGGTCAGCAGCTGCCACGCGAGGATCGCGCCGAGCACCGAGGCGATCCGCACGAGCCGCGACCGCCACGCCGACGAGCCTCGACGGTCCGATGGACCATGTACTTCCACAACAGCTTCGGTGCCGGACAGGACGCCCGGTTGTTCCAGGGTGGTCACGGCCGGACCTCCTCGATCGCGCGGTCGTACGTGATCGCGGCGCCCGTCGGGTGCGCGCGCAGGTAGCGGTCGGCCGCGGCGCCGGTGGTGAACGGCAGGAAGGTGTCGCCGTCGCGCACCCACACCGCCTTGTCCGCGAACCATCGGGTGCCCAGTTCGGCGTCGGGAACGTAGCCGGCGCGCACGGTCCGACCCTCGGCGCGGGCCTGTTTCACCGCCCGGAGCAGGCACGTCGGGTTCGCGGCCGGCTGGGTCTCGGTGGCGCCGTCGAACCACACCTCCCCGGCCAGGGCCGGGTCCTCCGCGGGCGCGGCGCACACCGGGTCGGTGCCGGTGACGGCGGCGGGGTTCGCGGTGGACGCGAGTGCGGCGTCGTAGTTCTGCCCGTCGGCCTCGAACGCGGAACGCAGCGGTGCGTCGTTCACGAAACCGTCGACGTCGAGGTCGGTGAAGTCACCGATCGACTTCAGGTACGGCACATCGTTCTTCAGCGCACCGATCAGGCCGGGTTTGAGCGTGGTGTCGAAGGAGGTGCCGCCCGGGCCGTTGTACAGGTACACGACCTCCTGGGGCAGCCCGCTCGCGTCGGCGACGATCCGCGACGCTTCGAGGGGTTCCGTTCGGATGAAGTCCGTGGCGTCGAGTTGCGCCCGCAGGAACGCGTCGAGCACCTCGGGGTGTTCGTCCGCGTAGACGTCCCGGACCACCACTCCGTGCAGGGTCGGGGTGTGCAGTTCGGCGCCGTCGTACAGCAGCTTGGCCTTGTCCTGGAAGACGAGAAGTCCGGGCCACGCCACGAACTGCGACAACGCCGCCACCTGACCGGATTCCAGCGCCGAGGATCCGACCTGCGGCTGCTGGTTCAGCACCTCGACGCCGGTGGCCGGGTCGATCCCGGCGCGGTCGAGTGCCTGGACGAGGGTGCCGTGGCCTGCGGAGCCGACGCTCGCGGACACCTTCCGGCCCGCCAGGTCGCCGAGCGTGGTCGCCGGTGAGTTCGGCGGCACCACCACCATGTTCAGGGCGCCCTCGGGGTTGTAGCCGGTCACCGAGACGATTTCGGTCTTCGAGCGCGGGTTCGCCTGGGTGCGGGAGCCGTTGATCAGCATCGGGTAGTCGCCCATCGATCCGATGTCGATCTTCTCCGCCACCATCTGGGCGGTGATCGGCGCACCGGTGTCGTAGTCCTGCCACTCGACGGAGTACTTCGTCCCCGTCCGTTCCGTGACGTCCTGCAGACGCTGTTCGAGGTAGCCCTGCGCGCGCAGCAGGGTACCGGCGGTGACGGTGTTGATCGTCTTGGACTGGTACCCGATCACCACCGTGACCGCGTCACCGTTGCCGGCCGACGGTTCGAGGGAGCAACTCGTCGCCACGAGTGTCAGTGCCGCGGCGGCGATCGCGAAGGTGGGGAAACGTCGCTTCATCTGTGTGGTCTTTCGCTCAGCGGAGGAGATACGGCATGTTCACGGTGACCGCGCCGGTCGGGCAGCGCGCCGCGCAGGGGCCGCAGTACCAGCATTCGTCGACGTGCATGAACGCCTTGCCGTTCTCCGGGTTGATGGCGAGGGAATCGAGCGGGCAGATCTCGACGCACAGGGTGCAGCCCTCGATGCACAGCGACTCGTCGATGGTGACGGGGACGTCGGCGCGTTGGTTGACCAAGGTCATGAGGTGAGCTCCCAGTTCGTGATGTCGGGTCTGCGGACGAGGTTGCTGCGCATGGTGATTCGGTCGCCGCGCATGCGGATGTATTCGAGGTCGACCGGGCGTCCGTCGACGAGCCGGGTGAGGCGCTCGAGCAGCAGGAGCGCCGCACCCTCGGGGGTCTGGAGGTTCGCGGCGGAGTGCGCGTCGGCGTTGACGGATTCGATCGCCAGCTCGGCGGAACCCAGTGGCTGACCGCAGACCTCCTCGATCAGCGCGAACACGTCGTTGCTTTCGAGGTCGCGGCCGAGGATCTCGGCGCCGATGTCGGGGACGAGATAGGTCAGGTCCAGGCTGAGCGGGAGGTCGCCGAGGTAGCGCACCCGCTCGATGTACACCGCGGGTTCGCCCGGCTCCAGATGCAGTCGGCGGGCGACGGCGGGCGGCGGGGCGATCTCCACCGCCGCGCGGACGTCGTTGCGGACCTCGCCGTGCCCCTTCAGCGTCTCCTTCAGCCCCAGCAGGGCGTCGAGGCCGTGGTCGTACTTGCGCTGCGCCACGTGGGTTCCCACGCGCGGCGCCCGGTCGATGAGCCCCTCCTGTTTCAGCAGCGCCAGTCCGTCGCGCACCGCGTTGCGCGACACGCCGAACTCGGCGGCCAGCTCCGACTCCGACGGCAATCCGCGCTCGGCGAAGGCCTCCGCGTGGATCTGCTGACGCAGCAGGTCGGCGAATCTGCGCGCGTGGTCCGCGCGGGAACTGCGTGACGCCGTCTGCAGGGGAGTCGGATTCACCACCATGCCTCCTTTGTCGATAGTGCGTGTGAGCTGGACGAAGACACACGCTAACGGCAGTCCGGGGGTCCGAAAGTCGCGGCGGACGCCCGCCTCGGACGTCTCGGTGAATCGGCCGGGTCCGTGCTTGCGGCGATCCGCCTCACCAGCACGAACACCGCGGCGTTCCGGCATTGCGCCAGTCGGAGGCGGGTCCGGGAATTCCAATCACGGTGATTCGAAGTGGCGCGGTCCGCCGAACGAGCGCGCAACTCTAGGTTAGGCTTACCTTCTGTTTTCGTCCCGAAGGAGTCGTTGCCGTGTTCGCACACACCGCCAGACGTCAGCTCGCCGTCGCACTCGCCGTGGCCAGTTCGTCCCTCTTCCTCGCCGCATGCTCGTCCGGCGACGGCGGGAGCAGCACGGAGGCAACGGGTGAGGGATTCCCCGTCACCATTGCGAACACGTTCGGATCCACCACCCTCGACGCGGCACCCGAACGCATCGTGACCCTCGGATGGAACGCCCAGGACGTCGTCTACGCCCTCGGCCAGACACCGGTCGGCATGCCGAAATACACGTACGGCGCCGAGGCGAACGGTGTGATGCCGTGGCTGCAGGACCGATTCGACCCGGCCGCGACCACGTTGCTCGACGCGGCCACGTCCACCCCGATCGAGGGCGTCGCCGCCCTGGCGCCCGACGTGGTACTCGCCCCGTACGAGGGATTCGACGAGGCGACGTACGAGAAGCTGTCGGGAATCGCCCCCACCGTCGCGTACCCGGACAAGGCGTGGCAGACCACGTGGCAGGACCAGACCACGCTGGTCGGACAGGCACTCGGCAAGAGTGCCGAGGCCGAGCAACTGGTGGCCGGTCTCGACGACACCCTCGCCCAGACCGCAGCCGCGCATCCCGAGTTCGCAGGCAAGACGATCTCGGTCATCAACTTCGACACCGACGCCGCGACGGTCAACGTCTACATGCCCTCCGATCCCCGCGTCCAGGTGCTGACGGAACTCGGCTTCACCGTGTCGCCCGGCGTGCAGAAGCTGGCCGCCTCGAACGACCCCGACAAATTCTTCGCCGACATCTCCGTGGAGAACATCTCCGACGTGGACGCCGATGTGGTGGTCGCGTTCGTCCCGGAGAACACCACCGTCGCCGCGAACCCGGCCTACGCGAATCTCGGTGCCATCGGCCGCGGTACCGCGGTCGCACTGTCGGACACGAAGATCATCTCCGGGCTCAGCCAGACCAGCGTCCTCGCGACACCGTGGGTTCTGGACAAGCTGACGCCTCAGCTCAGCGAGGCCGCGAAGAAAGCGGGTGCCTGAACTCCCGCCTGAGAGGCGGTGGCGGGCGTAGCGTATTCCGGTACACCTAGTTCGGTTGTGCCCGCATCAGGAACGCTCGTCGAAAGCAGGTATGCGATGACGCAGATGTCCGAAAGACACACCGCGAAGGTCATCGGCGTCACCGTCGCCGCCGCGGTGGGTGGATTTCTCTTCGGTTTCGACAGCTCGGTCATCAACGGCGCCGTCGACTCCATCCAGGACCACTTCGAGCTGGGTTCGTTCTTCACGGGCTTCGCCGTAGCGATCGCCCTGCTCGGATGTGCTGTGGGCGCATGGTTTGCGGGTCGCCTCGCGGACCGCTGGGGCCGCAAGAAAGTGATGCTGCTCGGCTCGGTGCTGTTCGTCGTGTCCTCACTCGGGTCCGGACTCGCGTTCAGCGTCCCCGACCTGATGCTGTGGCGCGTCCTCGGCGGCCTCGGCATCGGCATCGCGTCGGTCATTGCGCCGACGTACATCTCGGAGATCGCGCCGGCCCGCTACCGCGGCGCGCTGGCGTCGCTGCAGCAACTGGCCATCACGCTCGGCATCTTCGCCGCGCTGCTGTCGGACGCGGTACTGCAGAACGCCGCGGGCGGCGCCTCCAACGAGTTGTGGCTCAACCTCGAGGCCTGGCGCTGGATGTTCATCGTCGGCGTGATCCCCGCGGTCGTGTACGGCGTTCTCGCCCTGATGATCCCCGAATCGCCGCGGTACCTCGTGGGCAAGCACCTCGATCAGGAAGCGGCCGACATCCTCGCGAACATCACCGGCGAGGTGAACCCACAGGAGCGCGTGTCCGAGATCCGGCTCACCCTCCGGCACGAGTCGACGGCGTCGTTCGACGACATTCGCGGCCCGAGGTTCGGGCTGCAGCCCATCGTCTGGGTCGGCATCTTCATGGCCATCTTCCAGCAGTTCGTGGGTATCAACGCGATCTTCTACTACTCCACGACGCTGTGGAAGTCGGTGGGTTTCAGCGAGAACGAGTCGTTCACCACGTCGGTGATCACCGCGATCATCAACGTGGGCATGACGTTCGTCGCCATCCTGTTCGTCGACCGGATCGGCCGCAAGGTCCTGCTCGAGGTGGGCTCGCTCGGCATGTTCCTGAGCCTGCTCATGGCCGCGATCGCGTTCTCCCAGGCGACCGGCAGCGGCGACGACGTCGTGCTCCCCAGCCCGTGGGGGGCGGTCGCGCTGGTCGGCGCCAACCTGTTCGTCATCTTCTTCGCCGCGACCTGGGGGCCGGTCATGTGGGTGATGCTCGGCGAGATGTTCCCCAACAACATGCGCGCCTACGCCCTCGGCATCAGCACAGCGGCGAACTGGATCGCGAACTTCACGGTCACGCTGTCGTTCCCGCCGCTCACCCGCTCGGTGGGGCTGTGGTTCCTGTACGGACTGTTCGCGTTCTTCGCGTTGCTGTCCTACTTCTTCGTCCGGGCGAAGGTCCGGGAGACGAAGGGGATGGAACTCGAAGAGATGCACACCTGACCCCGGCACCTACGGATCCGGCCGAATCACACTGTGATTCGGCCGGATTCGCGTGTGGAGGCGTCTGGGCTACTGGCCGCGGTTCTCCGCGCGCTGCGCGTCGAGGTCGGCGACGACACCGTTCTGCTGCCCGGGGCGCAGGTTGCCGAGTCCGGCGAACCACCCGGTGATCTGCCGGGCGACGTCCTGCGCGGTGAGTCCCAGCTCGGCGTGGATCTGCGCGCGGGACGCGTGGTCGAGGAACCGTTGCGGAACACCGAGATCACGACAGGGCACGTCGACCCCGGCGGCCCGCAGCGCGGCGGACACGGTGGAACCGACACCGCCGTGCAGGCCGCTGTCCTCGACGGTGACCACCATCGTGGAGTCCTCGGCGAGCTTCAGCAACGACTCCGGGACCGGCAGCACCCACCGCGGGTCGACGACGGTCGCCGAGATGCCCTGCTGTTCCAGACGTTCCGCGGCAGCGAGCGCGAGGCCGGCGAACGCGCCGACCGACACGATGAGCACGTCGTTGCGACCGGACGGGGCGTGCAGGATGTCGACGACGCCGTCGAGCCGGCTCACGGCGGGCACGTCGTCCCCGACCGTGCCCTTCGGGAAGCGGAGCGCGGTCGGCCCGTCGTCGACGGCCAGCGCCTCGGCCAGTTCCTCCCGCAGGGTGGCCGTGTCGCGGGGCGCCGCGACCCGCATTCCGGGGACGATGCCCAGCAGCGACATGTCCCACATGCCGTTGTGGCTGGCGCCGTCGCTGCCGGTGATACCCGCGCGGTCGAGGACGAGGGTGACAGGCAGCTTCAGCAGGGCCACGTCCATCAGCAACTGGTCGAAGGCACGGTTGAGGAACGTCGAGTAGACGGCGACCACCGGGTGCAGGCCGCCGAGCGCCAGGCCTGCAGCCGACGTCACGGCGTGCTGCTCGGCGATCCCGACGTCGAACATGCGGTCGGGGTACTTCTCGCCGAACGCGGCGAGGCCGGTCGGGCCCGCCATGGCAGCGGTGATCGCCACGATGTCCTGCCGGTGGCTCGCCTGGTCGATCAGCTCAGCGGAGAACACCGACGTCCAGTCGGCGGACGCCGATCCGGCCGACTTACCGGTGACCGGGTCGATCACGCCGGTCGAATGCATCTGATCGGCCACGTGGTTCTCGGCGGGCGCGTAGCCCATGCCCTTGCGGGTGACGGCGTGCACGATGACCGGTCCGCCGAACGCCTTCGCGCGGCGTAGCGCGGATTCGAGCGCGGCCTCGTCGTGGCCGTCGACCGGTCCGAGGTACTTGATGCCCAGGTCCGTGAACATCACCTGCGGGGCGACAGCGTCCTTGAGGCCCGCCTTCATCCCGTGCAGGACCGAGTAGGCGGTGCGCCCCACCCACGGAAGCTTCTTCACCATCCGCCGGCCGCTGTCGAGGATGCGTTCGTAACCCGGCTGGAGCCGGAGGGCGGCGAGGTGGTCGGCGAGACCACCGATGGTCGGGGCGTACGAGCGGCCGTTGTCGTTGACGACGATGACCACCGACCGGTCCTTGCCTGCGGCGATGTTGTTCAGCGCCTCCCAGCACATGCCGCCGGTCAGGGCACCGTCACCGACGACCGCGACGACGTGCCGGGCCTGGCCGGTCAGTTCGAAGGCCTTCGCGAGGCCGTCGGCGTACGACAGCGCCGCGGACGCGTGCGACGACTCGACCCAGTCGTGATCGCTCTCCGCCCGGCACGGGTACCCCGACAGGCCGCCCTGCTTGCGGAGCGAGTCGAAATCGTCCTTGCGGCCGGTGAGGATCTTGTGGACGTACGCCTGGTGGCCCGTGTCGAAGACGATCGGGTCGGCCGGCGACTCGAAGATCCGGTGCAGCGCGAGGGTCAGCTCGACGACGCCCAGGTTGGGGCCCAGGTGACCGCCGGTCGCCGCGACCTTCTGCACGAGGAACTCACGAATCTCCGCCGCGAGCTGCTTCATCTCCGCCGGATTCAGCTGACGAAGATCGTCAGGCGTCTGGATACGGGCAAGAACACCCAACGAGATCGCTCCCTCCGTGATGCACGCCGCCTTGCGTGCCTCTGCCACGTGGCTTCGTGTCACGTCACAGTGGAACCAGTCTACGGAGCCGCGGAAGGGCGGGACACACGGTACCGGTCGCGGCGGCCCCGTGGTGCGGCTTCGTCCTCGGGCATTCCGGCCACAGCCGTGACCGGCTTCACACAATTGCGCCGCCGGGCGGGACCGGCGGAACACCCGACTTCGCCGTTGACACCCTCTAGGGTCTTCTCATGAGCACCGTCGTGGACGCGCTGATCGGAAAAGTCTTCACCGAGACCCGGGAGAACCGCGGCGGACAGCTCGCCGACTACATTCCCGAACTCGCGGCGGTCGCCCCCGACTCGTTCGGCATCTGCGTCGCGACCGTGGACGGCTACGTGTACGAGGTCGGCGACACCCGCCTGCCGTTCACGATCCAGTCCATCTCGAAGCCGTTCACGTACGCCCTGGCGCTCGCCGACCGCGGCTCCGCAGCCGTCGCCGAGAAGATCGACGTCGAACCGTCCGGGGAACCGTTCAACGAGATCAGCCTCGACCCGCGGACGGAGCGGCCCCGCAATCCCATGATCAACGCCGGGGCGATCACCGCGGCCTCGCTGATCGCGGGACCGGACGTCGACACGCGGTTCGAGCGGATCCGGTCCACGTACTCCCGGTACGCGGGACGGGACCTGACATTCAACCCGTCGGTGTACGAGTCCGAGTCGCGGAGCGGGCACCGCAACCGGGCGATCGGCCACATGCTGCGCTCGTTCGACATCATCACGGGTGACCCCGACGAGGCGGTCGACCTCTACTTCCGCCAGTGTTCCCTCGACGTGACGTGCCGCGACCTGAGCCTGATGGCGGCGACGATGGCGAACAACGGCGTCAATCCCGCCACCGGTGAGACCGTCCTCGCACCGGCGCTGGTCGAGCGGGTCCTGAGTGTGATGTCGACGTGCGGCATGTACGACGCCGCGGGCAAATGGGTCTACGAGGTCGGGCTGCCCGCCAAGAGCGGGGTCGGGGGCGGCGTGCTCGCCGTCCTGCCCGGCCAGATCGGGATCGCGATCTACTCCCCGCGCCTCGACTCCCACGGCAACAGCGTCCGCGGAGTCGAGGCGTGCCGGGCCCTGTCGAGCGAGTTGGAACTGCACTTCCTGCACGTCACCCGCGCCGCCCGGTCCGCGGTCCGCGCCCGGTACTCGGTGTCGGACGCCCCGTCGCGGATGCGGCGTTCGCCCGCCGAGCGCGCCACTCTCGACGATGTCGGCAAGCGCAGCCGGATCTACGAACTGCACGGAGATCTGCTGTTCGCCGGCGCGGAGAGCGCGGTCCGCGAGATCGGCGGCGTCGAGGAAGCCCTGGACGCGGTGGTGATCGACGTCCGGCGCGTCGACGACGTCAGCGGGGTCGCCCGCGGGATGTTCGACACCCTGCGGGCCGACCTCGCACGGTGCGGGTGCGCGCTGGCGTTCGTCGACCCGGCAGGTCTGCTCGGCAACACCCGCTCCGACCTGTCGTCGAGAGCGGGCCGGGTGTTCGCCGACCTGGACGCCGCCGTGCAGTGGTGCGAGGACATCCTCCTCGACCGGCACTGCAGCACGGCCCGTCAGCCGTCGTCGGTCACGATCGCCGAGCATCCCATGCTGTCCACGCTCAGCGCGAAGCAACTCGAACGGTTCACCCGCGACCTCGTCACCCGCACCTATGCCCGCGGCGATCTCGTCATCCACCGGGGTGACCCGGCCGCCGGGCTGTTCCTCATCCTGTCCGGCAGCGTCAGCTCCACGATCACCGATCATGCGGGCGCGGTGCACCGGATCATGACGTTGTCGGCCGGAATGAGCTTCGGGGAAATGACGATGATGATCGACTCCCGTTTCCTCAACGACGTCCGCGCCGACACCGAGGTGACGGTCGCGGTGCTGACCACCGAGCGCTACGCCGAAATGGCCTCGGAGGAACCGAAATTGAAGCTGGCACTGCTCGAACGACTCGCGTCCGGCGCGTACGAACAACTCGACGTCATGCTGCGGGCGCTGCTGCGCCAGGGCGGCGGACTCTGACCGGCCCGCGGGAAAACCCGTTGCCCGAATCGGAGAAATCGGACAGGCTGGGGGCTCGGAACCGCCGACGCTCGAATCGAAAGCAGGGTGCAATGCTCACAGCGACCAAGCTGGCCATCGAGACGACGGGACTCGTCAAGACATTCGGATCCACCCACGCGGTCGACGGCCTGGATCTGACCGTTCCCCTCGGGGGCGTCTACGGCGTCCTCGGCCCGAACGGCGCGGGCAAGACCACCGCGATCCGCATGCTGGCCACGCTGCTGCCCCTCGACGGTGGAACCGCCACCGTGCTCGGGCACGACGTCGCCGCCGAACCGGACGCCGTGCGCAGCAAGGTCTCCCTCACCGGGCAGTTCGCCTCGCTCGACGAGGATCTGACGGGCAGCGAGAATCTGCTGCTGCTCGGCCGGTTGTACGGGTACTCCCGCGCGGCGGCCCGCACTCGGTCCGAACAGCTGCTGTCCGCGTTCGGGCTGGAGGAGGCGGGCAACCGGCAGGTGAAGAACTACTCCGGTGGCATGCGCCGGCGACTCGACATCGCGGCCAGCATCATCGTCACCCCGGAGATGATCTTCCTCGACGAACCCACCACCGGTCTCGACCCCCGCAGCCGCAATCAGGTGTGGGAGATCGTCCGCGCACTGGTGGCCGGCGGAACGACGGTCCTGCTGACCACGCAGTACCTCGACGAGGCCGACCAACTCGCCGACCGCGTGGCCGTCATCGACCACGGCAAGGTGATCGCCGAGGGCACCACCGGCGAACTCAAGGCCTCCGTCGGATCGGGTGCGCTGCACGTGCGGGTCACCGACATCGCCACCCGCCCCGCGGCGGCGGCACTGCTGCGGGACGTGCTCGAGGTGCCGGTCACCGAGGAGGCCGATCCGGCGGCCCTCACCGCCCGCATCGACGACCCGGCCCGGGTCTCGCGGGCGCTGCCCGCACTCGACGACGCCGGAATCGCCGTCAGCACATTCGCATTGGGGCAACCGAGCCTCGACGAAGTCTTCCTCTCCCTCACCGGCCGACCCACCGAGGAGCACGCATGACCTCCACCACCGACCGGACCGCCGACACCAGAACCGCTGTCGCCGACGTCCTGAAGATGCCCGGCCCGAGGCCCGCGCGGCCCACCGCGTGGTCCACGTCGCTGTCGTTCGGCTGGCGGGCCCTGCTCAAGATCAAGCACGTCCCCGAGCAGCTGTTCGACGTGACGATGTTCCCGATCATGTTCACGTTGATGTTCACGTATCTGTTCGGGGGTGCGCTGGCCGGATCGACCAGCGCGTACGTGCAGTTCCTGCTGCCGGGCATCCTCGTGCAGACGGTCGTCATGATCACCATGTACACCGGTCTGACGCTCAACAAGGACATCGAGAAGGGTGTCTTCGACCGGTTCCGGTCGCTCCCGATCTGGCGTCCCTCGCCTCTCGTCGGTGCGCTGCTCGGCGACGTCGTCCGCTACACGATCGCCTCGATCATCGTCCTGATCCTCGGGCTGGTTCTGGGGTTCCGCCCGGACGGCGGGCTCGTCGGCGTGGTGGCCTCGATCGGACTGCTGCTGTTGTTCTCGTTCAGCCTGTCGTGGATCTGGACGATGTTCGCGATGCTCATGCGCACCGAACAGGCGGTGATGGGGGTGTCGATGTTCATCCTGTTCCCACTGACGTTCGCCAGCAACATCTTCGTCGACCCGGCGACCATGCCGGGCTGGCTCCAGGCGTTCGTCGGCGTCAACCCGATCAGCAAGCTGGTGACGTCCATTCGCGGGCTGATGGCCGGGACGGTGGAGATGGCGGATCTCGCCGTCGTGTTCGGGTGGTGTGCCGGGTTCGTCGTGATCTTCGGACCGCTGACCATGCGCCTGTACAACCGTAAGTCGTGACGGTGCCGGCGTCCGATCCCGCCGAGCATGCGGTGACGGTGCGCGGCTCCGGAGTCGTCTCCGCGGTTCCGGATCTCGTCCGCGCCTCCGTCACCGTGACGGCGACGCGTCCCGCGGTGGCCGATGCGTTCGAGGCGGTCGCCCGGTCCACCACTGCCGTCACCGAGACCCTGCGTGGGTACGGCGCCTCGGGCCCCGTCCTCGCGACCACCGGGCTGTCCGTGCACTCCGAGACCACGTGGGCCGAGGGCCGGGGCAGCGAGGTGACGGGCTACACCGCGGCGACGACGCTGCAGGTCACCGTCCGGGCGGCGGGGGCGTCCGCAACGTCGCCGGCGCAGGTGGTGGCCGCCTGTGTGGGCGCGGGTGGTGACGACATCCGTCTCGGCGGACTCGAATTCGACTTCTCCGATCCGGCCGCGCTGACGGCGACCGCGCGGGAACGGGCATGGTCCGATGCCCACGCCAAGGCGGAGCAGTACGCGTCGCTGTCGGGACGCGAGCTGGGTGAGGTGCTCGACATCGCGGAGGTCGACGTCGGTGACGTATCCCCGCGACCGGTCGCGAAGGCGTTCGCGGCGGCCGATTCCGCGATCGCCGTCGAACGCGGCGAGAAACCGACGCGGGTGGACGTACGCGTGCGGTGGCGGCTGGTCTAGGCCCGGGGGCCGCGCTGCTGCACCGAGGCGGCGAACGTGTCGGTGAGCTGAGTCAGCGACGTCACGGCCGCCAGTGCCTGTTCCTGTGACCAGTCCTCGAGCATGCCGCGCAGCCGTTCGGCGCGCCGCGCGGTCGTCTCCGCGAGGATGTCCATTCCGCTCGGTGACACCCGGATCCGGGAGGCCCGCTTGTCGTCGGGATCGGCGGCGCGGGATACGTATCCCGCGTCGACCAGTTCGGAGATCTGTCTGCTCAGCGAGGACTGACTCACGCACAGGTCGGCGGCCAGTTCGTTCTGGCGGCACTCCCCGCGCGCGGCGAGCACGAAGAGCACGCTCGTCAGTGCGGGCGCGATCGGGGTCTCGCCGGTCGCGGAGACGACCGCCCGCAACGACCGCCCGAGCGCGAACACCGCATCGACGAGCGCCTGCGCCGTATCTGCCTGTACCGACATCCTGTCCCCGTCCCGAACACCCACTACCTGCGGGCTCGACTATACGTTTTGTTGCGTTCGGTAAAGAACTTCGTCAGCGCGTCAGCAACGCGATGCACTCCACGTGGTGGGTGAGCGGGAACGCATCGAACGCGCGCAACTCGTCGACATGATATCCCTGCCCGAGGTACAGGCCGATGTCGCGGGCGAACGACGCCGGGTCGCACCCCACGTGCACCACCCGTTCGGCGCCGGCGGCGGCCACCGCCTCGACCACCTCGCGCCCCGCACCCGCACGAGGCGGATCGAGCACCACGACCCGTGGCGGGGAGGTCAACCCGGCGATCGCGCGCTCGACCCGGTCGGCGTGGAAGCGCACCTGAGGGAGGTCGGCGAGCGCGGCCTTCCCGTCCGCCACGGCCTGGCGCGCGGACTCCACGGAATCGACGTGCCCCGCGCGGCCCGCGAGGGCCGCGGCGAACACCCCGACTCCCCCGTACAGGTCCCATGCCGTGTCACCCGCGGACAGCCCGGCCCATTCGGTGACCACCGCCGAGTACGCCTCGGCGGCCCCGCGATGCGCCTGCCAGAACCCGGTGGCCGCGAGTTCCCATTCGCGGTCGCGTACCCGCTCCACCGGGCGACCCGACCCCACGAGCACCCGTTCCGCGCGCGGCGCACCGCCGGCGGCCCGCCGCGCCATGGCACCCCGCCGCCCGGGACTCGTGCGGCCGGTCCGCGACACCTTCGGCGGCGCGATCTCGACCACGTGCCGCTCCCCCGCGCCGTCGAGAACGATCTGCACCTCGCTGCCGGGCTTCCAATCATGTTCGCCCACACCGTCGTAGGCGGCGGGCTCGATCTGCGGGCACACGAGGTCCGTGACGATCCCGGAACTGCGATGCCGGTGGTAGCCGGGACGGCCGTCCGGGTCGACGGCCAGCCGCACCCGGGTGCGCCAGCCGGTGCCGTCCCCGGTGCCGGGCAGTTCCTCGACCGCCACGTTCCGCTCCAACCGCGCCAGCCGCAGCAGTTGCTCCGACACGACCTGCGACTTCATGTCCCGCTGCAGATGCAGGCTCGCGTGCGAGAAGTCGCAGCAGCCCGCGCCGCCCGGGCCGGACACCGGGCACACCGGGGCGACCCGCTCCGGGGAGCCGTCGAGGATCTCGATCGCGTCGGCCCGGCAGTAGGACCCGCCGCGGTCCTCGGTGATCCGGGCGACCACCCGCTCGCCCGGCAGTCCGTGCCGGACGAAGACCACCCGGCCCTCGTGGCGGGCGACGACGAACCCGCCGTGCCCGGGATTTCCCAGCTGCAGTTCGAGGTCGCGGCCCGACCAGTTCTCACTCAACGCTTCTCGTCCGTCACTTGTCGTCGGGTTCGTAGCCGCGGCGCGAGGCCCCGGCCGTGTATTCGATGTTCAGTGTCTTCGCCTTCTCGGACGAGTTCAGTTGCCACGGAACACTGGTGACCATCACACCCGGCTGGAACAGCAGCCGGCTCTTGAGCCGCAGGGCACTCTGGTTGTGCAGGATCTGCTCCCACCAGTGCCCCACCACGTACTCGGGGATGAACACGGTGACGACGTCCCGCGGCGAGTCCTTCCGGACCCGGCGCACGTAGTCGAGGACCGGTTTGGTGATCTCCCGGTACGGCGACTCGACCACTTTCAGCGGTACCGCGATGTCGCTCTTCTCCCACTGCCGCACGAGCGCCCTCGTGTCGGGTTCGTCGACGTTGACCGTGATCGCCTCGAGTGTGTCCGGCCGTGTCGCCCGCGCGTAGGCGAGCGCGCGCATCGTCGGCATGTGCAGCTTGGAGACCAGGACGATGGAGTGTGTGCGGCTGGGCAGCACCCCGTCCCATTCCTGTTCCTCGAGTTCCCGCGCGACGCTGTCGTAATGCTTCCGGATCATCTTCATCACGACGAAGATCGCGACCATCGCCACGATCGCGATCCAGGCGCCTGCCGCGAACTTCGTGATGAGCACGATGATCAGCACGGCACCGGTCATGACGAGGCCGATGGAGTTGATCACCCGGGAGCGCTGCATCCGCCGCCGCTGAGCGGGATCGTTCTCGGACTTCAGGTGCCGGGTCCAGTGCCGGATCATGCCCGTCTGGCTGAGCACGAACGAGACGAACACACCGACGATGTACAGCTGGATCAGCTTGGTCACCTCGGCGCCGAACAGAACGACGAACGCGATCGCCGCCCCGGACAGGAACAGGATGCCGTTGCTGAACGCCAGGCGGTCGCCGCGGGTGTGCAGCTGGCGGGGCAGGTAGCGGTCCTGGGCGAGGATCGAGCCGAGCACGGGAAATCCGTTGAAGGCGGTGTTGGCGGCCAGCACCAGGATCAGGGCCGTCACGATGGCGATGAAGTAGAACCCGATGGGGAAACCGCCGAACACCGTCTCCGCGATCTGCGCGATCAGCGTCTTCTGGTGGTAGCCGGCCGGGGCGCCGATCAGCTGCTCGGCCGGGCTGTGCGCGTACACGATCCCGATCTTCTGGGCCAGGATGATGATGCCCATCAGCAACACGACGGCAATCGATCCGAGCAGCAGCAGCGTCGTCGCCGCATTGCGGGACTTGGGCTTCTGGAAAGCGGGGACACCGTTGCTGATCGCCTCGACACCGGTCAGTGCCGCACACCCGGAGGAGAAGGCCCGCGCGATCAGGAACGCGAACGCGATCCCGTACAGGTGGGAGTCCTCGGCCTCGAGCTCGAACCCGGACGATTCGGCGCGCAGGTCGTCGCCGAACACGTAGATCTGGACGAACCCCCACAGCAGCATCAGGGCCATTCCGGCGATGAACGCGTACGTCGGAATCGCGAAGGCGGCACCGGATTCGCGGATGCCACGCAAGTTGATGGCGGTCAGCAGGACGATGGCCGCGACCGCGAACAGCACCTTGTGCTGGGCCACGAACGGGACCGCCGAACCGATGTTGGACGCCGCCGAGGAGATGGACACCGCGACGGTGAGGACGTAGTCGACCAGCAGGGCGCTGCCGACGGTCAGGCCGGCGGTGGGACCGAGGTTGACGGTCGCGACCTCGTAGTCGCCGCCGCCCGACGGGTAGGCGTGCACGTTCTGCCGGTAGCTGGCGACCACGACCGCCATCACGGCGGCGACGGCGAGTCCGATCCAGGGGGTGTAGGCGTAGGCGGAGATGCCCGCCACCGACAGCACCAGGAAGATTTCCTCGGGGGCGTACGCCACCGACGACATCGCGTCGGACGCGAAGACGGGGAGGGCGATCCTCTTGGGAAGCAGCGTGTGCCCGAGCTTGTCGCTCCGGAACGGTCTGCCTAGCAGTAGCCGCTTTGTGGCGGTCGAGAGCTTTGACACTGCCAAAGCGTAAGCCGTCCGCAGAAAACCTGGACCCTCACCCACCAATGTGTCCGGATTGCGATCTCTGTCCTGGTTGCTCTTCCGTCCGGGCACTGTACGGTTCGATTCGGTACGCACGTACTCGACACGTGAAACCGGAGCCCAGAAACGGAGTACAAGGTGTATGTGGTCATCATGGGATGCGGCCGGGTCGGCTCATCCCTCGCCGGCTCGCTGACCCGGATCGGCCACGAGGTCGCGGTCATCGATCGCGATCCGGCCGCCTTCCTGCGTCTCGACCCCGACTTCCCCGGACACACCGTCGTCGGCATGGGTTTCGACCGTGACGTGCTGGTCAAGGCAGGTATCGAGCGCGCGGAGGCGTTCGCCGCGGTGTCGTCCGGTGACAACTCCAACATCATTTCCGCGCGGGTGGCCCGCGAGACGTTCGGCGTGGAACGCGTCGTCGCCCGGATCTACGACGCGAAGCGCGCCGCCGTGTACGAGCGGCTCGGGATCCCCACCGTCGCGACCGTCCCGTGGTCGACGGACCGGTTCCTGCACACCCTCACCCGCGACAGCCAGACCGCCAAGTGGCGCGACCCGTCCGGCACGGTCGCGGTCACCGAGTTGTCCCTGCACGAGGACTGGATCGGCAAGCCCGTCGCCGAACTGGAGGCGGCGACCAGCTCGCGGGTCGCGTTCATCATCCGCTTCGGCACCGGCGTCCTGCCCGACCGCAAGACGGTCTTCCAGGCCGACGACCAGGTGTACATCGCGGCTGTGTCGGGAACGGTGGCCGAGGCCGTGGCGCTCGCGGGCAATCCCCCGCCCTCGGACAATTGAGACGGCAGCGAGCTGAGACGGCAGTGAGAATGTTCACGATCGACCACCCGAACGGAAGCAATCGATGAGAGTCGCAATCGCAGGAGCCGGCGCAGTCGGACGCTCGATCGCGCGCGAACTGGTCCGCAGCGAACACGACGTCATGCTGATCGAGCGCAAACTCGAGCACGTCGAGCAGGAGTCGGTGCCCGAGGCGACCTGGGTCCACGCCGACGCGTGCGAGCTGAGCAGCCTCGAGGCGGCGTCCCTGGAAACCTACGAGGTCGTGATCGCGGCCACCGGTGACGACAAGGCCAACCTGGTCCTCAGCCTCCTCGCGAAGACCGAGTTCGGTGTCAGCCGCGTGGTCGCCCGCGTCAACGATCCGCGCAACGAGTGGTTGTTCGACGAGTCCTGGGGCGTCGACGTCGCCGTGTCCACCCCGCGGATGCTCGCCTCGCTGGTGGAGGAGGCGGTGTCGGTGGGCGATCTCGTGCGGCTGATGACGCTGCGTCAGGGGCAGGCCAACCTCGTCGAGGTCACGCTGCCCGACAACACACCACTGGCCGGGAAACCCGTCCGGAAACTGCAATTGCCCCGCGACGCTGCGCTGGTCACCATCCTCCGCGGCGGACGAGTCATCGTGCCGCAGCAGGACGATCCGCTCGAGGGTGGCGACGAACTGCTGTTCGTCGCCGCGGTGGACGTCGAGGACGACCTGCGCGCGGCGGTCGGGCTGTCGTAGGACCCCGGCGCGAACGGCGCCGAATTCGTCTCCGGCGCAACCGGTCAGCGCCCCGGCGGTCCCGGATCCGGAGCTCGTCAGGGGCGGCCGGGTTCCTCCCGGGGGCCGCCCGCTTCGGTGTCGTCCGTCGGTGCGCCCGTGTCCTCGGCCGGTCCCGGTTCGACGATCCGGTCTGCCCGGCGCACGGCCCAGATCGTCACCAGGAGAGCCAATCCGGCCAACGGCCAGCCCATCGCGATGCGGGCGAACGCGAGCCAGCCGGTCTGGTCCGAATCGTAGAGTTGCGACTGCACGAGGTACCGGGCCGCGAACACCAGCGCCCAGGCGGCGGTGGCCACGTCGTAGGCGCGCACCGCGCCGCGATGACGCCGCCAGAGGTTGCCGTGGCCGTTGAGGAAGCCCCAGATCAGGCCGACGAGCGGCCGGCGCACCAGAATCGAGACCAGGAAGACCGCCCCGTACGCGAGGCTCGTGTAGATGCCGAACAGGAAGTACCCCTTGGCATCGCCCGTGCGGTAGGCGATGAACGCGGAGATACCGACGCCGAAGAACCCGGACACCGCGGGCTGGATGGGGCTGCGGCGGACGAGACGCCACACGAGGATGGCGACGGCGACGCCGAGGGCCGCCCAGATCGCCGGGCCCAGACCCCACACACCGTTGACCGGAACGAAGACCAGGATCGGCAGGGTCGAATAGATCAGCCCGCTGATACCACCGAGCTGGTCGAGTATGGATTGCTGCTTCGTTTCGGTCACTCAACGAGAGTGCCACACGAGGCGGACCCTACGAGTCGCCGCGCAGCTCGTAATACGGGTTGAAGATCACCTTCTGGCCGTCGCGTTCACCGACCCGTCCACGCACGAGCAGGGTCTTCCCCGGCTCGATACCCGGAATCCGCCGCCGCCCGATCCACACCAACTTGATCTGTTCCGTGCCGTCGAAGAATTCCGCCTCGATGCTGGCGTTTCCGGACTTCGGACAGGCTTCGACGCTGCGGAGCCGTCCCAGCATGGTGACCTCTTCGCCGCGGCTGCAGTCGCAGGCACGTTGTGCGCCGGACGCCTGAGACGTCTCGGCCATTTCCTCGGCGTCCAGCTGCTCGAGGTCCTCGGTGAGCCTTCGAGTCAGCCGACGAAAATATCCTGCCGTGGCGGGTGCCATTGCGCGCTCCTGGAGCATGTGCGACGCGAGATCTTCGCGCCGCTCGTAGGGCTGTGTATTCGCCACTGTAGACCCATTGGTTCCCCGCAACCACACCACCGGAAGGCGGCTGTGACACACCAGGCAGGATCAACTCATGCCCTCCGATGACCGGCCGTCCGTGGCCGTCGTGCTCCCCGGTACGGGGTCCGATGCGGACTTCGTCGCCCGTGCCTTCACCGAGCCCCTGACCAGCCGTGAAGTGCTTACGGTCGCAGTCGAACCCGATCCCCGGCGGGTCGTCGGCAGCTATCTCGACGCGCTCGACGGCGCCGCCGCGCGGCACGGGCGAATCCTCGTCGGTGGGGTCTCGATCGGCGCCGCGGTGGCCTTGCAGTGGGCAGGATCACACCCCGATCGTGTCGCGGGGGTCCTCGCCGCGCTGCCCGCGTGGACCGGGACCGCCGCGGACGCCCCCGCCGCCGCCAGCGCCCGGTACACCGCCGCCCGGCTGCGGGCGGACGGCCTCGAACGGGTCACCGCCGACATGATCGCCTCCAGCCCGCCGTGGCTGGGCCGGGAACTGGCGAAATCCTGGCGATCCCAGTGGCCGCACCTGCCCGCGGCACTGGACGAGGCGTCGCAGTACCACGCGCCCGGTCTCGACGACCTCGCGCGCATCACGGCGCCGGTGGGCATCGCCGCCGCCACCGACGACGCCGTGCATCCCCTCGAGGTCGCCCGCACCTGGGCCGAACGACTACCGCACGCGGGTCTCGTCACGGTGACACTCGACGAGATCGGGGCCGACCCGGCGGTTCTCGGCTATGCCGGCCTCAGCGCGCTGGACTCGGTCCTGCACACGACCTGAGCGTCACCGTCCCCGTACGCGGGCTCAGCGGCCGAGTTGCTGCATCGCCGAACCCGATTCGCCGCGACGCTGCTGCGGCTGGGCCGGGGCCTGCGGCGGCTGCTGCTCGCCTTGCGGACCCGGCGCCGGCTGCGGAGCCTGCTGCTGCGGGGCGCCACCCTGCTGCTGCGCCAGCTGCTGCTGGTGGGCGGCGGCCAGCTGCTGGGCGAGAGCCTGGGGCAGCACCACCGGAAGCGGCGTTCGCACCGGGTTGGGCTCGTTTCCCCGCTTCACCACGGTGTCACGCAGGATCGCCCGGGCGGTCGCGACGAGTTCCGAGTCTGCCGTGTTGCCACCGCTCGGACCCGCGACCACGCAGCGCACCATCCACCGGTAGCCGTCGACGCCGATGAAGCGCAGGTCGGCGTTGGGGGTGACGGCGAACACCTCACGCCCCCACGGTCCGCTCTCGACGCTCACGGTCGCGTTGTCGTTGCGCAACGATTCGGCGAGGTCGCCCGCGACCTCCCGCCACTGGCCGGGAGACTTCGGGGCCGCGTACGCGGCCACCGTGATGCGTCCGTGCTGGGTGACGAGATGCACGGCCTGCGGCGAACCGTCGGGCGCCATCTCGACCTGCAACTGGGCGCCCTGCGGCATCGGAACGAGAACCGAACCGAGGTCGAGGCGGGTCCCGGCTTCGCCGACGGTGAGGTCGGCGCCCGACTCGAGGTCGTCGGCGTCGTACGGACCGCCGTCCACCTCGGTCACGGCATCGTAGTCGTCCTCGTAGTCCGCAGCGTCGGCGTCGTCGTCCGTCTCCGCACCCTCGAAGAAATCGGACCGGTCGGCCTCGGCTTCCGCCTTCTTACGACGTCCGAACATGATCAGGCTCCTTCACTGACATTGCCGACGAGGCTGGCGTGGCCTCCGCTCGACCCGTGTCCGTCGCTGCCGCGGGTGGTGCCGTCGAGGGACTCGACCTCGACGAACGACACCAGTTCGACCCGCTGCACGAGCAGCTGGGCGATCCGGTCGCCCCGCCGGATCTCGATCGGGGTCTCGAGGTCGTGATTGATCAGGCACACCTTGATCTCGCCCCGGTAGCCCGCGTCGATGGTGCCGGGGGTGTTGACCACCGACAATCCCGATTTGGCCGCCAGCCCGGATCGGGGGTGGATCAACCCGACGGTGCCGAGCGGCAACGCGACCGCGATGCCCGTTCCGACGAGGACGCGCCGCCCCGGCTCGATGGTCACATCGGTGGTGCTGCAGAGGTCGACACCTGCATCGCCGTCGTGCGCGCGCTGCGGAACCGGAATGCCCGGGTCCAGCCGCTGGAGGGCGACGGGCGGAATGGTGGGGGTCGCGGCGGGAGAATGGCCGGGAGATAGGTCGCTCACGTGCACCGAGCCTACTCTCAGGGACCGACTATCCTGGTTGCGTGTCAGAAACGTCCCGGCCCGAAGTCGCGCCCAACGATCACGCCTCCCCCGTGCTGTACTCCGAGCGCCTGTGGGTGCCCGTCTGGTGGTGGGCAGTGGGCCTGTTCGTCGCCGGGTTGCTCGCCGCGGAGGTGCACATGGGTGCGCCCGGTCTGCGTGCGTGGCTGCCGTACGTCCTGCTGCTGCCGCTGCCCGTGTGGGGGCTCGTCTGGCTCAGCCGCCTGCGCGTCGAGGTCGTCCGGGAACCGAGCGGTGTCCACCTGCGGGTCGGGCAGGCGCATCTGCCGGTGGACGTCATCGCGCGGGTCGCCGAGGTGCCGGGTTCGGCGAAGAGTGCGGCTCTCGGTCGCCAGCTCGACCCCGCCGCCTTCGTGCAACACCGGGTCTGGGTCAAGCCGATGGCATTGATCGTGCTCGACGACCCCGAGGACCCGACCCCCTACTGGTTGGTCAGCACACGCCGGCCCGCGGAATTGCTGGCCGCGCTCGACAGTGCCCGCTCCGAGGCGGACGGAGACTGATCGGACGGTGGGCCGCCCACCGTCCGCCTCTCGTACTCGCCGCCGCTCAGGCCGCGCAGTCCCTGCACACCAGCACTCCGCCCGCGTCACTGGCGAGCCGGCTGCGGTGGTGCACCAGGAAACAGCTCGAACACGTGAACTCGTCGGCCTGCTTCGGCACGACCCGCACCGAGAGTTCTTCACCGGACAGATCCGCGCCGGGCAGTTCGAACGACTCCGCGGTGTCGGACTCGTCGACGTCGACGACAGCCGACTGAGCCTCGTTGCGTCGCGCCTTCAGTTCCTCCAGCGAATCCTCCGAAACCTCGTCGGACTCTGTTCGCCGCGGTGCGTCGTAGTCAGTTGCCATGTCGCCTTCCCCTCATCTTCTTCCGTGTATCCCGGCCCGTGCGGCACGTCGAACCGATTGCCGGTCGACCGTCCACCCGAAAACCGCCTCGGCGCAGATCACACCCTGCGGCTGCGCAACGCCGCAGCGGATGGATACGTGCCCGGACACCAGGCTCCGGAAACATGATCTACGCCTCTTCTGTCATCTTCTGCCGACCCTCGTTCTGCATGCTTCGAACGACTGGGGCCGCCAGACAGTAGCCGAAGGACGTACAAAAGTCGTAACCGATTCGGCCGATCGCGCAAATTGTCTGCTAATCGTCACCAACACCACAGCAAGCTGTGACATTCCACAACGGGGACGGGTTCGGGGTTATGACGCCGCAGGGATCTAAGGTAGGTGCCGAACCTGCGCCACGACGTGTGGCCGGGGCCTGTATCGGTGCGCTGGACGGGCGAAACGCTCGCAGCGCAGTTCGTAGGAGAGGTCGAGGCACACTGTGGTTTCACTGATCACCGAAGGCAGCCCGCTCGACGACAAGGGTCGGCCATTCCGGCGGCGCCGTGCGATGCCGATCCTCGTGGTGTTCGCGGTCCTCGCCCTGCTCGGAGCCGTCGTGTGGATCGGCGTCCTCGGCGAGGACGAGGACCTCGCCGCGACGGTCGACTGCAATCTTCCGCAACCGGCCGCGCAGCCGGTCGATCCGGCCGCCCCGCCGCCGCAGCAGCTGGGCGAGAGGGTCGACGGTTCGACGTTGCGGGACGTGGAGCCCGCCGCGCTGTCTGCCACGAAGGTGCGCGTGTTCAACGCCAACGGCGAGCACGGCCAGGCGGCGCAGGTGGCCGCACAGCTGAGCGACTACGGGTTCGCGAGCGCACCCGACGTCCAGGCGGGCAACGACCCCATCTACGTCGACCAGAACATGCAGTGCCAGGGGCAGCTGCGGTTCGGCCCGAACGGCGCCGCCGCCGCCAGCGCGCTCTGGCTGGTGGCCCCGTGCGCCGAACTCATCCAGGACACCCGCACCGACGACACGGTCGACCTGGCCCTCGGAACCTATTTCCGCAAGATCTCGCCGAACGCCGACGCCGAGGAGGTTCTGCGGTCCCTGAAGGATCCGCCGCCCGGAACCCAGCCCGCACCTCTCGACATCGACCTCTTGAAGGCGGCGCGCACCGCCCGCTGCTGACCGCCGATCACCGCTCCGGGATCGGGGTGTCCGCCCCGATCTCGGCGAACAGGGCGTCCAGCGCGTCGGCGATGCCGGGGGCCGCGGCCACCACCACGTCCCCGTCCGCGCTGGACGAGTGCGGCGACGGGATCCGCACGCGGGCGCCCGCCTCGGTCGCGATCAGGGAGCCCGCCGCCCAGTCCCACGGGCTCAGCCCGTGTTCGAAGTGGGCGTCGGCCCGGCCGGCGGCGACCATGCACAGGTCCAGTGCCGCCGAGCCGATCCGGCGGATGTCCCGCACCCTCGGCAGGATCTCGGCGATGAGAGCGCCCTGAACCTTGCGCCGGGCCGCGCCGTAGCCGAATCCGGTGGCGAGCAACGCCATCGACACGTCGGTGACGGGGTTGCACCGCAATGCGCTGACCCGTCCGTCGGCGTCGGTGAGGGTCGCCCCGCCGCCGCGCGCCGCCGCGTACGTCGACCGGGCCGCCACGTCGACCACGACCCCGGCGACGGACACACCGTCGATCTGGGCCGCCACCGAGACGGCGTACGCGGGCACCCCGTACAGAAAGTTCACCGTGCCGTCGATCGGGTCGACGATCCAGCGCACCCCCGCGACGGAATCGCCCTCTCCCCCACCTTCTTCGCCGAGGATCGCGTCCTCCGGGCGAAGCTCCGCGAGGCGGTCGCGGATGACCTGCTCGCTCTCGGTGTCGACGACGGTGACCGGGTCGGTGGGAGTGCTCTTCGACGCCACGGCGTCGCCGGATTCCGCTCGCGTCCCGACGATTCCGAAAACCTCGGGCCGCCGCGCCCGGACGTGTGCGGCGGCCTCCTCGGCCACGGCGACGGCGACCTCGAGCAGTCGTCGGGGATCGGTGCCGGCGTGGCCGGGCGCGGTGTCTGAACTCTGGGGTGCGTGCACACACCCATCGGAACACACTTTCGCTGCCTCACACCACCGCTGGCGTTCCGCGCTTCCCCTCCGGCGCCACAGCGTCGTCAAGTGTCATCACCCACCGAACCCGCCTCGACGCACTAGTGTGACGGACAGTAGAAGCGCACCCGGAGATCACGTCGTCGTCGACACGGAGGAGCACACGCCATGGCCAAAACGGGGTTCGGTGTCGACGTCGGAGGCAGCGGCGTCAAGGGTGGCGTCGTCGATCTCGAGACCGGTGAGCTGATCGGCGACCGCATCAAGCTCCTCACCCCCCAGCCGTCCACCCCGGAGGCGGTCGCGAAGACCGTCGCGGAGATCATCCGCCAGGCAGGATGGGACGGACCGGTCGGTATCACGCTGCCGAGCGTCGTCACCGGCGGCGTCGCACGATCGGCCGCGAACATCGACAAGGGGTGGATCGGGACCGACGCGCGCGCGCTGTTCTCGGACGCACTCGGCGGCACGCGCGTCACCGTCCTCAACGACGCGGACGCGGCGGGGATGGCCGAGGACGCGCTCGGCGCGGGCAAGGACGCGAAGGGGGTCGTCATCCTCCTCACGTTCGGCACGGGCATCGGCTCGGCGATCCTCCACGACGGCGTGCTGCTCCCCAACACCGAGTTCGGGCACATGGAGGTCGACGGCAAGGAGGCCGAGCACCGGGCGGCGTCCTCCGTGAAGGAGAAGAAGGATCTGTCGTACAAGGAGTGGGCGGCCGAGGTCAGCCGCGTCCTCACCCGGTTCGAGAACCTCCTGTGGCCGGATCTGTTCATCGCCGGCGGCGGAATCAGCCGCAAACACGAGAAGTGGATCCCCCATCTGACCAACAGGACACCCGTCGTACCTGCTGCGCTGCTCAACACGGCGGGAATCGTCGGCGCTGCGCTCGCGGTCGAAACGGGCATCGCTCCGTAACTATTTCGGATGGGTCGTTACAATGGAAGAGCCCGGCTGCGCGCCGGCGAAACCAGTAGACCTCTCCGCCGGATGACCACTCTGGCGTGACGCCGCACGACACCGTCACGAAAGGGCGTACGTGGCAGCCACCGATACACGTCAGACTGCTGATTCGACTTCAGAGTCAGGGCCGGAAGCACCAGTCGCAGCGGCCGCCACCGGCACCGCTCCGGCAGCCGAGGCAGCTCCCGCGAAGAAGGCAGCGGCGAAGAAGGCCCCCGCCAAGAAGGCGGCAGCGAAGAAGGCCCCCGCCAAGAAGGCGGCAGCGAAGAAGGCGGGCGGCAAGAAGGCCACGGCCGGTAAGGGTGCGGACGGCGAGGACCTCGACGAGGATTCCGCCGACATGGACGACATCGACATCACCGAGGGCGACCTCGCCGAGGTCGAGTCCGATGTCGTGGAGGTCGTCGCGGTCGGCGAGGACGAGGAGACCGAGGAGCCGTCCGAGAAGGACAAGGCGTCCGGCGACTTCGTGTGGGACGAGGAGGAGTCCGAGGCGCTCCGCCAGGCCCGCAAGGATGCGGAGCTGACCGCGTCGGCAGACTCCGTCCGCGCCTACCTCAAGCAGATCGGCAAGGTCGCCCTCCTCAACGCCGAGGAGGAGGTCGAGCTCGCCAAGCGGATCGAGGCCGGGCTGTACGCGACCCAGATCATGCAGGAGCTGTCCGACTCCGGAGAGAAGCTCCCCGCTGCGCAGCGCCGGGACATGAGCTGGATCTGCCGCGACGGCAACCGCGCCAAGAACCACCTCCTCGAGGCCAACCTCCGCCTCGTCGTGTCGCTGGCCAAGCGCTACACCGGACGCGGCATGGCCTTCCTCGACCTGATTCAGGAAGGCAACCTGGGTCTCATCCGTGCCGTCGAGAAGTTCGACTACACCAAGGGCTACAAGTTCTCGACGTACGCCACGTGGTGGATCCGTCAGGCCATCACCCGCGCGATGGCCGACCAGGCCCGGACGATCCGCATCCCGGTGCACATGGTGGAGGTCATCAACAAGCTCGGCCGCATCCAGCGTGAACTCCTGCAGGACCTGGGTCGTGAGCCCACGCCCGAGGAGCTCGCCAAGGAAATGGACATCACGCCCGAGAAGGTGCTGGAGATCCAGCAGTACGCGCGTGAGCCCATCTCCCTCGACCAGACCATCGGCGACGAGGGCGACAGCCAGCTCGGCGACTTCATCGAGGACTCCGAGGCCGTCGTGGCCGTCGACGCCGTGTCCTTCACCCTGCTGCAGGACCAGCTCCAGTCGGTCCTCGAGACGCTCTCCGAGCGTGAAGCGGGCGTCGTGCGCCTGCGCTTCGGCCTGACCGACGGCCAGCCGCGCACGCTGGACGAGATCGGACAGGTCTACGGCGTCACGCGTGAGCGCATCCGCCAGATCGAGTCCAAGACCATGTCGAAGCTGCGCCACCCGTCGCGGTCGCAGGTGCTGCGCGACTACCTGGACTAGACGCACGGACTGCGATGCCCCCGGACGCGCTCGGCGTCCGGGGGCATCGTCGTCCGTGCGCCACGCGACCGGCGGTGGCCCGTCACGCGGCGGTGCGAACCCGGATCCAGGCGCCCGCCACCGGCTCGACCACCCGTGCCGCCACCGGACCGATGACGGCCATCAGGAGCACGTACGCGGTGGCGAGTGCAACGAGTTCGCTCTCCACCGCGCCCGCCGACAACGCCAGGCCGGCGATGACGATGGAGAACTCGCCGCGCGCGATCAACGCGACTCCGGCACGGGCCCGGCCCAGTCGCCCGACCCCCTGCTGTTTCGCCGCCCATGCACCGGTGACCATCTTCGTCAGCGCGGTGACGACCGCGAGCAGCGCGGCCCAGCCGAGGACCGGCGGAATCGCCCGGGGATCGGTGTTGAGTCCGAACACGACGAAGAACATCGCCGCGAACAGATCGCGGAGCGGTTCGAGGACGCGGCTCGCGTTGTGGGCGGTCGTGCCGGAGATCGCGATCCCCAGCAGGAAGGCCCCGACGGCGGCCGAGACCTGCATCGCCGAGCTGATCCCCGCGACGAGGAGCGCGGCACCGAGCAGCTTCAGGAGCAGGGTTTCGCTGTCCGGGCTGTCCAGCAGGGCGGACACGTAGCGGCCGTACCGCAGCGCGATCACGAGGACGACGGAGATCACGACAAGGGAGATGCCCACCGCCTCGAGTCCACCGGCGAAGCTGACCCCGGCGAGCAGGGCCGTCAGGATGGGCAGGTACACGGCCATCGCGAGGTCCTCGAACACCAGGATCGACAGCACGACCGGGGTTTCGCGGTTACCGAGCCGTCCCAGGTCGCTCAGCACCTTCGCGATGATTCCCGAGGACGAGATGTAGGTGACGCCGGCCATCACGACGGCACCGGTGGTCCCCCACCCCAGCATCAGGGCGACGACCGCTCCGGGCGCGGCGTTGAGGACGGCGTCCACGACGCCGGCCATCCACGACCGTCGCAGCCCGGTGACGAGTTCGGACGCGGTGTACTCGAGCCCCAGCAGAAGCAGGAGGAGGACCACTCCGATCTCACTTGCGAGGTGGCTGAACTCGCTGATGTCGCCGAGGTTGACGAATCCGCCGCTGCCGAAGCAGAGGCCGCCGAGGAGATAGAACGGGATCGGCGACATCCCGAATTGGGCTGCCAGACGGCCCAGCAGGCCGAGCGCGAAGAACACCGCGCCCAGTTCGATGAGCGCGAGCGTGGTGGTGTTCACGGGTCTGTCAGCCGTTGGCCAGGAGCTTGGCTGCCGCGTCCAGTCCGTCTGTGGTTCCGACGGCGACCAGCAGATCGCCGGAGGTGAGCAGGAAGTCGGGCTTCGGTGACGGGTTCACCTGGCCCGCCCGCATGACCGCGACGATCGAGACCCCGGTGCGCGTGCGCATCGCGGTGTCGCCGAGCGAGCGGCCGTCGAACCGGGAATCTTCCTTGATGTACAGCTGCTTGGTGCGGATGCCGGGCAGGTCCCGGTGTTCCTCCTCCAGCTGCGCCACCAGTTGGGGTGCTCCGAGCAGATTGCTGAGCACGGCCGCTTCCTCGGTGGTGAGCGGCACGGACGCGGCGCAGGCGTCGGGGTCGTCGGCCTTCGACACGATGAGGTCCGTGCGGCCGTCGCGATGGGTGATGACACCGATGCGGCGACCGGCGGCGAGTTCGAAGTCCTTACGCACCCCGATACCGGGCAGTGGCGTCACTTCAACGTTCATGCCTCCACGGTAGTCCGACGAGGGTGACCAACCGCGGGAGGCTCGCGTCAGCGCCGGGCCGCGAACGTTCCGTCGGTCTCGGGGCGGTACTCCTCGACGGCGGTGACCGCGGTGACGGGCAGCGGCCCGTACAGGTGCGGGAACAGCATCGACGCCGGATCGGCCGGCACGCCCGGCTCCCACTTCACCGGCGCACCGAGCGCGTCGGGGTCGAGCCCGAGGAGGACGAGGTCCGTGCGCCCGGCGAACAACCGGTTGGCGGGCAGGTGCACCTGGGCTCGTGTGGAGAGGTGCACGAATCCGTCCGCGGCGAACGTGGCGGGCACGCGAGCGCCTTCGCGTTCCGCGGTGCGCCATTCGTCGCGGCTGCAGATGTGAACGAGCTGGTCTTCGGATTTCACACGGCGAGACTAACGTCACGCCCGACATCGAATCAGCTGTCAGCGAACTCGGACCGATCGGTCTGTTCACATCGGTGCTCGTCACGCCGCTGCCCGCACTTTTCCGGCCGGTTTCGTGTGTGATGCAACACTGAGAAACGCCGTCGGGAACAACGCGTAAACCCCAAACGTCTGACAGAGTAGATCCACCGCGCCACCCCCGACGCGGCGGACCAAGGCCCCAGGCACTCGGCATCAGTCGAAAAGCCAGTACGGAGGAGTCATGCCCGGAACACTGACCAGCCCCCCGTTGACCGCAGCCGACCGGTGCGACCGGTGCGGTGCGGGAGCCCGCGTTCGCGCGGTCCTTCCGACCGGAGGAGAGTTGCTCTTCTGCGGTCACCACGCCAACGAGCACGCAGACCGTCTTCGCGAGATGAACGCCACGATCGTGTCCGAAGCCGAAGCTGCAATCTGATACGTCAGCCCGGGTGACCCGTCCCAGGCTCACCTCTTTCAGCAACAAGAGACCGGCGAGTGCACCGCACTCGCCGGTCTCTTTGCGTTCGTGTCACGGGGTGGCGGCGGTCACCACTGCCGCAGGGTGGAGATCCGCTCGGTGAGCTGCTCGACGGTGGCGATCGCCGTCGGCGGTCCCCCGCAGACACGGCGGAGTTCGCCGTGGATGGTGCCGTGCGGCTTGCCCGTCCTGTGGTTGTGCATCGCGACGAGACTGTTCAGTTCGCGACGCAGCTGCGCGAGCTGTCCCGCGGCGGCCACCCGCTCCGCGACCTGCGGGACCGGCGCGGCGGGGGCAGGGGGGGCCTGCTTGTCCAGCTGCTCCGTCTGACGCTGACGCAGCAGGGCGCGCATCTGGTCGGCGTCGAGCAGACCCGGCAGACCGAGGTAGTCGGCCTCCTCGTCGGATCCCGAGAACGTGGCCGTCCCGAAGGACGAGCCGTCGTAGATCACCTGGTCGAGCTCGGCATCGGCGCCGAGCGAGGTGAACGCCTTCTCTTCCTCGCCGGGCTCGTCCTTCTGCTTGTTCGCGTCGGCGAGCAGGTCGTCGTCGAAACCGTCCTTCTCCCGGTGCGGCTTGCCGAGCACGTGGTCGCGCTGCGCCTCCAGCTGGCTGGCCAGGTCGAGCAGCACCGGCACCGACGGGAGGAACACGCTCGCGGTCTCGCCCTTGCGGCGGGACCGCACGAAACGGCCGATCGCCTGCGCGAAATAGAGCGGGGTGGACGCACTGGTGGCGTACACGCCGACGGCCAGGCGGGGGACGTCGACGCCTTCCGACACCATGCGGACGGCGACCATCCACTTCTGGGTACTCGCCCCGAACTCGGCGATCCGCTTGGACGCCGTCGGGTCGTCGGACAGGACCACGACCGGGTCTTCCCCGGTGACCGCCTTCAGGGTCTGCGCGTAGGCGCGGGCGACGGTCTGGTCGGTGGCGATCACCAGGCCACCCGCGTCGGGCATGCCGCCGGTGCGCAACTGGCCGAGACGGGTGTCGGCGGCGTGCAGGACCGCGGGAATCCAGTCGCCCGACGGGTCCAGGGCCGTGCGCCACGCCCGGGCCGTCTGTTCCGCGCTGAGCGGCTCTCCGAGCCGCGCGGAGAACTCCTCGCCCGCGTTGTTCCGCCAGCGTGCCTCACCGGAGTACGCGAGGAACACGACGGGCCGGACGACGCCGTCCGCGAGCGCGTCCGAGTACCCGTACGAGTGATCCGCCTTGGAGCGCATCAGGCCCTCGCGGTCGGGTTCGTACGTCACGAACGGGATCGCACTGTCGTCGCTGCGGAACGGCGTACCGGTGAGGGCGAGTCGGCGGGTGGCGTCCCCGAACGCCTCGCGGATGGCGTCACCCCAGCTCTTCGCGTCGCCACCGTGGTGGATCTCGTCGAGGATGACCAGCGTGCGCCGGCTCTCGGTGCGGACCCGGTGCTTGAACGGGTGGGAGGCGACCTGCGCGTACGTCACCACGACACCCTGGTAGTCGCTGGACGTCTGCCCGGTCGAGTTCGAGAAGTACGAGTCCAGCGCGATTCCGTTGCGCGCCGCGGACTCCGCCCACTGGTGTTTGAGATGCTCGGTCGGCGCGACCACCGTGACCTGGTCGACGGTGCGGTCGCGCAGCAACTCCGACGCGACGCGTAGCGCGAAGGTGGTCTTACCGGCGCCCGGTGTCGCGACCGCGAGGAAATCCTGCGGTCCGGTGGACAGATACTTGGTCAGCGCACGACGCTGCCAGGCGCGCAGTGATCCCGCGGGCCTGGCTGGTTCGGTCTGTGCGAGGTAGGCCTCGGTGCCCACGATCTGCGCGGCCTCGGTTTCCACTCTCGGCGCCGACTGGGAGCCCACTGTCTCAGCACTCACGGGCTGCCCTCCGCTGGCTTGGCACTGTTTGCTCGCACTCCTCGGTATTCGATCGACACGTCCGGTCCACACCCGAAGGCGCTGTCCGTCAAGGAGCCTAGCGCCCGGATCCGACGCGAACCGCATTCGCGAGTACCGATAGTGACAGATTTGTCGCGACACGGGGACAGCATCGGTGGGCAACCGGGCGTGTCGTCAGGGATGCTGGAAACATCATGACCGAAACACCCTCGACGACACCGCAGAGTGGCGGTGATCCACCCCGGTCCGGGTGGCATCCGCTACGTCGCGCACTGAGCGTGATCGGTCGCACAGCGAGCAAGGCGTGGGACGATTCGATCTTCGGGAAGGCGGCGACCGCGGCCTTCTGGCAGACGCTGTCGCTGCCCCCGCTCCTGCTCGGGCTGCTCGGAATGCTCGGCTACGTCGGCGGGTGGTTCGGACCCGACACCGTCGACATCATCCAGTCGAAGATCGTCAACTTCAGCGGGACCGTCTTCAGCGACAGCGTGGTCGAACAGATCATCCGCCCGACGGTCGGGGATGTCCTCGAGCGGGGCCGGCCCGAGATCGTGTCCCTGAGCTTCCTGCTGTCCCTCTGGGCGGGCTCGTCGGCCATCTCCACGTTCGTGGACTCGATCGTCGAGGCCCACGGCCAGCAGGAGGCGCGGCACCCCGTGTGGCAGCGCGTCTTCGCGTTGCTCCTCTACGTGATGTTCCTGATCCTCGCCGTGTTCACCCTGCCGCTGGTCGCGCTGGGGCCGACGCTCGTCGGGAGGGTGCTCCCGGAGTCGTGGCGCACGATCGGGACGGAAATCGTCGACACGTTCTACTACCCGGGTGTGGGGCTACTGCTCATCGTCGGCCTGACGACGCTGTACAAGGTGGCGCTGCCCCGGTCGCTGCCCTGGCACCGACTGCTCGGCGGCGCGCTCGTCGCGGGAGTGTTCTTCCTCGGCGCGAGCACCTGCCTGCGCCGCTACCTCTCGTGGGTCGCGGGAACCGGGTACACGTACGGGGCGCTGGCCACGCCGATCGCCTTCCTGCTGTTCACGTTCTTCCTGGGTTTCGCGGTGGTGCTCGGCGCCGAGTTCAACGCGACCGTGCAGGAGTTCTGGCCGGCCCGGGCGACCCGAATCGACCAGATGCGGGACTGGATCGCCGCGCAGGCCGAGAGTTCACCGTCGGCGGGTCCGGTGACCAGCCTCACACGGCGCATCGCCACCGGCCCGATCAAGGTCGTCGGCGACCGCGCCCGTCCGGAGACGCCCGGGCAGGACCCGGGGAACGACGGCGAGCCCGACGGCCCGGTACGAGAATCTCCCGAGCCACCGGGTGTGCGACGAGCGCCGGCGAAACCTCAGTCGCCCTTGCGCAATCCGTCGTAGATCTTCTTGCAGTCGGGACAGACCGGCGATCCCGGCTTCGCGGATTTCGTCACCGGAAACACCTCGCCGCACAACGCGACGACGTGAGTGCCCATGACGGCGCTCTCCGCGATCTTGTTCTTCTTCACGTAGTGGAAGAACTTGGGAGTGTCGTCATCGGTCGACTCGTCGGTGGTGACGTCGGGCCGTTCCTTGGTTTGAGTGCTCACCCCTCAATAATGCCGCAACCGGCCGGCGATCCCACCCCCCGTGTGCATTTGCGGCACGACAGTGGAACAGTGGAGACATGGCACGAAGTGCAGGGTTCGGTGGGTCCCACGACGCCGGCTCACCGAGTAATCCGGTTCTCATCACCGAGGCAGCGCGATCCATCGAGGATCAGCACCGTGCCCGTGTCCGCAAGTACCTGCTCATCATGTCGTTCCGGTTCCCGGCGCTGATCTTCGCCGCGGTGGCGTACGGCATCTGGGAGAACCCGTGGATCTCGATGGCCATCATCGGCGTGTCGATCCCGCTGCCGTGGATCGCGGTCCTCATCGCGAACGACCGGCCGCCGCGCACCAAGGACGAGCCCAGCCGGTACGACCACCGCGAGTCGCCGTCCACCGCCCTGCCCGCACCGCCGCACCATACGATCGAGGGCTGACGCCGCCGGGCGTCCTGCAACAATGCACGGGTGAACCGTGACGAACTGCTGTCGATCTGCCCGTCTCTGCGTGCGGCCCTCCTCCGCAATCGGTACGACACGGACACCCTGCTCGACGCGCTGGGCCCCGAGGTCCATGCGGCGTTGAGCCGCAACGAACCGGTCCCGGTGCGCCGGGCGAGCGCGTCCTGCGGCGAACTCGGCACCCTGATCCGCCTGTTCCTCCTCACCGACGACTGTCCCGCAGGCGAGGTCGCCGGAGCGTTGTCCCCGCTCGCTGTCGACGACGCCGTCGCCGCAGGCCTGCTCGAATCCGACGGCGACGTCGTCCGGGCCGCCCTCGACCTGCGGCCGCTGGACATCGGCGGGGGCAACCGGTGGGTGCTCTCCGACCTCGACGGTTCCCTCCGCCCCCGCGAGACCCCCGTCGACCACGTCATCGGCGTCGGCCACGCGTCGCTGTCACTGCTGCGGGCCACCCCGACCGCACCGGTCGGGACGTTGCTCGACATCGGGACCGGGTGCGGTATCCAGGCCCTGCACGGCGCCTCCTACGCCCACTCGATCACGGCGACGGACCTGAACGTGCGGGCGGTGGACCTGGCGGCCGTCACGGCGGCACTGAACGAACAGGAGGTGGAACTGCTCGCCGGGTCGTGGTTCGAGCCGGTCGAGGGCCGCACGTTCGATCAGATCGTGGCCAATCCGCCGTTCGTCGTGAGCCGCGCCACGGTGGGCCACACCTACCGCGACTCCGGCCTCGACCTCGACGGCGCGAGTGAACTGATGATCTCCCGCGTGGCCGGCTACCTCGCGCCCGGCGGCACGGCGGCGCTGCTGGCGTCGTGGATCCACGTCGAGGGCGAGGACTGGCGCGCCCGGGTCGCGTCCTGGTTGCCCGCCCACGGGATCGACGCCTGGGTGGTGCAGCGGGACGTCGCGGACCCGGCCCTCTACGTCGGCACCTGGATGCGGGACGGCGGCCTCGACACCCGCGACCCGGCCACCGCGACGATCGCCGAGGACTGGCTGGATCACCTCGCGAGCGCGAACGTGGCGGGGGTCGGTTTCGGGTTCGTCTACCTGCGCCGGACCGACGCACCCACCGATCTGATGGCGGAAGACCTCACCCACGGCTTCACCGATCCGCTCGGCGCGGAGGCCCTCGCGTACTTCGAGCGGGTGGCGTGGCTGCGCGACCACGACGTGCTCACCGCCCGATTCCGTGTCGAGGAGAGCACCGCCCTCGAGCGAGTGTTCCTGCCCGGCGACGAGGGATGGACGCAGGCGGTCGCGCGGTTGCACCGCGGCAACGGCCCGGCGTGGCAGCACGAGGTCGACGACCTCGTCGCCTCTCTCGTCGCGGGCATGCGCGGCCACGACGGCCTCGTGCTGGGCGAACTGATCGAACTTCTCGCTGCCGCCCACGCCGTCGACGCCGAGGACCTCGCCCAGTCGGCCGTCCCCCTCGTACACGCCCTCGTCCGGCACGGACTGGTGCTCCCCACGTAGCCGGCGGGTTCCCGAACACGTCCCCCTTATACGTGTTCTCAGCAACTTCTCAGGACCGAATCGAGGAACCTGCAGGTCACAGCCTCTTCGTAAATTACCGGCCGGGAACTTTCCCAGGCCTTCGGTGCGTTGATCCATATGAGACACCACCGATGAGGAGGCAAGTCATGACAAGCCCCAGCACCACTACTCGCATTCGCCCCAGCGCTGCCGATCTGGATGCCCAGAGCCCCGCTGCCGACCTGGTCCGCGTCTACCTGAACGGAATCGGCCGCACAGCCCTGCTGACGGCCGCAGACGAGGTGGAACTGTCCAAGCGAATCGAGGCTGGGCTGTACGCCGCGCACATCCTGGAGACCGGGAAGCGCCTCTCCCCCGCCAAGAAGCGCGACCTCGCGACGGTCGTCCGGGAAGGACAGTCCGCGCGCGCACACCTCCTCGAGGCCAACCTGCGGCTCGTCGTGTCGCTCGCGAAGCGGTACACCGGGCGCGGCATGCCCCTGCTGGACCTCATCCAGGAGGGCAACCTCGGCCTGATCCGCGCGATGGAGAAGTTCGACTACGCGAAGGGGTTCAAGTTCTCGACGTACGCCACCTGGTGGATTCGTCAGGCGATCACCCGAGGCATGGCCGATCAGAGCCGCACGATCCGGCTCCCAGTGCACCTCGTGGAGCAGGTCAACAAGTTGGCCCGCATCAAGCGCGAGCTGCATCAGCAACTCGGGCGGGAGGCGACCGACGACGAACTGGCCGAAGAGTCCGGTATCCCGGCGCACAAGATCGCCGATCTCCTCGACCACAGCCGCGACCCGGTGAGCCTCGACATGCCGGTCGGCAACGACGAGGAGGCCCCGCTGGGCGACTTCATCGAGGATTCCGAGGCCACCTCCGCGGAGAACGCCGTGATCGCCGGTCTCCTGCACAGCGATGTGCGGACCGTGCTCGCCACCCTCGACGAACGTGAGCAGCAGGTCATCCGACTGCGTTACGGACTCGACGACGGTCAGCCGCGCACCCTCGACCAGATCGGCAAGCTCTTCGGGCTCTCCCGCGAGCGTGTCCGTCAGATCGAGCGCGAGGTGATGGGCAAGCTGCGTCAGGGCGACCGCGCCGAGCGGCTGCGCTCCTACGCCAGCTGACCCGGGTCTCTCCCTCCGCATCAGCGCCGGTGCCGGTCGTACGCGACCGGCACCGGCGCTGCGCTGTGCGGGGACTGCTCGTCCGGGGCCGGCCGGCCCCGCTCAGCGCAGCCGGCGGGGACCGAGGTCGGCGACGCTGGGCTCCGGACCGATCCGCACGCGCGAATCGGTGACCAGCGCACCCTCGGCGGACGCGAGCACCGGTTCGCAGGCCAGTTCCCGCACCTCCGGCAGGTCGTCGGCGAGGGCGGAGATCCGCTGTACGAGGTCGACGAGGGCCGATTTGTTCACCGGCACGGCGCTGCGGTAGCCGGACAGCAGCGGCGCGGCCTTCGGTGCGTCGATCAGCTCCGCCGCGGCGTCCTCGGTGAGGGGCAGCACCCGGTAGGCGCGGTCACCGAGCAGATCGGAGATCACGCCGGCGAGCCCGAACGAGATGAGCGAACCGAACGACGGGTCGTCCTGCACGCCGACGACGCAGCCGATCCCCTTGGTGGCCATCCGCTGCACGTGGAGCAGGGGTTCGCCGGATGCGGCGGCGAGGTCGCGGTAGGCCCAGCGGACCGAGTCCGGTCCGACCAGGTCGAGGCGGACGCCGCCGAGGTCGGGCCGGTGCCGCCACTGCTCCCCCGTCGCCTTCACCGCGACCGGATACCCCAGTTCCTCCGCGGCCTGCACGGCCTCCTCCTCGGTGGTGGCGGACCGGAACTCCACGACGTCCACGCCGTAGCACGCGAGAAGCTGCGACGCCTCGAAGTCCGACAGCCACCGCCCGGACGACGTCGACAGCCAGCCGTCGACCATCGCTTTCGCCCGCTCCGGGTCGATCCCGTTGGGACGCACCACTTTCGAGGACGGCTTACTCTTCCAGGCCGAATACCGCCAGGCCCTGGCCAGCGCCAGCGCCGCGCGTTCCGGACCCGGATAGGAGGGCACCGAACCGCGTGTCGGATGCCCGTCCTCGCCTCGGACCGCCAGGACGTCGGGCACGCCCTCCGCCGCGAGGAACGTCGTGAGCACCGGTTTGTCGGCGTCCCGCACCGCTTCCCGCAGCGCCTGGGCATAGGGTTCGGCGGGTACGGCGACCGGGGGGACGAACACGGCGATCACCGAATCGACGTCGAAGGACGCGAGTGCCGTCCGCACGGCCGACGCGAATTCCTCGGGACCGGCCTGCGGGCCCAGGTCGACGGGGTCGCCGACCTGCAGACCCTCGCTGCGGGCGGCGTCGGCGGCGAGGACGCCGAGCGCGGTGGAGTTCCCGACCACGGCGAGCCGGGGGCCTGCGGGCAGCGGCTGGTACCCGAACAGCAGCGCACAGTCGAACAGCTGCGAGATCGACCCGACCTGCACCACTCCGGCCTGCTCGAAGAGGGCGCGCACGATCGAATCGTCCATCTCGCCGCCGCTGGCCGCCAGCGCCGGCGGGACGGCGTGCCGCCCGCTCTTGACCGCGACGATCGGCTTGTTCCTCGCCACCCTCCGCGCGATGCGCGAGAACTTGCGGGGGTTGCCGAAGCTCTCCAGATACAGCAGCACGACCTCGGTCGCCGGGTCCGAATCCCAGTACTGCAGCAGGTCGTTGCCGGAGACGTCGGCACGGTTGCCCGCCGAGACGAACGCGGACAACCCGATTCGGCTCCGCGCGGCCTCGTCGAGGATCGCGATGCCGAGTGCGCCGGACTGACAGAAGAATCCGACATTGCCGGGGCTGGGCAGCACCGGCGCGAGCGTGGCGTTCAACGACACGTCGCGGTCGTTGTTGGCCACGCCGAGCGCGTTGGGACCGATCAGCCGCATCCCGTGCGCGCGGGCGGCGTGGACGAGGCGGCGCTCGGACTGCCGTCCGTCCATTCCGGTTTCACTGAATCCGGAGGACACGACGACGAGGGCCTTGACCCCCTTGTCCAGGCAGTCGTCGAGGACGGCGTTGATCGATTCGGCGGGGACGGCGACGACCGCGAGGTCCACCTCGTCGGGGATGTCGCGGACCGTCGGGTACGCCCGCACACCGTGGACCGAACGGTGCTCGGCGTTGACCGGGTACACCGGACCGGTGAATCCCGCCCGCAGCAGGTTGGTCAGGACGGCGTTGCCGACCTTCGCCCGGTCGGTGGACGCGCCGATCACCGCGACCGAACGCGGACTGAGCACGTTGCGCATGCTCCGCGCCTCGGCGGCCCGCTCGCGGGAATTGCGCACGGACACCATCGCTTCGGTGGGGTCGATCGCGAACTCGAGCCTGAGCACGCCGCCCTCGAAGCTGCGGCTCACCTGATATCCGGCCTCACGGAAGACGGTCACCATGTTCCGGTTCTCCGCGAGGACCTCGGCGACGAACATCGTCAGGCCGCTCTCCGCGGCCGCCGCGGCCAGGTGCTCGAGCAGGATCGGCCCGAGTCCGCGGCCCTGGTGCGCGTCGGCGACCACGAATGCCACCTCCGCGGATTTGCCGTCGCCCTCGCCGGTGAGCCGCTCGTACCGGCCGACGGCGATGATCTCGTCTCCCAACACCACCACGAACGCGACCCGGTCGTGGTGGTCGACCGTGGTGAAGTGCACGACATCGCGTTGCGACATGGTCGGGTAGGGACCGAAATAACGCAGATAGCGGGTGCGCTCGGACAGCTTGGAGTGGAACGCGACGAGTTTGTCGGCGTCCTCGGGCACGATCGGCCGCAGCGCGACCGCCCCGCCGTCCGCCGCGAGCACGTCGGCGACCCAGTGCCGCGGGTAGTCGTGCGCGGGGTCGGGTTTCCCGGTCGCCTGCTCAGTCACGGGGGTCCTCCGGGTCGAGTCCGAGTAGGGGGAAGCAGGCGCGGCGGGTGGCGATGACGGCGGAGTCGATCCGTGTCAGCGCGCGGTCGACCGACGGGATCCCGGTTTCCGGTGTGCCACCGGGACCGTCCCAGGGCAGGTAGTCGACCTCCCCGCCGTCGCCCATCGTCTCCGGCAGGTCGACGCTGGGTGCCAGCGCGTGCGCCCGCTCCTGCCAGGCCTCGGGTACGGCACGGGCCGTGTCGATCTCGCGGTCGAGCGCTGCGGCGATCAGGTGGGTCCACGCACGCGGGACGACCCGGACGAGGCCGTAGCCGCCGCCGCCGACGGCGAGCCAGCGCCCCTCGGCGTAGCGGTCGGCGAGGTCGCGCATCGCGAGGAACGCGGCCCGCTGGCCGTCCACCGTCAGCGCGAGGTCGGCCAGCGGATCCTCCCGGTGACTGTCGACACCGCACTGGCTGATCACGATCTGCGGCCGGAACGCGGCGAGGGCACCGGGTACGACGGCGTGGAAACCGCGCAGCCACAACGCATCGACGGTGCCGGGCAGCACCGGGAGGTTGATCGCCGTGCCCTCTCCCGACCCCTCGCCCACTTCGCTCGACCACCCGGTGTTGGGCCAGAGGGTCGCCGGGTGCTGGTGCAGCGAGATCGTCAGGACCCGCGGGTCGTGCGCGAACGCGTGCTGGACACCGTCACCGTGGTGCGCGTCGACGTCGATGTAGGCGATCCGGTCGAAACCGTTGTCCAGCAGCCAGGAGACGGCAATGGCGACATCGTTGTACACACAGAAGCCGGAGGCCCAGTCGGGCATGGCGTGGTGCATGCCGCCGCCGATGCTGACGGCGCGGCGGGTGCGGCCAGCGGCGATCTCCTGCGCCGCGGCGAGGGAACCGCCCGCGAGGATCGCGCTCGCCTCGTGCATCTGGGGGAAGACGGGATTGTCCTCGGTGCCGAGCCCGTGCGGTGCCTCCGCGCCGAGCACACCCGACGTCGTGGAGTGACCGGCCTGTTTGACCGCTTCGACATACGCGGGAGTGTGAATCCGCAACAGATCTGCGTCCGAGGCGGCGGCGGGCCGCAACAGTTCCACCCCCTCCAGGGTGCCGAGACTGCGCGCGAGCGACATGGTCAGCTCGAGCCGCGTGGGATTCATCGGGTGGTCCGCACTCCACCGGTAACTGAGATAGTCCGGACTCCACACGACTGCACGGTGCGATACCAGTGCAGCCGAATCCTCCCCGGAACTGAACGACGCGGTCATGGACTCACGCTACTGGTCTGCCGTCGAGGGTGTCAGCAGACCCCGCCGGACCGGCACCGACGCGCGGCGGGGACGGACGGCGCCGGTGCCGGGCAATCACCGGTAGAATCAACCGAGACGAAGGGGTGTGAGTGTGAAGGATCTGGTCGACACCACGGAGATGTACCTCCGGACGATCTACGACTTGGAAGAAGAGGGCGTCGTCCCACTTCGAGCACGTATTGCCGAACGACTCGAGCAGAGCGGTCCGACGGTCAGCCAGACCGTCGCCCGGATGGAACGCGACGGGCTTCTCCTGGTCGCCGGTGACCGCCACCTGGAATTGACGGAGAAGGGCCGCGAACTCGCGGTCTCCGTGATGCGGAAGCACCGCCTGGCCGAACGACTCCTCGTGGACGTCATCGGTCTCCGGTGGGAAGAGGTTCACGCGGAGGCGTGCCGGTGGGAGCACGTCATGAGCGAGGAAGTGGAGCGGCGCCTGGTGGAGGTGCTCAACAATCCCACCACCTCGCCGTACGGCAACCCGATTCCGGGACTCGCACTGCTCGGGCTGGACCGCCCGGTCGACCCACCGGAGACGCTCATCCGCCTCACGGACGTGCCGCCGGGCAAACCGACCGCGGTCGTCGTCCGCCGTCTCGCCGAGCACGTCCAGTCGGATCCGGACGTCATCGGACAGTTGCGTGAGGCGGGCGTCGTTCCGGACGCACGCGTCACCGTCGAGACGAAGCCCGGGTCGGTCACGATCACGGTGCCCGGCCACAGCGGGTTCGATCTGTCCGAGGAGATGGCGCACGCCGTCCAGGTGAAGCAGGTTCAGGGATAGTCGATGAAACTTCTGGTCACCGGCGGCGCCGGCTATGTCGGCAGCGTCTGCAGCACGGTCCTGCTCGAACGAGGACATGAGGTCGTTGTCATCGACGACCTGTCGACGGGTAACGCCGACGCGGTGCCGCTCGGGGCCGAGTTCATCGACGGCGACGTCGGGGAGGTGGCCGCGGACGTGCTCGGCACGAGCGGCACCCCCCGATTCGACGGGGTCCTGCACTTCGCGGCGCAGTCGCTCGTCGGCGAGTCGGTCCAGTACCCGGAGAAGTACTGGCGCGGCAACGTCGTCACCACACTCGAACTCCTGGAGGCCATGCGGCATTCGGGGACGCAGAAACTCGTGTTCTCGTCGACGGCTGCGACGTACGGCGAACCCGAGCACTCGCCGATCACGGAGGCCGATCCGACGCGTCCCACCAATCCGTACGGGGCGACGAAACTCGCGATCGACCATGCCATCACCTCCTACTCGGTGGCGCACTCGCTCGCGGCGACCAGCCTGCGGTATTTCAACGTCGCGGGAGCGTACAAGTCGGCGGGCGAGAACCGGGTCGTCGAAACACATTTGATTCCTCTCGTGCTCCAGGTGGCGCTCGGCCAGCGGGAGAAGATCTCGATCTTCGGAACCGACTGGCCGACCCCGGACGGAACGGCGATCCGCGACTACATCCACGTGCTCGACCTCGCCGAGGCGCACGTGCTGGCCCTGGAATCGTCGATCGAGGGCAGGCACCGCATCTACAATCTCGGTAGCGGCGCGGGTTTCAGTGTGCGCGAAGTCATCTCGGCGTGCGCACGGGTCACCGGGCTCCCCATCGCGGTCGAGGACGCACCTCGCCGGGCAGGCGATCCCGCCGTGCTCGTCGCGTCGAGCGACCGTGCGATCGCGGAACTCGGGTGGCGGCCGGAACACACGGACCTCGACGAGATCGTCGCCGACGCCTGGACCTACCTGCAGGAGCTGGGCGACCGGTCGCACGCGGCACGTCGCTGACGCCGGCTCAGCCGGCGAGGGGCGGGGGCAGCGCGACACCGACCGCGCTCGCGCGTTCGTAACCGACGCCGGCCAGTCCCCGCACCTCCGCCGGCCGCATTCCGCTGTGCAGTGCGCCGTCCAGCAGGGTGGCCAGCACGTGCCCCGGCTCCGCGTCCAGTGCGGCGGCCAGCGCGATGCCGGCGAACGGCCCGTCCCCCCGCAGGTAGGCGCTGTAGCCGAGCAGCGCCGCCGGGTTCGCGCGTTCCGGGTCGGGTAGGTTGCGGGCCAGAAGGATCCACAATTGCTCGGCATCCTCCGCGTACGGACCGACAGCGAGCGCGAGCACGCTGTCCCGGACGGTCACATTGTCCAGCGCGAGCGCGAGTTCCGCGTACTCCGGCGCGAGGAGCCTCTCACCGGACGACACCCGCGCCACGTGTGTCAGCACCAGTTCGAGCTCGAGCCGGTGGCAGCGATCCGGCATGGACGACCGCTCGGCCAATTCCCTTCGCAGAAGCGACGACGGGCGGCCACGTTCGATGAGAGCGGCGATCTGCATCCGTTCGAGCACCGGCCCCACCTCGATCGTGGCCTCCATCTCCTCGCGCGAGGCGCGGATGGGCTTGCCCTCGAGGACCCGCGCGAGCGCGACGCGGGACGACGCCGGATCGGACTGGACGCCGTAATTGCCCCCGAAGAGGCTGAACCATGCGCCGCCCGAGGCGATCTCCGCCGTGACGAAGACGTCGAGAAGGTCGGTCGGAGTGAAGTCGAGGAGCTCCTCGAATTCTTCGACGATCGCGGACAATTCGTCGAGGCAGAGCGCGGACGGGCCGGTGAAGCGGTCGTCGACGAGAACCAGGATGACGCCGCCGGCGCGGTCGCGCTCGCACACGGTGGCGAACTGGCCCAGCGCCGCGTACATCGTCGGGGTCGGATCTCCGGCACCTCCGAGGACCAGGTCGTGTCTCATGACGGCGCCGACCGACGGGTTGCGCTTCCCGTTCAGGCACACCGCCACGATCGACCGGGCAGGCCGGAATCCGAGCAGTGCGGGAACGGAGGCGAGGAGGTCGCCCGGAGCGGACAGCGTGACCGAGTACTGCTGCGGGGGCGGTTCCCCGCCGGGATCGTCGGAGAAGCCGGAACCGTGCGGGAATGCGGGTGTCGTCATGTCCCAGACTCTGTCGGGTCGACGTCGCGGGGGTCGGCGGGCGAACTGGGGAAACAGAGAGGCCTGTGGATGGGCGACGGGCTGTGGACAACCCGGCCGCCACGCCGGGCGGACGCGCCGTTCGGCCGAGAAGTTGTCGGAGCCCTGTGCTAAAGCCTGCTCAGCTGTTCTGCACCTTCTGCACGGCGGCGGTGAACACTTCGTCGAGCGCGACGGTGTCGGCCTTCGCGTCACCGAACGACATGAAGGTCGCGGACACCCGCACATCGCCCACCTGCGCGATCAGCGTCACCATCGACTGGGTGACCTTGTCGCTGCCGGCGCCGGACCGCACGGTCCGCCGGAGCGCGAGGGTGTCGTCTGCCCGGACAGGAGGAGCGGGCGTCGTCTCGGTGGTGACGGTGGACTCGGCCCCGCTGTCCGTCACGGTGACCTCGCCGCACCGCTTCGTCTGTTCCGCCAGGTCGCCGAGGGGTGTGTCGGTCCTGGTGAGTTCGACCGAGATCGTCGAACGGCTCGCGTTGTCGGTGCCGACCGCCATGACGGTGCCCGTCGGTCCGTAGTCCTGTGCAGGAGGCGCACAGTCCGCAGGGTCGACCACCGCACCCTGCGGAACCCCCGTCAGGTCGGGCGCCGCCATCGACACGGCCTGCGCGGGCAGCACGATCGCCTCGTACCGGGCCGGGAAGTCGGCGGGATCGACCAGCAGCGTCGACAGCCCCTTTGCCGAAGGCGATCCCGCCGGGATGGTGGTGCTCGGCTGCGCGACACCGGAGACCGTCGAGGTGCACCCGGCGACAATCGCCGCCGCGGCCAGCGCGACCACCGGGGCGACGGCCGTCCGTACCACTGTGCGCCGAGATCTCACCGTCGTCCTCCCGTGTCGGATGTGCCCTGTCCGCCACTCTGCCACGCCGTCGCACCGACGGCGGGGAGGCTGCGGCTCAGCTGCCGCGGGCGATCCACTCCTCCAGATGCGGAGCTTCGGTGCCGATGGTGGTTCCGTCGCCGTGCCCGGTGCGGACCGTCGTCGACGCCGGCAGCGCGAACAGGCGGTCGCGAATGGACCCGATGATGGTCGGGAAGTCCGAGTAGGAGCGCCCGGTGGCTCCCGGGCCGCCCGAGAACAGGGTGTCGCCGCTGAACAACTCCCCCGCCTCCGGCAGATACAGGCAGCAGGAACCAGGGGAATGCCCCGGGGTGTGGAGTACGCGGAGGCCGGTCCCGGCCACCGCGATCTCCTGCCCGTCCTCGATCGGCGTGTAGGCGACGGCGGGGTGCGTCTGCTGCCACAACACGTCGTCGGCCGCGTGGAGGAAGAGCGGGGCGTCCAGTGCCGCGGACAGTTCGGGGGCCACGGTGACGTGGTCGTTGTGACCGTGTGTGCAGACGATCGCCCGGACCCGCCTGCCGCCGACGGCCTCGACGATCGGGGCCGCGGTGTGAGCTGCGTCGATCACCACGACTTCGGCGTCGTCACCGACGATCCACACGTTGTTGTCGACGTCCCAGGTGCCGCCGTCGAGGCTGAAGGTGCCGGAGGTGACCACCCGGTCGATGCGCACGCTCACGACCCGGCCTCCGATCGCCGTGTCACTCGAATCCGGGTCGACATCGCGCACCTCCAGGGTCGTCCGTCTCGGATCGTGCTGTTCCTCACATTGCCACAGACTGCGCGCGGGATCTCGCTGTGGGCGAACACCGGAGGCCGTCCGGCGGGAATTATCGGTTGCGCGTGGCGTGTTGCCCCAGAGCAGGGCCTCCGAGAGCAAAGTCCGACGTATCGATGCCGGAGACGATAGGGGACACTGGAGGCCAGGCACGAAGGAGAAGAGGTCTGTAATGGACGAACAGTCGAAGATGTACGAGTTGGAGTTCCCGGCACCGCAACTGTCCTCCGCGGACGGGCAGGGACCTGTGCTGATCCATGGACTCGAGGGCTTCTCCGACGCAGGCCACGCCGTCAAACTCGCCACGACGCACCTCCGTGAGAGCCTCGAGAGCGAGCTGGTCGCCTCCTTCGCGGTCGACGAGCTCGTGGACTACCGCTCCCGTCGGCCCACGATGACGTTCAAGGCCGATCACTTCTCGGACTACGACCAGCCCGAGCTGAACCTGTATGCGCTGAAGGACACGGCGGGTACTCCGTTCCTGCTGCTGGCAGGCATGGAGCCCGACCTGCGCTGGGAGCGGTTCACGACGGCGGTACGCCTGCTGGCCGAGCAGCTCGGCGTGCGCCGCACCGTGGGCATCAACGCCATCCCGATGGCCATCCCGCACACCCGCCCGCTCGGTGTGACCGCGCATTCCACGAACAAGGACCTGATCAAGGACCATCAGCGCTGGTCGGGTGAACTGCAGGTGCCGGGCAGCGCGTCCTCGCTGATCGAGTTGCGGATGGCGCAGCACGGCCACGAGTCGGTGGGATTCTCGGTGCACGTTCCCCACTACCTGGCTCAGACGGACTATCCGGGGGCGGCGGAAACCCTCCTCGAGAATGTGAGTGACGTCACCGACCTGGATCTGCCGCTGGCCGCGCTCGGCGAGGCCGCCGCCCGCGTCCGCGAACAGGTCGACGAGCACATCGCGGGTAACGAGGAGGTACAAACCGTCGTCCACGCCCTGGAACGTCAGTACGATGCCTACGTAACGGCTCAAGAACAGCAGTCCACGCTCCTGGCCAGCGAGGAAGACCTGCCGAGCGGCGACGAACTCGGCGCGGAATTCGAGCGTTTCCTGGCCGAACAGGCGATGCAGGACGGTGAGAGCGGCAACTCCGACGAGGAGGGGGGATCACAGGGCGAGGCCTGACCGGGTAGCGGTTGTGCGGTCGCCCTCCCGGCACTGTGCGACCGCACGGTCCAGTTGTTCGGCCGGGACCGGTGCAATAGCGTCGAGACCAAGCGGATGATTGAGCTGTCAACATTCGGGCAAAGCATCTAGTTCAGGAGGCGACATGAGCGACAACCGCATTCGTAAGCTCAGGCCTGTTCCGAACGCCGAAACCCGCATGATGTTCCGCACGATCCACGGCTACCGCCGGGCGTTCCGCATGGCGGGCGAGGGTCCCGCGCTGCTGCTGATCCACGGCATCGGCGACAACTCGTCCACGTGGACCGAGATCATCCCGCATCTCGCCAAGAACTACACCGTCATCGCCCCCGACCTGCTGGGTCACGGACGCTCCGACAAGCCGCGGGCCGACTACTCGGTCGCCGCGTACGCCAACGGCATGCGCGACCTGCTGTCCACCCTGGGCATCGACAAGGTCACCGTCGTCGGTCACTCACTCGGCGGCGGCGTCGCCATGCAGTTCTCCTACCAGTTCCCGCAGATGGTCGACCGCCTCGTCCTGGTGTCGGCCGGCGGCGTCACCAAGGACGTCCACCCGCTGCTGCGGCTCGCGTCCGTCCCGGTGGTCAACGAGGCATTGAAACTGCTGCGCATTCCCGGCGCGATGCCCACCGTGCGCCTGGTGGGGAACGTGCTGAGTCAGCTGAACGGCACCCGGCTGCGCCCCGGCGCGATGCTCCACGACACTCCCGACCTGGTGCGGGTACTCGCGGAGCTGTACGACCCCACGGCCTACGAGGCGTACCTGCGCACCCTCCGCGCGGTCGTCGACTGGCGCGGGCAGGTCGTCACGATGCTGGACCGATGTTATCTGACCGAGAACCTCCCGGTGCAGCTCATCTGGGGCGACCAGGATGCCGTCATTCCGGTGAGCCACGCCCACCTCGCGCACGCGGCGATGCCCGGATCTCACCTCGAGATCTTCCGCGGCGCAGGGCATTTCCCGTTCCGCGACGACCCGATGCGGTTCCTGCGCACCATCGAGAAGTTCCTGTCCGGAACCCATCCCCTGCAGTTCGACGAAGCGAAGTGGCGGCAGATGCTCGTCACCGGCGTCGGTGAGAGCACCATCACCGGCAGCGCGTCCACCCGCATGGCGGTTCTCGACGCGATGGGATCGGACGAACGCAGCGCGACATAGGCCCGGCAGCGGCGCGCGGCCGTCCGGCTAGCCTGTAGCAGTGCTTCTCTCCGACCTGCTCCCCGAGAACGCGGATTCCGATTCCGTTTTCGACGCCTTCACCTCCTGGACCGAAGAACGAGGACTGACGCTCTATCCCGCCCAGGAAGAATCCGTCATGGAGCTGGTGTCCGGGGCCAACGTGATCCTGGCGACGCCCACCGGATCCGGCAAGTCGATGGTGGCGGTCGGCGCCCACTTCTACGCCATGGCCACCGGCAGGCGCACGTTCTACACGGCCCCGATCAAAGCCCTTGTCAGCGAGAAGTTCTTCGCCCTGTGCGAGGTGTTCGGCGCGGAGAACGTCGGCATGATGACCGGTGACGCCGCCGTCAATTCGCGGGCTCCGATCATCTGCGCGACCGCCGAGATCGTCGCGAACCTCGCGCTGCGCGAGGGCCCCGACTCCGACATCGGCCAGGTCGTGATGGACGAGTTCCACTTCTACTCCGAACCCGACCGCGGCTGGGCGTGGCAGGTCCCCCTCGTCGAACTCCCCCACGCCCAGTTCCTCCTCATGTCGGCCACCCTCGGGGAGGTCGACTTCTTCTCGTCCGACCTCACCCGCCGGACCGGGCGGCCCACGACCGTCGTGGCGGGCACCGAGCGTCCCGTTCCGCTGATGTTCTCGTACGCGACGACGCCCGTGAGCGAGACGATCGAGGAACTGGTGACCACCAATCAGGCCCCGGTGTACGTCGTGCACTTCACCCAGGCCGCCGCCCTGGAACGCGCCCAGGCCCTGACCAGTGTCAACTTCTGCTCGCGCGAGGAGAAGGACGCCATCGCCGACGCCCTCGGCGGTTTCCGGTTCACCACAGGCTTCGGCAAGACGCTCTCGCGTCTCGTCCGGCACGGTATCGGCGTCCACCACGCGGGCATGCTGCCGAAGTACCGGCGCCTCATCGAGAAACTGGCGCAGGACGGCCTGCTGAAGGTCATCTGCGGAACCGACACTCTCGGCGTGGGGATCAACGTCCCCATCCGCACCGTGCTGCTGACCGGGCTGACCAAGTTCGACGGCACCCGCACGCGGCACCTGCGGGCCCGCGAGTTCCACCAGATCGCGGGACGCGCGGGACGCGCCGGCTACGACACCCTGGGCACGGTGGTCGTGCAGGCCCCCGAACACGAGGTCGAGAACCTGCGGGCGCTGGCCAAGGCGGGCGACGACCCGAAGAAACGCCGCAAGGTACAGCGCAAGAAGGCGCCGGACGGATTCGTCTCGTGGGGCGAGGCCACGTTCGATCGCCTCGTCGCCGCGTCGCCGGAACCGCTCGTCTCGCGGTTCTCCGTGTCGAACTCCATGCTGCTCAACGTGATCGCACGACCGGGCAACTGCTTCGAGTCGATGCGGCACCTCCTGGAGGACAATCACGAGTCCCGGCCGGCGCAGCGCAAGCACATCCTCAAGGCGCTGTCGTTGTACCGCGGGCTGATCGACGCCGGCGTCGTGCAGCGACTCGACGAACCCGACGCCGACGGCCGCATGGCCCGGCTCACGATGGAACTCCAGCGGGACTTCGCGCTCAACCAGCCGCTGTCCCCGTTCGCCCTGGCCGCCCTCGAACTCCTCGACGTCGAATCCGATTCCTATGCACTGGATGTGGTGTCGGTGATCGAGTCGACCCTCGACGACCCGCGGCAAGTCCTCATGGCGCAGCAGCACTTCGCCCGCGGTGAGGCGGTCGCGCAGATGAAGGCCGACGGGATCGAGTACGAGGAACGCATGGAACTGCTCGAGGAGGTCACCTGGCCCAAGCCTCTCGCGGAGCTGTTGTTCCCGGCGTTCGAGATGTACCGGGGTGGGCATCCGTGGATCACGGAGTTCGCGCTGTCGCCCAAGTCGGTGGTGCGGGACATGGTCGAGCGGGCCATGACGTTCGCCGAAATGGTCAGCCACTACGGTCTGGCCCGCTCGGAAGGGCTCGTGCTCCGGTATCTCGCGGACGCGTATCGCGCACTGCGCCAGACGGTTCCGACCGAGGCCCGGACGGAGGAACTCGACGACCTCATCGAGTGGCTGGGCGAGCTGATCCGCCAGGTCGATTCGAGCCTGCTCGACGAGTGGGAGCAACTCACCGACCCCGGCGCCGAGGGCGACGACCAGCAGGTCGCGTTCGGCGCCGACGTGCCGCGCCCGATCTCGGCCAACACCCGGGCGTTCCGGGTGATGGTGCGCAACGCCATGTTCCGGCGCATCGAACTCGCGTCGCGGCGGCGGTGGGCCGAACTGGAGGGACTCGACGACGGCATCGACGCCGACGAGTGGGAGGACCAGCTCCAGCCGTACTTCGACGAATACGACTCCCTCGGCACCGGCCCCTCGGCGCGCGGCCCCCAGCTGTTCCAGGTGGAGACCGCGCCCGAGCTGTGGCGGGTCCGGCAGGTCCTCGAGGACCCGCAGCGTGATCACGGGTGGGCGTTGACGGCGGTCGTGGACCTGCCCGAGTCCGACGCGGCCGGTGAAGTGATCTTCGACGAGCTCAGCATCGTCGAGGGTTAGCGGTCAGGAACGCGGCCGGCGGGGCTGATCACGCCGCGCCGCGTTCTTCTCCTTGATGCGCACGGTCTCCTTGCGGACCTCGGCCTGGGTGGCGCGCTCCTGCTGCAGCCATTCGGGGCGGTCCGCCATGAGTGCGTCGATCTGCTCGGTGGTGAGTGCCTCGGTGATACCGCCGCGCGCGAGGCCCGCGATGGACACCCCCAGCTTCGCCGCGACCACGGGACGCGGGTGCGGGCCGTTGCGGCGCAGCTCGAGCAGCCACGCCGGCGGATCGCTCTGCAGTGCGCCGAGCTCGTCGCGGGAGACTACACCCTCCTGGAACTCCGCGGGGGTGGCCTCGAGGTACACACCCAGCTTCTTCGCCGCGGTGGCGGGCTTCATAGTCTGAGGGCTCTTGTGCGACGTCATGGTGTCAAGAGTAACGAGCGTGTGCGGTGCCGTTGACCAAGGCCGGTAGCCTGACGGAGTGACAGACGCGGATGCATCCCCATCGTTCCGGCTCGCGTATGTCCCGGGCGTGACCCCCACCAAGTGGGTGCGCATCTGGACCGAACGGCTGCCCGACGTCCCGCTCACCCTCGTCCCGGTGACGGCCGCGGACGCGCCCGATCATTTGCGCGGCCGGAGTGCGGACGTGGGCCTGGTGCGGCTGCCGATCGACCGGACCGGTCTCAGTGCCATCCCCCTATACACCGAGATCCCGGTGGTCGTGGCACCGAAGGACCACGTCGTGGCGGCGGTGGACGAGGTGTCGATCGCGGACCTGGCCGACGAGATCATCCAGCACCCCCTCGACGACGTCCTCGTGTGGGACCGGGTGCCGGGATTGCCCGCCGCGGACCGTCCGGCCACGACGGCCGACGCGATCGAACTGGTCGCCGCAGGCGTCGGGCTGCTCGTCGTCCCGCAGTCGCTCGCCCGGCTCCACCATCGCAAGGACCTCGTCTACCGGACGCTGTCGGACGGCCCGGAGTCGCGGATCGCCCTGTCGTGGCCCGAGGACGAGACCACCGAACTGGTGGAGGAGTTCATCGGCATCGTGCGGGGTCGCACCGTCAACAGCTCCCGCGGGCGCGCCCCGGCGGCGGCCGAGCCGAAGAAGAAGCGCCCCGCCGCGGCGGCGAGGACGCCCCGCCCCGGCACCGGAGCCAAGGGCGGCAAACCCAAGAGTGGCAAGAAGGGGGGTGGCACGAAGGGCAAACCGCGGCGGCGGTCCTGACCCCCGGCACTCAGACGGGCGCACCCACCGGCAACGTCTTCGTGAACAGGCGGGCGAGTTGCCCGTAGTCGTCCGCGCGCGCACTCGACGACCGGAACACGAGGCCGATCGTGCGACCGGGTGCAGGGGCGGCGAAGCGGGCGGTCGCGAGCGGACCCCGTCCGGTCTCCACCGCGACGGCGGATTCCGGCACCAGGGTCACGCCGAGTCCACCGGCGACGCACTGCACCACCGTCGACAGCGACGTGGCGCGGGTGTCGCCCGCCACCGGATGCGCGTCCACCGAGCGGCACAGGTCGAGGGTCTGGTCGCGCAGGCAGTGCCCCTCGTCGAGCAGCAGGAGGGGCAACTCGTCCAGCATCGGCGGCGAGATGTCGGTGCGGCCGGCCAGCGGGTGCCCCTTCGGGACGACCATCACGAAATCTTCCGTGTACAGGGGGATGTCGACGAACCCGCTGACACCGCTCGGCAGGGCCAGCACCGCGACGTCGAGCGAGCCGACGCGCAGCGCCTCGAGAAGTCGCGCCGTCTGGTCCTCGACGACCTGCGGTTCCAGTGCGGGCATCTCCTCGCGCAGCGCCGGCAGCAGGGCGGGCAGCACGTAGGGGGCGACGGTGGGAATGAGTCCGATCCGCAAGGGGCCGGCCAACCGGTCGCCGACACCCGCGGCCGTCGCGACGAAACCGTCCGCGGCCTCGAGGATGACCTTGGCCTGACCGAGGAGCCGCTCCCCCGCCGCGGTGACGAGGACGCGCCGGGTGCTGCGCTCGATGAGCTGCACACCGAGCCCGTTCTCCAGGGCGGCCAGCGACTGCGACAGAGTGGGTTGGCTCACACTCAATCGTGCTGCCGCCGTGCCGAAATGGCGATACTCCGCGACTGCGACGAATGCACGCAGCTGCGACAGTGTGGGTTGATAACTCTGATCGGCCATGCCTATCAGCGTAGTGCGTTCCATCGCCTCGGCCTTTCGGCCGGTTCCTGCACGATGCGGGAACCCCGGGAGCGATAAGGTGCGTCAATGCCCATCCACGTAGACGTCGTCCGGGTGTTCACCGACGACAAAGGACGCCACGGCAATCCGCTCGGCATCGTCGACTCCTCGGCCGTCCCACCCGAGGATCGGCAGTCCGTCGCCGCCACACTCGGATACAGCGAGACGATCTTCGTCGACCTCCCCGGGCCCGGTGACGAGCACGCGCGTGCCCAGATCTTCACCCCCACCACCGAACTGCCCTTCGCCGGACATCCCATCGTCGGACTGTCCTGGTGGTTGCACGAACGCGGCGCCGCCGTCACGACACTCGACGTCCCCGCCGGCCCCGTCACCACCCGGCGTTCCGGCGCTATCACCTGGGTGCGGGCCCGGCCGGAGTGGGCGCCGGAGTTCTCGCTGTACCCCATGGGCAGCGTGCGCGAGGTTCAGGCTGCCGACCCGAAGAAGTTCGGCGCCGGGCACCACTACCTGTGGGCCTGGACCGACAAGGTCGAGCATTCGATCCGGTCGCGAATGTTCGCCCCGGACATGGGCATCACCGAGGACGAGGCCACCGGAGCAGCTGCCGTCCGGATCACCGCGCACCTGCGGCACGCGCTCCTGATCACCCAGGGCAAAGGGTCCGAGCTGCGCACCACATACGACCCCGCCGGCTGGATCGAGGTCGGCGGACGGGTACACCCCGAGAAGTCACGCACCCTCTGACGGCGACCGCCTGCTCCGCCCCGCGGCGAGATCGGACTCGCTCAGTCCGACCTCGATCTCCCGGCCCAGCGTCACACCGGGAGCGAGGGGAAGCCGGTCGCCGCTCCAGAACTTGCCGGGGTCGTACCAGTTGGTGCGCCTGCGCCCGCTGATCAGACCCATCTCCTCGTACGTCTGCGCAACCACCTCGGCGCAATAGGCGCTTTCGAGGCTCGCCGACTGCTCCCGGCGACGGCGCGACCTGGGCAGCCGCCCGCCGAACCACCGCGACGCGAGTTTCGCGGTGGACGGGAACGGCGTTCCGTCAAGCCGCGCGATGGCCCGCAGCAGCGCGTCCTCCTGCTGCGGTGTCGCGGGTTCGGCGAGCTGACGCAGCCATCCCCGCTGCCCGTACCGCGCACCCCACACCTGGACCGCGGCGCGCAGGTCGTGGAGTTGCACACCCCGCTGGAACCGGCCCGTCCACATGTCCTGCAACGAATGCCCGAGCTCGGCGTGCCACATCAGCGGCGGTAGGTCCTCGAGGACCACCGACATGCCGACGTGGTTGACCGGACTGTTCGTCAGCGTCTGAATGGCCCTGTCGGCCGGGGACTCTCCGCGGAAGATCCAGATGTCGCCGGTGCGGGTGACCTCGACCGCGGCGTCGAGGTCGATGGTGGATCCGTGTCGTCGTGCGTCCGTGTGCCGTGGCGCGTCCATGGGCCCTAGCCTAGAAGGATGCGACCGCGTGGCAGGCAATGGTGGAAACTTCTCGGACTCGCCGGTGTGGTGGGTGTCGCCGCGACCGGTGTCGTCGCGGTGCGAGCGGATCGACAACGCAAGGCGTACACGCCCGACGAGGTTCGGGCGCGCCTCCACGAGCGCTACACCCGTGCGTACGCGGCGCACGACGGGCAGCAGGAGATCGACCTGACCCCGCCCACGTGGCGGGACCGGGTCACCGGTGCCCTGCACCGCTTTCGCAGGCGGGGCACCGGAACCGATCAGCCCAGGGCCCGGCGGATCCCGTTTGCGAGCTGAGCGACCTGCTCGTCCGTCATCACGAACGCCGGCGAGATCTGCATGGCGCCCTGACCGGCGGCGCGCCCCGAGATCCCGTGTTCACGCAACGTGTTCACGAACGGGAGCGCTTCCGCCGGATCGGCCAGTTGCACGGCCGCAACCGCACCGAGACCGCTGCGCACTTCCTCGACTCGCGGATGGTCGGCGAGGGGCGCGAGGTACTCGTGCAGTGACGACTCCAGTCGCTTGGACTCCGCCAGTAGGTTCTCGCGCTCGATGATGTCGAGGTTGGCGAGAGCCGCCGCGGCGGCACCCGCGTGCCCACCGTAGGTGTACCCGTGCCGCCACCAGACCCCGCCGGCGAAGAACGGCTCGGCCACGCGCGGGGCGATGAACACCGCACCCATCGGGACGTACCCGGAGGTGAGGCCCTTCGCCGTCGTCATCATGTCGGGCTGGAGGTCGAATCGCGTCGACGCGAACCAGTCGCCGCCGATGCGGCCGAATCCCGTGACCACTTCGTCGACCACGAACAGGATGTCGTGCTCGCGGCAGATGTCGCGGACCTCCGCGAGGTAGCCCTCCGGCGGCAGGTACACGCCGCCCGCGCCGATGACGGGCTCGCAGAAGAACGCGGCGATCGTGTCCGCACCCACCTTCTCGATCAGCTCGAGCAGTCCCTTGGCGTCGTTCCACGCGACGGTGGCGCTGTCGGGCATCAATTCGCCGTAGCCCTCGCGATTGGCGGGGATTCCCGCCAGCGCGGTTCCCGCCACGTGCATCCCGTGGTAGGCCTTCTGACGGCCGACCACGATCGTCTTGGACGGCTTGCCCATTTCGTGCCAGTAGCGGCGGGCGAGCTTGGCCGCCGTGTCCACGGAGTCCGAACCACCCGAGGTGAGGAAGATCTTGCTGCCCGGCACCGGTGCGATGGCCGCGAGCCGATCGGCCAGCGTCGCGGTCGTCTCGGGAACGAAGTCACCGAAATTCGAGAAATGGGCCACGGTCCGCAACTGCTCCGCGACGGCGTCCGCGATCTCCGCGCGGCCGTGCCCCACGTTCGTGAACCACAGACCCGCCGTCGCGTCGAGGTAACGGTTGCCGCGATCGTCCCAGATGTACGCACCCTCGCCGCGGGACACCACGAAGGCGCCCTTCTGTTCCACTGCACCCATGTCCGCGAATCCGTGCCACAGTGCCGACGCCATGCTGATCCCTTCGTGAAACCCCACCCGAGCCGACTATGCCACGGCGCGCTTGGAAAGGATCGTGGCGCGTCACTTCTGCGCCAGCGCGGTGGGGTGAGGCTTGGTGTCGATGCCCGGGATCCCACGACCGCGGATCGACGCGCCCGCCGTCTCCGCCACGAAGTACAGCGCGACGAGTCCGATCCCGCACGCGGCCATCATGTAGAACGCCGGCATGAGGGTGTTGCCGGTCCATTCGATGAGCAGTTCGTTGACCGCGGGAGCCGTGCCACCGAACAGCGACGTCGACACGTTGTACGCGATGGCGAACCCCGCGAACCGCACGTGTGTCGGAAACATCGCCGGGAACGTCGCCGAGATCGTGGACAGCTGCAGGACGTACAGCAAACCGAGCACCGCGAAGGCCAGGATCGCCCATCCGAAACCCTGGCGCATCAGCAGGTACATGGGGACGGCGAGCACGATCAGTCCCACCAGCGAGCCGTACCACAACGGCTTTCGGCCCACCCGGTCCGATAACCCGCCCGCGAACGGGATGACCGCCATCATCACGATCTGCCCGACGATGAACAGGGTCAGCGACGCGGTGGACGTCAGCCCGATCTGTGTCTCCAGATATGTCGGCATGTAGCTGAGCAAGGTGTAGTTGGTGACGTTCAACGCGATGACGAGTCCGCCGAGCAGCAGCAAGGGCTTCCAGTACTCGGTGATCAGGTCCTTGAACTCGTGGGTCGTGTCCGACTCCACCGCGCCTTCCGCGTCCAGTTCCCGGAAAACGGGGGTCTCCTCGAGCTTCGTCCGCAGGTACAGGCCGATCAGGCCCATCGGCCCGGCGATCAGGAACGGGATACGCCAGCCCCAGGTGGACATGAACGGATCGCTGGAGAACAACTCCACCGTCAGAACCACGATCGCGCCGAGCGCGTACCCGCCGAGGGTGCCGAACTCCAGGAAACTTCCGCAGAAGCCGCGCTTGCGGTCCGGCGAGTATTCGGCCATGAACGTTGCCGCGCCGCCGTATTCGCCGCCGGTCGAGAAGCCCTGGATCATGCGCAGCAGCACCAGCAGCAGGGGCGCCCAGAACCCGATGACGTCGTAGCTCGGCACGAGACCGACGCAGAACGTCGCACCCGCCATCAGGATGATCGTCAGCGCCAGCACCTGACGGCGTCCGAGCCGGTCACCCAGCGGCCCCCACACGAGACCGCCGAGCGGTCGCACGACGAAGGACACCGCGAACACGAGCAGCGCGTAGAGGGTGGCCGAACCGGTGTCGCCGGGGAAGAACGCGGCCGAGATGTACGACACCGTGAACGCGTAGACACCGTAATCGAACCATTCGGTGGCGTTGCCCATCGCCGACGCCGCGATCGCGCGTCGGAGAACACCTGGTGGGAGCGTTTCCTGCTCGTCTGGCGAAGTCGCAGATGCCATAGATCCCGCCTCCTCGGGCCGGTTTTCGCGTTCCCTCATTGTGTCCCGAGTGGCACGTGTTGTCGCGAGTTTGCCATTTACGGACGCCCCGCCGGGGCCCGCCTGCGCCGTCACCGTGGCGGTGTGCGGCCGCCGTCGCGCGGGTATCCGCAACCCATGACCAGCCGAATCATCGCCATCGCCGTCGACTGCCGTGATGCGGAAGCACTGGCCCGATTCTGGTGCCAGGCCCTGGGCTATCCGTCGACCCGCCGGTGGACGGACGCGTACGGGCGCGAGTACGTCGAAGCGGGCGCGCCGGGGGCGACGTCGCTCGTGTTCCAGCCGGTCGACGATCGGAAGTCCGGGAAGAACCGCCTGCACCTCGACATCGCGCCGTCGTCCGGTTCCCGGGACGAGGAAGTGCAGCGGCTCCTCGCACTCGGTGCCCGGAGGCTCGGCGACGACCCGAAGGTTCCCTGGGTAGTGCTCGCCGACCCCGACGGCAACGAATTCTGCGTGTTACCGGAACGTGGGGCCGACGACGGGACGGCCCCGTAGCCCGCGCCACCAGGCGGCGGGCCCGCCGTGGGCGACCCAGTGCCGCACGTGGTCCACGTAGTCCGTGGCCACCCGCACCCACTCGCTCCAGGCACTCGGTGTGGGCAGGGTTTCGACGGACCGGATCAGGAGCCGATCGATCGCGTCCGTGACCAGCTGCGCACGTTCCAGCTGCACCATGTGTCCCGCACCGGGCACCTTCACCAGTTCCGCGTCCGGCAGATGCCCGGCGATGGCCTTCGAATACCGGAACGGGGTCAGCAGGTCGCGGTCGCCGCACACGACGAGCGTCTCGATCGGGGCGAGCAACGGCACCGCCGCCGTCTCGTCGTGATTCTTGAACGACGGCAGGAAGTCGACGAGCGTCTTGAGGGACGTGTCGTTGATCATCTGCTCGGAGTGCCACATGATCGCCGGGCTGATGCTGCGGTCACCGAACGAGGCCGACCTCAGGATCGGCGCCAGCACCCGCTTGCTCGCGCCGCGACCGCTCTGGACCACCCGGGGCAGGTGACGGGCGGCGGTGCTGAATCCGGCGACGACGGGGGTGTTGAGGGTGCGCGCGAGCCCGACGTCACCGAGCTTCTCCGCGGCGGTGGCGATCAGACCCACTCCGACCACGCGGGAACCGATCAGATCGGGATTCCGGCCGACGTACGAGAGGACGGCCATACCGCCCATCGAGTGGCCGACCAGCACGATCGGCCCCTCCGGCACCAGCGCCCGGATGACCGCGTCGATGTCCTGCGCGAGATGCGGGATGGTGCACGTGTCCCGCCGGGGCACCCCGGAATTGCCGTGGCCGCGCAGGTCGAAGAACACCATGCGGATGGTCGGGCCCCACGCCTCCTCGAGCTGAACCCGCTGGAAGTGCCAGCCGGTCATCCGATTGCAGAAGCCGTGGACGAACACCACGGTCAGCGGGGCGAACGCCGGACCCACCTCGCGCACCGCCAGTGGTACCCCGTCGTCGGCGGCGACGACACTGCCGCGGTCGCGGGTGAGCAGGTCGAAGGTCTCCCCTGCGAACTCGTCGAACATAGTCTCCCAGCCGTTGCCGAAGTCACGGATGATCGCGTGGACGCCTGTCGTGTGGAGGATAGCGCGGTCCACGATGCGGCTGCGCGCAGCTTCGCCGCTACCGGTCGTCGCCGTACCGGCGGCGCGCACCGAGGCGTCCCACCGCGTTCACGGCGAGCGCCATCAACACCATCGCCAGCAGCAGAACGATTGCGGTGACGGCCAGCTGGAGGTACCCCTGACCCCGGGGGTCCAGGAACGGATACGGGTACCAGTCGACGATCGGGCCGCGGAACAGGGAGTAGGCGCCGTAGACGGCCGGGAAGACCAGCCAGCCCAGGCTCTGGGCGTCGGAGATCCGCACCCGGGACGGGGCGACCACCCAGTCGAGCAGCAGGACCAGCGGCAGCAGACGGTGCAGGGCCGCGTTGATCCAGCCGTCCTGCAGCATGACGTCGATGTTCGCCAGCAGCACCGCGTACACGATTCCGGTGATGACCATGTAGAGCGTCGTCGCACCGCGGAACAACTGCCAGCGCCGCGACTGCGGATCCCGGATCGCGCCGACCAGGAGGACGACGACGGCGAGGATGTTGCTCTCGATGGTGAAATAGCTGAGGTAGTTCGCCGTCGAGAAATCGTCGCTGCCGGCGTTGCGGAGCGGAATCCACAGCAACGCGATCAGCCCGTAGGCGGCGAAGACCGCCCGCAGAACCCGAACGATCCTCTGACCTCGCAGCTCCGTGACGACGGCGGCGTCCATCCGCCGATGTTGGCACACGGGCGGGCGCGGCACAGGGTGTTCCACCGGGTTGGCTAGGCTGGGGTCCAGCATGTCCACCACAGCACCCAGCCGGCGGGAACTGAAGAACAGCCTCGGCGAACTCACTCTGCGCGACGAACACCGGCTCCGCCGGCGACTCGACCGTGCCCGCACTCCCGACGCCCTCGCCTCCCTGTCCGATGAAATCGACGCCGCACGCGCCCGCGTCACCCGGAGACTCGGCAGCGTCCCCACGATCGACTACCCCGACGCACTGCCGGTCAGCCGGCGCCGCGACGACATCGCGAAAGCGATCGCCGAGAATCAGGTCGTCATCGTGGCCGGCGAGACGGGATCCGGCAAGACGACGCAGATCCCGAAGATCTGCCTCGAACTCGGCCGTGGCGTCCGCGGGCTCATCGGACACACCCAGCCCCGCCGTCTCGCGGCCCGGACGGTCGCCGAACGCATCGCCGAGGAACTCCACAGCGAACTCGGCGAGACCGTCGGCTACACCGTGCGATTCACCGACCAGGTGTCGGACGGCACGCTGGTGAAGCTGATGACCGACGGAATCCTGCTCGCCGAGATCCAGCGCGACCGGATGCTCCGCCGATACGACACCCTCATCATCGACGAGGCCCACGAACGCAGCCTCAACATCGACTTCATCCTCGGATACCTGCGGCAGCTGCTCCCCCGCAGGCCCGATCTGAAAGTGATCATCACGTCGGCGACGATCGACCCGGAACGCTTCGCGGAACACTTCGCCGCCGACGGCGTGCCCGCGCCGATCGTCGAGGTGTCCGGGCGCACGTTCCCCGTCGAGATGCGGTACCGCCCGCTCACGGTGGAGGTCGGCGAGCAGACGTTCGACCGCGACCCCGTCGACGCGGTGTGCGAGGCGGTCGAAGAGCTCTCCGGCGAGGGCGACGGCGACATCCTCGTCTTCCTCTCCGGCGAACGGGAGATCCGCGACACCGCCGACGCCCTCCGAGACCGCAGACTGCGCGGCACCGAGATCGTGCCCCTGTACGCACGACTGTCGGCTGCGGAACAGCACAAGGTGTTCACCCCCCACACCGGGCGGCGGGTCGTGCTGTCGACGAACGTCGCGGAAACCTCCCTCACCGTGCCCGGCATCCGGTACGTCGTGGACCCGGGCACCGCCCGCATCTCCCGCTACTCGGTGCGCACCAAGGTGCAACGCCTGCCGATCGAACCGATCTCGCAGGCCTCCGCCCGCCAGCGTTCCGGTCGTTGCGGCCGTGTCGCCGAAGGCATCTGCATCCGCCTGTACTCCGAGGAGGACTTCGAGTCCCGGCCCGCGTTCACGGAGCCGGAGATCCTGCGCACCAACCTCGCGTCCGTCATCCTGCAGATGACGGCACTCGGCCTCGGCGACGTCGCCGCGTTCCCGTTCGTGCAGCCGCCGGACCCGCGCGCCGTCCGCGACGGCATCGGCCTGCTCGAGGAACTCGGAGCGATCGAACGGAAAGCCCAGAACGAGCAACCCGTCCTCACGTCGGTCGGACGCGAACTCGCGCAGATCCCCGTCGATCCGCGCATGGCCCGGATGCTCGTCGAGGCGCACCGGAACGGCTGCCTGTCCGAGGTGCTCGTGATCGTCGCCGCCCTCTCCATCCAGGACGTGCGCGAACGTCCCGCCGAGTTCCAGCAGGCGGCCGACGAGAAGCACGCCCGGTTCACCGTGGAGAATTCCGACTTCCTCGCTTTCCTCGAACTGTGGAAGTACCTGCGCGAGCAGCGGAACGAGTTGTCGTCGAACCAGTTCCGCAAGATGTGCCGCAACGAATTCCTGCACTGGCTGCGCATCCGCGAATGGCAGGACCTGCACGGTCAACTCCGCCAGATCACCCGGGGTCTCGGCTGGGAAACCACCGGAACCCCGGCAGGCGAAGCGGCCATCCACCAGTCTCTCCTCGCCGGACTGCTGTCGCACATCGGGCTGCGCGAGGGTGACAAACGAGACTTCCTCGGGGCGCGCGGAAGCCGATTCGCGGTCTTCCCCGGCTCGAGCCTGTTCAAGAAGCCGCCGCGATGGGTCATGGCCGCCGAACTGGTCGAGACATCCCGGCTGTGGGCGCGGATGTCGGCCAGGATCGAACCCGAATGGGCCGAGAAGCTGGCGCCGCACCTCGTGAAACGGACGTACTCCGAACCACACTGGTCATCGAAACGCGGCGCCGCCATGGCCTACGAACGCGTGACACTGTACGGGATCCCTCTCGTCGCCCGGCGTGCGGTCACCTACAGCACCATCGACCCCGAGACGTCCCGGGACCTGTTCATCCGCCACGCCCTGGTGCAGGGTGAATGGCAGACCCAGCACAAGTTCTTCCACGCCAACCGCGCACTCCTGGAGGACGTCGAAGAACTCGAGCACCGCGCCCGCAGGCGCGACATCCTCGTCGACGACGACACCCTCTACGACTTCTACGACCAGCGCGTGGGTCCGGAGGCGGTCTCCGCCCGGCATTTCGACTCCTGGTGGAAAGTCGCCCGCCGCACAAATCCGGATCTGCTCACGTTCACCCAGTCGACGGTCGTCAACGCCGATTCGGCCGCGGTACTCGGCGGCGAATACCCCGACGCGTGGCGTCAGGGTGACATGCAGGTCCCGCTCACCTACCAGTTCGAGCCCGGCAACGAAGACGACGGCGTCACCGCCCGCATCCCGATCGCGCTGCTCGCGGGGCTGCGCCCCGTCGGCTTCGACTGGCTGGTCCCCGGTATGCGCGTCGACCTGGTCACCGCGCTGATCAAGACGCTCCCGAAAACCCTTCGCCGACAGGTGGTTCCGGCACCGGACTTCGCGGCCGCCGCACTGGCCGCGGTGAAACCCCGCTCCGAACCGCTCACCACGGCGATGGCACGCGAACTGTCCCGGCTCGGCGCCTGCCGCATCGATCCCAAGGATTTCGACGTCACGGCACTCCCCGACCACCTGCGCATGACGTTCGTCGCCGTGGACGAGAAGGGTGCCGTCCTCGGCCGGAACAAGGACCTCGCGTCGCTACGCAAGTCGCTCGCCCCCCGCGTCCAGGTGGAGGTGGCGAAGGCGGCGTCGAACTCGGAGCGGCCCCCCGCACTCACGTGGACACCCGCCACCCTCGGTACCCTCGAGGCCACCGTCACACGCGAACTCGGGGGGCAGAAGGTCACCGGCTACCCCGCCCTGGTCCCCGAGGGTGACGGTGTCGCCGTCCGCGTCCTCAGCACCGCCGCCGCCCAGCGAGCCGCGATGCGCGACGGAACGCGCCGCCTGCTGCTGGCCGCCGTTCCCACCCAGGCGAAGACGGTGACGTCCGGCCTGAGCAACGCGCAGCGACTGGCGCTCGGGCAGAACCCCGACGGCAGCCTCGACGCCCTGATCGACGACTGCCGCACCGCCGCCGCGAACCAGTTGATCGCCGCACACGGCACCTCCGTACGCACACCGCAGGAATTCGACGCTCTCGTCGCGAAAGCGCGCGCGGAGATGGCCCGGACCGTGGCAGTCCTCGTGCGACTCGTGTCACCCGTGCTCGAGGCGGACCACCGACTCGCCGTCGTGCTGGACCGCGCGACCGGAGAGGCCGCCGACGACGTGCGTGAACAACGGCAGTCGCTGCTCTTTCCCGGATTCGTCGCCGACATCGGCGCCACCCGTCTCCGCGAACTGCCCCGCTACCTCGCGGCCGCCGTCGCACGTCTCGAAGCCCTGCCCGGGAGCGCACCGCGCGACCAGAAGGGGATGGATGCCCTCGATCGGGTGTACGCCGGATACGAACGCATGCTCGCCGGCCTGCCGGAGGAACGGCAGCATTCACCCGAAGTCGACGCGATCCACTGGATGATCGAGGAACTGCGCGTCAGCCTGTTCGCGCAAACACTCGGAACCCCGATCCCGGTCTCCGAGAAACGGGTGCTGAGCGCAATGCAGAAGGTGCGCTGACTCGCAGCGCTATGCAGAAGGTGCGCTGACTCGCAGCGCTATGCAGAAGGTGCGCTGACTCGGGCTCAGGCGTCGTCCCGGGACTCGCGGTGTTCGCGTAGCTCTTTGATCTCACGCGCGAAGTCCTCGGCGGAGCTGAACGACCGGTACACGGACGCGAACCGCAGATACGCCACCTCGTCGAGGTCGCGAAGCGGACCGAGGATGGCGAGGCCCACCTCGTTGCTCGGGATCTCGGCGGAACCCGATGCGCGGACCGCGTCCTCGACCTGCTGGGCAAGGAGATTCAGTGCGTCGTTGTCGACCTGCCTGCCCTGGCAGGCGCGGCGGACACCCCGCACCACCTTCTCCCGGCTGAACGGCTCGGTGACCCCACTGCGCTTGACCACCGACAGGACGGCGGTCTCGACGGTGGTGAATCGTCGACCGCACTCGGGGCACGAACGGCGGCGGCGGATGGCCTGTCCCTCGTCGGCTTCGCGCGAATCGACCACACGTGAATCGGGGTGCCGGCAGAACGGGCAGTGCATGGCGATTCCTTCGTCGTAGCCGTCGTGGCCGCAACTGTTCGCCTCCCCCGATGGCGAACCGACGAAAACGGATTCACGCAGCGGATGCACGATCTCGACGCGACCACACGCGGTGGTGGGACTGACAGCCTCCGAGACTACTCGGCCACCCGACGGGACAGTCATGCAGAGCCACCCCCGTCACCGGGTCGCGGACGACGGGACGATCAGACTCTGACCCGGGTGCAGCGCCGAATTGGACATGGCATTGAGCTCCATGATCCGCTCGATCACCTGCGCCACCGGCGTTTCCGGTGCGATCCTCGCAGCGACCGCGGCCAGACTCTCGCCCCGCCGCACCTGCACGACTTCGGTGGCCGCCGAGTGGCTCACAGTGCCGCCGGCGGCCAGTTGGGCCACTCCGAAGAGCCCGCACAACACCCCGGCCGTGATCACGACACCCGCGAGCACCGTCCGCCAGCTCACATCGTTCGCCCCACGTTCGTGATCGGCGCGGGAGACGCCGGTATGGGACGGCCGGTACGCGACGGCGCCGGACGACGGACGGCGCAACTCCCCGTCGGTGCGCCGGCGACGCGGTTCGGTGCGGTACGCCCGTGCGGCACCGGACCGGACGACACCCCGTTCGAGTGCCTGCCGGTTCAGCACTGCCTGCCGATGGAGAACTGCGTTGCTCATCGGTACCTCCGCTGCTCGTATCCGTGTCGAAACTTCGATGTCGAGAACTGCCGTACGCGCTACCGAACCGGTGGCGAACCGATCCGGAGCCGGTGTTCGATCACCCGTTCGAAAGAACACATGTTCGATTTCTACCACGCCCCTCCGACAATGTCTCTACTTCTCGCGACACGTGTCGAACAGATGTTTGAAACTCCGAGGAAAGCGGGATAGATTCGTGTCACGCGGCACAGCAGTCACATGCGACCCAGACCGAGAAGATCCACACACAGACGGAGGCACCTCGCCATGAAGGACGACAGCTCGACCGACGGTTCGACTCCACGTGTGAGCGGTGGCTCCGCCGCCGGGTTGACCGACCGGCAGCGTCGTGTCCTCGAGGTGATCCGCACGTCGGTCAACGAGCGCGGTTACCCGCCGAGCATCCGCGAGATCGGCGACGCGGTGGGGCTCACCTCCACCTCGTCCGTCGCCCATCAGCTGCGGACGCTGGAGCGGAAGGGCTTCCTCCGCCGGGATCCGAACCGTCCGCGCGCCGTCGACGTGCGGGGACTCGACGAGGTCGCGGCGGGCGCCGCGGCGAACGCCGGCGCCGCGGTCGGGTTGGCGGCGGTCAAGTCCGGCACCGACAGCGCACCCCTGCCGGAGCCCACCTTCGTCCCGGTGCTCGGCCGGATCGCCGCCGGTGGCCCGATCCTCGCAGAGGAAGCGGTCGAGGACGTCTTCCCGCTCCCCCGTGAGCTAGTGGGCCAGGGTTCACTGTTTCTGCTCAAGGTCGTCGGCGAGTCGATGATCGACGCCGCGATCTGCGACGGCGACTGGGTAGTGGTCCGTCAGCAGAACGTGGCGGACAACGGGGACATCGTGGCAGCGATGATCGACGGCGAGGCCACCGTCAAGACGTTCAAGCGCACCGACAGCGAGGTGTGGTTGATGCCGCACAACCCGCTGTTCGATCCGATCCCGGGCAACGACGCCGCCATTCTGGGCAAGGTCGTCACCGTCATGCGCAAGATCTAGTCGCTACTGTCAGCAGGCACGAGTGGGCCCCCAGGCGATCGCCCTGGGGGCCCACTCGCATCCACCCCGGTCCGGCCGGAGGCCGGAGTTCGTTGCCGATACGCAGGTCGTACCGCCTCAGAGATTCAGTCCGCGACCGATGATCTCCTTCATGATCTCGGTGGTCCCGCCGTAGATGGTCTGAACCCGAGAATCCATGTACGCCTTCGCGATCGGATACTCCTTCATATACCCGTAACCGCCGTGCAGCTGCAGACACCGGTCGATCAGCCGGACCTGCGCCTCGGTGGTCCACCACTTGGCCATCGCCGCTTCCTGCACCGACAGCTTCTCGTCGTTGAGCAGTTCGATGAACTTGTCGACCAGGACCCGGACGGCAGTCGCCTCCGTGGCGAGTTCGGCGAGCACGAAGCGTGTGTTCTGGAAGCTGCCGATCGACTTTCCGAAGGCCTTCCGGTCGCGGCAGTACTGGATCGTCATGTCCAGCGCCGATTCCATTGCGGCGGCGGCCACCACGGCGATCGACAGCCGCTCCTGCGGGAGGTTCTTCATCAGATAGAGGAATCCCATGCCTTCCTCGCCGAGGAGGTTGGCGGCGGGGACGCGGACGTCGGTGAAGCTCAGCTCCGCGGTGTCCTGCGCCTTCATCCCGATCTTGTCGAGGTTGCGGCCGCGTTCGAAGCCCGGCATGTCCCGTTCGACCACCAGCAGGCTGAATCCCTGCGCCCCCTTGTCGGGGTCGGTACACGCGACGACGATCACGAGGTCGGCGTTGATGCCGTTGGTGATGAACGTCTTCGAACCGTTGAGGACCCAGTCGTCGCCGTCCCGCACGGCACGCGTCTTGATGCCCTGCAGGTCACTGCCGGTCCCCGGTTCGGTCATCGCGATCGCCGTGATCAGCTCGCCGGACGCGAAGCCGGGCAGCCACCGCTGCTTCTGCTCGTCGTTGCTCAGTTCGAGCAGGTACGGCGCGACGACGTCGTTGTGCAGGGTGAAGCCGATGCCGCTGTACCCGCCGCGGGTCGTCTCCTCGGTGATGATCGCGTTGTACCGGAAGTCGCGCACGCCTCCGCCGCCGAATTCCTCCGGCACGGCCATGCCGAGGAATCCCTGCTTTCCGGCCTCGACCCACAGGCTGCGGTCGACGATGTTCTGCTCTTCCCACTTGGCGTGGTTCGGCTCGGCGTGCTGTGCGAGAAACTTGCGGTACGACTCCCGGAACAGTTCGTGCTCCGGTTCGAACAGGGTGCGCTCCACGCCGACTCCTCGTATCAACTGTCTGTTACGTCTCGTTCGAGATACGTCTCGTTCGACGGTAGAGGCGGGGAACTACGGGGTGAATGACCCAGGTGATCGGGATTCGTGACCCGTCCGGTCACGGTGTCAGGGCTTGCGGAACCCCGCGAGCCGGCGCATCACCGGGTAGGCGACGAGGATGCCCACCGAACCCCACGCGATGCCACCGAGTTCCACCGATCCGATCGTCAGAGTCAGGTCGCCGATGCCGGCGACGAGCGCCGCGGCGACCACGGTGAGGTTCACGGGGTCGGTGAAGTCGACCCCGGCGTCCATCCAGATCCGCACACCGAGGACGCCGATCAGTCCGTACAGCACGAGGGTGGCGCCGCCGATGACACCGTTCGGCACCGTGAACACGAGGGCGCCGAACTTCGGTGAGAACGCGAGAACCACGGCCGTGGCGGCCGCGACCCAGTAAGCAGCGGTGGAGTACACCCGCGTCGCGGCCATGACGCCGATGTTCTCGGCGTAGGTGGTGGTTCCGGAACCGCCGCCGAACCCGGCGAGGGTGGTGGCCAGCCCGTCCGCGACCAGGGCGTCGCCCGCGACGTCGTCGAGGGAACGACCCGTCATCGCCGACACCGCCTTGACGTGGCCGACGTTCTCGGCGATCAGGACGATCACCACCGGCAGGGTCAGAGCGATCACGGACCATTCGAACGTCGGTCCGCGCAGTTCGGGCACACCGAACCAGGCCGCGTCCCGCAACGCCGTCACCCGCTCCTCCGCGAGACCGCCGATCACGGCGGCGAGCACCCAGCCGACGACGACGCCGACGAGGATGCCGAGGCGGCCCAGCAAACCTGGGCCGAGGACGGTCACGAGCAGGATCGCGAGCAGGGTGACCCCGGCGATCAGTGGTTGCGACTCGAACGAATCCACCGCGGTGGGTGCGAGATTGAGCCCGATCAGCGCTACCACGGCGCCGGTGACGACCGGCGGCATCACCGCGTCGATGACCTGCGACCCGGCCAGTTTCACGGCGATCCCGATGACGAGCAGCAGCAGACCCGCGGCCGCGACACCGCCGAGTTGCGCTGCGGGACCGGAACTCTGCGCTGCTGTCAGCGGCGCGATGAATGCAAACGACGACCCCAGGTAGCTGGGGATGCGACCGCGGGTGACGATCAGGAACAGGGCGGTCCCGATCCCCGAGAACAGCAGCGTCGTGGTGACCGGGAACCCGGTGATCGTCGGCACCAGGAGGGTGGCGCCGAACATCGCGATGACGTGCTGCATCCCGATTCCGACCGTGCGCGGCCAGGTGAGGCGCTCGCCGGGAGCGACCACCTCGCCCTCGCCGATCCGCCTGCCGTCGCCGTGCAGCGTCCACCCGAAGGCCCGTGTGGGAGCGGACGCACCCGCAGAGCCGACCGGACCGTCGGGGGTGTCGGATGCGCCGGTTTCTCGTTTCGTCACAGTTGGCCAATCGTATGCACGATCTGCGAATTGCGCGCCCTCGCGACCGAATCCCGTGGAAAACCGGTGCAGGAATCCGGGACTAGGCGCCGAGTACCCGCACCGCCGCGGCCCGCGCCTCCGCGGGATCGCTCGTGGCCAGCACGTCCTCGGCGGCCCGGCGGCAGTCGTCCAGGGTGACCGATCCCACCTTCGCCCCCACGCCGGACACGGCGGCACCCGCACAGGACAGCGACGTGACACCGAGTCCGATCAGGACGCAGGCGAGCAGTGGGTCGGCGGCGGCCTCGCCGCAGACGCCGACCGGTTTGCCTGCCGCGACGCCGGCCTCGGCCGTGCGCGCGACGAGCGCGAGAACGGCCGGCTGCCAGGGGTCGGTGAGCGAGGCCAGGTCGGACGACATCCGGTCGGCGGCCATCGTGTACTGCGCGAGGTCGTTCGTGCCGATGGACAGGAAGTCGACGTGACGCAGGAGACGGTCGGCCAGCAGCGCTGCGGCCGGCACCTCGACCATCACCCCGGGCACCAGGCCGCGGGCACGGACCTCGGCCGCGAAGGATTCGGCCTCGGCGGGAGTCGAAATCATCGGCGCCATCACCCACGGCTGCGACTGCGTCTGCTTCGCTGCGGCGGCGACGGCATCGAGTTGCCTGCTGAGGATCCCCGGGTTCTGTTCGGCGATGCGGATGCCACGGACCCCGAGCGCGGGGTTCGCCTCTTCGGCGTGGTTGGCGAAGCGCAGCGGCTTGTCCGATCCCGCGTCGAGGGTCCGGATCACCACTTTCCGGCCCGCGAACGCGTCGAGCACCTCACCGTAGATCTCGGCCTGCTCGTCGACGCCGGGCTCGGAATCGCGGTCCAGGAAGCACAACTCGGTGCGGAACAGTCCGACGCCCTCGGCGGCGGTCCCGGACGCCGACCGCGCTCCGGCCCCGTCCTGCACGTTGGCGAGGATCGAGACGGCGTGGCCGTCGCTCGTGCGGCCGGGCCCTTCCCACGACTGGATGCGGAGCCGCTCGGCGCGGCCGTGTTCGACCGCTGCGCGGGCCTCGACGGGGTCCGGTTCCATCACGAGTTCGCCCGCCGAGCCGTCGAGGAGGACCGGGGTCCCCGAGACCACGGATTCGAGATCCCGCACCGCGACGACGCACGGGATGCCCAGCTGCCGCGCGATGATCGCGGTGTGGCTCGTCGGGCCGCCGAGCACGGTCACGAGTCCGACGATCAGCTCGGGATCGAGACCGGCGGTGTCGGCGGGCGCGAGGTCCTGGGCGCAGAGAATCGACGGGGTCGTGGGCACGGGGATGCCGGGCTCGGGCAGACCGAGGAGTTCGGAAACGACCCGGTCGCGGATGTCGCGCAGGTCGGTCACGCGTTCGGCCATCAGCCCACCCATCTTGGTGAACAGGGTGGCGAACTGCTCGGTGGCCTCGGCTGCCGCCTCCCCGGCCGGGGTACCGCCGGCGATCAGCTTCTGCGCCGCGCCGAGCCAGCCGCGGTCGGCGGCCATCGCCGCGTTCGCCTGCAGCACCTCGGCCGCTGCGCCGGAGACGCTCGCCGCACGGTCGCGGAGTCGCTGCGACACGACGGCGGCCGCTTCCTCGAAGCGGACCTTCTCCGCATCGCGCGACGCCTCCTCGATCCGGGCCGATCCCGGTGCGACCTCCGGTCGCGGGGCCGGCCAGATCACCGGCGCGTAGGCAATGCCCGGTACCACCGGCGTACCTCGCACGATTTCACGGTCTTCGGTCATCGGGTCCTCCTGGCCGGCTCGTTCTGTCGTCACGCAGTCGGAAATGCGAATCGACTATGTGACGGAGATTACTCTCAACTCTTGACATGTCAACACACTCGGGCGTAAAACAACATGACACAACATTTCGTGTGATGCAGACCATAACGGATCGCGTCACCGGACACTTCATCGACGAGAACAGGAACGGGGTCACGGTGTATCCGGAAGAACGCCAGCAAGCGGTCACCACGCTGATCTCGCAGCGGGGGCGCATGTCGGTCGCCGACCTCTCCGACACATTCGGCGTCACCACCGAGACCGTGCGCCGCGACCTCGCGCTGCTCGAACGCCTCGGCCACGTCCGCCGCGTGCACGGCGGCGCCGTGCCCGCGGCCTCCCTCACCGTCACCGAGCCCGGCATGACGGAGCGCGATCACACCCGTGCCGAGCAGAAGGACCGGATCGCCAAGCGCGCCGCCGCGTACCTGCCGCCGTCCGGTGGCAGCGTGCTGTTCGACGCGGGTACCACCACCGGGCGCATCATCCCGGAACTCCCGTCCGATCTGGACCTCACCGTGATCACCAACTCGGTGCCGATCGCGGCCCGGCTCGCGGGACTCAACTCGGTCACCCTGCACCTGCTCGGCGGCCGGGTGCGCGGCATCACGCAGGCCGCCGTCGGCGAGGAGGCCCTGCGCATCCTCGACGTCCTTCGCGTCGACGTCGCGTTCATCGGCACCAACGCGCTCAGCGTCGGCCACGGACTGTCCACCCCGGACACCGAGGAGGCCGCGGTCAAGCGCGCGATGGTCCGGTGCGCCAACCACGTCGTCGTGGTCGCCGATTCGTCGAAGGTCGGCCGGGAGCACCTCGTCAGCTTCGCCCCCATCCACAGCGTCGACATCCTCGTCACCGACGCCGAGATCAGTTCCGCAGATCGAGCCCACTTCCACGACCAGGGAATCGAGGTGGTGATCGCATGATCGTCACGCTGACCGCCAATCCGAGCATCGACCGCACCGTCAACCTGCTCGGCCGCCTCGAGCGGGGAACCGTCCTGCGCGCAGCCGCGACCCACAGCGACCCCGGAGGCAAGGGCGTCAACGTCGCCCGCGCACTCACGTCCGCCGGAGTCGACGCTGTCGCCGTGCTGCCCGGCAACGCGGGCGACCCGCTGCTCGCCGCCCTGTCCGAGCACGGCATCGAGCACGTGACCGTGGCGACGCCCGGTGCGGCACGCACCAACATCACCATCACCGAACCCGACGGCACCACCACCAAGATCAACGAACCCGGTGTCACGATGACGGCCGGGTCCCTCGCCGATCTGCAGTCGGAGATCATCGAACGCGGGTCCCGGGCCGAATGGGTGGTGCTGTCCGGTTCCCTTCCCCCGGGCATTCCCACCGACTGGTACGCCACGCTCGTCGAGGCGCTGCGCTCGGCGCCGTGCCGGGTCGCCGTCGACACGTCGGACGCCCCGCTGCTCGCACTCGCGGACCGGTTCCCGGCAGCCTCCCCCGACCTCGTGAAACCGAACAGCGAGGAACTCGCGCAACTCACCGGCGCCGACGGGCACCTGCTCGAGGAGTCCGCGTTGCGGGGAGACCCGACGGCCACCGCCCACGCGGGCAGGCAACTCGTGGACCGTGGGGTTGAAGCCGTCCTCGCCACGCTGGGCGCCGCGGGCGCCGTTCTCGTGACGGAGGCCGGCGCCTGGTGGGCCACGCCACCACCGATCGTCGCCCGCAGCACCGTCGGCGCCGGCGACTCCTCGCTGGCCGGCTACCTGGCAGCGCACATGTCCGGCGCGTCGCCCGCGGACTGCCTCCGATCCGCCGTCGCCTACGGCAGCGCGGCGGCCGCCCTTCCGGGCACCACCCTGCCGACCCCCGAACACGTCGACATCGACGCCGTCACCGTCACCGCCCTCAGCTCCCCCGCCCCCGATCCGGCCTGAACCAGAAGGAAACACCATGTCTCACTCGACACCCGACCGCGATTCGGGGCCGCAGATCATCAGCGAAGATCTGATCTCCCTGGACACCGACCTCGGAGCCACCAAGGAGGACGTGATCACCGCGCTCTCCCAGCGCCTGGCGGACGCCGGTCGCGCCACCGAAGCGGACGCTCTCCGCGACGCCGCCCTGGCGCGTGAATCCCAATCGGCGACAGGACTTCCCGGCGGGATCGCCATCCCGCACTGCCGCTCGGAGGCCGTCGTGGCGGCATCTCTCGGATTCGCCCGGCTCGCCCCGAAGGTCGACTTCGGCGCCCCCGACGGACCCGCCGATCTGGTGTTCCTCATCGCCGCACCCGAGGGTGCCGGTGCGGAGCACATGAAGCTGCTCTCGTCGCTCGCCCGGGCGCTGGTGCGGCCGGCCTTCGTCGGCGCGCTGCGTGACGCGAAGACCCCCGGCGAGATCGTCACCCTGGTGAACGACGTCCTGGCACCCGCACCCGCACCCGCCGCCGCACCTGCTGCCGCGACGGCGGCTGCTGCTGCTGCACCCGCGGCGACTGCGGCGGCGGCTCCGGCAGCGAAACCCGAACCGGTCACCGTCGAGAAGGAACCCGAGCCCGAAGCGGGGCCGAAGCACATCGTCGCGGTCACGGCCTGCCCGACCGGCATCGCCCACACCTACATGGCCGCGGACTCCCTCGTCGCCGCCGGCGAACGCGCCGGCGTCGTCGTCCACGTGGAGACGCAGGGATCGAGTGGCAGCACACCGCTCGCGGCCGGCGTGATCGCGGGCGCATCCGCCGTCATCTTCGCCACCGACGTCGGGGTGAAGGGCAAGGAGCGTTTCGCAGGCAAGCCGGTGGTGGCATCAGGCGTCAAACGCGCGATCAACGAGCCCGACACCATGATCACCGAGGCGCTGCGTGCGGGCATGAACCCGTCCGCCGCGACCGTGGACGCGGGTAGCTCAGGCGGCGCCACGGACGAACCCGCCGGATCGGTCGGCTGGGGCACCCACCTGCGTCAGGTGCTGCTCACCGGCGTCAGCTACATGATCCCGTTCGTTGCCGCGGGTGGTCTGCTGATCGCCCTCGGATTCCTGCTCGGCGGGTACGAGATCTCCGGTCCCGCGGAGGACATCGTCCTCAACAACTCTCTCGGCCAACTCCCCGACGGCGGCCTGACGACGTACCTGGGCGCGGTGCTGTTCCAGCTGGGTTCGCTGGCGTTCAGCTTCCTCGTCCCTGCGCTGGCCGGTTACATCGCCTTCGCGATCGCCGACCGGCCCGGCCTGGCGCCGGGCTTCACCGCCGGTGCGGTGGCGGTCTTCGTCGGCGGCGGATTCATCGGAGGCCTCGTCGGCGGTCTGATCGCCGGTGTGGTCGCGCTGTGGATCAGCCGGATCCCGGTGCCCCAGTGGTTGCGCGGCCTGATGCCCGTGGTGATCATCCCGCTGTTCGCGACGCTGATCGTCGGCGCCCTCATGTTCCTGGTCCTCGGCCGTCCACTCGCCGCGATCACGACGGGCCTGACGGACTGGCTCAACGGATTGTCCGGCAGTTCCGTCATCTTCCTCGGCATCATCCTCGGCCTGATGATGTGCTTCGACCTCGGAGGCCCGGTCAACAAGGCGGCATACGCGTTCGCGGTGGCCGGCCTCAACGTCAACGACCCTGCCTCGCTGCGGATCATGGCGGCCGTGATGGCTGCGGGCATGGTCCCGCCGCTGGCCATGGCGCTGGCGTCGACGGTCCTGCGGCCCAGCCTGTTCAGCGAGGCGGAACGGGAGAACGGCAAGGCGGCGTGGCTGCTCGGCTCGGCGTTCATCTCCGAAGGCGCCATCCCGTTCGCGGCCGCCGACCCGCTGCGCGTCATCCCCTCGATGATGGCCGGCGGCGCCGTCACCGGCGCCCTGATCATGGCGTTCGACGTCACCCTCAGCGCACCGCACGGCGGAATCTTCGTCTTCTTCGCCATCGGCAACCTGCTGTGGTTCCTGGTAGCGCTCGCCGCCGGTGTCGTCGTCGCCGCACTCTGCGTCGTCGGCGCCAAGGAATTCATCAAGCCCGGCGCGTCCGACGCCGAACTCGACCCCGACGTTGCGACAGTCGCAGCGTAAGAAAAAACAGATCGACCCGCATCAACCCCACCGACAGAGGAGAGAGTCCATGCCCAGCACCACAGTCGCCGTCGGTTCGTCCATCGGCCTGCACGCCCGTCCCGCCGCCGTCATCGCCGAAGCGGTTGCCGCCGCCGGTGTGCCCGTCACCCTGGCGGTGGCGGACAGCGAACCGGTGGACGCCGGTTCAGCGCTGCTCATCATGACGCTCGGCGCCACCAAGGGCACCGACGTCACCGTCACCAGCGACGACGCCGACGCCGTCGAGAAGGTGGCCCAGCTGGTGGCGGCCGACCTCGACGCCTGACCGGCAACCGGCCGTCAGCTGGTGAGCCCGAGCCGACGGCCGGTCCAGTCCATCTCCCGTTCGAGTGCCGCACTCCAGGTCGCGCCCTCGTGGCCCCCGGGAAGCTCGTAGTACCGCACGTTCAGACCGGCCGCCCGCGCGGCAGCGAACATCCGCTGCTGTTGCGGGCGGTATTCGTCGTCCGCGGCCCCGGCGACGAACACCCCGGTCAACTCCGGGAATCGCCGGGTCTTCAGAACGTCGGCCGGATTGACCGCCGCGAATGCCCGCTCGTCGCCGCCGAACGTCGCCGCGACCGTCGCCGCGTGATCACCGAGCGAGGGCTCGTCCTGACCGAGGAAATCGAGAAAGGTCGGGAATATCCCCGGATAGTTCACCGCCAGCTGGATCGAACACGTCCCCCCGTAGGAGAATCCGCCGATCGCCCACTGCGCCGGATCGTGCGACACCTGCAGGGACGTCTCGATCCAGGCGGGAACGTCGTGAGCCACGTAGGTGGCGGCGTTGCCGAGCGCCGAATCGAGGCACAGCGGATTCGCGTCCTGCGACCCCAGCGCGTCGACCACCACGACGACCGGCGCGAGTCCGTCATGCCGTGCGGCGTACCCGTCCACCGTGGACGCCAGGCGCCCGCTGCTGAACCAATCCTGCGGCCGCCCCGGCTGTCCTGCGATCATCACCAGGACGGGGAGCACCGCCCGGGGCGACGTCAGGTACGCCGGCGGCAAATACAGCACGGCCGGCCGGGCCGCGAATCCGGATTCGGTGCCCGGGATCTCCACTTCGGTCACCACACCGGAGCCGGGTGTGCGCACCGGACGTGTCCACACCGAGTCCATCGGGATCCCCGACTGCACCGCGTCCTCGAACCCGGAGACGTCGCCGAACGACACCGGCCGGACACTGGCCTGTGGGCGGTGCCCCACCAGCGAGCCGACGGTCGGGAAGACGCCGACCTCCGCGTCGACCCGGCCCACCGCCGCGGCCGCGACCACGGCAGCCGCCACAGCGATCACCACGGACCGCCGGACTCCGGGTTTCCGGAGCACGAGCACCCCGGCGAGGACGAGCACGCCGACGGCGAGCCAGATCCAGGCGTACCCGGCGAGGGGTATCTGGGTGGGCAGCGGACGGTACGCCGCCCACACGGCGCCCCCGATGCCGGCGGTCACGGGCACCGCGACCGCCGCGGCGCCGACGACCGGGGGTCTGGCGCAGCGAGTCACCGCGAGCATCACGACGAGACCCGTCACCACGGCCGCCGTCGACGCGGCCCGGGCGCGACCGTGCACGAGCGACAGGTGGGCGATACGCGACAACAACTCGTGGACGTGCACAGCGCCCAGTATTCACACCCCGCCACGCACCGAAAGAATCAGGCTCGCAACATTTCTCGCAAATCAGACCTATCGGGCACGACGGCGGACGAAGTAGCCGGCGGCCACGACGAGCACGACCACGCCGCCGCCGATCCCCCACACCGTTCCCGGCGACTGCGCCGACGTCTCGTCCGCGACGGTCTGCGCGCGGGCCTGCTCCTGCACCCTCGACACCGCCCCGGGCAGCATCTGAATCGGCGGAACGGGTCCCTCCCGGGCCTCGGAGGCGATCAACAGGTCACCGTTCTCCGTGAACGCGACCGACTCCCCCTGGGGCTGCTCCGGCACGTGTGCACGCACGGCGGGTCCGGCCGCGAACGCCGCAGCCAGGTCGCCGTCCGGGGCGGAGAACAGGAACACGTCGGAGTAGCTGCGCACGGCGGCGACGGTCCCGTCGGCGGACACGGCCCCGCCGGTGAACATCGTCGAATGCACGGCCGGGGCCGTGGTGCCGCTGCCGGTCGTCGCATTCTCGGCGCCGTTCGTCTCCGACACGTCCAACGTTCCCACCTTCTCCAGCGGGGTCGGACCGGGACTCGCGAGGTCGCCCACGGCGACACCCCCGACGGGCCGGTACACGTTGCCCGCCCCGAACACTTCCTTCGTGACGATCAGCGGAATGCCGTCGCGCTGGACGAGGACGGTTTCGGCGTCGTGGGGGCCGTCCGGATACGTCAGCCGATGCAGTTCGCCCGCGCCCGTGTCCCGGTCCATCGCGATCAGCGCCACCGTCTCGCGCCTGCGTCCGTTGTCGCCGGTGTCGGCCAGCCACAGCCGGCCGTCGGGGCCGGATGCCATGTCCTCGACGTCGTACGGATCGACCGGCAGCGGAAGCCAGCGCTGCACGGCGCACGTCCCGTCCATCACCGCGACCGCGCGGTCGGACCCGCTGTCGCCGACCGCGTAGAGCAGTCCGCCCGCCGACACGAGTCCCGACAGTTCTTCGAGCGAGGCCTCCTCCGGGGTGCCGACGGAAGCGTCGGGAGTGCACAGCGGACCGAATTCCGACGCGTCGACGGCGGTCTGATCGCGGAAGAACGGCTCGGCCGAGCCCACCCCTGCCGCGGCGAGCGGTGCGCACGCCGCGAGCGCGGCGACCGCCACGCGGGCGGACCACCGCGAGCGGTCAGGCACTGCCGCTGTACTCGACCAGTGCCGACGCCAGTGCTTCGGGCACCCGAGCGTGGACGCGCGTGCCGTCCTCCTCGTGGGAGGAGTCGAGAATCTGACCGTCCGAATGGATTCTCGCCATCAGGTCTCCGCGGTTGTACGGGAGGAGCACACTGACCTCGATCTCCGGGCGGACCAGGACGTCACTCAGATGTGCCCGCAGCTCGGCGACGCCCTCCCCGGTCCGGGCGGAGACGAACGACGCACCGGGCAGCAGGCCACGCAGCTGGGTCAGCGTCACGGGGTCGGCGGCGTCGATCTTGTTCACCACGATGAGCTCGGGCGGTGCCGCGGCGTCGTTCTCCCGGATCACCTCGGTGATCACCTCGTGAACGGCCTTGATCTGATCGGTGGGCAGCGGATCGGAGCCGTCGACCACGTGCAGCAGCAGATCCGCGTCCGTGACTTCCTCGAGCGTCGAACGGAACGCCTCGATCAGCTGCGTCGGCAGATGCCGCACGAAGCCGACGGTGTCGGTGAGGACGTATTCGCGGCCGTCGTCGAGCGCTGCCCGCCGGGTGGTGGGATCGAGGGTGGCGAACAACGCGTTCTGCACCAGCACCCCGGACCCGGTCAGCGCGTTGAGCAGGCTCGACTTGCCGGCGTTCGTGTACCCGACGATCGCGATGGACGGGGTTTCGCTGCGCAGACGCCGGGTGCGTTTGGTATCGCGGGCGGCCTTCATGCCCTTGATCTCGCGACGCAGCTTCGCCATCCGCTCACGGATACGACGGCGGTCCGTCTCGATCTTGGTCTCACCGGGACCACGCAGACCCACGCCGCCGTTGCTGCCGGCGCGACCACCCGCCTGCCGGGACATCGATTCACCCCAGCCGCGCAGTCGGGGCAGCATGTATTCCATCTGGGCCAGCGCCACCTGCGCCTTGCCCTCCCGGGACGTGGCGTGCTGGGCGAAGATGTCGAGGATGAGGGCGGTCCGGTCGATGACCTTGACCTTGACGACCTTCTCCAGCGCGGTCAGCTGCGCCGGGGTGAGTTCACCGTCGCAGATGACGGTGTCGGCGCCGGTGGAGAGGACGACCTCGCGCAGTTCCTCGGCCTTGCCGGAACCGATGTAGGTGGCCGCGTCGGGTTTGTCCCGCCGCTGGACGAGGCCCTCGAGGACCTCGGATCCGGCGGTCTCGGCCAGCGCGGCGAGCTCGGCCATGCTGGATTCGGCCTGCGCCGCGGTTCCCTGGGTCCAGACACCGACGAGCACCACGCGTTCGAGGCGCAGCTGCCGGTATTCGACCTCGGTGACGTCGGTGAGCTCGGTGGAGAGCCCGGCAACCCGGCGCAGCGCGCTGCGGTCCTCGAGTTGCATCTCGCCGACCGAAGGGCGCCCGTCGTCGTAGGCGAACTCGGTGGAGTCGGAGATCGGCGATTCTTCTGTGCGATGTGTTTTCGTCATACACCCTCATGATCCCACGGAATGCCGAGGTCATGCACGCGCATTTCGCGCAGGGCGATCAGGAGAGGCCGTTCCACCAGCTGTCGTCGAGGTTCCCGGACGCCACCAGGACGGACGGCCCTCGCAACGTGGCCCGGCCGCCGGACAGTGCGACCGTGACCTGACCACCGGGAATACGGACCTTCACCTCACCGGAATCGGCGCCGTCGAAGCGGAGCGCGGCGGTGGCCGCGGCCACCGTGCCGGTGCCGCACGACCGGGTCTCGCCGACCCCGCGCTCGTGCACCCGCATGTCCACGGCGCCGGAATCGATGCGGGTGAGGATCTCCACGTTGACCCCGTGCGGGAAGAAACCGGGATCGAAGCCGGGTGCGGCCGTCAAGTCGAGGGCCGACAGCGACGCCGCCGTGAGGTGCGCATCGACACACGCCAGGTGCGGATTGCCGACGTCGATGCCGATACCGTTGAACACCTTGCCGTCGATGGTCGCGGCGCTCGTTCCCAGATCCCGCACCACACCCATGTCGACGGTGACCTCGCCGGCGGAGCCGTCGGCCGAGTGCACGATCACCGGTTTGCCGCCGGCCCGGCTGCCGACCACGAACTCGTCGCGCGTCTCGAGGCCGGTCGAGCGGAGGTAGTGGGCGAAGACGCGGACGCCGTTGCCGCACATTTCGGCGATCGACCCGTCGGCGTTGCGGTAGTCCATGAACCAGTCGTCCTCGGACGTGCCGTCCGGGAGTTCGGCGAGCACACCCGCAGCGGCCAGCGCACCGGCCTTGGCGACGCGCAGGATTCCGTCGGCACCGAGTCCGCGCCTGCGATCGCACAACGCCGCCACACGCGGGGCGGACAGATCGATGCGGACGTCGGGATCCGGGAGGACCACGAAGTCGTTCTCGGTGCCGTGTCCCTTGCTGAAATCCATGCGCACCACTCTAACCAACGGCCGAGAGGGTGCCGTTCATCTGCGCCACCGCGGTGCGGTTCATCTTCGCTGCCGGGCGATTTCGTAGAGGGCGACGGCGCCGGCGGAGGGGGCGCCGAGGGAACTGGCCGCGCCCCCGATCGGGATGTTGACGACCGTGTCGCAGGCGTTGCGCCACGCGGCGCTCATTCCGCGGGTCTCGTTGCCGATCACGAGTACGGTGCCGCCGCCGAAGTCGTGGGCGTCGATGGTGACGGACCCGGTCTCGTCCGTACCGACGATGTGCAGTTCGGTTCCGGACGCGCGCCGGGCGTCCCGGAAGGCGAGGATCTCGTCGACGGACGACACGGTGACGACCGGCATCGCGAAGAGCGATCCGGTGGACGCACGGACGCTCCGGGGGTCGAACGGGTCGGCGCCGTGGCCCACCACGACGACCGCGTCGGCGCCGAACGCGTTGGCGGAGCGGACGAGGGTGCCCAGGTTTCCGGGTGAGGCAGGCCGGTCGAACACGACGACCAGTGGGGCGGACTGCAGCCGCAGCTCCTTCAGCCGGGGTACGCGAGTCTTCGCTACCGCGATCAGTTCCGGCGCGGTGTCGGTTTTCTCACCCAGCTCGGCCATCAGTTCGGCGCTGACACCGATCTGCTCGACGGATCGGCTCGCGAGCAGTTCCCGCGCCCAGTCGGACAACGGCGGGCCGTCGATGCGGTGCAGCAGCGATTCGATCGGCCAGTCGTGGTCGAGGGCGAGGTTGAGGGGGCGCACACCCTGGATCAGGAAGCGGCCGGCCTTCGTCCGTTTGGCGCGGTTGGTGAGATAGGACTGCCATTGCTGGAAGCGGGCGTTGCGGGTGGTCACCAGCACGGACGAGGCCGGACGGTGCCGCCCGGACGGTGTTCGGCTCATCGTTCTCCCAGTGTTCGCGTCTCGTCGAGGGTGCGGATCGTGGAGTCCGCGAGGTCGGCGGTGTTTCCGTCGACCCAGTGGATGCGGGGGTCGCGGCGGAACCAGGACCGTTGCCTGCGCACGTAGCGCCGGGTGCCGATGAAGGTGCGTTCCTCGGCCTCGGCCAGGTCGTATTCGCCGTCGAGCCAGGCGAGGACCTGCGCGTAGCCGATGGCCCGGGGTGCGGTGACGCCGTCGCACAGTCCCACGTCGATCAGCCCGCGCACCTCGTCGACGAGTCCCTGTTCGAACATCAGCCGGGTGCGGAGCCGGATCCGGTCGTCGAGTTCGGCGGTGTCGCGGTCGACGCCGACGATGTGTGTGCCCCAGCGCGGTTCACCGATGCGCGGGGCGGACGCCGCGAACGGCCTGCCGGTGATCTCGACGACTTCGAGGGCCCGGACCAGACGCCTGCCGTCGGTGGGGAGGATCGACGCGGCGGCGTCGGGATCCACCCGGCTCAGCTCGGCGTGGACGGCCGCGACGCCCCTGTCGGCGAGGAAGGCTTCCCACCGCGCCCGCACCGACGCATCCGTGGCGGGGAAGCTCCACTCGTCGAGCAGCGACTGCACGTACATCATCGATCCGCCGACGATGACCGGCACGGCGCCGCGGGCGGCGATCGCCTCCACGTCGCGGACCGCGGCCTGCTGATAGTTCGCGACGGTGGCCGTCTGTGTCACGTCGAGCACGTCGAGCTGGTGATGCGGGATTCCACGGCGTTCGGCCGGGGCGAGTTTGGCGGTGCCGATGTCCATTCCCCGGTACAGCTGCATGGCGTCGATGTTGACGATCTCGCCGCCGAGGCGTTCGGCCAGATCCAGCGCGAGATCCGACTTTCCGGTGGCGGTCGGCCCGACGACGGCGATCGGCACGGGTGAGGTCACGGACGCCACTCCCCGACGTGGTAGCCCACTCCGTAGGGCGCGGCGCTGTACAGCGTCCGGCAGGAGGCGGGCGGAGCGTCGAACACGCCGGCGAGCACCTGCCAGGGGACGCGCCCGCCGATGCCGAGGACTGCGCACTCGGCGGGGTCGAGGGCGAGCAGCGCATCCCGGTCGCCGGTGTCGAGGGCCGCGTCGACTCGGGCCTGGACGCCTTCCGCACGGGGGTCGAACGCGCCCGGCGCCTTCGCCGTGAGGGTGTTCGCCCCGTCCGCGACGATCAGCAGTCCCCGCGGCTCGGGGTCCCGGTCGAGGAACGCGCGCAATTCCGCGCCGTACGCGGCGCACTGCCGCGGCGGCAGATCGGCGGCGAGGATCCGCGCGTCGACGACGGCGTCCGGCGCACACGTTCCCCGGATCCACCCGGCCGTCAGCGCCGCGAGCGGCAGGTCCGGATCCGGCTCGCCGGCGGGACCGGGCCGCAGCGTCACCCGGACGTCGACGCCGTAGCCGCGGTAGGTGCCCTGCGCGTCGTCCCGCACGTCCACCGCGGTGGGCGCCGCGCCGACCGCCACCCATTCGGTGGCGATCGCGGACAACGCCTTCGCGGCCGACTGGACCGCGTCCCGCAGCGGAGCCGTCTCCGCAGCGGCCGCCCCGGTCAGTTCGGGTACCAGCAACGGTGGGGACGGAACGAGGATGGCAGCGGTGAACACACAGTCACGCTAGTCGACCGCGGGCACGGACCCGACATCCGATTCGGGCACTGCCGTCAATCGGTACCAACACGGACCGTCCGACCTGATTCAATAGTCCACAGGGCCCGTACCGGGTTGAATGGAGCCAGCACCCGTCCCGGGTCGTATGGAGCCAGTATTGCGTTCAGGCAGCCGTGACGCGCGGCAGAGATGAGGAACCGATGACCGACAGCAGCGACGCGAAGCCCGCCGTGGAGCCTGCCGCTCAGCAGCACGACACACCGAAGCCCAGCGTCCCGAAGCCGGGTGCCGCCGCGAAACCGGGTGCACCCAAGCCCCACCCCACACCGACGCACGCCCTCTCCGCCCCCGCCGTCGCCGCCCCCGCCCACAGTGATCCGAGCGAGTTCGGCCGCGTCGACGACGACGGCACCGCCTGGGTGAAGACCGCGGACGGTGAACGGCAGATCGGGTCGTGGCAGGCCGGAGACGCGGCGGAGGGCTTGGCGCACTTCGGTCGGCGCTTCGACGATCTCGCCACCGAGGTGGCCCTCCTCGAGGCCCGGCTCAATTCCGGTGCGGGCGACGCGAAGAAGACGAAGGCGGCCGCGATCGCGCTCGCCGAATCCCTCCCGACCGCCGCGGTGATCGGTGACGTCGACTCGCTCTCGGCGCGACTCGACGTCATCATCGCCGGATCCGACGAGGCGGCCGCACACGCCAAGCACGAGAAGGAACTGTCGCGGCAGGCGCACACCGAACGCAAGGAAGAACTGGCCGCCGAGGCGGAACAGATCGGTGCCGAGTCCACGCAGTGGAAGGCCGCCGGCGACCGGTTACGCGAGATCCTGGACGAATGGAAGACGATCCGCGGGATCGACCGGAAGGTCGACGACGCCCTGTGGAAGCGGTATTCCAAGGCGCGGGAGGCGTTCAATCGGCGTCGCGGCGCGCATTTCGCCGAACTCGACCGTGAGCGCGCCGCCGCCAAGACCAAGAAGGAAGAACTCGTCGAGCGGGCGGAGGCACTGTCCGATTCCACCGACTGGGGTCCCACGGCCGGAGCCTTCCGCGATCTGCTCGCCGAGTGGAAGGCGGCCGGACGCGCACCCCGGGAGGCCGACGACAACCTGTGGAAGCGGTTCAAGGGCGCTCAGGACGTGTTCTTCGCCGCCCGCAACGCCGCGTCCTCCGAACGCGACGCCGAGTTCGAGGAGAACGCGGTCGCCAAGGAGGAGTTGCTGAAGAACGCCGGCCACATCGATCCGTCCAAGGACATCGATGCGGCGCGGGCCGCACTCCGCGACCTGCAGGAGAAGTGGGACGCCATCGGGAAGGTGCCCCGCGAGCGGATGCACGACCTCGAGGGCAAGCTGCGGGCCATCGAGAAGCGTGTCCGCGACGCCGCCGACGAGGAATGGCGCCGCACCGACCCGGAGGCGCTCGCGCGGGCCGCTCAGTTCCGTGAGCGGGTCACGCAGTTCGAGGAGCAGGCCGCCAAAGCCACCGCGGCGGGCAAGACGAAGGACGCCGAGAGCGCTCTCGCGCAGGCCAAGCAGTGGCGCGAATGGGCCGAGGCGGCCGAGGGCGCGGTCAGCGGCCAGTAGGCGCGATCAGCTAACGTTCCAGTCGCCGCGTCGCTCCGCTTCGGCGGCAGCGGCGCGGCGTTCCTCTTCCGCGGCCAGCTGCAGCGCGGTCCGGCTCCAGACCACCTTCAGCCAGTGGAACGTGAGCACGATGACGGTGAGCCAGCCGATGATCAGCCCGATGCCCGGTCCGGCCGCCTCGACGCCGGGCGCCGGGGTCTGCCGCGACCAGATGGCGAGCATCCCGAACACGATGGACACCGCGGTCCCGGCGAGGGCCACCCACGCGAGCGCCCAGCGGCGGGTGACGAGCGCCAGCATCGACACGACGACGCCGAACACCACCTCGAACCACACGAACAGCCGCGACGGCAGCGCAATCGTCTCCGCACGGGCGTCGTCCCCGTACACCAGCACCTCCCAGCCGTTCGCGATGCCGGAATGCGGCAACGACAGCGAGCCGAGGAGCACGACCACCGCGACGGCGACGACGAGCGCACGCGCCCCGGGGTCGATCTCACCGGCCACCTTCTTCTCGGCGGCGTCGAAATCCTTCAGGTAGCTCTCGATCGGCTCGTTCGCGTCACTCGGGTCGTCGTGGCGCTGGTCGTCGAACTGCGAGGTCATGCGTTGCATCCCATCTGAGCGGGTAGTGGTGCGGGGGCACCGATCTGCGGCAGTCCGAGTCCCACGCCGATCGGCGGGGTCTTCGGGGTGACGCCCTTCTCGAAGGAGTCACCTGCGCGGGTGCGGCGGTGTGTCAGGACGGGGGTGTCCGCGACGAGGTGGTGCGGGGCGGCAGCGCTGATCACGATGGTGACGACGTCGCCGGGCCGGACGTTGCCGTCGAGGTTTCCCTCCGGCCGGAAGTGGACGAGCCGGCCGTCGCGGGCGCGCCCGCTCATCCGCGCGGTCTCCGCGTTCTTGCGGCCCTCCCCGGTGGCGACGAGCAGTTCCACCTCGGCGCCGACGAGCTTCTGGTTCTCCTCGAGCGTGATCTGTTCCTGCAACGCGATGAGACGTTCGTACCGTTCCTGCACGACGGCCTTGGGCAGCTGATCGTCCATGTCCGCCGCCGGGGTGCCGGGCCGTTTGGAGTACTGGAAGGTGAACGCGCTCGTGAAGCGCGCCTGCCGGACGACGTCGAGCGTGTCCTGGAAGTCTTCCTCGGTCTCCCCGGGGAAGCCCACGATGATGTCGGTGGTGATCGCCGCGTGCGGCATCGCGGAGCGGACCTTCTCGATGATCCCCAGGAACCGCGACTTCCGGTAGGAGCGGCGCATCGCCTTGAGCACACGGTCCGAACCGGATTGCAGCGGCATGTGCAGCTGGGGGCACACGTTCGGGGTCTCGGCCATCGCCTCGATGACGTCGTCGGTGAACTCGGCCGGGTGCGGGGACGTGAAACGGACGCGTTCGAGCCCGTCGATCTCGCCGCACGCGCGCAGCAGCGCGGCGAACGCGCCGCGGTCGCGAGGCTGGTCGGGGTCGGCGAAGGAGACGCCGTACGCGTTGACGTTCTGCCCGAGCAGCGTGACCTCCACGACGCCCTCGTTCACCAGGGCCTGCACCTCGGCCAGGATGTCGCCGGGCCGCCGGTCGACCTCCTTGCCGCGCAGCGCGGGCACGATGCAGAACGTGCACGTGTTGTTGCATCCCACCGAGATGGACACCCAGCCGGCGTACGCCGACTCCCGCTTGGCGGGCAGCGTCGACGGAAACGCCTCGAGCGCGTCGAGGATCTCGACCTCGGCCCGCTGGTTGTGGCGGGCCCGGTCCAGCAGCGCCGGAAGCGAACCGATGTTGTGGGTGCCGAACACGACGTCGACCCACGGCGCCTTCTTCACGACGACGTCGCGGTCCTTCTGCGCCAGGCACCCGCCGACCGCGATCTGCATGTCGGGGTTCTGTTCCTTGGCCGGCGCCAGATGGCTGAGGTTTCCGTACAGCTTGTTGTCGGCGTTCTCCCGCACCGCGCAGGTGTTGAAGACGACGAGGTCGGGCGACTGGCCGGCGGCCGCCTTCGTGTAGCCGGCGTCTTCGAGGAGCCCCGACAACCGCTCGGAGTCGTGCACGTTCATCTGGCAGCCGTACGTGCGCACCTCGTAGCTGCGGTGAGGGGTCTGGTCGATCGTGTCCACGTATGCCAGGGTACGGCCCGCGCCAAATCGCCTCGTCGCGGCCGGTGTGCGCCAGGACACACGACCGAAGCCGGACAGTAAAGTTTCCGTGACATCCCGAGGATTCTCGGAGCAAATGACAGGTGCTCCCGCCCCCAGGACATAGGGTCATCGACTATGACGCAAGCCGACGACGCGACGCCGACGCCCTCCACGGGTGCGGCCCCGTCCATGATCTCGATGAAATCGGTGAACAAACACTTCGGCGCCCTCCACGTCCTCCAGGAGATCAACCTCGAAGTTCCTCGGGGACAGGTCGTGATCGTCCTGGGACCGTCCGGATCCGGGAAGTCGACGCTGTGCCGGACCATCAACCGCCTCGAGCCCATCGATTCCGGTGAGATCGCCGTGGACGGCAAGGTGCTGCCGGCCGAGGGCAAGGCCCTGGCCGCGCTGCGCGCCGACGTGGGAATGGTGTTCCAGTCGTTCAACCTGTTCGCCCACAAGACGATCCTCGAAAACGTGATGCTCGCACCGGTCAAGGTGCGGAAGAAGAGCAGCGCCGACGCGAAGACGAAGGCCTACGAACTGCTCGAGCGGGTCGGCATCGCCAACCAGGCGGACAAGTACCCGGCGCAGTTGTCGGGCGGTCAGCAGCAGCGCGTCGCGATTGCCCGCGCACTCGCCATGAACCCCAAGGTCATGCTGTTCGACGAGCCGACGTCCGCGCTCGACCCGGAAATGGTCAACGAAGTCCTCGACGTCATGACCTCGCTCGCCAAGGAAGGCATGACCATGCTCGTGGTGACCCACGAGATGGGCTTCGCCCGCAAGGCCGGCGACCGTGTCCTTTTCATGGCCGACGGCCAGATCGTCGAGGACGACGACCCCGCCACGTTCTTCACCGCTCCCAAGTCCGAGCGTGCGAAGGACTTTCTCGGCAAAATTCTCAGCCACTGACCGGAGAGGGCGCCGCGGCGGTGCCCTCGCGGTCGATCATGCTCCACCGGCAACACCCGTCATTTCAATTGGAGGAACTCGATGAGGATCAATCGCTCGATTCGTGTGGGAATCGGCGTCATGGCGCTCGCCGTCGTCGCATCGGCCTGTGGCGGAGGTGAAGAGAAGAGCGCATCCCAGAGCGCGTCGGAGGGCAAGCTCACCGTCGGAATCAAGTACGACCAGCCCGGCCTCGGGCTGCGCAACCCCGATGGTTCCTTCAGCGGTTTCGACGTCGAGGTGGCCGAGTACATCGCGGGCAAGCTGGGGGTCGCGCCCGAGAACATCGAGTTCAAGGAGTCCCCGTCGGCTCAGCGCGAGACGCTGATCCAGAACGGTGAGGTCGACTACATCGTCGCCACCTACTCGATCACCGACGCCCGCAAGGAGAAGGTCGACTTCGCCGGGCCGTACTTCATCGCCGGGCAGTCGCTCCTGGTGAAGTCCGACAACACCGACATCACCGGCCCCGAGTCGCTCAACGGCGGCAAGAAGCTGTGCTCCGTCACCGGGTCCACCCCGGCGCAGAAGGTCAAGGACCAGTACGCGCAGGACGTGCAACTGCAGGAGTTCGACACCTACTCCGCCTGCGTCGAGGCGCTGCGGAACGGGGCGGTCGACGCCGTCACCACCGACGACATCATCCTCGCCGGTTACGCGGCGCAGTACCCGGGCGAGCTGAAGGTGGTCGGCGCGCCGTTCACCCAGGAGCGCTACGGCGTCGGCCTGGCCAAGGGTGACGACGAGACCCGGGCCAAGATCAACGATGCCATCGAGGCGATGATCGCGGACGGCTCGTGGGCGCGCGCGTTCAACGAGACCGTCGGCGCGTCGGGCTACCCGATCCCCGCACCGCCGACCGTCGATCGGTACTGAGCAACTCACTCACCCGGGTCGGGCGAGTCTCCTTTCGTGGAGTCTCGTCCGGCCCGGTTCGACACCAACCACCGGTGACCTGGGGAGACGGTAAGTGGACCTACTGAGCAAATACAGCGATCAGCTGATCGACGCGTTCTGGACGACGGTGCAGCTGACCGCGTTCTCGGCTGTCGGTGCTCTGATACTCGGCACCATCCTCGCGGCGATGCGGGTGTCACCGATCCCGGTCGCGCGCGGTGTCGGCGCGGCGTACGTGACGATCTTCCGCAACACTCCCCTGACGCTCATCATCATCTTCTGCTCGTTCGGGCTGTTCCAGACGATGGGCGTCAAGCTCGCCCCCGAGCAGTCACCGACGTTCTTCGAGGAGAACAACTTCCGGCTCGCCGTGCTCGGCCTCAGCATCTACACCGCGGCCTTCGTCTGCGAGTCGCTGCGGTCCGGGATCAACACCGTGCACGTCGGCCAGGCGGAGGCGGGCCGGTCGCTCGGCCTCACGTTCTCCCAGAATCTACGGCTCATCGTGCTGCCGCAGGCATTCCGCGCGGTCACCGCACCCCTCGGCAGCGTGCTGATCGCCCTGACGAAGAACACGACGATCGCCTCGGTGATCGGCGTGGCGGAGGCTTCGCTCCTGATGAAGGAAATGATCGAGAACGAGGCCGCCATCTTCGTCGTCGGTGGCATCTTCGCCCTCGGATTCGTGATCCTGACCCTGCCGATGGGGCTTCTCTTCGGATACCTGAGCAAGCGATTCGAGGTTGCACGATGAGCAATTCCGCCACCGTCCTCTACGACGCGCCGGGCCCGAAGGCGAAGAACGTCTACCGCCTGATCTCGGTCGCCGTCGCCCTCGCGCTGCTGGGAATCGGCTACCTCGTCTACGCCGCACTCGACGACAAAGGCCAGCTGACCGCGGCGAAGTGGGAGCCGTTCACCGAATCGACCTCGTGGACCACGTATCTCATCCCCGGCATCCGCGGCACCCTCGTCGCGGCCGCCGTATCGATCGTGTTCGCGTTGATCCTCGGCGCGATCCTCGGCATCGGACGCTTGTCGGACCACCGCCCGGTGCGATGGGTGGCGGGCGGCATCGTCGAACTGTTCCGCGCCATCCCGGTGCTGATCCTGATGATCTTCTCGTACCAGCTGTTCGCCGAGTACGAGGTGTTCAAATCGAAATACCTGGCACTTGCCGCGGTCATCGTGGGCCTCACGCTGTACAACGGCTCGGTGATCGCCGAGATCGTCAGGGCCGGCATCAACTCGCTCCCCAAGGGCCAGAGCGAGGCCGCCATGGCGTTGGGCATGCGCAAGAGTCAGGTCATGCGCACGATCCTGCTGCCGCAGGCCGTCACGGCGATGCTTCCCGCGATCATCTCGCAGATGGTGGTCGCCCTGAAGGACTCCGCGCTCGGTTACCTCATCGGCTATGTCGAAGTGGTGCGGTCCGGTCAGCAGCTCGGTGCGTTCTACGGCAACTACCTGCCCGCCCTGATCGTGGTGGCGATCATCATGATCATCCTCAACTACACGCTCACCGTGGTGGCGACCAGGGTGGAGAAGCGGCTGCGGGCCGCCCGGAAGGGCGCAGGTCCCGGTGGGGCCGTTCCCGAGCTTCCCGCGGTGTCGGTTCCGGGGATGGACATCACCGACAAGCGGTTGTGACCCGGCCCTGTATCTGAGGCGGTACTGCTGCTCAGGCGGCAACTGCCCCTGAGACGACAACTGCGGTCGGATGGAAACTCGGTTTCCGTCCGACCGCAGTGTTGTTCGTCGTGGCAGTGTTGTTCGTCGTGTCTGAGTCAGGTCTCGTCGAACAGGCCGTCCGTTTCCGCACCGGCACGATCGAGTTGTTCCTTGACCACCTCGAACGCCATGCCCTGGGGGAACCCGCGGCGTGCCAGCATGGACACCAGCCGGCGGACCGCCCGGTCACGGTCGTCCGCCGACACGGTGCGCAGTTTCTTCGCGACCAGTTCGGTGGCTCGCGCTCGTTCGTCGTCGCTGTCGATCTGAGCGAGCGCCTCGGTGGCGTCTTCCTGCCCGATGCCCTTGCGGCGCAGTTCCATTGCGAGCGCACGTTTCCCCTTGCCGGAGTGCGTGTGCCGCGAATGCACCCATTGCTGGGCGAAGTCGGCGTCGTTGACGAGCCCCACCTCGGTGAGCCGATCGAGTACGCGCTCGGCGATGTCGGCCGAGTATCCCTTCTTCGCCAGACGGTCGGCCAACTCCGCTCGACTCCGGGCACGGTCGGTCAGGAGACGCAGACACAAATCCTTGGCCTGCGTCTCCGTTCCACCTTCACCCGTGGGACGCACGGCGGCGCCTAGAATTCGACCGGGGCGGCGTCGTCCGTAGCAGCAGCAGTGACGTCGGCGCCGATTCCGAGCTTTTCCTTGATCTTCTTCTCGATCTCGTCCCGGATGTCGGTGTTCTCCAACAGGAACTTGCGGGCGTTCTCCTTGCCCTGCCCCAGCTGGTCGCCTTCGTAGGTGTACCAGGAACCCGACTTGCGGATGAACCCGTGCTCGACACCCATGTCGATCAGCGAGCCTTCCTTGCTGATTCCCTGGCCGTAGAGAATGTCGAACTCGGCCTGCTTGAACGGCGGCGCCACCTTGTTCTTGACCACCTTGACGCGGGTACGGTTGCCGACCGCGTCGGTGCCGTCCTTCAGGGTCTCGATCCGCCGCACGTCGAGGCGCACGGACGAGTAGAACTTCAACGCCTTACCACCGGTGGTGGTCTCGGGGGAACCGAACATCACGCCGATCTTCTCGCGGAGCTGGTTGATGAAGATCGCGGTGGTGCCGGAATTGCTGAGCGCGCCGGTCATCTTACGGAGTGCCTGGCTCATCAGACGAGCCTGCAGACCCACGTGGCTGTCGCCCATCTCACCCTCGATCTCGGCGCGCGGGACCAGAGCAGCCACGGAGTCGACCACGAGGATGTCGAGGGCGCCGGAGCGGATCAGCATGTCCGCGATCTCGAGCGCCTGCTCACCGGTGTCGGGCTGCGACACCAGCAGTGCGTCGGTGTCGACGCCGAGCTTCTGAGCGTAGTCGGGGTCGAGCGCGTGCTCGGCGTCGATGAATGCCGCGATTCCGCCTGCCGCCTGAGCATTGGCGACCGCGTGCAGAGCCACGGTGGTCTTACCCGAGGACTCCGGACCGTAGATCTCGACGACACGGCCGCGGGGCAGCCCGCCGATGCCGAGGGCGACGTCCAGCGAGATGGAGCCGGTCGGGATGACGGCGATGGGCTGACGGACACCTTCGCCCAGACGCATCACCGAGCCCTTGCCGAAGTTCTTGTCGATCTGCGCCAGCGCGAGGTCGAGCGCCTTGTCTCGATCGTGTGCCTGTGGTGCCATCGTCGTCCCCATTCTCGAGTCTCATCAGTGATCTGCGGTCAGGTTAGATCCAGGTACCGACAAGAACCGTGACCACCGAACATCCCCAGCATAGGGGAACGTGTGTTCGATTGGTGCGACCGGCCCGTTCGACACGCCGTATTTCTACCGGCGCTGCGGTGGGACGTCGAACTCGGCGCAGAGTTCACGCCACACCTCGCGGGGCTCCCGGCCGTCCTCGATGGCCTCGGCGGCGGTCTTACCCCCGAGACTGAGCAGCACGTGGTCGACGAGTAGTGCGTCGCCGCGCATCTGCCCGAACTCTTCGCGGACGAGTTCGTGAAATTCAGTCAGTCGCACGCTTCCACGCTAGCCGAACCCTGGGCGGGACTCTCACCGTAGCGCGTCGCGGCACACCTCCACCGGATCCACCACATCCGCGATGCTCCGCGCGGCCCGCTGCGCGGCGTCCGCGTGGGCGCCGTTCGAGAGCACCTGTTCCACCGCCGCGCGGAGCGCCTCGGCGCTCGGGGGACGCACCACGACGGCACTCCCCTGTCGCGCGGCGCGATTCGCCAGTTCCCACTGATCACCGCCGCCGGGGACCACCACCGCCGGGACACCTGCGAGCAGAGCCTTCGCCAGCATTCCGTGCCCGCCACCGCAGACGACGGCGGAGGCCTCGCGGAGCATCGCGTCCTGACGGCCGAGACCCGCGCGGACCCAGGACGGAACCGCGGCCGGCGATCCGTCGAGTATCGACGCGATCACTCGGACGCCGGCCCCGTCGAGCCCGGCGAGCGTCGTCTCGAGCATGCCCTCGGCGCCGGTGAACGCGGTCGACGGAGCCACCATCACCAGCGGATCGGTGCCGCGCGGTGGCTCGAGCACCTCGGTCGTCGGTTCCCACAGCAGTGGCCCGACCAGGTGCGCCTCGGCGGGCCAGTCCGGTCTCGGCACCTCGAGCGCGGGGAGCGTCGCGATCAGCCGGCGCGCCGGTCCCGGGTCGTCCGCCGGAAGCCCGACACCGACCCGGGCCTCGGAACGCTGCCGCTCGCCCTGCCGGATCGACCGCGCCGTCGCCGCCCGCATGAGTGTGTCGCGGACCCGGCCCCGGATTCCCACGCCCGGAGCCAACCCGCTGCCGATGGGCGGCAACCCGCGGGACGCCACGTACAGCGGGTGCGGGGACAACTCGGCCCACGGGATCCCCAGACGCTCCGCTGCCATGCCGCCGCCTGCAGTGAGGATGTCCGAGACCACGAGGTCGGGTCCCATCGCGCGCAGATCGGGGAGCAACTCGGTGGAGATGTGCGCGGCGCGGGAATGAATACGCGCGCCCGCATCGAGGTCGTCATCCGTCGGGCGGGGCGCGAGCCCCTTCAGCAACTCGGCAGGCACGCCGGCCGACCGCGCGGGCTCGACCCACCGGGCGCCGGTGAACAGGACCGGCTCGTCCCCGGCCTCGATGAGGGCGAGGCACAACGCAAGGGCGGGAAAGGCATGTCCGGGATCAGGCCCGGCGACCACGGCGACTCGCACGAAGCACAGAGTGTCACACGGTCGGCGTCACCGTTTCTCGAACACGGCTTCGGCGGCGGCGAGGGACCGCGCACGGTCGGCGGGGACGAGGCCGATCCGGGTGCGCCGGTCGAGGAGGTCGTCGACGTCGAGTGCACCCTCGTGGGTCACCGCGAACTCCAACTCGGCGCGGCTCACATCCACCCCCTCGGCGATCGGCGCCAGCAGTGCGGGGTCGGCCGCGGCGATCAGCGCCGCCTCCGTTCCGTAGCGGGCGAGCAGCGCCTGCGGGGCCGAAACGTTCCGCAGCGCTTCGGGAGTCGCGGCGCCGACGAGCGGGAGGGCACGCGTCCGGCACGGGCGCGCGTCCAGTCCCGCCGCCGCCACCGCGGCGTCGACGGCGTCCTCCGCCATCTTCCGGTAGGTGGTCAGCTTGCCGCCCACCACACTGACCGGACCGGTGTCCGAGCGCAGGACGGCGTGGTTGCGGGAGAGGTCGGCGGTCGACCCGTCACCGGTGTCGAGCAGCGGTCGCAGTCCGGCGAACGTGCCGAGCACGTCCGAACGCCGCAATGGGACCTCGAGTGCGGTGTTGACCGTGTCGAGCAGGAAGTCGATCTCCTGCTCCGACGCTTCCGGGACGTCGGGGACGGGTCCCGGCGCCGCCTCGTCGGTCAGGCCGAGGTACACGCGGCCGAGCTGTGCGGGCAGCGCGAAGACGAAGCGATTGGTCTCACCCGGGATCGGGACGGTGAGCGCCGCGGCCGGGTTCCCGAGCCGTTCGGCCGGCAGGACCAGGTGGGTGCCGCGACTGGGACGCAGCGTGATCGACGGATCGATCTCACCCGCCCACACACCTGCCGCGTTGACCACGGCGCGCGCCCGGATCGACAGTTCCGACCCGGTCAGCTCGTCGCGCAGGGTCGCGGATGTCGCGGTCACGTCGTAGGCGCCCGTCCGGGTGAGCACCTTCGCGCCGTGGAGCGCGGCCGTGCGCGCGAGGGACACGACGAGCCTGGCGTCGTCGACGAGCTGGCCGTCGAAGGCCATCAGTCCGCCCCGAAGACCGTCCCGGCGCACCGCGGGGGCCAGTTCGACCACCCGGTCCGCCCGGACCGTCCGCGAGCGCGGCAGGACCGCCGACGGAGTGCGAGCACTCGCACGCAGCAGGTCACCGGCCAGGAATCCCGTGCGGACGAGGGACTTACCGAGCAGGGTCGTGGAATCGAGGACGGGAACGAGCTGTGGCAGTGCCCGGACGAGGTGGGGCGCGGTGCGGGTCATGAGGATTCCGCGTTCGACCGCACTCTCGCGGGCGATGCCGACGTTGCCCGACGCCAGGTACCGCAATCCGCCGTGGGCGAGTTTCGAACTCCACCGGCTGGTTCCGAACGCGAGGTCCCGCTTCTCCACGAGCACGACGTCGAGACCGCGGGACGCTGCGTCGAGCGCGACACCGACGCCGGTCACGCCGCCGCCGATCACCAGGACGTCGACGCGTGCGCCATCCGACAGCTGGTCGAGCTCACGTGTCCGTCGTGCGGAGTTCAGCGCCGACGAGCGGCTCACGGACGGCGTGCTGGGGTGGGTCACCGGTCTCCTCGATCTGTCGGGTGGGGGTCGCCGTCCGGTGCCAGATAGGCGCCGACGGCGAGCCGGAGTTGTTCGGTCAGGGCGTCGCCGGGAAGTTCCTCGGCGACCATGACGGCCGACTGGACAGCGGACTGTGCGATCAGCAGCACCATGGTGGCGATCCGGCGGCTGTCCCCCGCCCGGATCGAGCCCTGGTCCTGCCCCGCCGACACCGCGACCGCGACCTGGTCGATGATCACCCGCTGGCTGGTACCCAGCCGCTCGAGGATGTAGGTGGTGAACAGTTCCTGATCCGAGCGCAGGATCTTCACGAACAGCGGGTGGTCGCGCACCTCGGTGGACACGTGGACCACGGCGTCGACCAGTTGGCGGTGAACCGATTCCCCGGTGGAGAATTCGGGCATCACAGCAGCGATCTCGCGGGTCATGAGGTCGGCGACCACCGCCCTGGTGTCGGACCAGCGCCGGTAGACGGTCGGCCTGCTGACGCCGGCCCTTCGCGCGACCTCCGCCAGGGTGGTGCGGCGCAGTCCGAAATCGAGGATGCACGAGCGCGCGGCGTCGAGAATGGCGTCTTCGACGCTCGCTGAGGTGTCGTCGCGCGAGGGTGGATTACGAATAGACATTGTATGTAACACCGTAACGCATGAATCCCCCGCCGGCACCTCGCCGGCATTCGAATCCCCGTGTGCGCACATCTGACAACGGACAACCCACGCCACGAATCGTGATCGCTTCGCGAACTCAGCCGAAATAGTAGAGCTCGAACCCCACCGCTCGTTCGGCGTCGAATCCCGGTTTCGGCCCGGTCACCATCTCGACCTGAGCCCGTGCCTGCTGCCCCACCGGCACGTCGCTGAGCGCTGCCAGATAGTGGACGTGCTCGGCCAGGGAGAGCACCGCCCGATCCACCGTGTGGGTGACATCCACGGCGTGGGTGGGGGTCATCGTGTTGACCGCCACCCAGCGGACTCCGCGCCACGGCGGCAACCCCGACTCCCCCAGTTCGGGAAAGATCCATTCGTTCGCGGCGTCTGCGGTGGCGTCGAGGACGGCTCGCCCGAGAGCGCGGTGGTCCGCGCTGTTCAGCTGGCCCGGTCCCCAGGTGTCCGCGAAGTTCGCCGTCACCACGAGATCCGGGCGATGACGACGGATCGCCGTGGCGAGGTCGCGGCGGAGTGCGAGACTCTCGACGAGAGTGCCGTCGGGATAACCGAGGAATTCGACGTCAGTCACCCCCACCACGGCCGCGGAGCGCCGTTCCTCCGCCTCCCGCAGCGGGCCCGACTCCGCCGGGTTCAGGCCCGCGATCCCGGCCTCTCCGCTGGTGGCCAGCACGTAGCGGATGTCCTTGCCCTGCTCGGTCCAGCGCGCCACGGCCGCCGCTGCGCCGTATTCGATGTCGTCGGGGTGCGCGACCACGACGAGCCCACGATGCCAGTCCTCCGGTACCGGTTCCATGGGTAGAGCATGCCTGTCAGCTACGCGTGATGTCCGATTTCTCGCCCGATCCCGACATCGCCTTGATCAACAGGTACACGCCGAAGACGACGGCGCTGACGACGAGAATCCAGAACAGGCCCTTGACGAGGGCGCCGACCACTGCGAGGGCGATCCAGATCGCCGCGACAGCCAGAACAATCTTCCAGAACATGGTTTCCTCCATCACGTCTCCCCGATCGATTTCTGCGCCCGACGTCCGGTCGACCCCACTTATCGGGTACGCCCACCAGCCTGGCACGCCGGCACGGGTAAATCACCAGGTCAACGTAAAGATCAGGGAAAGATCAGGGTTGTCCCCCACACGATGTCCTCAGCGCGTCCCGTGTCGATCGACGAAGTCAGCGGTAGCGGCGAACGATGTCGTCGATCTCGCCGAGAGCCGCCGCGAGGCCGGCGAGCTTCTCGGTCGCCGACACGAGTTCGGCGCGCTCGTAGGCGAGTTCGCCGACGGCACTCGCCGTTCCGGGCACGGCGACCTCGGCGGCGGCGGCCACCAGTTCTTCGAACTGCTCGACACCGTCGCCGAGTTGCGCAGCAGCCGAGGTGATCGCCCGGTGGAGCGGCGCTGCCGCGGCCCGGCTCCCCCGGGCGGCGTCCTCCATGGATGTGATGTCGAGCGCCACCGCCTGCAACGCGGCTGCCGCGGAGCGGGCCGTGGCGTGGGTGTCCTCGATGTCCTCGCCGCTGATGGTGCCGGACCGGGACAGCACGCCGAGGATGCCGTGAAGTGCCCGCTCGCTGTGCACGAGTCGCTCCATCGACTCCCGGGCGACCGAAGTCGGCGCCGGAAGCACCCGGCGGGCAGGCAGGCCCGGCGGCAAGGTCACGGCGTCGAGCTTGCGGTACCGGCTGACGGCCAGCACCGCGGGAACCGCGAACACCACGGCGCCCCCACCAGCCATCAGCATCGACCACTCCGGCGCAGCCATCAGCGCGAGACCGGCGGCACCGGTGGCCGAGGATCCGGACACGATGCCGTAGCGCTTCGCGCGACGCCGGGCCCGCCGCTTCTTTCGCAGGAGCCGTTCCCGGGGGTCGCGCCACCGCTGCGCCGCATCCGCAACGGATTCACCGGCCTCGCGCAGTGCGCCCTGGATCCCGGCGAGCCCGGACACGACAGTGGCCGACCGGACTGCACGTCCAGGTCGGCCACGTCGGGTGGAACTCATGCTCACAGGCGTTTCGGTTACTGCGCCGAACCGGCCTGGCCCGCTGCCGGCGGCTGCTTGTCGAGGTTCGGGTTGGCGGCGGGGGTCGCCGGCGCGTTGGCGGCACCGCCGGAGGGCAGGGCGTCGCCCTTCATGGACGCCCGGATCTGCTCGAGCCGGCTGTGACCGGCCATCTGGATGCTCGCCTGCTGCACTTCCATCATGCGGCCGGACACGGAGTTCTGTGCCAGCTCCGCAGAACCGAGGGCATCGGCGTAGCGGCGCTCGATCTTGTCGCGCACAGCATCGAGGCTGGGCGTGTTGCCGGGAGCGGAGAGGGTGCTGTCCATCGAGCGCAGCGACTCGCTGACCCGTTCCTGCATCTTGGCCTGCTCCAGCTGGCTGAGCAGCTTGGTGCGTTCCGCGACCTTGGCCTGCAGGGCCATCGCGTTCTGCTCCACGGCCTTCTTAGCCTGCGCAGCTGCCTGCAGCGACTGGTCGTGCAGTGCCTTGAGGTCCTCGACGCCCTGCTCGGCGGTGACGAGCTGCGCGGCGAACGCCTCGGCGGCGTTGGTGTACTGGATGGCCTTCTCGGTGTCGCCTGCGGCCTGCGCCTGGTCGGCCAGGTTGACGGCCTGACGGGCGTTGGCGTTGAGCTTCTCCACCTCGTCGAGCTGTCGGCTGAGCTTCATCTCGAGCTGGCGCTGGTTGCCGATGACAGACGCGGCCTGCTGCGACAGGGCCTGGTGCTGACGCTGCGCATCCTCGATCGCCTGCTGAATCTGAACCTTGGGGTCAGCCTTCTCATCGATCTTGGAATTGAAGAGCGCCATCAGGTACTTCCATCCCTTGACGAAAGGATTAGCCATGGGTTTGATCCTGCCTCCATCTGTTGCGCCGCGCGATGCGCGACCCGATACGCGACCGTCACGCACCGGAACAAGGGCTGCGCCCCGACTACCTGGCTCACCGCCGACGAGATCGGCGGCTGACTGAAATCTATCGGTTCGGCACGGGTGTTGCTATGCGGCAGCCAGGGCCTGCGCGGGTGCGGGGATGACCACCCGGGTGTCGCGGGCGATGGTCGTCGAACCCGGTCGTGCGCTCGCGGCGGGGGCCTCGGCGGGCGCCGATTCGACCGCGTGCCGTTCGGTGTCCGCACGCTTGGCCGTCGACCCGTCCGACAGCGATTCGCTGACGTCGACGAGCACGTCGGACAGTGGGACGTCCAGCGCGTCGCAGATCGCCGCCAGGAGCTCACTCGAAGCTTCCTTGCGCCCTCGCTCGACCTCGGACAGGTACCCGAGGCTCACACGAGCACTGTTGGAGACCTCACGCAGGGTCCGGCTCTGCGAAACGCGCGTACGCCGAAGACTGTCACCGATTGCCTCACGCAATAGCAGCGCCATCTCGCTCCTCCTTCATCCGTCACCTGTCTCGCCTATCTCAACGCGCGAACAGGACCGATTGGTTCCCGACCTTAGCCTGCGGATGTTTCCTGCACACGATCGAGGAGTCCCGACACGGCGGCGGAAACCGCAGATTTCCGGATCTGCCACCGGTCGCCGGACAATCCGAGCTCGAGGACCGACGTTCCGGCCGCACCGGAAATGCTCAGGAACACCGTGCCCACGGGATGTCCGTCCTGCGTGTCGGGGCCGGCGACGCCGGTCAGTCCGACGCCCCAGTCGGCGCCGCAGCGGGCGCGCGCACCGTCCGCGAGCGCGCGTGCCGTGGACGCCGCCACCGGCCCGTCCTCCGCCAGCCGGGCGGGATCCACCCCGGCGAGGGTTGCCTTCAGGTCGGTGGCGTAGACGACGAGTCCGCCGCGGAGCACGTTGCTCGCGCCGGGCACACCGGCGATGGTGGCGGTGAACAGTCCCGCGGTGAGCGATTCCGCGGTGGCGACGGTCTCGCCGCGGGCGGTGAGCACGGCGACGAGGTCACCGGCGCGCGTGCCGTCCACCAACGGGTCGGTCACGCCCCGGTGCTCGCGTTCGCCTCGACCTTGTGCACCCCGGCCCGCAGGCGGACGGCCTGCACGACGTAGTCCAGTCCGGTCACCACGGTCAGCAGCACGGCCGCACCCATCAGGACCCATCCGAGGATGTCGAATCCGTCCGGCAGCGGCAGCAGGTAGAACCCGATCGCGATCGTCTGGACGAGAGTCTTGAGCTTGCCGCCCCGGCCCGCGGGAATGACGGCGTGTCGCAGGACCGCGAACCGGAGCAGGGTGATGCCCAGTTCCCGCGCCGCGATCACCGCGGTCACCCACCAGGGCAGGTCGCCGAGAATCGACAGACCCACGAGGGCGGCACCGATCAGCGCCTTGTCGGCGATGGGGTCGGCGAGCTTGCCGAAATCGGTGACGAGGCCGTACTTGCGGGCGAGTTGACCGTCGATGCGGTCGGTGATGGCGGCGACGGCGAACACGCCGGTGGCGATCAGGCGCCAGGTCGTCGAGTGTCCGTCGCCGACGAACAGCACGACGAGGAAGACGGGGACCAGCAGGATCCGGAGGATCGTCAGGATGTTCGCGATGTTCAGCAGTGGTACGGCCGTCTCACTCGCCGGCTCGACCGACGGATCCGGGGCCGCCGGGTTGTCGGCCGCCGTCCAATCCTCGCGCTGCGCGCTCATCGGAGCACCGCAGCGTCGAACTGCACCCCGGGACGCGGTGGGGAGTGGGAGGGAATCGTAGGTCGTACCGGCACGTGCCTAAGAATATCGGTACGGCCGTTGGCTAATGTTCACGACATGACTTCTCGGACGCCGGACACCGCCGACAATCAGCTGATCGTGCGGCGAGCACGAACCTCCGACGTTCCCGAGATCAAGCGCCTGATCGACATCTACTCCGGCAAGATCCTGCTCGAGAAGAACCTCGTGACCCTGTACGAATCCGTCCAGGAGTTCTGGGTGGCCGAACGCGACGGCAACGTGATCGGTTGTGGCGCAATGCACGTGCTGTGGGCGGACCTGGGCGAGGTGCGCACGATCGCGGTCGACCCGTCGGCCAAGGGCCAGGGTGCGGGCCATCACGTGGTGGCCAAGTTGATCGAGGTCGCGCGGGAACTCGAACTCGAGCGCCTGTTCGTCCTCACGTTCGAGGTCGACTTCTTCGGCAAGCACGGTTTCGTCGAGATCGACGGCACACCCGTGACCGCCGAGGTGTATGCGGAGATGTGCCGTTCGTACGACACCGGTGTCGCCGAATTCCTCGACCTGAGCTACGTCAAGCCGAACACCCTCGGCAACACCCGAATGCTTCTCACCCTCTGAAAATCCCAGTGCGTGAGACTGATGGGCCCTGATCCCGTCTTTGTTCGATGAACCCGTCCCGAGAGAGCGAGAAAATGCCCCTGTTCGTAGTGGAGTACACGTATTCGGCCGATACCGTCGCCGGACGCGACGAGCATCGCCCCGCCCACCGGGCGTGGCTCGGTGAACTGGCCGAGCAGAAGACCGTCGTCTCGTCCGGCCCGTTCGCGGACGGAAGCGGCGCGTTCATCCTCGTCGACGCCGCCGACGCGGAGACCGTGGAACAGCTCTTCACCCACGACCCGTTCGCCCGCAACGGCCTGGTGACGGCCACCCGGATCGTCGAATGGGTTCCGGTACTCGGCGAATTCAGCTCCTGAACCGCCGAGTACCGGACCCTGGGGCACGACGCCCGGCGGAGTTACTGCGCCGGCGTCGTGTTCCGCGTCTTGAGGAGGCTGGCGACGGTCGTCACTGCCAGCACACCGATGATGACGGCCAGCGAGAACACCGTCGACACCTCCGGCACGGCCACGTGCTCCCCGCCGTTGACGAAGCCCAGCGTGTTCTCGTGCAGAGCGTGCAGAACCAGCTTGACGCCGATGAACGCCAGGATGATCGACAGGCCGTACGACAGGTACACCAGGCGATCCAGCAGCCCGCCGATCAGGAAGTACAGCTGACGCAGCCCCATCAGCGCGAACGCGTTGGCCGTGAACACCAGGTACGGCTCCTGGGTGAGCCCGTAGATCGCGGGGATCGAGTCGAGCGCGAACAGCACGTCGGTGAACCCGATGGCGACCAGCGCAAGCAGCAGCGGCGTCACGACGCGCTTGCCGTTGATCCGCGTGACGAGCTTGTCGCCGTCGTAGGTGTCCGTGGTGGGGAGGATCTTCTTCGCGATGGCGACGATCTTGCTGTCGCGTTCCTCCTCCACCTCCTTCTCGTGCCCGTGATCACGCACCAGCGTGTACGCGGTGTAGATGAGGAACGCGCCGAACAGGTAGAACACCCAGCTGTACGCGTTGATCGCCGCGGCGCCGACGCCGATGAAGATTCCGCGCATCACCAGCGCCATCACGATGCCGATCAGCAGCACCTTCTGCTGGTACTCCCGTGGCACCGCGAACGTACCCATGATGATGACGAACACGAAGAGGTTGTCGACCGACAACGCCTTCTCGGTGACGTAACCGGCGAAATACTCGCCGCCGTACTGACTTCCCCACAGCCACATGACGATCAGGCCGAAGAGGATGGCGAGGCCGATATAGACCGACGACCAGAACGCCGACTCACGGAACGTGGGGGCGTGCGGGGTGCGCACGTGGGCGAAGAAGTCGAACACGAACAGTCCGAGAATCACCACACAGGTGATGACCCAGACCAGCGGTGACACATGCATTTACACAGACCTCCGGTAGACCTAGCGGGTACCGGAGGTCTCTCCCGCCGCACCGGAACCACTGTCCGAGCGACTGACAGCCCCGGATCGGCAATGGTGCCGATCGTGTTGACGATGCTGTCACAGAGGTGGGGATACTCCCCTCCAATTCGGTGACCATTCAACCACAGTGCGCGGGAACCGTACATTTCGGACACGCGCACCGGGTGTCACTCCTGGTCGGGCGGCGCCTCACTCGGGTCGCCGCCGCGGATCGACCACAGCAGACCGTCGAGTTCCTCGGGCTTGATGAGGACCTCACGGGCCTTCGAGCCCTCGCTGGGTCCCACCACTCCCCTGGTCTCCATCAGGTCCATCAGGCGGCCCGCCTTCGCGAATCCGACCCGCAGCTTCCGCTGCAGCATCGACGTCGACCCGAACTGGCTGGAGACGACGAGTTCCACCGCCTGCAGCAGCACGTCCATGTCGTCGCCGATATCGGGATCGACGTCCTTCTTCTCCCCGACCTTCGCGGCGGTGACGCCGTCGGTGTACTCCGGTTCCGCCTGGTTCTTGGTGAAATCGACGACCGCGGAGATCTCCTCGTCGGTGATGAACGCGCCCTGCAGGCGGGTCGGCTTGCCCGCGCCCATCGGCAGGAACAGCCCGTCGCCCATACCGATCAGCTTCTCGGCGCCGGGCTGGTCCAGGATGACCCGGGAGTCGGTCAGCGACGACGTCGCGAAGGCCAGCCGGGACGGCACGTTGGTCTTGATCAGACCCGTCACGACGTCCACCGAGGGCCTCTGCGTGGCCAGGACGAGGTGGATGCCGGCGGCGCGCGCCTTCTGGGTGATGCGGACGATCGCGTCCTCGACGTCGCGCGGCGCGGTCATCATGAGGTCCGCGAGCTCGTCGACGATGGCGAGGATGTACGGATACGGCCGGTAGACCCGTTCGCTGCCGAGCGGCGCCGTGATCTCACCGGACTTCACCTTGGCGTTGAAGTCGTCGATGTGGCGCACGCGGTTGGCCTGCATGTCCTGGTAGCGCTGCTCCATCTCCTCCACCAGCCAGGCCAGCGCGGCCGCCGCCTTCTTCGGCTGGGTGATGATGGGCGTGATGAGATGCGGAATGCCCTCGTAGGGTGTCAACTCCACCATCTTGGGGTCGATGAGGATCATCCGCACTTCGTCGGGTGTCGCGCGGGACAGCAGCGACACCAGCATCGAGTTCACGAAGCTCGACTTACCGGAGCCGGTGGAACCGGCCACGAGCAGGTGGGGCATCTTCGCGAGGTTCGCGCTGACGAAGTTGCCCTCGATGTCCTTGCCGAGACCGATCACGAGCGGGTGGTGGTCCTTGCGGGTGCTCGGGGCGGTGAGCACGTCGGCGAGGCGCACCATCTCGCGGTCGGAGTTGGGGACCTCGATACCGACGGCGGACTTGCCCGGGATCGGCGCGAGCAGGCGCACGTTGTCGGTGGCGACGGCGTACGCGATGTTGCGGGCGAGCGCGGTGATCTTCTCGACCTTCACACCCGGGCCGAGTTCCACCTCGTAGCGGGTGACGGTGGGGCCGCGGGTGAAACCGGTGACGGCGGCATCGATCTTGAATTGTTCGAGGACCTCGGTGATGGCCTCGATCATCGCGTCGTTGGCGGAACTGCGCGTCTTCGGCGGGTCGCCTTCGAAGAGCAGGGACGTGGGCGGCAGCGTGTAGTCGCCCTCGACCACCCGGTCGGTGACGAACTTGTCGACGTCGGGCAGCGGTTCCGGTTCGGGTGCCGGCTTCGGGGCGACGACGGGCTTGGCCTTGGCACGCGCCGGTTTCGGCGCCGGCACGGGTTCCGGGGCAGGCTCGGGCTCCCACAGCCCGAGGACTTCCGTCTTCGCGGTGTCGCCGACGTCGTACTCGTCGGTGGGGTAGTTGTCGGCCGGGGCGCCCCGGACCCCGGTCTTGTAGTCGTCGACGGGATAGCCGTCGGCGTCGAACAGGGTGGGGTCGTATTCGCCTTCCTCGTAGTACTCGCTGTCGTAGTCGGCGTAGTGGTCGCGGCCGAACGACGTTCCGAAGTACGACTGCAGCTTGCCGGGCACCTCGCGGATCGTGGTCCCGGTGAGGAGCAGGATTCCGAACAGTGCCGCCATCAGCAGCAGCGGCGCGGCCAGCCACACGGTGAGGCCGTCGGTCAACGGACCGCCTGCCGCGTACCCGACGAAACCGGCGCCGTGGGCCCTGCCGTCGGCGTCGGTGGGCGAGCCGGTCGCGAGGTGCCACAGTCCCAGAGTCGGCAGACCGACGAGCAGCGACCCCAGCACCAGCCTGGGCCGGATCTCGGGTTTCGGTTCGGTCCGCATCAGGATCACCGCGACGGCGACACCGATCAGGGGCAGGACGGCGGACGCCCCGCCGAACACGGCGCGGACGCCGGTCTCGATCCACTCGCCCACCGGACCGCCCGCGGAGAACCAGATTCGGCTGGCGACGACGACGCTGATCGCGATCAGCCCGAGGGCGATGCCGTCGCGACGGTGGCCCTGTTCGATCTCGGCTGCCTTGCCGACGGTGCGGGTGGTGGCCCCGACGCCCTTCGCCGCGAGCGACCAGCCGGCGCCGATGCCCCGGCCCACCGACTTCAGGGGACTGGACGCGGACGCCTTCTTCGCGGCGGGACGCCGCGCGCCGCCGCCACGCGGCGAGGTGGACTTACGCGGAGTGCTCTCGGTCCGGGTGGTGCGGGACCTGGGCTTGGACGAGCTCGCGCCGCCTCGCACGCCCGTTCTCGCCGTGGACGTCGTGCTCGAACCGCGGGCGCTCGCCTTACCTGCCATGGCTCTCAGATTAGTCGCTACGGCACCTTCCGGACCATCCGCAACACCCGTAACAGCGGCCGAGCTACGTCGAAACGGCGTCAGAACCCTCGGTCGAGGGAGGTCACCGCCTCGATGTCGGCGGCGTCACCCTCGGTCTCGATCCGCACCTGATTCCGGCCGAACGCGTGCAGGGCGAGTTCCGACGGTTCTCCCCGCAGGATCACCGGGCCGGCACCGGCCGTGCGGACGGTGGCCTGCTCGCCGGACGGCCGCTCGAGTACCACCGTCACCGGGGCGTGCCGGTAGCCGAGCTTGCCGACCTTGCGCGCCAGACCCCACAGCGCGTCCTGACGATCGCCCGGCAGGACGCGCGGCTCCCACCCGTCGTGGGCTCGGCGCACGTCCTCGTGGTGGACGAACATCTCCCCCAGGTTCACCTGCGCGTCCACCCAGTACATCGGCGACCACATCGGCGGACCCGACCGGACCTCGTCCAGCAGTCGGCTCCACGGACGCGTCGCCGTCTCGCTCTGGACGCGTTCGGTGTACCCGGCGAGCAGACCCACGACGATGCCCGGGGCAGCGTCGAGGCGCCGTTCGCGCACGATCAGGTGGGCGGCCAGGTCCCGGTTGGTCCACGTCCCGCAGAGGGTCGGGGCGTCGGGACCGAATTCGGCCATCGAGTCGACGAGGGCGAGGCGTTCATCTCTGGCGAAGGTCACCCGGTCGAATCTACCTGTCGGAGAACTACTTGCCCTCCGCCGACGGCACCGCGATGACGGTCGGGACGATCATCGGCCGGCGACGGTACTTGTCGGCCACCCATCTGCCGACGACGCGCCGGATCGCCTGGGCGATGCGGTGAGCGTCGTTGATGCCCTCGGTGGCCAGTCGCAGCAGCTCCGCCTCGACCAGCTGCGCCGCGTCCTTGAGGGCCGTCGGGTCGTCGGAGAATCCGCGTCCGGACACCTCGGGGGTGCTGACCGCGCGTCCCGTGTGGTCGTCGATGACGACGTTGATGGCGATGAACCCGCCCTCGCCGAGGACCAGCCGGTCCGACAGCGTGGAGTCACCGACGTCGCCGACGGACAATCCGTCGACGTAGACGTGCCCGACGGGAACCTGCCCGACGATCTCGGCGAGACCGTCGACCATGTCGACCACCACTCCGTCCTCGGCGAGCACGATCCGCTCCTCCGGCACGCCGGTGGCCTTCGCGAGGGCGGCGTTGGCGCGCAGGTGGCGCCACTCGCCGTGGACGGGCATCGCATTGGTGGGCCGGACCGCGTTGTACAGGTACAGGAGCTCGCCCGCCGACGCGTGACCCGAGACGTGCACCTTCGCGCTCTGCTGCGTGACGACCGTGGCGCCGCGCTTGGCGAGGCCGTTGACGACGGCGAACACGGAGTTCTCGTTGCCGGGAATCAGCGACGAGGCCAGCACGACGAGGTCGTTGGCCCGGATGTTGATCTGCCGGTGCTCGCCGCGGGCCATCCGCGACAACGCCGACAGCGGTTCTCCCTGCGAGCCGGTGGAGATGAGCACGAGCCGGTCGTCGGGCAGGTTGGCCGCGGTGTCGATGTCGACGACCAGACCGTCCGGCACGCTCAGGTAGCCGAGATCCTGCGCGATCTGCATGTTGCGGACCATCGACCGGCCCACGAACGCGACCCGCCGGTTGTACCGGTGCGCGACGTCGACGACCTGCTGGATGCGGTGCACGTGGCTGGCGAAGGAGGCCACGATCACGCGCTGGCGGGCCTTGCCGATGACGTTGTCGAGCACTCCCCCGATCTCACGCTCGGGGGTGACGAATCCCGGCACCTCGGCGTTCGTGGAGTCGACGAGGAACAGGTCGACACCCTCGTCGCCGAGACGGGAGAAGCCGGCGAGGTCGGTGAGCCTGCCGTCGAGCGGCAGCTGGTCGAGCTTGATGTCGCCGGTGTGCAGCACGACTCCGGCGTCGGTCCGGATCGCGACGGCGATGGCGTCGGGGATCGAGTGGTTGACGGCGAAGTACTCGCACTCGAACGGGCCGTGTTCGGTGCGCTGCCCCTCGACGACCTCGACGAGGTTGGGGCGCTGGCGGTGCTCACGGCACTTGGCCGCGACGAGCGCGAGCGTGAACCGCGAACCCACGACCGGAAGATCCGGACGCAGCCGCAGCAGGAACGGGATGGCGCCGATGTGGTCCTCGTGGCCGTGCGTGAGGACGACGGCCTCGACGTCGTCCATGCGGTCCTCGATGTGCCGGAAGTCCGGGAGGATCAGGTCGACACCCGGCTGCTGGTCTTCCGGGAACAGCACACCGCAGTCGACGATGAGCAGCTTGCCCTGGTGCTCGAAGACGGTCATGTTGCGGCCGATCTCGCCGATGCCGCCGAGAGCCACCACGCGCAGACCCTTGAACGGGGCCTTCGGCGGGGCGCCGAGCCGCGCCGTCGGATCGACCGCGGCCGGCCGCGTGTCCTGACGCTTGTTGCCGCCACGCCGTCCGGAGCGCGACGACGACTTGTTGGTGGCGCCCCCCTTCGTGGAGGAGGCCTTCACGGGCGCCGACTTGGCCTGCTCCGACTTCGGGGCACTCGGCTCGTCGGCCACGACGGGCGCGGACTTCGGCGGCTCGGCGGCGACGGGCGCCGGGGTCGTCGGCTCGCTCGCTGTGGGGGAAGGGGGACCTGCCTGGCGGCTGGCGCTGCGACGACGAGGCGGTCGGGTCACGCGAGCACCCCCGCAGCGTGCAGATCGGCGGCCAGGAGATCGATCTGATCGTGCGTGGGCGCCACCTGCGGCAACCGGGGTTCACCGACGTCGAGGCCGATCAGGCGCAGTCCCGCCTTCGACGCGCTCACGCCGCCGAGACGCGCCACGGAGCGGATGACCGGGATGAGGCTGAGGTTGATGGCGCGGGCGCGGGCGATGTCCCCGGCCGCGAAGGCGGTGTGCAGTTCACGCAGCCGGCCGGGCACGAGGTGCCCGATGACGCTGACGAATCCCGTCGCGCCGACCGACAGCCACGGCAGGTTGAGCGGATCGTCACCCGAATAGAACTGCAGATCGGTGGTGCCGATCAGCTCGGCGCCCGCGTTGAGGTCGCCCTTGGCGTCCTTGACCGCGACGATGCGCGGGTGCTCGGCGAGGCGCCGGATGGTCTCCGTCTCGATGGGGACCACGGAGCGGGGTGGAATGTCGTAGAGCATGACCGGAAGGTCGGTGGCATTGGCGACAGCGGTGAAGTGCGCGAACAGCCCGGCCTGCGGCGGACGCGAGTAGTAGGGGGTGACGACGAGGAGGCCCTGCGCGCCCGCGCGGGCGGCGTCACGGGCGAGTTCGACGCTGTGCGCGGTGTCGTTGCTGCCCGCGCCGGCGATGATCTTCGCGCGGTTGCCCACCGCGTCGATGACCGCCCGGAGCAGCTCGAGCTTCTCGTTTTCGGTGGTCGTCGGCGACTCACCGGTCGTGCCGGCGAGGACGAGGGAGTCGCACCCGTTGTCGACGAGGTACGCCGCGAGGCGGACACCGGCGTCGACGTCCAGCTTTCCGTCCGAGGTGAACGGCGTCACCATCGCTGTGGACACGGTGCCGAACGGACGCTCGACGGGAGAAGCGGAATCACCGTAGGTCATGGTCAGAAGGCTACCCGGTGACCCAGGTACTTTTGCACACCCGTCACGCGTCGGCGGAAAACGTGCTCCGCGCCACCTCTGTGCCGTCGCCCCAGTCCACTACCTCGAAGTCGCCGAAGACATTCGGTGCGGACGCTTGCAGCTGCCTCAGACACTCGACCGCGACACGGCGAATCTCCACGTCGGCGTGCTCGGTGGCCCGCATCGAGACGAAGTGCCGCCAGGCCCGGTAGTTGCCGGTGACCACCACGCGGGTCTCGGTCGCGTTGGGCAGGACAGCCCTCGCCGCCTGCCTCGCCTGCTTGTTGCGCAGCGGCACGTTGGAGGTGTCGGCCAGCTTCGATTCGAGGGCCTCGAGGAGTTCGCCGTACGCCGTCCTGCTGGCGTCGGTGGCCTTCGCGAACAGCTCCTCGAGTTCCGGGTCGCCGGCGATCGCGGGCGGGACGACGACGTTCCCCTCGTTCTCCCGCACGAAACGCTGCGACAGCTGCGAGTAGGAGAAGTGGCGGTGCCGGATCAGCTCGTGGGTGCAGGACCGGGAGATGCCGGTGATGTAGAAGCTGACGGTGCCGTGTTCGAGGACCGACTCGTGCCCGACCTCGAGCAGATGGCGCAGGTAGCCGGCGTTGGTCGCGGTGCGGGGGTTCGGTTTGGACCAGCTCTGATAGCACGCCCGGCCCGCGAACTCCGCCAGCGCCTCGCCGCCGTCGGCGTCGGTCTCCCACGGGATGTCCGCCGGCGGAAAGAACTCCGTCTTCGCGACGAGTTGCACCCTGAGCGGCACGGTCTGCGGCACTGCGCTGATCCTCCTACCGAACTCCCTGGTCGGGAGTCCCTCCTGAATGCATCGACCCTAGTCGCAGCGTCGCCGGTTGGCGCGGCGTGCCCCGGCCCGGCCCCCGGGCGATGAAGTCACGACTGCTTGACTGACGTCACGGTTGACGCCATGATGGCGTCATGGACCTCGGCATCTACGTCTCCCGGCTGCGAGACGACCTGAACGCGGCAGCCGCACTCGGCGACGAGCAGACCCGCGCGACCGCTGCGGCCCTCGCCGCCGCGGTCGAACCCGCCGCCCGCCTGCTCCTGCTGTCGGCGCTCACCGACTTTGCCGGAGAGGTGTCTTCCGCACTCGGCGATCGCACCGTCGGCGTGCGCCTCGACGGCAGCGAGGCGGCGGTCGACGTGCGCCGCACTCCCGCCTCGGCCGGGCCGGAGGGGGAACGTGCCGCCACCGCCGAGGACCTCGGCGCCGCCTTCGATGACGTCACCGGTGACATCAGCCGCGTCACCCTCCGCCTGATGGATCAGATCAAGTCGAAGGCCGAGGAGGCCGCCTCCCAGAATGGGGTGTCGCTCAATTCCTGGGTGTCGCAAGCGGTCCAGGGCGCGCTCAAGGATCAGATGCGCCGGAACGGGAGAGGTGATTTCTGAGCGCCGGTGCACTCACTCCACGCGCCCGTCGGCGGCGGTGATGTAATTACGTCGCATCAGCCACACGGTGAGAGTCGCCACGGGCTCGAAGGAGCGAAGAACATGGCCGTTTCCGGCGTCAAGGAATTCGAGATCAAGGCCGATCCGGCCACGGTGATGGCCGCGATCGCTGCGGTGGATCGCCTGCCCGAGTGGTCCTCGGCCCACAAGTCGGTCACCATCGAGAGCACGCACGACGACGGCCGCCCCCACCGAGTCCGGATGAGCGTCTCCATCCTCGGGATCAGCGACGAGCAGGTCGTCGACTACACGTTCGAGGGTGACAACACGGTGTCCTGGCACCTCGTCGAGAGCGGCCAGCAGAACGCTCAGGACGGGTCGTACGTCCTCACCGAGTCCGGCGCCGGCACCAAGGTGACCTTCGAGTTGACGGTCGACCCGAAGATTCCGCTGCCGGGGTTCCTCGTGAAGAAGGCGCAGAAGACGGCACTCGAGACCGCGAGCAAGGGCCTGACGAAGTTCGTCGAGAGCCTGTAGGCAGCCGGCAGCCCGGCGCTTCTCACTCTCCTCGCGGCCGCGACGCCTCGGCCGCGAGGAGGGCACCGAGGTTGCCGCGATCGTCCACCCGGACGTCGTCCAGGCCCAACCACGTTGCCATTCTTCGCAGTTCCGGAACCAGCGCCTCCACCACGTGCCCCGGACTCCGGTCGGGTTCCACGAAGGCGGATCGCACTTCGAGCGTTCCCGACGCGCGGTCGGCCTTGAGGTCGACCCTCGCGACCAGTTCACCGTTCAGCAGGAACGGGAAGACGTAGTACCCGTGGACACGCTTGTGCGCGGGGGTGTAGATCTCGAGGCGGTACCGGAAGTCGAATACCCGCTCGGTACGGGGGCGGCAGAAGACCAGCGGATCGAACGGGCACAGCAGCGCCGCCCCGTCCACCCTGCGCGGAACCCGGACGTCGCGGTGGACGAATGCCGGTGCCTCCCAGCCCCGGACGTCGACCCGTTCGAGCACGCCGTCCTCGACGAGGTCCTCGACGGCCGACGCGCTCTGCGCCGGCGACAGCCGGTAGTAGTCGCGCAGATCGGGTTCGGTGGCCACACCGAGGGCCCGCGCGGACCGCTGCACCAGCCCCCGGACGGCATCCTCCTCCGAAACCTCCTCGGCGAGGACCGCTTTCGGCAGCACCCGTTCCGTGAGATCGTAGTGACGGGTGAAGGCGACCCGCTTGTCGACCGCCAGCGCGCCCGACGCGAACAGTTGCTCGCACACCACTTTGGTGTCGCTGCGATCCCACCACGGACCCTTGCGGTCGGGCCGGTCGACCTCCAGGTGTTTCTCCACCTCGCCCGCGCTGCACGCACCGACGGCGCCGATCACGTCGAGCACGTCGGCGGCGAGAGTGGGATTGCGGTCGAGTACCCGGGATTCGCCGGACCATCGCCCGTGCCGGTACCGGTGCATCCGCCAGCGCAGCAGGGGCCAGTCCTCGACCGGGATGAACGCCGCCTCATGCGCCCAGTACTCCGCCAGCAGGCGGGGTGCGCGGGCGGAGTGCGACCACGCCGCCGAGTCGACCAGCCCGCGGTCGTACACCCCGAGACGGCTGAACAGCGGGACGTAGTGGGCCCGCACGGCCACCGACACCGAGTCGATCTGGAACAACCGCACGCGATCCAGGACCGAGCGGACGTGCCTGCGCGTCGGTGTACCGGCAGGCTTCCGGTCGGCGAAACCCTGTGCCCAGAGCGCCGATCTCCGGGCCGCGGCGGCGGTCATCTCACGCATGCCCGAAGCTTGCCATCGCCCACCGACACAGTCGACGGAGACGTGGTCAGGCGTCCTCGGCCAGCGTGACCGCCACCGTCGCACCGAGTTCGTACAACCGCTCCCGCGCACTCGCGTCGAGGGATCCGGTCAGTTCCAGGATCTCGGCGACCTGGGTGAGCGCCAGCCCGGTCACGATCTTCTGCACCGACTTCACGGCCCCGGCGGTGTCGTTGTTGCCGTGCACCCACAGACCGTAGGGGCGCCCGGCGACCGCGTCGAGGCATGGGTAGTAGACGGTGTCGAAGAAGTGCTTCAGCGCTCCGGACATGTAGCCGAAGTTGGCGGAGGTCCCGAACAGGAACCCGTCGGCCTCGAGGACGTCGGGAACGGTCGCGCCGAGTGCGGGGATCGACTTCACCTCGACACCGTCGATGTCGGGGTCCCGGGCGCCTGTCAGTACTGCTTCGAGGCACTCACGGGTCACCGGCGACGGCGTGTGGTGGACGACGAGTAGCGACTTCACAGTCGCCAGAGTACGACCGGCTCCGCGCCCTATCGGCCGGACCCGGCCTCCCGTTCGACGCGTTCGAGTTCCACGGCTCGTTTCATCGTTTCCCGGGCCCGGCCGCGGTCGCCGGCGTAGTCGTAGGCGCGCGCGAGCCGATACGAGTTCCGCCAGTTGTCCGGGTCTGCCTCCCACTCGGACTTGACCTGCTGGAACAGTGCGTCGGCCGCGTCCCGGTCGATGCGGCCCGACGGACGCTTCGGCAGATCGGTGACGTCCAGTTCGAGTCGCTCGTCCGCGATGCGGCGGGACAGATGCTGGTGCTGGAATCCGGCGCGGAGCGTGGCGTAGACGATCCAGGCGCCCAGGAACGGAAGGATCAGGACGCCGACGCCCAGGCCGATCGCCGCGGCCCCGCCGTCCTGGATCAGCGCGATGCCGCGCTGCCCGAGCAGGACGAAGTAGAACGCCAGCGCCGCGACCAGCAGTCCGATCGTGACGACGGTCTTGGTCGAGCCGTCTTTCACAGGTCGAGAAGGGGGTCGATACCGACGGTGAGACCGGGGCGGGAGCCGATCTCCCGCACACCGAGCAGGACGCCGGGGGCGAAGGAGTTGCGGTCGATCGAATCGTGGCGGATGGTCAGCGTCTCGCCCTGCGTGCCGAGGATGACCTCCTGATGCGCGACCAGACCTGCCAGCCGCACGGAATGCACCCGCACGCCGTCCACGTCGGCGCCGCGCGCACCGTCCAGTTCGGTGGTCGTGGCGTCGGGGCTCGGTCCGACGCCGGCCTTGCGGCGGGCCTCCGAGATGAGGGCCGCGGTCCGGTAGGCGGTGCCGGACGGCGCATCCGCCTTGTTGGGGTGATGCAACTCGATGACCTCGACGGAATCGAAGAATCGTGCTGCGGCTTCGGCGAAACGCATGGAGAGGACGGCGCCGATCGCGAAGTTGGGGGCGATCAGGACCCCGACCTCGGGGCGCTCCGTCACCCACGACCGCACGGCGTCGAGCCGGGTGTCGTCGAACCCGGTGGTGCCCACCACGGCGTGAATGCCGTTGGAGACGAGGAACTTCAGGTTGTCCATCACCACGTCGGGGTGGGTGAAGTCGACGACGACCTGGGTGCCGGCCTCGACGAACGACTCGAGCCGGTCGCCGTGATCGACCTCCGCGACCAGTTCGAGGTCCGGTGCCTGTTCCACCGCCTCGCAGATCGCCCGGCCGACCTTGCCCTTGGCCCCGAGAACCCCGACCCTGATGGGTGCTGCTGCGCTCACTTCTCCACGCTCCGTCCAGTTCCAACGATTCGCCCGAAAGCCTACGCAATCGCCGTGCGCCGGCCGCTGCGCAGGGGCGGGACGGGAGATCTGCGTCTCGTCCTCACGCGCGGCGAGTCTCGTATTCCGGGTGCCACTGCGGTGACCGGCCGAGCAGCGACAGGACGGTGTCGAAATCGGCGGTGCCGGCGCCGCCAGTCAGGCCGGGCGCGAACGCGGCGCCCGCGCGCAGCCGGTCCGCGCCGTCCGGCACGCGGCGGGCGATGGGGAGAACCACGCCCACCATGGCGGATTCGGGCGCGAAGTCCAGCCCGAGCGACCGCGCGACGTCCCACGAATGGACCACGTAGTCGAGGAAGTGAAACCCGACGGCGGTGGCCGCGGGGACCGGGAACTCGGTGCTGATCTCCGGCAACCAGAACTGCCGTTTTCCGACGCCGTCGCGGGCGAAGGCCTCTACGACGGTGTCCGCCGCCGCGCGATAGTCGGAGACTGGGTCCGCCGCCGCATGCGGCCGCCAACGCGACAGGTCGGGCCCGCTGCCCGCGGCCGCCGCGGCGAACCCCAGGTGCTGCACGGTCATGTGGGCCAGCAAGTCGCCGAGGGTCCACTGCGCGCACGGCGTCGCGCGCTGCAGGTCGCGGCTCGTCACGTGCGACACGATCGCCACACTCGTCTGCACGGCGCGGGCATCCCAGCGCCGGATCTCGTCCGCATCCACCGTCGGCACCTCCGGATCGAATTAATACGCTCCTGCTTATCATCTACTCGGTTAGATGATCGGTCAAGGTGTATTTTCTGCGGTATGCCGAGCCGCGACCCGACGAACGGACAGCCCGAGCGCACCCGCCCCGACCTCGCCGCGATGACGACCGCCCTGAACCGGTCGCTGGTGGCGGCGGAACTTCCCGTGCTCGCCGAGCACGGGCTGACCATGTGGGGCTACGTCGTGCTCCTCGCACTCGACGAGCACCCGGTGCGCACCCAGGCCGCCCTCGCGGAGGCGATCGGCGCCGACAAGACCCGGATCATCGGAGTGCTCGACGAACTGCAGGAGCGTGGTCTGATCGACCGGCAGCGCGATCCCGCGGACCGCCGGGCCCGGCTGCTGTCGCTGACCCCCGACGGGCATCGGGTGCGTGATTCCGCGCAGGCGGCGATCCGGCGTGGCGAGGAGCGACTCCTCGCCAGATTGCCGGAGCGCGAGCGCGCGGGCTTTCTGGCCGGACTGATCGCGTTGTCGGCACTGTCCGTCGAGGACGTCGCGGGACGCCCGGGCGACTCCCCCTGACGCAGACCCGCCTCATCCCCCGCGCAGCGTGTCCATGGCTTTGCCGATCCGGCGCTGCCGGTCAGTCGAACACGATGATCTGACGGATCGCCTTGCCGTCGGCGAGTTCGTCCATGCCGCGGTTGATGTCGTCGAGCGTGATGCGGGAGGAGATGAGTTTCTCCACGGGCAGCTTCCCGGAGCGCCACAGGGCTTCGTAGATGGGGATGTCCCGGGACGGCACCGCCGAGCCGAGGTAGCTGCCGATGATCGTGCGGGCCTCGGCCACCAGGGTGAGCGGGGAGATCGACGACTGCGCGTTCGGGGACGGCAGTCCTACGGTGATCGTCTTGCCGCCGGGAGCGGTTGCGCGAACGGCTGATTCGAAAGCGCGGGCGTTCCCCGCGGCCTCGATGACGATGGGCGCCCGGATGCCGGCTTCCTCGAGTTCCGCGGGGGTGTAGACCGCCGTCGCTCCGAGTTCGCGGGCAGTCTGCAGTTTCGCGGGCACGGCGTCGACACCGATGACCTCACCGGCGCCCCGGGACACGGCCGTCAGGATCGCGGCCATTCCCACGCCGCCGAGCCCGACGACCATCACGGCCTGGCCGGGACGCGGATCGCCGGCGTTGAGGACCGCGCCGCCGCCGGTGAGGACGGCGCATCCGAGCACGGCCGCCACGTCGGCGGGAACGTCGTCGCCGACCGGAACGACCGAGCGCCGGTTGACGACCGCGTGCGTCGCGAATCCGGACACCCCGAGGTGGTGGTGCACGCGGTCGTCGCCGCGGTGCAGTCGCGCTCCCCCGTCGAGCAGGGTTCCGTCGTTGTTGGCGCTGGTGCCGGGCACGCACGGCATGCGGCCGTCCGTGGCGCAGCCCTCACATTCCCCGCAGCGCGGGAGGAACGTCATCACCACGCGCTGCCCGACCGCAACGTCGTCGACACCCGCCCCGAGTTGCGTGATCCGTCCGGCCGCTTCGTGTCCGAGGAGCATCGGGACCGGGCGCACCCGGTTGCCGTCGACGACGGACAGATCGGAGTGGCACAGACCCGCGGCCTCGATCCGGACGAGAATCTCGCCCGCCCCGGGTTCGTCGAGGTCGAGTTCGGAAATCGAGATCGGCGCCGACTCGGCGAACGGGCGCGCTCTGCCGATCTCCTCGAGTACCGCTCCACGGATCTTCATCTCGGGCTGCTCCTGTCGGGGTGTTCGGCGAATCCTCGTTACCTGACGATGCCGCGCACCGAGGCCGGCAGGTCGCGTTTGCGGCGATACGGCCCGACGACGGCGGCGGCAAACGGACGCTGCAGCAGGACCCTCGCGACGTCGCGGACCTCGTCGGTGGTGACCGCGTCGATCTTGCCGAGGGTTTCGGTGATGCTGCGGTGATTGCCGTAGTTGAGCTCGCTCCGACCGATGCGGTGCATCCGGGAACCCGAATCCTCCAGTCCCAGAACCAGTCCGCCCCGCAGCGAGCCCTTGGCGCGGGCGCATTCGGCGTCGGTGATGCCCTCGGCGGCCACGTTCGACAGCACTTCGCGGATCACCGTGGTGACCTCGCCGAGGTTCTCGGGCTGGCACCCGGCGTAGATCGAGAACGCGCCCGTGTCGGAGAACGTGTCGATGCCCGAGTACACCGAATATGCCAGGCCGCGGATCTCCCGCACTTCCTGGAAGAGCCGGGAGCTGAGCCCGCCGCCGACGGCGGCGTTGAGCACCGACAGCGCCCAGCGGTGGGACTCGTGCCGCCCGAACGCGCGCACCCCGAGCGAGAGGTGGACCTGTTCGCTGTCCCGGTTGGTCAGGCTGAGTGCCGGCTCGGTGCGCAGGCGCAAGGTGCCGCCGCGGCGGGGAGCGGGTTCGGATGCCGATTCGAGGTGCCCGGCGAACGCGCGCCGCACCAACTCGACCGTGTGTTCGTGCTCCACGTTGCCGGCGACGGCGACCACCATGCGCTGCGGCGTGTAGCGCCGCACGTGGAACGAGTGGAGTTGGGTGCGGGTCATCGATTCGATGGATTCGACGCTGCCGATCACGGGCCTGCCGACGGGATGGTCGCCGTACAGTGCGGTGAGGAACGCGTCGCCGAGGAGGTCTTCCGGGTCGTCGTCGCGCATCGAGATCTCTTCGAGGACCACCTGGCGTTCGACGTCCACGTCGGAGGACCGGCAGCGGCCGCGTAGGACGACGTCACTGACGAGGTCGATGGCGAGCGGCAGGTCGTCGTCGAGCACGTGTGCGTAGAAGCAGGTGTGCTCCTTGGACGTGAAGGCGTTGAGCTCACCACCGACGCCGTCCATCACCTGCGCGATGTCGAGGGCGCTGCGCGACGGCGTGGCCTTGAACAGCAGATGTTCGAGGAAGTGCGCGGCCCCGGCGACGGTCGGTTGCTCGTCGCGTGATCCGACACCCACCCAGACGCCCACGGACGCGGATCGCACACCGGGAACGTATTCGGTGACCACCCGGAGCCCGCCGGGAAGCATGGTGCGCCGGACGCCGGCATCCGGCTCGTGCAGGGTCGGCGCTTGGGTGAGTGCGGCAGTGCGGCTGCGATCGATCTTGGCCATGTAGTGGTTCAGCGGTCCTCGAAAGCTGGGCGTCGTCGAACGGCAAACATTACACGCGGCCACCGACAGCCGTTCACCAGCCTCGACGAGGAGCGTGCGAGCCGAGGAGCTCTCCGTTTCGGGCGACGTCGCGGCTGCGGTACACGATGTAGGGGCGGAACAGATAGGCCACGGGAGCGCTGAAGGCGTGCACGAGCCGGGTGAACGGCCACAGCGCGAACAACACCAGAGCGATCGCGACGTGGACGTGGTAGGCGAGCGATGCCTGCGCCATGAGGTCGCCGCGGGGCTGCAGAATCCAGATCGACCGGAACCACGGCGATACCGTCTCGCGGTAGTTGCTCTCCTCGCCGGTGACACCGGATCCGAGCAGCGTGGTCGCCAGTCCGGCGACGATCGCGGCGAGCAGGACGGCGTACATCAGCTTGTCGTTCCAGGTGGTCGCCGTGAACACCGGACCGCGGGTGCGCCGCCGGTACACCAGGATCAGGGCGCCGGCCATGGTCGCCACCCCCGCGATCGCGCCGAGCACGAGGGCCTGGAGGTGATAGACGTGCTCGTTCATCCCGATCGCGTCGGTCCACGACTGGGGAATGACCAACCCGATGACGTGGCCCACGATCACGACGAGGATGCCGAAGTGGAACAGCGGGCTGCCGATCCGCAGCAACCGGCTCTCGTAGAGCTGCGAGGAGCGGGTGGTCCACCCGAACTTGTCGTACCGGTACCGCCACCACGTGCCGACCACGAAGATCGCCAGCGTGACGTACGGCACGATGTCCCAGAAGAGTTCACCGGCAGACATGTCAGGTCGCTCCTTCGCGGCGGGGTGGAACGGTCAGGGTGAAGGGCCCCAGCCCGACCGCCTCGGCGGGCGGCCCGGCCGCGGCGAGTTGCCGCGCCCGTGCCACGTCCCGGTCGGAGGCGGGCGGCAGGGTGCCGCACACCGCTGCGACGACGGCGGCGTACGGCGAACCCGTGTCGCCGAGCGCCGCCTGCAGCAGGTCGAGCGGAACGCGGTGCACCGACAGGAGTGCCGCACCCGCGGCGGCGTCGACGAGCGCGGCGAACTCGAGCACCACGATCAGGTGGTCGGCCGACTCGTCTTTCGGCGGTTCGACCCCGGCGCGGCGGTAGGTGTCGGCGAAGGCCAGGATCTCGCGGCCGCGGTTGCGGGTGTCGCCCGCCGTCCAGTACGTCAGATACGGCGTCGTGCGGCGGCGGAGGTCGAACGTCTCGACGTACTGCGCCGCGGCGACGTACGGGTCCGTCTCGTACAGGTAGCGGTGTGCCTGCGCGAGGAGCCTCCCGGAATCGGGCGTCAGGTGCCCGAGGATGTCGGCGACGACGCGGAGCCGCTCCTGCAGGCCGTCGTCCGGATACGAAAGCAGCAGTGCCGCCGCGTGCCACACCAGGCGATCGCGGGTGGCCCCGCGCCGACGGCGGAACAGTCCGGTCACGACCGATCGCTCCGTTCGGGGAACATGCCGGCGGGGGCGCCTTTGCCGTCCCAGTTCAGCAGGTTCACGCGGGACGGATGGCGTGCGCCCGCAGACATCTCGCCGGTGGTCTGCCGCTCGCGCAGCGCGTGGAACGTCTCGACCGCGACGGGGACCGGGCCGCCGCTGGCCTCACCGAAGGGACCGGACTCGTGCATGCCGGGGCCGCCCTCGAAGTCGAGTGCGCATTCCGTCGCCGTCTCCTCGAGACGGTGCCCGTCGGTGGCGTAGGCGGTGGGGATCACGTACCGCTCTTCGTATTTCGCAAGGGCCAGGAGCCGGTACATCTGGTAGATCTCTTCCTCCGTCATCCCGACCGCGGCGGGGATGTGGGCCTGGGGTTCGCGACCCAGGTTGATGTCGCGCATGTACGACCGCATGGCCGCGAGGCGGCACAGGACGCCGTCCACTACCTCGGTGTCGCCCGCGGTGAACAGTCCCGCCAGGTACTCGACCGGGATCCGCAACGATTCGAGCGCACCGAACAGGTTGCCGACGTCCTCGCCGTCGTGACCGTCGCGGCTGACCGCGTCGACGACGGGCGACAGCGGGGGCACGTACCAGACCATCGGCATCGTCCGGAATTCCGGATGCAGCGGAAGCGCGACCCGGCAGTCCTTGATCAGGGCGTGGACGGGTGAGTTCTGGGCCGCCTCGATCCATTCGTCCGAGATCCCTTCCGCCCGGGCGCCCTCCACGACGGCGGGGTCGCGGGGGTCGAGCAGCAGGTCGAGGTGCGCCTCGTACAGGTCCGTGTCGTGCTCCGCGGACGCCGCGGCCAGGACCTTGTCGACGTCGTAGAAGAGAAGCCCGATGTAGCGCAGCCGGCCGACGCACGTCTCCGCGCAGACGGTCGGCATTCCCACCTCGACGCGCGGATAGCAGAAGGTGCACTTCTCGGCCTTGCCGGTCTTGTGGTTGAAATACACCTTCTTGTAGGGGCATCCGGACACGCACATCCGCCAGCCCCGGCACTTGTCCTGATCGACGAGCACGATGCCGTCCTCGGACCGCTTGTACATCGCCCCCGACGGGCAGGAGGCGACGCAGGACGGGTTGAGGCAGTGCTCGCAGATGCGCGGCAGGTAGAACATGAACGTCTCTTCGAGCTCGAGCTTGACGGTGTCGCTCACCTTCTTCAGCACCGGATCGTCCGGAAGGATCTCGGGCGAACCCGCGAGGTCGTCGTCCCAGTTCGCCGACCACTCCACCTTCATCGGCCTGCCGCTGATCAGGCTGCGCGGGGCCGCGACGGGCATGTGCTCGCCGAGCGGGGCCCGGGTGAGATTCTCGTAGTCGTACGTCCAGGGTTCGTAGTAGTCGTCGATGGACGGCATCTTCGGGTTCGAGAAGATCCGCGAGAGCTTCTTCCACCGGCCGCCGTCACGCAGGCGCAGCCGTCCCCTGCCGTCCCGCACCCACCCGCCGCGCCACTTCTCCTGGTCCTCGTAGGTGCGCGGGTAGCCCTGGCCGGGACGGGTTTCGACGTTGTTGAACCACACGTACTCGGTGCCCGAGCGGTTGGTCCACGCCTGCTTGCACGTCACCGAACAGGTGTGGCAGCCGATGCACTTGTCGAGATTCATCACCATCGCGAGCTGAGCCATGACACGCATCAGTACGTCACCTCCTGCGAGCGACGGCGCACCACCGTCACCTCGTCGCGCTGGTTTCCGGTGGGACCGAGATAGTTGAACGCGAACGACGTCTGCGCGTAGCCGCCGGCCAGGTGGGACGGTTTGATCAGCAGCCGGGTCAGCGAATTGTGGATGCCCCCACGCTGTCCGGTGGTTTCGGTCAGTGGCACGTCGATGGTGCGTTCCTGCGCGTGGTAGACGTAGACGACGCCGTCCGGCATCCGGTGCGAGACGATCGCCCGGCACACCACCACCCCGTTGCGGTTGACCGCCTCGACCCAGTCGTTGTCGCGCACCTCGATCTTCGCGGCATCGTTCGGGCTCATCCACATGGTCGGCCCACCCCGCGACAGCGACAGCATGAACAGGTTGTCCTGGTACTCGGAGTGGATCGACCACTTCGAGTGCGGCGTCAGATAGCGCACGCTCAGCCCGATCCCGCCCTGTCGATCACCCACGGCGGGTTCGCCGAACAACCGGGCCATGTCGAGGGGCGGGCGGAAGATGGGGAGCTGCTCCCCCAGTTCCTCGATCCAATCGTGGTCGAGGAAGAAGTGCATGCGCCCGGTCAGCGTGTGGAACGGTTTCAGTTCCTCGATGTTCACCGTGAACGGCGCGTACCGGCGACCGCCGGTCTCACTCCCCGACCACTCGGGGCTGGTGATCACGGGAACGGGCCGGGCCTGCGTGTCCGCGAACGAGATCCGGCGCTCCTCGCTGCCCTCGGCCAGGTGCGCCAGCGGCCTGCCGGTGCGTTTCTCCAGTTCGCGGAATCCCTGGACGGCGAGTCTGCCGTTCGACGTCCCCGACAACGCGAGGATGGTCTCGGCCATTTTCTCGGCGGTGTCGAGCGCCGGACGGCCGGCGGCGACCCCCGAGTCGAGGACGCCGTGCCGGGCCGCGAGCTCACCGACCTCGCGGTCCGGATGCGTGGTGACGCCTTTCGTGGTGAGCCCCGCCTGCTCGACGAGGGGGCCCAGGGCAGCCCACTTCTCGGCGACGGCGGGGTAGTCCCGCTCGACCACCACCAGCGGTCCCATCGTCGCGCCCGGGACGGGTGTCTCGCCTCGTGCGCGCCAATCCTGTTCGCTCCCTCCGCGATACGCCATCGCACCCGGGGTGTCGTGCTGCAACGTGCCCATCACGACGTCGCGGCGCACACCGAGGTGCCGCCGCGCCAGCACACTGAACGTCCTCGCCACCGCTCCGAAAGCGTCGAAATCCGAACGCGTTTCCCACGGCGGGTCGATCGCCGCGGTGAAGGCGTGCAGATACGGGTGCATGTCGGTGCTCGACAGATCGGACTTCTCGTACCAGGTCGCGGCGGGCAGGACGACGTCCGAGAGCAGCGTGGTGGACGTCATCCGGAAGTCGATCGACATCAGCAGGTCGAGTTTGCCCTCGGGGATGTCGTCGCGCCACGTCACCTCGTTCGGACGCAGGTCCTCGGGTGCCGGCTGCGCCTGCAGATTCGACGACGTGCCGAGGAGATGCCGGAGAAAGTACTCGTTTCCCTTGCTCGACGAACCGAGCAGGTTCGCGCGCCACACGCTCAGCACCCGCGGCCAGTTCCGCGGGTCGTCGGGGTCGGTGACCGCGAATTTCAACTCCCCCGAGGCCAATCGGCTCGTGACGTGTTCCACGACGTCGCGGCCCTGCGCCGCCGCCTCGTCCGCGAGGTCGAGGCTGGAGCGGTCGAATTGGGGGTAGAACGGCGTCCATCCCATCGAGACGGCCGAGGTCATCACGTCCATCGTGTGCCGGTCGCGGAAGTTGCCGCGGCCCGTCGGGCTCGCGAGGGCGTCGGCGCGGTATCCGTCGTACCGCCACTGGTCGGTGTGGACGTACCAATATGACGTGCCCGCCATCTGACGCGGCGGGCGACTCCAGTCGGTGCCCATCGCGACCGTCGCCCATCCCGTGACGGGCCTGCACTTCTCCTGGCCGACGTAGTGCGCCCACCCGCCGCCGTTGCGGCCCATCGAACCGGTGAGCAGCAGCAAGCTCAGCACCGCCCGGTAAATCGCGTCGCCGTGGAACCACTGGCAGATCCCGGCGCCCATGATGATCATCGAACGCCCGCCCGAGTCGACGGCGTTGGTCGCGAACTCGCGGGCGATCCGGATCACCTGCGCCGCCGAGACACCGGTGATCGGTTCCTGCCAGGCCGGTGTGTACGGGGTGCTCGCATCGTCGAAGCCGCCGGGCCATTCACCGGGAAGCCCCGATCGGGGAACGCCGTACTGGGCGAGCAGGAGGTCGAAGACGGTGCACACCCGGTGGTCGCCGACCCGCCGGACCGGCACACCGCGCACCAGCGTCTCGCCGTGGCCGTCCGGGGTGTCGAACCGCGGCAGGTGCACGGCGGCGGTCTCGCCCTCTCCGCCGGGCGCGCCGACCGTCAGCGCGGGAACGACGTCACCGAGGTCCAGATTCCATTTCCCCACCCCCTCGTCGCCGTAACGGAATCCGAGGGAACCGTGCGGCACCACGACCTCGCCCGTCGCACCGTTCACCAGTACCGGTTTGAATGCGGCGTTCTCGCTCGACTCACCGAGATCGGCGGCGGTGAGGTTCTTTCCCGGGACGAGGCGGCCACCGCGTTCCTCGAGCGCGACGAGGAACGGCAGATCCGTGAACTGCCGCACGTAGTCGACGAAGAACGGTTCCCGCCTGGTCACGAAGAACTCCGACAGGATCACGTGACCCATCGCCATCGCCATCGCACCGTCGGTGCCGGCCGCGCAGGGCATCCACTCGTCGGCGAATTTCGTGTTGTCGGCGTAATCGGGGCTGACCGACACGACTTTCGCTCCGCGGTACCGCACCTCCGCCATCCAGTGGGCGTCGGGAGTACGGGTGACCGGGACGTTGGAACCCCACATCATCAGGTACGACGCGTCCCACCAGTCGCCGGATTCGGGAACGTCGGTCTGGTCCCCGAACACCTGCGGCGACGCGACCGGAAGGTCGGCGTACCAGTCGTAGAACGAGGTCATGACGCCGCCGAGAAGTTCGACGAACCGCGATCCCGCGGCGAACGACACCATCGACATCGCGGGGATCGGCGAGAACCCGGCGATCCGGTCCGGCCCGTATGTCTTGATCGCGTGCACGTGCGCCGCGGCAATCATCTCGGTGGCCTCGGCCCAGGTGACCCGAACGAGCCCGCCCTTGCCCCGGGCCTGCTGATACTTCCGGCGACGCGCGGGGTCGGCCTGGATGTCGGCCCACGCGTCCACCGGGTCACCGAGCCGCTCACGCGCCTCCCGGTACATCTCGACGAGCACCCCGGCGCGCGTAGGGATACCGCACCCGTGTCGGCGAATACGTGTACCAGGAGAACGCCGCACCGCGGGGGCAGCCGCGGGGTTCGTACTCGGGGCGGTCCGGGCCCACCGACGGATAATCGGTTTCCTGGGTCTCCCACGTGATGATCCCGTCCTTGACGTAGATCTTCCACGAACACGATCCGGTGCAGTTCACGCCGTGGGTGGAGCGCACCACCTTGTCGTGACTCCACCGGTCCCGGTAGAAGACGTCGCCCGCACGCCCGCCTTCCCGGGTGACGGTCCGCAGGTCGTCCGAGAACGCTCCCGGAGTGAAGAAGCGCCCTCCCCGGAGCAGCGCTTCCTCGGCGGGACCACCGGTGTGCGGAACGACCACGTCTACTCTCCTTCAGGCCGAGGGGGCCGGCGCCTGGAAGGTGATCACGGACCCCAGGTTCCCGACGCCGGATTCGGACACCTCGGGAAGTCCTGAACGCCCCCATCCATGGAACCGCAGTTGCCGCGGGATCGTGGCGAATCGGACAAACACCGGAATCGGGTGGATGCGCTCACCGGGTCAGCGCCGGGTGTCGCGTGAGCGCAGGTCCGTCGCCGCCACCACCGCGATGCGCTCGGTGCGCTGGCCCGTGCGGATCATCTCCCGCGCCTCCAGCATCCGCGTGCGGGATGCGAGCGCGGGACCGAACGGCACGTCCTCCGACGCCACCACGTCCACCCGCAGTCCCCGCTCCTCGAGCATCGCCCGCGTCTTCTCCACTCCGTTGAGCGTCGACTGGACGAGGAGCAGGGTGCCGCCGGGAGCGAGGAGCTCCGGGGTTTCGCTGCAGATCCGGTCGAGCACGGCCCGCCCGTCGACGCCGCCGTCCCAAGCTCGCGCGAGTACCCGCCCCGGCCTGCCGTCGTCGGTCGCGGGCGCGTAGGGCGGGTTGGCCACCACCACGTCGAAGCGAAGGGTCCGGACGGCGTCCACCAGGTCGCCCCGCACCACACGGATCGTCCGGCGGTTCAGTGTGGCGTTGAGCCACGTACTGATCGCCGCGCGGCGCGACACGTCGACCGCGGTCACCCAGCCGGCACCCGCCGCACACGCCTCGACACTCAACGCGCCTGTGCCACAGCAGAGATCGAGCACCCGGGTCCCCGGTCCGAGATCCCGGGCGGCCAGCACCTCGGCGAGCAGCCACGTGTCGCGCTGGGGCCGATACACCCCGGGTAGACGAACGAGCATGATCGGCTCCCTCCCTGGCCGTTCACTACAAGCGTGGCCAGTACCGCGAGTTACACGCAACTCGACACGGGTCAATTCACCCGTTGTTCACGTCCCACCGCCTCTGCACCGTCGGCCGGGGCAGAAACCGGGTACTCCTCCCCCGTGCCCCAGTCCTTCTCCGCTGATTCCGACGCCCCGGTGGACACCGTGTGGGCGCTCGTCGCTCGGCCCTCGCGCTGGCCCGAGTGGGCGCCGCACGTCCGCGGCGCGTGGGGACTCGGCTCCCCCGAGATCGAGGCCGGCAGGTGCGGCGCGGCACGACTGCTCTGGATCGTGCCCGTTCCCGCGTCCATCTCGGCCAAGACACCCGGCCGCTCGTGGACCTGGCGAGTGGGGCCGATCACGCTCGATCACCTCGTCGAGCCCCGCGGCACCGGTGCGCGGATCACGATGACGATGTCTGCGCCGGGACCTCTCGATTCGGTACTCGGCGTCACCTACGGCCCGGTCGTGCGGACCCTCGTCCGTCGACTCGCCCGCGTCGCGGCCGAACGCTAGCGGTCGCATCCGCGCCGGCTACGTGCAGAATTCCCACTCCCGGACTACGGGCGCCGCACATACAGGTCGCGTAGCAGCGCCACTTCGGCACCGTGGTGGATGACCTCGCGATTGATGTGCAACACCAGCGCCGCCATCGGGTAGTCCGCGAACGGTCCCTCGCTGGGCCCGCACGGCTGGGCGAGTCCGGTGGTTCCCAGGTTCCGCACGCCCTCGCACCAGGCGTCGTACTGCTCGTCGAGTTGAGTGAGCGCCTGCGCGGCGGTGCCGGCGTAGTCGAACGTCTGATAGTCCATGGGCGACCCGCCGAAGTGATTGCCGATCCGCATGCCGAAGACGCCGACGACGATGTGCCCGAGCCGCCACGCGATGGTCGTGATCGGGGGCGGGTCCGGCGCGGGAAACGCGAAATCGATGGTGAACTCGCCGCTGCCGGCCTGAACAGGGGCCTGCGAGCGACCTCTCGGACGCACACTCCAGCAGTCCGGAGCGGGCTCCCAGAAGTATTCCTCATCGGTCAGCCCCGCCAGCCGCGGGCGCAACTGATGGTCCCAGTGCCAGTTGAGCTGATCGGCGAGTTCGTGCGGCCAGTCCATTCGTGACTCTCCTCTCCCGGTCGCCGACCGGGGACGTCGACCTATCTCGAGACGTGCTATTCCACACCGTCCCGGATCCGGACACCCGGATGATTGGCCCGCAGATTCATCGCCGCCAGCGCGACCGTCCGTTCGATTCGCCGCTTCCTCGTGTCCGGCTTCTTCGCTGACGCTATCCACTCCAGTATCAACCGTGTCGAAGACGGCGGAAACTTCTCGAAGTTCGCGTGTGCAGCGTCGTTTCGCGCGAACGCTGCCCGCAGATCGCCGGGGACCACCGCGTCGTCGCCAGTTGCCGTGTTCTCCCACGTCCCCTTGGACTTGGCCAGGTCGATGGCGGCCTGACCGGCCGCGGTCATCAGGCCCTGCTCGATCATGCTCGCCGCGCGCTGCCGGTTCACCCGGCTCCAGGAACTGCGCGCGGTGCGGGGCGTGAAGCGCAGCCGCGAACTGTCCGCGTCGTGTGTCCGGTGCAGCCCGTCGATCCATCCGAAGCACAGCGCCTGCTCGATCGCCTCGTGATAGCGGACGCTCGGGGTCCCGCTGTCCTTGTGGTGGATGATCAGCCAGACCTCCTTCTCGGACCGGCCGTTCTCCGAGAGCCAGGCACGCCACTGAGCGGCCGTGCGAGCGAGAACGATGTCCATGTCACACCCCTGCCTTCGACGCGAGAATGTCCAGGTAGTGCTGGTTGAACATCACGCCGAGAATGTTCCCGAACGGATCGGTCACCGACGCGGTGACGAATCCCGGCCCGTGCTCGACCGGCTTCCCGTGCAGGATGGCACCCAGGGACAGCAGCCGCTCGACGCCCGCCTCCACGTCGTCGACGTGCCAGTACGTCATCGTGTTCTCGGCGTCGCGGAAACGGTCGGGTCCGGCGAATCGGCTGTCGACGATGCCGAGTTCGTGCTGGTAGTCGCCGATTCGGAACTCGAGGTAGGCGGGCGCTCCCGCCACCGAGCGCACGAAGTAGGGCTCGACTCCGAGCAGTTCGGTGTACCAGGCCTGGGCGGCTGTCAGGTCGTCGGCGTAGAAGCTGACGGTGGTGAGTCCTCGCAACATCGGTGGATCCTTTCCTCGGTCGGTGACACCCTCCATCCTCGGACCCAAAGTGCTCACCAATTGAGCGCTTTTCGAGGGAAACTGAGAACATGCGCGCTGACCGACTCGTGGCCACCCTTCTGCTGATGCAGTCCCGGGGCCGGGTGACCGCCGCCGAAGTCGCCGGCGAACTCGAGGTGTCCGTCGCCACCGCGCGACGCGACCTGGAGGCGCTGTCCGCCGCCGGTATCCCGGTGTACCCGCAGTCCGGACGCGGCGGCGGATGGTCCCTCCTCGGCGGCGCCCGCACCGACCTCAGCGGACTGTCCGCACCCGAGGCCCAGGCCCTGTTCCTGCTGGCCGGCCCGGCCGCCGCCGTCTCGGGCGAAGCCAAGGCGGCGCTGCGCAAACTCGTGCGGGCCCTGCCGCAGACATTCCGGGCCGACGCCGAGGCCGCCGCGGCTGCCACCATGATCGATCCCACCCGGTGGGGTGACCGCGACCGCCGCAGACCCGAAATGGTCGACGTCCTGCAGGCGGCCGTCGTACGGCGCCGGAAAGTCCGCCTGACCTACACCGACAGCGCACGGCAGCGGTCCGAGAGACTCGTCGACCCGTGGGGCCTCGTCGACAAGGACGACATCTGGTACCTGCTCGCCGGGACCGAACGGGGGCAGCGAACCTTCCGGGTCGACCGGATCGTCCACGCCGAATCGACGGCGCAGCCCGCCGAGCGCCCCGAAGACTTCACACTCGCCGAGGCGTGGGACGAAGTCGTCGGCGAGGTGGAACAGCGGCGCTCCACGACGTCGGCGACCGTGCTCATCGACGCCAGGTTCGTGCCGATTCTGCGTGATCACTTCGGGCGGCACTGCCACCCTGACGGTGAGAGCGACGACGGGCGCGCCCGGGTGCGTCTCGCCGCACCCACCCCCTTGGACATCGCCCGAAACCTCGCCGGCTGGGGTTCACTGGTCGAGGTGCTCGAACCGCGGGCGGTCCGCGCCGAACTCGCTCGAATCGGCACGGAACTCGCCCGCCGGTACGCCGGCGAGAACAGTCACTCGGTCAGGTAATGCTCCACGGTCTCGACCTTCGCCCGCAGCTGACCGCTGCGCGCCGGCCGGATATCCGCTTTCAACACCAGACTTGCCCGCGGAAACTCTTTCAGCAGAACATCTGTCGCGCGCTTGACGACTGCCATCACCTCGTCCCACTCACCCTCGACGGTGGTGAACATCGACGTGGTCTCGTTGGGCAGCCCGGATTCGAGGACCACTCGCACGGCCGGGGCAACCGCGGCACCGACGCTGTCGGAGTCCCCGCCCATCGGGCTCTCAACTGTTACCGTAATCGCCAATTCTTCCTGGTCCTTCCGGTTGCTATTGGATCATGCGCAGCGGCGAGGCGGCGGCATACCTGAACGTGTCGGTGGTGGGGGTCCGGAAGGCCGCGTCGGCGGGCCGGTTACCTTCTCGGCGTACAGGTTCCGGTCAGCGAGTCTTCGATCGGGCGGATCTCGACGTCTACCTGGGTCGACCTACATGGAAGAATGTTCGGGCCGACAGGGCGGAAGCATCGTATTGCCGGGTGTCCGGCTCGATCGGTCAGGAATCCTCGCTCGCCGATCAGGAGAAGATGTTGCGTGAGAGTGCCACCGGCACCGTGTACCGGGTCTACAAGGATCGTGGTTCCGGTCTGCGGGAGACCCGAGCGGGACTGAATCGGATGCTCGACGACGCAGCCAAGGGCCGGTTCACGGTGGTGCGAGTGGTATGGCGGGATCGGTTGGCGCGATTCTCCGGTGGCATGGATTGAACGTTACCTGTCGGTGGTCGGCGTCAAGGTCGAGGTCCTGCGTGAACAGGGGGACAAGTCGCTGGTAGAGGAGCTGATGGACGACGTCGTGGTGGGCATGGACCGGTCCCCGTCCACGCTCGGTGCCGCCGCCATCACCGCCGACGGCCCGGAGTGGCTGGTGTCCGATTACCGGGGCGTCACGTACAACGACCGCGGCCTCGGGATCAAACTGGCGCGCCTGCAAACCGAAGGCCAGTTGCTGCACCGCAAAGCTGCTCGCCTGCGCCGGCTCGCCGCCACCGCCCCACCCGAGGTCCGCGCACAACTCGACGCGAAAATCGCCGTCCTCGAAGGGCACCGCACCGCGGTGGGCGCCAAGCGGGGCAAGATCAACCGGGAAATGACGTTCCACTTCGCCCGCCAGGTCACCGACTATGCCACCTCGGCGGGCGCGCAGGTGATCGCGGTGGAAGACCTCACCACCCTCGAGACAACAACAATCGGGCCGCGCAGTCCGCCCGCCGCCACGCCGTCGACGCTCTCACCCACACCGCCGCCGGTGTCGGTGCGGTGCGGTGGTGGTGTCCGTACCGGCACGCGGATCTTCCGCGCAGTGTCCGGGCTGCAACGAGCCACTCTCTCGCCCCGGCGGTTACCACCGAGCATGGTGTGCGGGGTGCAAGGTTGGCGGAAACCGTGACCATGTGGCGGCCGTGAACCTGGCCGAATGGGCATTGCTGGGACGCGGAAAAGCCGTTCGGAGGCGCGGCGGGAATCCGCAGATCCGGGTGATCGAGCATGCGCCGGTGCGCCGATGCCGCGACAAGATGTGTCCCACTCCGAGCAGGCCGCGGCATCGCCGGGTCCGCCGCAGCCTGCACACCGTGACACCGCCGATGGGGGTGACTCCGAACAGATATGTTCCCACACCTCGAGCGTCGGTGTGGGACACGGTCCAACCCGCACCACCGCACGGTATTACGGGTAGCCGTGAAGTACATACATCTCCAACGCCAGCCACGTCAGTGGTAGGAAGTATGAGATCTATGTAGACGCTGACGCCGAATGCCACCTATCCTCCTGGGCGATCAACGGGCCGTGGTCATCGGTGATGCCGCCCACGGCATGTCACCGGCAGCAGGCCAAGGCGCCTCCCTCGCCATCGCCGACGCCCTCACCATCGCAGCCGTCCTCGACCCTCGAACCTCCGCCTCGGAGTTCTCGACCGCGATAAGCCGACGCCGCACCGCCGTCGAAGAAGCCCGCAACACCCCCGGCCCTCGGGCGACGACCTGATGCGCGGTGTCGACTCCCGTCCGTGCACGTCACGTCCCGGTCGCCTCTGAGGTCTGCGCGACCGGATTGCTGTAAATGCGGTCGGGCCGGACGAGCACGGCGGTGCGGCGGTCGGCGTCCATCACGCGGTCGAATTCCGACCAGTCGTCGTGGGTTCCGCCCGCGGCGACGAAGATTTCGCGCAGCAGCAGCCGCAACCGCTCGGAGTCCAGCCACGGCTGCGGGTCGTCCGGACCAGCGAGCTCCGCGCGACCTTCGACGGTGGCCCACTGCCACCCACGGCGAAATGTCGTCGTCGCCTGGGGCCGGGTGCGCAGATTCGCCAGCTTGACCTTGCCGTGCGCGACGAACGCCAGCACGGTCTCACCGGTGACAGGGTGCTCGAGCACTCCGGTGTTCACGACGCTCGATTGGATGGTCCCGTCGGCGCGGAGCGTCGCAACGACGGCCAATCCCTGATCGGCACGAGCGAGTTCGAACGCTTCCTGAAGCGTAGTCACCGGTTGCCCTCCGACCTCTCGCTCCCAGTCGGCGAGTCGACGATCACCACTGCTGTCGGCCCGTTGCTGGGAGGGTTGCTGGGTTCACTTCGCTCAGTATGAGCCATGCCGAACCCGGGTGCGATCTCCATCCCGACTTCCGGCCCCACTGCCCGATCGCGCGTAATACTGGGGGTACCCGACCCTTTCGAGGAGACGCGACATGAGCCTGTACGCAGTAGTGGACCCGGCGACCGGGAAGACCGTGCGCGAATACCCGACCGCCACCGACGAGGAGATGCAGGCGGCGTTGTCCGCTGCCGAGAAGGCACACCGTGAGTGGTCGCGGCGCTCGACGATCCCCGAGCGCGCTGGACTGCTCGCGAAAGTCGCCGAGTTGCACACCGAACGCCGCGAGGAACTGGCCACGATCATCCAGCGGGAGATGGGCAAGCCGCTCGACCAGTCGCTGGGGGAAGTGGACTTCAGTGCCGCGATCTACCGGTACTACTCCGACAACGCCGAGAAGTTCCTCGCCGACGAGCCCATCGACCTGGTCGAGGGCACGGGTACCGCGCTGATCCGTCGAAGCTCGATCGGTGTGCTGATCGGCATCATGCCGTGGAACTACCCCTACTACCAGGTGGCCCGGTTCGCGGGTCCGAATCTGGCGCTGGGCAACACGATCGTGCTCAAACACGCACCGCAGTGCCCGGAATCGGCGGCGGCGCTACACCAGATCTTCTCCGACGCCGGATATCCGGAGGGCGCCTACGTCAACGTCTACGCCACCAACGAACAGATCGCCGATGCGATCGCCGACCCACGCGTCCAGGGCGTGTCGCTCACCGGGTCCGAACGCGCGGGTGCAGCGGTCGCCGAGATCGCCGGACGCAACCTCAAGAAGGTGGTGCTGGAACTCGGCGGTTCCGATCCGTTCATCGTGCTCAGTTCCGATGATCTCGACGCCACGGTCAAGGCGGCGGTGGAAGGTCGTTTCGAGAACACCGGACAAGCCTGCAACGCAGCGAAGCGATTCATCGTCGCCGAGGACCTGTACGACGATTTCGTCGGCAGATTCACCGCGGAGGTGCTCGCGTCCGCCGATGGACTCGCGCCTCTCTCGTCGGTCGCCGCGGCGGACCGGCTGGCCGAACAGGTGCAGCAGGCGATCGCCGAGGGAGCCACCCTCGTGTCCGAGGGTGAACGGCGGGGAGCCTTCTTCCCGCCCGCCGTGCTGACGAATGTGTCACCCGATTCGCGAACGTACCGGGAGGAACTGTTCGGGCCGGTTGCCACCGTGTACAAAGCAGGCTCCGAGGCCGAGGCCGTCGAGCTGGCCAACGACACCCCGTTCGGTCTCGGCTCCTATGTCTTCACGACCGACCCCGATCAGGCCGACCGGGTCGCCGACTCACTGGAGGCGGGCATGGTGTTCGTCAATGCCGTTGGCGCCGAGGGTGTCGAGCTGCCGTTCGGCGGCGTCAAACGCTCCGGTTTCGGTCGCGAACTCGGCAAATTCGGGATCGACGAATTCGTGAACAAGAAACTCATCCGCGTCGGCTGAACTTCGTGGCCATTTTCAACGACTACGACAGGTACGCGTCGGCGTACGACGCCGACATCGAGGACAACGTGTACAACGCGTTGTACGAGCGACCCGCGACGTTGGCGCTGGTCGGCGACGTCGCGGGGCGGAGGGTGCTGGACGCGGGCTGCGGCAGCGGTGTGCTGTCGCAGGCGCTCGTCGCCGCAGGCGCTGCGGTCACCGGCGTCGATGTCAGCGCGAACCTGCTCGCGATCGCCCGGAACCGCCTGGGACCCGACGTCTCGCTGATCCGGGCAGATCTCAACCGGCAGTTGCCCCTCGCGTCATCGACCTTCGACGTCGTGGTGGCGTCGCTGGTGATGCACTACCTCCACGACTGGTCCGGTCCGTTGTCCGAGTTTCACCGGGTACTCGCGCCGGGCGGGTGCGTCGTCCTCTCGACGCATCACCCGTTCGTGGACTTCAGGCCCTCGGGGCAGGGCGACTACCTCGACACGTTCGAGTTCACCGAGGAATGGGTGAAGTCCGGCGAGACCTTCCCCATGAGGTTCTGGCACCGGCCGTTGCACGCAATGTTCGACGCCTTCACCACAGCGGGTTTCACCGTCGAACGTGTCTCGGAGCCGCGACCGGATGCCGCGGTGCGCGACCGCTCCCCCGAACTGTTCGAGCAGCTCAACCGTGAAGCCCCGTTCATCTTCTTCGTCCTGCGCCGCGGCGCGACGCCGTCAGGGAAGATGCATCAGCTTTCCGGCGAGGGTGAACAGGCGGCGGGCCAGCCTCATGACGGGCAGGCCCAGGGGAATCAGGAGGATCGTCACGCACAGTATTCCGCCGACGAGCCACACCACGGCCGCGACGATCCCCAGCACCGTGCCGAGTACGGCCGTGAGGATTCCCAGCACCACATCGAGCAGGCCCCGCAACAAACGCATGATGACCTCCTGGTTCCAGTCTGCGCGCATGCGGACCGAATCGCACCCCGTCGACAGTGACCCGCCGTTGGAGATTCCCGGTTGCGTCAGACCACCCGCTCGAGTGCGCGGACGTCTGCATCCAGTTTCCTGTACAGCCAGTACACGGCGACGAATGCGAGCCCGGAGGCCGCGCACAACCCCAGGACCGAATCGCGCACCAGCGGCAGTTCCTGGGGTTCGAGGGTGCTGAATCCGGCCAGGACACCGACGAGCGGCACCGACGCCGTCACCGCCAGATAGACCGTCGTTCGTCGACGCAGCCCGTCGAGAACGTCGGCGTCGTGCGCTGTCGTGAGGCCGTGTCGCAGATAGATGGGATAGACGCAGCGGACGACGTAGAACGTCGACAGAAAGAATGTGTAGGCAACGGAGATCGTGCCCGCCACCAGGACGGTCGTCGCCGCGTGGACCAGCAGCCGCGAGGGAAGCTCCGTGAACCAGCGAAGAAACATCACCCCCGCCACGGATGCGCAGACGGCGAACACGAAAGTATTGAGCGCGCACAGATCGCCCCAGACCAGGGTTCGTGAGCGCACCCGTGCGAGGACGGCCTCGTCGTAGCGTCTGCCCTTACGCAGGCCGCGGGGAACCGCGAGCAGATCGCGGGACATGTAGGCGTAGATGAGGACGGCAAGCGGCCAGGCGATGAGGTTGAAGACGACGGTGCTCGTGTAGAGCTTCGAGTAGGTGGCATCGGACAGCCGCTCGTCGAGAAGTTCCTGCAGGTGCACGGCCAGGTAGATCGTCGCCAGCCCGATGCCGACCAGCGACGACGACCACAGGATGGGGGTCGGCGATCGCGACAGTCGTGCCCGCCAGCTGTTCGGGGGCGGATAGACCAGGTCCCGGGACCTCTTCTCGAGGCACAAGTCGAACTGCTGGGCCAATTCGGACCCGCTCGGGTAGCGGTCTTCGCGGTCGGGCGACAGACATTTCAGAAGCACCCGGCGCAGGGCCATGGGGCAGTCCGGCGGAAGCTCCGACAGGAACTGCGCGGCCACGGGCCTGCGCCGCAGTTCGAGCATGCGGGCCAGCGACGTCTCCGACTCGCCGGCCGTCGTTTCGTCCGCGAACGGTCGGCGTCCGGTGAGCAACTCCCACACGAGGACAGCGAGCGCGAAGATATCGCTCCGGGTGTCGAGGTCGGCGGCGGTGGTCGGTGAGCCCGGGTGGCAGGCTTCGAGCTGTTCGGGTGACATGTAGGCCAGCGAGCCACCGAAATATGCCAGCGGGCTGGTGCCCTTGATGCGTTGGCTGGAGCTGACGTTGAAGTCGGCCAGCTTCGGTATCCCCTCGGCGCTCAACAGCACGTTCGCCGGCTTGATGTCTCGATGCAGCACCCCTCGCTCGGAGGCGTGCGCAAGCGCGTCGGCGAGCCGGCGGCCCAGCCAGGCCACCGTCTCCGGCCACGTCAAGGACGCGATCCGTGTTCGAACACCGGATTCTGTGGGCCGCACCTCGCCCTTGGCGGCAAGGACCCCGTCGACGGCATCGAGCAGCAGTTGCCCACTCCGCTGTTCCATGGGCGTCGAGCGCAGGAGATGCACCACGTCGAGCAGTGTTCCCCCCGGCAGATACTGCATGTAGAGCAACTTCAGCTCGCCGTCGGCGATCAGTCGCTGGTCGTAGATGCGCACGATGTAGTCGTGATCCAACTGCGCGAGGGTCTGCGGCTCGATGCCGTGGTTGTGGGAAATCTTGACGGCGACGAGTCGCTGCATCGATTGTTGCCGCGCGAGATACACCTGGGCGAAGGCACCGGACCCGATCCTCATCAGCAGATCGAAGTCGTCGACACGGTCGCCGACATCGATGTTGCCGAGCACGACTTGTGCCCGCGGTCGAGCGATCATCGTGCTGCAGTAGTCATCCGTGAACTCTTCGGGTCCGGGACCGCCCGCCATGGTGGCGGCCTCGGCGGCCATGGTGACCGCATCGGCTTCGGGCTCACTGCGGCGCCGGGCGTGAAATTCCTCGTAGACCAACTCGGCGGGAAGCGGTCCGTCCTGCAGTTCCGCGAACTCCGCCCGGTACTCGGTCAGTCGTTTGGGGAAGTCGAACCGAAGCCAGCGGTACTCGAGGTCGATCTTGATCAGTTCGATCAGTATCGAACGTCGTTCTGCCGGTTCGCGGGGCAGGAAGGCGGCCAGGTCAGGCGGGAACCCGGACTCCCACGCATCCGAAAACCGTGCCACGACCGTGGCAAGCGCTGTGCGGGTCCGTTCCGCTGATTCGACCAGATCGGTCGGCTCGTACATCGGTAGCTCGGTGTGCAGCCCCGGGCGATCACACGGCGGCTACGCGCGGTGCGGCGACGGGTCGTGTTTGCCCCACATTGTGTCCTTCCGCCGAATCTCCCCGCTCAAGAATATCGCTCCGCCACCGGCGCACGGGCGGCAAAGCGGCGGTCACCGCACGGTCGTGGCCGACTCCGGCCGAGAATTTTGTCGGCACCCGCGCCGACGCGGCACCACACCCACCCTGCGCGAGGCACGATAGACCGGGAGGTTGGCGCATGCCGACGCGGTCTCGGCGGCCACCACCGACGGCGATCGTGAGGGTGGTCGAATGAGCGACACGGCATCCGTCGTGGGCCGACGAGTACTGGGGCTGGTGTTCTTTCTCGTCCTCGCGTTGTTCCTGGCCGTCACGACCGGCATGTTCGACAAGGCCTTCGGCACGGTCGTCGACATCGACGTCGTCACCGACAGCGGCGGAAACTCAGTGGCCCCCGAGGCGGACGTGAAGGTTCGTGGCCTCATCGTCGGCGAGGTGCGCTCGGCGTCCTCCCTGGAGGGCGAGGTCACGCTCGCTCTCGCGATCCAGCCGGACAAGGCGCCGCTGATTCCGTCCAACGCGACCGCGCGGCTGCTGCCCAAGACGCTGTTCGGTGAACGCTATGTGTCGCTGATCGTTCCCGAGGGCGACACGGCCCCGCCGATCCAGGCCGGTGACACGCTGCGTCAGGACAAGAGCGGCAACGCCGTCGAGGTCGGCGAGGTGCTGGACGGCCTGCTGCCGCTCCTGCAGGCGATTCCGCCGCAGGATCTGGCGAACACGCTCGGCGCACTGTCCCAGGGGCTGAGCGGACGCGGCGCCGAACTCGGCCTGACGCTGGACCGGCTCGAGGAGATCTTCGGCGGGCTGAACACCGAGCTTCCCGCCATTCAGGAGGATCTGCGCGGCCTGGCGGACTTCTCGCAGACGTATTCGGAGGCGGCGCCCGATCTGGTCAACGCCCTCGACAACCTGCGGACCACCGGAAACACCGTGGTGGAGAAGCAGGGGGAGATCGCCACGCTGCTCACGACACTCACCGGAACGAGTGCGTCCACCGCGGACCTTCTGCAGGCGAACGCCCGGAGTGTCGTCACGATCGCCGCCGATTCACGGGAGGCGCTGCAACTCCTCGGCCGCTACTCACCGAGCGTCGGCTGCACCCTCGCGGCCTTCGTGAGGGCGGCGCCGATCGCCCTCGAGTTGCTCGCGCTCGACGACCCGTACCCCGGCGGTCGGGGCACCGTGCAGTTCGTCAACCCGAAGGGCCGCTACCTGCCCAATCAGGACGAGCCGCGCCTGCTCGACAACCGCGGACCCGCTTGCTACGACGACGTCACCGCACCGGGCGGACACTTTCCGCAGTACCCCGGCGGATCGTTCAACGACGGTTCCTACCAGGTGCCCACACGGAACCCCGGACCGTCTGCCCTCGGTTACTTCCCGGCGCCCGCCGGCGTCCCCGACCAGGTTCCGGGGTACCGAGCCGAGGTCATCCCCGCCAGCTACGCGGGTTCGAAGATGGAACAGGACACCCTCGACGTCGTCTACGGCGAGGCCGGGGGCATGGCGCCGGAGGACGTGCCGAGCTGGACGACGCACGTCGGCGCCCCCGCGTTGAGGGGAACCGAGGTGACCCTCGAATGACGACCTACCGGCCGCCGCCGCGGAAGTCCCGCAGGACGATCTCAAAGCGCCGCCGCGAGTGCGTCGACTCCCGGTCCGTCGAGGTCGTCCAGCGCCACCGTCCGGCCGGACACGGCGAGAAGGAGGGACAGTGCGGTGCCGCTCACCTCGGGACCGTCGCCGATCGACACGTCGGCGTCCACGGCCGTGAGCCGGACGCGGGCCACGAGTTCCTTGGCGCCGCCCATGGAGGCGGGGGTGCGCGTCTGCAGACGGAGCGATCTGACAACTGCCTCCGCCGGGTAGGAGCGGGTGAGACCGAGCGGTCGACGGATGTCCTCACCGTGGACGACCTCCTCGACGAGTCGGCTGTCGAGGGGCGCCGAAGGCGTCGACGTGCGCGACGCCGCCCGGCGAAGCCGCTCCAACGTCTCCTGCGGCGAGGCACCGCGTTGACGTTCCACGCCGCGAGCGTTCTGGCGGTCGAAATCGAACCGTGCCCGGGCGAGTCCGACCACGAAACCGAGGCGCGTCGTCCGCGCCGTGTCGACCAGGTGAGCGACCACGTCGTGCACCGTCCAGTCGCCGCAGAGCGACGGCTCGTCCCACCGCCCGGCGTCGAGGTTCTCGAGGTCGTCGATCAGCGCGGCACGCTCTACGTGCACCATCGTCCAGACATCTTCCACGGCACTCTCCTTCGGTCGGACACATCGTCTGCCCGGTAGGACTCCCGGATCCGCGGAGAATCATCGGTCGACGAGTCTCGACCATCCGGCGACCTCGTCCGCAGCGATCACGGCCACTACAGCTTTCGAGTTCCGGCGACAGGGTGACCGGTCAGGACCGGCGATCGTCACAGACCTCGGTTCGACCGTCGAACGTGCACGCGCACAAAGGGTTCGATTCCGCTCCCCCGAACAGTGCGACCGCCAATCCCAGGACACCGACTCCGCCGGACAGCACGGCACCGAGTAGGAATACGTCAGTCATCAAGCGCCCTCCCCCTTTGTCTCTCGTCCCATTACAACAGGTCCGCCCTCGGGCGGCAGCCGCGGGCCCACCGGAGAGATTCACCGCGGCAGCTTTGCCTTCGGGAGAAGCGCGAGGCCGAGCGCGAGCATCGTCAGCACGAGGACGAGCACAGCCACGCCGACCCAGCGTCCGCTCGCCCAGGCGACACCTCCGACCCAGCCGAACAGGCTGGATCCGGCGTAGTAGGAGACGTTGTACAGCGCCGTGGCCTGCGCCCGCCCCGTCGTCGCGTGCGCGCCGACCATGCCGGATGCGACGGCGTGGCCGACGAACAGTCCGGCGGTGACCGCGGCCAGACCGAGGAGGATCAAAACCAGCGATCCGCCGAGGCTGAGCACAGTCCCACCTGCCATGAACGTGCAGGCCAGCACGAGCACCGTTCGGTGGCCGAGCCGGCCTACCAGCCATCCCGCGGCGCGGGAACCCACGGTGCCCGCGAGGTATGCGAGAAAGATGAGCGACACCACCGTCGGCGCGAGATGGTAGGGGGCTGCCTCGAGGCGGAAGGGCAGATAGTTGAAGACCGCCACCATGCCGCCGACGAGCAGCGCACCGATGCCGAACAGTGCCAGAAGCCGGGCATCCCGCAGGTGAGCGACGAGACTTCCGTTGGACGGGGTGGACGAGCACGGCCCCCGCCGGGCGGGCAACAGCACGATCAGGACGGCCATCAGAATCGCCAGGCCAACTCCGAGAATCGCGAGCGCGGGACGCCATCCGAGATGCTCGGCCACCGGAACGACCAGTAGCCGGCCACCCAGTCCACCCAAAGAGGTTGCGGCGACGTAGGAGCCGGCCAGCGCTGCAGTCCGCGCCGGAGCCGCGGCCTCGTGGAGCAGCGTCATCGCGAGCGCGGGTAGTCCCCCGAGCGCTACACCCTGCACGAACCGTCCCGCCACCAGGGCCTCGAACGTGGGAAGCCACGGGACGGCCACGGCAAGCAGCCCGGCGGTAGCCGCCGCATACCGCATCGCGGTGGGACGTCCGACTCGATCCGAGAACCGGGCCCACGGCAGAACCGACAACGCCAGCCCGAGTGTGGCCGCCGAGACCAGAAGCGAAGCCTGCGCGGCACTGACGGAGGCGTCGTGTCCGATCTGCGTCAGGAGCCCTTGCGGCGCGTACATCAGCGCGAAGGTCGCCAAACCCGCACACCACAGAGCCGCCGAGAGCCGGCGGTCCCGATTCGGCTCCTTCGCCGGATCGCGCGAGGCGACCGGCCCGCGGGTGTCAGTTTCGGTGACATGCGTGGCGGACATGCACTCGACGTTAGGACGACACTACCGATGAATCCAATGCGTGATGGGTGAACAACTCATACAGTTGAGTCATGAATAGCGAGGCGGTCAAGGCCCTGCTGCCGCACCTTCCCGTCCTCGTCGCCCTCGGCGAGGTCGAACACGTGACCGTTGCCGCCGCCATGCTCGGAATGCCTCAGCCGACGGTCAGCCGGATAGTCCGCCGACTGGAGAGGCAACTCGGCACAGCTCTCCTGGAACCGGACGGCCGGGGTGTCCGGCTCACGGATGCCGCCCGGACACTGGTGCCCTACGCGCAACGCGCTCTCGAGGCGGTCGTGGACGGCCTCGACGCCGTCCAGACCCAGGACCGACGGACGCGGGCAACGGTTCGTATCGCCTTTCAAACATCGCTCGGCGAGCACCTCGTGCCGGAGTTGATCCGGATCGTCCGCGCAGAGGATCCGGCGATCCGGTTCGTTCTCAGCCAGGGCGCGCGGCGCACGTGCCTGAACACCCTCCTCGACGCGGAGGCCGATATCGCCCTCGTCTCTCGTCTCGACCCTCCGCCGGACGGACTCACGGTCACGCCGCTGTTCGAACAGCCACTCGTCCTGCTCGTGCCCTCCGAGCACAGGCGGGCCGCCTCGACGTCGACGACGATCCGCGACCTCGCATCCGAGCCGGTCATCACGCTCAAGCCGGGCTACGGCCTCCGCGGATCCGTCGACGACCTGTTCGCACGAGCCGGCGTCCTCCCCATGATCGCGTTCGAAGGCGAGGACCTGCGAACCGTGTCCGGCCTGGTGGCGTCCGGCTTGGGCGTCGGCATCGTGCCGGCCGCCGACACTCCCCCACCCGGCTGCGCGCAGATACGCCTCGACGATCCTCGAGCGACCCGAGACATCGGTGCCGCGCTGCTGCCCGGCGCCCGGCGAGCCGCGGTCACTACAGTGCTCACCGCCCTCGTGGCGCTCACCTCGAGGGAGAACCGTCACGACGAGCGACCGAACCCGAGGGAGTTTTCGTAAATCGCAAACATCCTTAACGGGACTACGGACTACGGACTGCGGTTCGGATGCCAATCAGATCGTCTCGACCGGACGCATCAACCGCACACGGTGACCGTCACGTTGCCGACCTTGTGACCCAGGTCGACGTATCGGTGTGCGTCGACGATCCGATCCAGCGGGAAGTTGCGGTCGACGACGATGCGAAACCTGTCGGACTCGATCAGTTCCTTCACATAGGCAAGTGCCCTCGTCTTCTCGACGGACATCCCCGGCCGAACAGTTCTTCCGCCGCGCAGCGCAGTCCACGCACCGAGAGGCCAGTTGATCAGGCCGGTCGTGGGGAGGTAGCAGCCATGCGGCGTGAGTGCCCGTCGGCATCGCGCGAACGAAGTCGGGCTGACGGTGTCGAAGATGACGTCGTAGGCCTCGTGGTGGGAGGTGAAGTCTTCCGTCTGATAGTCGACGACGTGGTCGGCGCCCAGGTCGGTGACCAGATCGGCGTTACGGGACCCGCACACCGCTGTGACTTCGGCGCCGAGGTGCTTGGCGAGTTGCACGGCGGCGGTTCCGATGCTCCCGGAAGCGCCGTTGACCACAACGTGCCGGCCGCTACGGACGTGTGCCTTGTCGCGAAGGAAGTACAGCGCCGTAGACGGGCCGTCGACCGCGGCGGCCGCCTCCTCGAAGCTGATGCCGGCAGGCTTCCGCTCGAGCGACGCGGACTCCGGCAAGCAGACGAATTCGGCGCACGCACCCAGGTGGAATCCGGCGAATCCGAAGACCTGGTCGCCTGTGGCGAACCGGCGCACGTCCGCGCCGGCCGCTGCGATCTCTCCGGAGAATTCGAGCCCGAGAATCCGCCGATTCTTCCGCGGCCGAGTGACGCCGAGGACGACACGTCCCCAGCGGGGGAACCCCCTGCGCATGAGGGTCTCTGCCCTCGTCACCGTCGTTGCGCGCACTCGCACCAGCACCTCGTCCGGCTTCGGTGCGGGTCGCGCAACCTCACGGACGCCGACGACTTCCGGCGGTCCGAACTCGGAGTACATGACTGCCTTCACCGGTCACTCCTCCTCCGCGTGCTCGTCCGAGATCGTTGCCGCGGTTGATCCCATCATCGCTCAACCGGGTCCCGATCGGACGCCGGCGCCACCCCCGGCGCTCAGGCGATGCGACCGGTGCCGGCGCCGGGTCGTGCCCGCTTGGGTCGCCGCTTTCCGACCGCACCCCGCCGTGAAGTAACGGCGAGCTGCTCGCGGATCAGGCGGAGGGTCGTCTCGGGCTGCTCGAACTGAGGAACATGCCCACAGGCTCGCAACGTCACCGACCTGGCGGTGGGCACGGCGCTCGTGACGTGCCTGTCGAATCGGGCGGGAACGAGAGTGTCGCGGTCGCCCCACAGGAACAGTGCAGGCACTTCGAGGCCCGAAATCCGGTCCCAGAGCCCGGTTTCCCCGAACGGTTCGTCGAGATACAGTCCGAGCAGCGCCGACCACAGCGCCCGGCGGCGCGAAGCATGTCGCAACGACAGCTCCCATTCGTCCGCTGCGGCCTCGTACCAGTGCCGGGGCACCACGTCCGGATCCGCCAGCAGCGCCCGCAGCCCGGCACGGGTCCCCGCGTGGAGCAGCCGCGGCGGCACGGCGAGCGGAAGCCGCGCCACATCCTGCGGAAGCAACCGGGCCAGTGAGGTCAGACGGCGCCGGCGGCGGAAGGCCATCGCCGGGCACAGCAAAACCAACCCGGTCACGGCATCCGGGTCGCGCAGCGCGAGTTCGAGAGCGACACGGCCGCCGAGAGAATGTCCGATCAGCGCGGCGCCGCGGGCGTCGACCACATCGAGGAAGGCACGCAACCAGCGATGCAATTGTTCGGGGGTGTACCGCCAGGCCGGGGCCGCCGAGGACCCGAACCCGGGAAGATCGGGGCAGATCACCCGATGATCCGATGCGAGGTCGGCCAGCACCGGCAGCATGGAGGAGTTGTTGGCGCCGAGACCGTGCAACAGCACCACCGGCCGTGTGCCCGGGGCACCCACTTCGAGGTATCCCGTGCGTACCCCGTAGGCACTGGTCTCGCGGGCCTGTGCCCGGGTCGGCAACTCGACGTCGGGCGCGAGGGTACCGCCGATCGCGAGGACCGTCGTCATGCTGCCCCGGATCTCGAGTGCTCCGGATAAGAAGGCGTCGGCCACACTGACTCGGCCGGCGAGCAGGTCGCCGAGAGTCGCCGCGTCGGTACGGATGGTGCTTGTCGGATGCGCAACCCCGCCGCGTCCGTACGTGACCGTGCCTTCGTCGAGGCGGACGAGCCATGTGCCGTGGCCGGTGATGTCGAGATTCATCGTGACCCGCCGGTGGCCGAGCACGCTGCGGGTGACGTCGCGCGGCAGACAGCTGGCGAGACAGGTTTCCGGATCGCAGCTCACGAATGAGCGTGCCATGGTCATGACCACTCCTCACCGCTCCGATACCCACCGGTCCAGGTCGGATCGCTGAGAATGCACTCCCTCGTGAGCAGTGCATCGGTGCGTTGCTACTCGGCAACGGTGTCTGCCGTTCCGTACTGATTCCAACACCGACGAGGCAACGGCTAATCCGCGTGGATCCGTAGTCCGGTGCGGGCGCTCCGCGCCCACGGTCGGACCGTCTGCCCCCGGTTCCCGACGCAGTGCGACGCTAGGGTGACGACCATGACCGACACCTGGGACGCTGAGGCTCCCGGAATCCTCCACCTGCCGTCCGGGCGTCTCGTCCGCGGCCGGGGGCTGCGACGACCGCTCCCCGACGGCCCCCTGCCCGATTTCGGCGTGTACCTGCTGGGGCGCACGCCGCCGGCGGTGCAGTGGGACTCACGGTGGGTCCGGTGGCCCGATTTCGCGCTGCCCCGGGACCGCCGCGACGCCCGGGATGCGCTGGGCGAGGTGTGGCGCCGCGCCGCATCCGAGCGGGTGGAGGTGGCGTGCGGGGGCGGCCGCGGCAGGACGGGCACCGCCCTCGCCTGCATCGCCGTGTTCGACGGGGTCCCTGCGCGGGACGCCGTCGCCTTCGTCCGGCAGCACTATCACCCGCGCGCGGTCGAGACGCCGTGGCAGCGGCGGTATGTCGGGCGGTTCACCGCGGCACCGACCTCCTGACCCTCCCGACACCGGACCCGAAGACACCGGCGGCCCCGCACGAGAATTCGTGCGGGGCCGCCGGCGTGATGACCGGGAGAAGGCTACTTCTCGGCAGCCGCCTCTTCGCTCTGCTCGGCCGGAGCCGCAGCGCCGTCTTCTTCGACGGGGATCAGCGAGATCTTGCCGCGGTTGTCGATGTCGGCGATCTCGACACGCAACTTCGAGCCGACGCTCACGACGTCCTCGACCTTCGCAATGCGCTTGCCACTGCCCAGCTTCGAGATGTGCACCAATCCGTCGCGGCCGGGGAGGAGCGACACGAACGCGCCGAAGGCGGTGGTCTTGACGACCGTACCCAGGAAGCGCTCGCCGACCTTCGGCAGCTGCGGGTTGGCGATGGCGTTGATCATGTCGATCGCGGCCTGCGCGGACGGGCCGTCCGTCGCACCGACGAACACGGTGCCGTCATCTTCGATGGAGATGTTGGCGCCGGTCTGCTCGGTGATGGAGTTGATCATCTTGCCCTTGGGGCCGATGACCTCACCGATCTTGTCGACGGGGACCTTGATGGCCGTGACGCGCGGGGCGAACGGGCTCATCTCGTCGGGGGTGTCGATGGCCTCGGCCATGACCTCGAGGATCGTCGCCCGTGCATCCTTGGCCTGCGACAGCGCACCGGCGAGGACCTTGGACGGGATGCCGTCGAGCTTCGTGTCGAGCTGCAGAGCCGTGACGAAGTCCTTCGTGCCCGCGACCTTGAAGTCCATGTCGCCGAACGCGTCCTCGGCACCGAGGATGTCGGTCAGCGCGACGTACCGGGTCTCACCGTCGACCTGGTCGGAGACGAGGCCCATGGCGATACCGGCGACCGGAGCCTTCAGCGGCACACCGGCGTTCAGCAGTGCGAGGGTCGACGCGCACACGGAACCCATCGAGGTGGAGCCGTTGGAGCTGAGTGCCTCCGAGACCTGACGGATGGCGTACGGGAACTCCTCGACGCTGGGCAGCACGGGCATGAGAGCCCGCTCCGCCAGCGCGCCGTGACCGATCTCGCGGCGCTTCGGCGAACCGACGCGTCCCGTCTCACCGGTGGAGTACGGCGGGAAGTTGTAGTGGTGCATGTACCGCTTGGTCGTCTCGGGTCCGAGCGAATCGACCTGCTGCGCCATCTTCACCATGTCGAGGGTGGTGACACCCAGGATCTGGGTCTCGCCGCGCTCGAACAGAGCGGAGCCGTGCGCACGCGGAACGATGGCGACCTCGGCCGACAGCGAACGGATGTCCGTGATGCCGCGGCCATCGATGCGGAACTGGTCGCGCAGGATGCGCTGACGGACCAGCTTCTTCGTCAGCGAGCGGAACGCCGCTCCGAGTTCCTTCTCGCGTCCCTCGAAGTTCGGGGCGACCTGCTCGAGGACCTCGACCTTGACCTCGTCGGTCTTGTCGTCGCGCTCCTGCTTGCCGGCGATGGTCAGTGCCGCGCTGAGCTTCTCCGCTGCGGCGGCCTCGACGGCGGCGAACACGTCGTCTTGGTACGCCGGGAAGACCGGGAAGTCACCGGTGGGCTTGGCCGCCTTGACCGCGAGCTGCTGCTGCGCGGTGCACAGGCGAGCGATGAACGGCTTGGCGGCTTCGAGGCCCTCGGCCACGATCGTCTCGGTGGGAGCCTGTGCGCCGCCGTCGATCAGGGAGATCACGTTGTCGGTGGCCTCGGCCTCGACCATCATGATCGCGACGTCGGCGTCGTCACCGCTGCCGGAGACGATGCGGCCGGCGACGACCATGTCGAAGACGGCGTTCTCGAGCTGCTCGACGGTGGGGAATGCGACCCACTGGCCGGCCTTGTTCTCGTCCGACGTGATGAGCGCGACACGCACGCCACCGACGGGGCCGGAGAACGGCAGTCCGGCGATCTGGGTGGAGGCGGATGCGGCGTTGATCGCGACCACGTCGTACAGATCCTGCGGGTTCAGGCTCATTACCGTGACCACGACCTGGATCTCGTTGCGGAGACCGTCGACGAACGACGGACGCAGCGGCCGGTCGATCAGGCGGCAGGTCAGGATCGCGTCCGTGGACGGGCGGCCCTCACGACGGAAGAACGACCCGGGGATGCGGCCCGCGGCGTACATGCGCTCCTCGACGTCCACCGTCAGCGGGAAGAAGTCGAAGTGCTCCTTGGGGTGCTTGCTGGCGCTCGTTGCGGACAGCAGCATCGTCTCGTCGTCCAGGTAGGCGACGACGGCACCGGCGGCCTGCTGCGCGAGGCGACCGGTCTCGAAACGAATGGTGCGGGTTCCGAAGGACCCGTTGTCGATCACGGCGGTGGATTCGAACACGCCCTCATCGACCTCTACTGCGGAATTCTCTGTCATCTCTTCTTTTCACTTCCCTCTCGTCTTCGCCGTACCCGCGGGGGCGTTCTCACCCTCCTGGCGAGAACTGCGCACCTGAGGGACATCCCCCTCTCGAGTTCTCGGGATGTCACTGTGCGGAGGCGGCCGTCGATCGAAGTCCGCCGGACCGTGTCCGGAAGACCACTACCGAAGACCGACACCACATTCTCGGGTGCATACGGTAGTGCTGCCCTCGGCAGCTAACACCGATAGCCAGCGAGGCCCAGTCTAAGCAAGGCCCCGCCGGCTACCGGAGTGATTTGCGATCGAAATGATCGCCGTGTTGCGAAACTCAGCGACGCAGGCCGAGACGCTCGATCAGCGAGCGGTAACGCGCGATGTCGACCTTCTGGACGTACTTGAGCAGACGACGACGGCGTCCGACCAGCAGCAGGAGGCCGCGGCGGGAGTGGTGGTCGTGCTTGTGCATCTTGAGGTGTTCAGTGAGATCGACGATGCGCTTGGTGAGCATGGCCACCTGCGCCTCCGGCGAACCGGTGTCGGTCTCGTGCAGGCCGTACTCGCTCAGAACCTGCTTCTTCTCTTCGGTGGTCAATGCCACTGGTTCACTCCTGGTGATGACGTTCGCGTGCAAGGATCGAAACTCGGCGCGGCCGCCGCGAACCGCAGCGCACGCCAGCGGACTACTTTACCAGCTGAAATGGGACAGCTTTACCGCACGTCCTCCGACGCCGCCAGGATCGCGCGCGCACGTTCGGCGTCCTTCCCCATCGCGACGATCAGGTCGTCGACGGAGTCGAACTTCTCCATCCCACGGAGGCGCTCGACGAGGTCCACGGCCACGTGCTGGCCGTACAGGTCGGCTTCCCGGTCGAGGACGAAGGCCTCCACCGTGCGCGTCCGCCCGGAGAACGTCGGATTGGTGCCCACCGACACGGCAGCCATGTACCGCTCGCCGGAAGTGACGGTGCCCAGGTCGACTCCGTGCCCGAGCACGGTGAACCAGGCGGCGTACACGCCGTCCGCGGGAATCGCGGCGTACATCGGCGGCGCGACATTCGCGGTCGGGTAGCCGAGCTGGCGGCCACGACCGTCCCCGTGGACGACGACACCCTCGACGCGGTGCGGGCGGCCGAGGGCCTCCGTCGCGGCGGCCATGTCGCCGGCGTCCACGCACGAACGGATGTAGGTGGACGAGAACGTGACCGCGTGCTCCGCGAGCAACGTCACACCGTCGACCGCAAACCCGAACCGGTCGCCGATCTGCCGCAGCAGGTCTACGTTGCCCGCGGCCTTCTTGCCGAACGTGAAGTTCTCACCGACGACGACGTCCGCCACATGCAGGCGCTCCACGAGGATCTCGTGGGCGTAGCGCTCCGGCGTCAGCTTCATGAACTCGGCGGTGAACGGCATGACGCAGAACACGTCGATGCCCAGCTCCTCCGCGAGCTCCGCCCTGCGGGCGAGCGTCGTGAGCTGGGCAGGATGACTGCCCGGACGAACCACTTCCATCGGATGAGGATCGAAAGTCATGAGCACGCTGGGTATTCCACGCGTGCGGGCAGCCGCCACCGCTCGACTGATCAATTGGGCGTGACCTCGGTGCACGCCATCGAATACGCCGATCGTGAGAACACAACGACCCCAGTCGGCAGGAACCTCGTCGAGACCACGCCATCTCAGCACGAGTGGCAGCCTACGGTGCCGCGCGCCGATGTTCATCTTCGGACCGGCTGTCCGGCGGTCCGGCGTGGCGGAGAACCGTCACGACCTCGCGGTTCGCGGTCGCCGGTGACGTCCCGCGGGGACGGATCAGGTGTGTCGATGTGTCTCGCGGGTAAGACTTGCCTAAGCTCGTTGTCGTGGCGGTGAACAAGAATGACCAGAGCGTGACCGAGGACTCGACCTCCGAGACCGGGGCGCTCTCGGCAGTGGCGCAGGACTACCTGAAGGTCATCTGGACCGTTCAGGAGTGGTCGCAGGAGCGGGTGTCCACGAAACTGCTCTCCGAGAAGATCGGGGTGTCGGCGTCCACCGTGTCGGAGGCCATCCGGAAACTGTCCGATCAGGGTCTCGTCGATCACGCCCGCTACGGGTCGATCGCCCTGACCGAAGCGGGGCGCGTCGCCGCCGTCGGAATGGTCCGCAGGCACCGCCTCATCGAGACGTACCTGGTGCACGAACTGGGATACGGCTGGGACGAGGTGCACGACGAGGCGGAGGTGCTCGAGCACGCCGTCTCGGATCTGATGATCTCCCGGATGGACGCCAAGCTCGGTCATCCCGAACGCGATCCGCACGGCGATCCGATTCCCGCGGTCGACGGGTCGGTGCCCACTCCCCCGGCACGTCAGCTCAGCGACTTCGTCGACGGCGAGAGCGGCCGCATCGCCCGCATCTCGGACTCCGACCCGGCCATGCTGCGGTACTTCGACTCTGTGGGTGTGGCACTGGACGTCACGGTGACGGTGCTGGAGCGACGCGACTACGCCGGCACCGTGTCGGTCCGGATCGGTGTCCAGGAAGACACCGTCGAGCTCGGAAACCCCGCAGCCCAAGCCATCTGGATGGTGTGAGCCGCTACCTCAGGGTCGCGGGACGGACCACCATCACCGAACTCGCCCGCTTCCCACGTTCCTGGAGCAGCGCGATCGTGTGCCCGCTCGGATCGATCGCGGCGTAGACGCCCTTCATGCCGATCGGCTCGAGCCAGCGGCCCTGACTGATCGCTTCGGCCTCGTCGGCGTCGATCTGCCGGTGCGGGAACGCGGTCTGCGCGGCGGAATCGATGTCGAGGCTCACGCCGGGCTCCTCGGCCAGCTGTTCCAGCGTGCGCGCGTGCTCGAGGGTGAACGGTCCCACCCGGGTCCGTCGCAGCGACGTGAGATGTCCGCCGACGCCGATCAACGCGATCCCCAGATCACGTGCGAGCGCCCGAACATAGGTTCCGGAGGAACATTCCACCTCGACGTCGAGGTCGACGAACGGGCCCTCGGTGCGCCTCGCGACCACGTCGAACCGGGACACCGTGACCGACCGGGGAGCGAGTTCGAACTCCTCACCGGCACGGATCAGTGCGTGCGCCCGCCGGCCGTCCACCTTGATGGCACTGACGCTCGACGGGATCTGCTGGATGTCCCCGGTGAGGGTGCGCACCTGCGCGGCGATCTCCTCGTCCCTCACGCCGGATGCATCCGCCGACGCGACGATCTCACCCTCCGCGTCGTCGGTGGTGGTGGCCTGCCCCAACCGGATCGTGGCCGTGTACGCCTTGGTGGTGAGCGCGAGAAGCCCCAGCAGCTTCGTCGCCCGCTCCACACCGAGCACCAGCACTCCCGTGGCCATCGGGTCCAGAGTGCCCGCGTGACCGACCTTTCGGGTGCCGAGCAGCTTGCGGCACCGGGCCACCACGTCGTGGCTGGTGACGCCCGCGTCCTTGTCGACGATGAGCAGTCCGGCGCCGACGAGACCGGAGGAAGGCTTTTCACGTGCAGACACGAGGCCCGATTCTGCCAGCCGCCGTCACGGCATCGAAATCAGTGCACCGCAATGGCGGTGATGATCAGGCCGTCGGACACCATCCACCGTCCGTCGAACGACGCAAGCGGTGGCCCAGCGACGGTCTCCCCGGAGATGAGCAGATCCGAATGGAACGTGCCGGTGCCGTCGCCGGACGCCTCGAACGTGATGTGCGCGTCCTCGAACCCGAGCCACCGGGCGGTGAGCGGGAACCACGCCTTGTACGTGGCTTCCTTCGCGCAGAACAGCAGCCTGTCCCGGTGCACCGGACCACCGGTGGCCGAGCGCCACCGGCCGGAGTCCGCCGCACCCGACAGCCAGTCGCGTTCGGCGGGCAGACTCACCGCCTCCAGCACACCGTCGGGCAACGCATCGTGCGGTTCGGCGTCGATGCCGACGGACCGCACCTGCATCGCGTAGCCGAGCGCCGCGCCGCGGTACCCGTCGCAGTGGGTGAGGCTCCCGACCACGCCGCGCGGCCACACCGGGGAACCCTTGTCGCCCCGCAGAACAGGGGCCTGGTCCACACCCAGCTTCGTCATCGCCAGGCGGGCGCAGTGCCGCGCGGTGGTGAATTCGCGTCGCCGCTTCTCCACCGCCCGCCCGATCAGCGCCTCCTCCTGCGGGTGCGGACGCAGCCCCGCCGGATCCTCGAACAGTTCCGAGGACACCACGCCGGCGGGCAGAATTCTCTCGATCACAGGGCCCCCCTCGCCCGCATCTTCTCCACTTCGGCTTCCTGTTCGGGAGTGACCTTGAAGTGGCCGCCCCACTTGTTCAGCGTTCCCGGCGGATACTCCGGCACCGGAAGGATCTGCCGCAGCAGGTTGTCCGGCAGTCCCCGCCGCTGCCACTCCCGCGGGTAGCCCAGCGACACCTCCTCGAACCGCACCCCGTCGTAGTAGGTGGTGCGCGGAATATGTAGATGCCCGTACACGGCGCAGACGGCGTTGTACCGGGTGTGCCAGTCCGCGGTCAGTTCGGTGCCGCACCACAGGGAGAACTCCGGGTACCACAGCACCTGCGTCGGCTGACGCACCAACGGGAAGTGGTTGATGAGAACGGTGCGGGTGCCGGCGGGCAGGGCATCCAGCCGGGCCTTCGTCGACTCGACGCGGGTGCGGCACCAGGCGTCCCGGGTTCCGTACGGTTCGCTCGACAGCAGGAACTCGTCCGTGGCCACCACGTTCTTCTCCCGCGCGATCGCGAGACCTTCCTCCTTGGTGGCGGCGCCGTCGGGCAGGAACGTGTAGTCGTACAGCAGGAACATCGGGACCAGCGTCACCGGGCCGTCCTCCGCCTCCCACACCGGGAACGGGTCCTCGGGCGTGATGACCCCGATCTCGCGGCACATGGTGACCAGGTAGTCGTAGCGGGCGGCGCCGTGGATCTGCACCGGGTCTTTCGCGGTCGTCCACAGTTCGTGGTTGCCCGGAACCCAGATGACCTGCGCGAAACGACTGCGCAGGAGTTTCAGCGCCCACCGGATGTCGTCGGTCTTCTCCGAGACGTCCCCGGCGACGATCAGCCAGTCCTCGGGCGAGTCCGGGTAGATGTCCTCGGTGATCGGGCGGTTACCCCGGTGCCCCACATGGGTGTCGCTCACCGCCATCAGTTTGGGTGCCACGTCAACCACCTTTCCGATCGTGCTCCGTCACCGGATTGCCGTCCGGTCCGTGCCGTTCCTGCAGGTCGGCCCCGACCACTGCCCAGCGGCCGGATCCGACCCGCCACACGACCGCGAGCATCCGAAGAATTAAGAACACCGTGAGTCCCGTCCAGATTCCCGCCAGGCCCCAGTCGTTCAGCATCGACAGCCAGATCAGCGGCAGAAACCCGGCCAGCGCGCAGGCCAGCGTCGCATTCCGGAGGAAGGCGACGTCCCCGGCCCCGAGCAGCACTCCGTCGAGGGCGAACACGACCCCGGCCACCGGCATGATCGCGACGAAGAACCACCACGCCACCGCCAT